>CAJAIJ010000027.1 GCA_903939845.1 uncultured Solirubrobacterales bacterium
ACGTAGCTCCTGATCTGCGAACCCCATGCGACGTCCTTGACCTCGCCGCGCTCGGCGTTCACCTCTTCGGCCCTCTTGCGCTCCTCCAGTTCGATCAGCTTGGCCTTGAGCATCTGCATCGCGACTGCCTTGTTCTGGGTCTGGGATCTCTCGTTCTGACACTGGACGACTATCCCCGAGGCTTCGTGGGTGATCCGGACGGCCGAGTCGGTCTTGTTGACGTGCTGGCCACCGGCGCCCGAGGCCCGGTAGGTGTCTATCCGTATGTCGGCATCCTCGATCTCGACCTCGACCGTCTCATCGACCATCGGAGCGACATCGAGCTGGGCGAATGAGGTGTGACGACGCGAAGAGGACTCGAAAGGCGAGATCCGGACCAGGCGGTGGACCCCTCTCTCGGCCGCGACCAATCCGTAGGCGTTCTCTCCGCGGAGGATGAAGGTCGCTGACTTCAGCCCCGCCTCATCGCCCTCGGAGGCCTCCTTCATCTCCACCTGGAACCCCCGCCTCTCCGCCCAGCGCAGATACATCCTGAGAAGGATCTCGGCCCAGTCCTGGGAGTCGGTGCCACCGGCCCCGGCGTGGACCGAGACGATCGCGTCGCCGGCATCGTACGGTCCGCTGAACAGACGGGCCTCTTCGAGTTCCGAGAGCCGTGACTCGATCGAGGTCAGCTGGTCCTCGAGCTCCGTCGCCATCTCGGTATCGGACTCGGCCATCTCGGCCATCTCGTCGAGGTCGGCCACGTCGGTCTCGAGCCCGCGAAAGGACTCGAGTTTCTTCTGGGCACGCGAGTGCGCTGACGAAACGGCGGCGGCCGAGTCGTTGTCGTCCCAGAACCCCGGTTTCTGCATCTCCTGCTCGAGCCGGTCGACCTCGCCTTCGAGTCCAGCGGGATCTATGTAGTCGGACACCAGGCGAAGCTCATCCCTCGCCGACTGGATCCGGCTGGTCAACGACTCGATGTTCACGGCCTCGGCCATGGGGTCAGGATAGGTCATGCCGGAGAACCCGGGACCGAGCCGATCACTGCGAGCACCGGGCGTCTGGCAGGATTGGCCCGATGGAGACCGCCTCCTCCGATAATCGGCGGCGACGGCGACTGATCAGGCTGATCACCGTCTCGATCGCTGCTGCCATCGCGACGATCACCCTGAAGGTGATCGCCTGGCAGATGACGGGATCGGTCGGCCTGCTCTCGGACGCGGCCGAGTCGGTGGTGAATCTGGCGGCGGCGCTCATCGCCCTCTCGGTGATCCTCTGGTCCACACGACCGCCCGATGAGGAACACGCCTACGGCCACGAGAAGGCCGACTACCTCTCGGCCGGCTTCGAGGGTGCCCTGATCCTGGCCGCTGCCGGGACGATCGCATGGGTTGCGATCGACCGGCTGATCAACCCGACCGGACTGACCGACATCGGCATCGGGCTCACGATCTCGGTTGCGGCCTCGATCATCAACTTCGGCGCGGCAAAGATGTTGGTCAAGGCCGGTAAGGAGGAGGGATCGCTGACGCTCGTCGCCGACGGCCAACACCTCATGGCAGATTTCTGGACCTCCCTGGGCGTGGTCACGGGGGTCGCCCTCGCCTGGCTCACGGGATGGGGCCCGCTCGACTCGATCGTGGCCCTCCTGGTCGCGGTCCACATCGTCAGGACCGGCTACTCGCTCGTTCGGGAGTCGATGGGCGGCCTGATGGACCGGGCGCTGCCCGATGGGGAGAGGGCCGCGATCGACGCAGTGCTGGCGGGCCATAGAGGAGAGTCGGTCGAGTTTCATGCTCTGCGGACCAGGCGTGCCGGCCGGAGAGCCTTCATTTCGGTCCACGTCCTGGTGCCGGGCGGGTGGACCGTGCAGGAGGGACATGACTTCGTCGAGGAGGTGGAGGGGGAGCTGAGGGGCGCAGTCGACAACGCCACGGTCTTCACCCACCTGGAGCCGATCGAGGATCCGGTCTCCTTCCACGACACCGGCCTGGACCGACCCTGAGGTTCGGGTGCGTCGACCACCGGGTGGCGGTCTAACCGGGCGTCAGGGGAGCTCGGGGGACCAGTCGCCCGACGCGTCGAACTCCAGCTCGGCCCGTTCGCGGTCCTCGAAGGGCCGCCAGGAGACGACCAAGCCGTCGCGGAAGCCGAACAGCCAGGAGAGCGGGTCGGTCGAGGCGTGGGATCCATCCTCGTCCCAATGCCAGTGCCGGTCTACCGTCAAAAGGACGCGCTCGTCGCCCTCCCGGCTGTCGGTGACCTCGATCGTCTGCTGGACCCCGCCCGGCGCCCTGGTCGCCCAGGCGACGGCCGCATCGCGTCCCTCCCTGATTCCTCTCATCGAGTGGATCGCGATGTCGGGATGCAGGACCGAGGCGAAGGCCTCGAGGTCTCCTTCGTTGAACGCCCGGACGAACTCGAGCGCTACTGCGTTCAGGCTCCGTGGCACTTCTTGAACTTCTTGCCCGAACCGCACCAGCAGGGGTCGTTGCGCCCGAGGTTCTCACGGTCGGACTTGACCTTGGTGGCCGCCGGGGCGGCCTGAGGGGCGCGGGCTGCGACCGAGCCCCCCTCCTGATCGGCGCCGGGCGCCTCTTCGACGACTCCCTCGAGTGCCGATGGCTGATCCTCCAGGGTCCCGCCCGAGTAGTCCAGTCCTGCGAACTCCTCTTCGGTCACCGCGAAGGCGCTCGCCTGCTGCTCGGGCTCTACCTCGATCTCGGCGTTGAAGACGAGTCTCGCGAACTCCTCCCAAATCGAGTTGATCAACTCGGTGAACATGGAGTAGCCCTCGTTCTTGTAGGCCACCAGGGGGTCGATCTGGGCGAAGCCCCGCAGGTGGATGCCCTCCCTCAGGTAATCCATGTCGTAGAGGTGCTCGCGCCAGCGGTTGTCGATCACCTGGAGAAGGATCGTCCTCTCGAGGAAACGCATCACCTCGTCGCCCAGTGCCTCCTCACGCTCGGAGTAGGCCTTCTGTGCATCCTCTGCAAGCTCCTGCTTGAGGACCTCACGCTCCACCGAGTTCGGGTCCATTCCGGCAACGTCGACCGAGCAAGGCCAGATCAGCCTCAACTGGGTGTCCAGCCCGGGGAGATCCCAGTCCTCGACCAGATCGCCCGGTGTGTACTCGTCGACCAGCCTGCCGACCACGCCGTCGAGCTCCTCCCGCGCTATGTCCGAGATGTCTCTTCCCTCGAGGATCTCGCCCCGGTAGCGGTAGATGATCCGGCGCTGCTCGTTCATCACGTCGTCGTACTCGAGCACCCTCTTCCGGATCAGGAAGTTCTGCTCCTCGACCTTCTTCTGGGCGTTCTCGACGGTCTTGGTCAGCATCTTCGCCTCGAGCGGGATCTCGCGTCCCTCCTCATCGACCGGACCCAGCCGATCCAGGATCTTGTAGATCCGGTCACCCGCGAAGAGTCTGATCACGTCGTCCTCGGCAGAGAGGAAGAAACGGGATGCCCCCGGGTCCCCCTGGCGTCCCGCACGTCCGCGAAGCTGGTTGTCGATCCTTCGCGACTCGTGGCGCTCGGTTCCGAGGATGAACAGGCCGCCGAGCTCCTTCACCTCTTCGGCCTCGTCCTGACATTGCGGCACCAGGTCGGCCGCGGCCGTCTCGACGGCCTCCCGATAGCCCTCGTCCTCGGGCTGCAGACCCTGTTTCGCGACGAGCGGGTGAGCCATGCCTTCGGGGTCGCCGCCGAGCTTGATGTCGACGCCTCGGCCGGCCATGTTGGTGGCGATCGTGACGGACCCCTTACGGCCGGCCTGGGCGATCGTCTCGCCTTCGCGCTCTGCGTACTCGGGCTTGGCGTTGAGGACTACGTGGTCGACCCCCTGCTCCTTGAGATCCCGGGAGATCATCTCGGAAGTCTCGACGGAGACCGTGCCGACCAGGATCGGCTGACCCGTCTTGTTGCGCTCGACGATTTCCTCCACCACGGCCTTCCACTTGCCGTCGCGGGTCTTGTAGATCTGGTCGTTCTGATCGTCTCTGGCGACCGGCCGGTTGGTCGGGATCTCGACCACCGGAACCTTGTAGATCTTCATGAACTCGGTGGCCTCGGTCAGCGCCGTGCCGGTCATCCCCGAGAGCTTGTCGTAGAGACGGAAGTAGTTCTGGAGGGTGATCGTGGCGAGGGTCTGGTTCTCCTCCCTGATCGCCACGCCCTCCTTTGCCTCGACCGCCTGATGCAGTCCTTCCGACCAGCGCCGCCCTTCGAGGATCCGGCCGGTGAACTCGTCGATGATCATGACCTCGCCGTCGACGACGGCATAGTCCTTGTCGCGCTTGTAGAGCGCCTCGGCCTTGAGGGACTGGATCAGGTGGTTGACCATGTTGCCGTTCTCGGCCGTGTAGAGGTGGTCGATCCCGAGGAACTTCTCGGCAGCCGCCACCCCTCGCTCGGTCGGGGCTACGGTCTTGTGTTTCTCGTCGTATTCGAAGTCGTAATCGGCGTCGGAAGTGTCCCGGGTCTCGCCCTGAGACTTCAGCTTGGCCTTGGCCGGGACTCCGGTCAGCTGCTTGGCCAGCCTCGCGAAGGTGAAGTAGGTCTGTGCAGCCTGCTCCGGCGCTCCCGAGATGATCAGCGGCGTCCTCGCCTCGTCGATCAGGATGTTGTCGACCTCGTCGACGATGGCGAAGTCATGACTGCGTTGGACCTTGTCCTCGATCGAGGTGGCCATGTTGTCCCTCAGGTAGTCGAACCCGAACTCGGAATTGGTTCCATAGGTGACATCGGCGGCATACTTGGCCCGCCGGGTCATCGGGACGTCGCCCTCCTGGAGCCACTGGACCGAGACGCCGAGCATGTCGTAGATCGGCTTCATCCAGAGGGCGTCACGCCTGGCCAGGTAGTCGTTCACCGTCACCACGTGGACCGACTTGCCTCCCAGCGAATTGAGCACGACCGCCAGGGTGCTGGTCAGGGTCTTGCCTTCGCCGGTCTTCATCTCGGCTATCCCACCGTCGTGCAGGACCATGCCGCCGATCAACTGGACGTCGTAGTGCCTCTGGCCGAGCGTCCTGCGGGCGGCCTCCCTGGTCAGCGCGAAAGACTCTGGAAGCAGATCGTCGAGGCTTTCGCCGGCTTTCGCCCGCTCTCGAAGCCGATCGGCCTCCTCGCGGAGTTCGGAGTCTTCGAGGATCTCCATCTCGGGCTCGATCCTGTTGATCGAATCGACCCTCTTCTCGTAGCCCTTGAGCTTCCGTCCCTCACCGAGCCTGAGGGCCTTGTCTATCAGCTGCTTCGCCATCGGCACAGGTTATCCCCTGCCGGGATTCGGCGATCCAGGCGGGGCTGGTGCCGGGGCTCAGCGGGCGGCGGGGCGCTGTGACATCTCTGCCGCGACCCTTCGCACCTTGCTCCGGTTACGGCGCTTCTCGACGTGCTTGCGAACCTGACGCCGGATGTCCTCGACCAGGGCGTGGACGGTCCGGCTCATCTCCGGTGTCGCCTCGTGGGCGTGGAGCGTCGCCCCCTTTATGCGGAGGTTCGCCTCGGCAACGAAACGGTCTCCGATCGCCGGGTTCTGCTCCTCTCTGAGCACCACCTCGAGCCTCGACTCACGCGGCACCTGAGGATCCACCGGCTTCATTCCGAGGGCGACCAGCCTTCTCAACTCGTCCGTAATCTCGACGTTACGTCCACGAATCTCGATGCGCATATGTCCTCCTCGGGGGTGGTGTCTCTCTTGTTTCGATACTAGCCACGACCCCCGTCCGGGGCAAGGCCTCCGGCAGATCCCGGCCGGGCTGGCATCAGGGCCGGCGGGTGAATGTGACTGCCCTGACGGTCGTCGTGCCGGCCTTCCTGAGCGCCCGGGCCGAAGCCGAGAGGGTCGCGCCGGTGGTCATGACGTCATCGACCAGCACTGCCGGGCCTTCGAGTCCGGCAACCGCAACGATCCCGACACCGCCAGCCAGACGCTCGCGACGGTTGCTGCCGAGCTGCCTGCCCCCGGGCGGTCGGTAGAGGAGAGCGGGCCTGCTCACGGCGTCGGGCATCAGCTTGAGAAGCTCGGCGACGAGCAGGGCGGCGGTGTCGAATCCACGGATGGCGAGTCCGGAGCTGGACGGCGGAACCGGGACGAGGGTTCCGGCCGTCAACACCGACCCGCACCGCTCCAGGAGCAGCGATGCCAGCAGGGGCGCCAGAGCAGCTCCGGAGCGGAACTTGAAGGAGTTCAGAAGACTCCTAGCGACGTCTTCATGACGAAATGCAGCAGCGGCCTCGAGCACCCCTGCTGGCGCAGGACCCGGAACCGGTGGTTCAGAGCTCAGCCTGGAAGCGCACCGCCTGCAGACCCTGCGGCCTTCTCCGGCCCGGCTGCCGCAGGCCGGGCAAAGCGGAGGGACGAGCAGG
>CAJAIJ010000028.1 GCA_903939845.1 uncultured Solirubrobacterales bacterium
CATCAGCTGCAGGTAGTCGACGATGATCAGGGCGAGCCCTCCCCGGTCCTGCTCCTGGGCATGGAGGCGTCTGGCCTTGGCCCTCAGGTCGAGCAGACCGAGGTCGCTGGTCACGTCGATCCAGAGCGGAGCCTTCTCGAGGGCATTGCAGGCAGCGACGACCTTGTCCCAGTCCCTCTGGCCGACCTTGCCCTTCCGGAGCCGATCGCCGTAGACCCTGGCCTGGGAGGCGATGAACCTCTGGGCGAGCTCCATCTCCGACATTTCGAGGGAGAAGAAGGCGACCGGCCTGCCCTGCTTGACGGCCACGTTCTCGGCCACATTTGCGACGAAGGCACTCTTTCCGACCGAAGGCCTGGCGGCAACGATGATCAGGTTCGAGGGCTGGAACCCGCCGGTCATCTCGTCGAGTCTGGGGAAGCCGGTAGCCGTTCCCGAGAGCTCGATCTCACCCTTGCTCAGCTTCTCGAGGCGGTCGATTTCGTCACCAAGCACGTCGCCGAGACGGCGGAAGTCCGAAACCTGGTCTTTGTGGGCGACCTCGAACAGGAGCTGCTCGGCCCGCTCGGAGAGTTCCTGGCCGGTGCCGTCGCGCTCGGTCACCCAGGTCCCGATCTGGAAGCTGGTCTCCAGCAGTCTCCTGAGAAGGGCATTCTCGTGAACGATCTCGGCGTAGTTGCGGGCGTTGCCCGGAGCAGGGACGCTCGACGCCAGCTCGGAGACGTAGTTGGGACCGCCAGCCTGGTCGGTCAGGCCGGCGGCGTCGAGTGCCTCCTTGACCGTCAGCTCGTCGCAGGCCGTTCCCCTGGCGTAGAGGTCGATCATCACCCCGAAGATCGCCCGATGGCGATCCAGGTAGAAGTCCTCGGCCCTGAGCTTGACATCGTCGATCACCCGGCCGACGGCCGGCTCAGAGACGAGCATGGCACCCAGGACCGAAGCCTCGGCCTCGATGTTGTGAGGAGGGCCCTGCGGGGCTATTTCTCTTCGGCGACGATCGTCTTGACCGATGCCGTGGCGCCGCCGGGGATCTCGACTTCGATCATGTAGGTCCCCACCTGATGGATCGGCACGTCGAGGCGGATCTTCCGCCTGTCAACCTTTAGTCCTCTGGCGTCCTTGATCGCCTCGGCGATCTCCTTGGTCGTGACCGACCCGTAGAGCTTGCCGTCCTCGCCTGCCCGATGCTGAATCGTGAGCACGGTCTTGGAGAGGAGCTTGGCGGTCTCGGCCGAACGGGCGATCGCCTCGCGCTCTGCCTTGTCGGCTGCCTCCTTGCGACGGATGGCGTCCTCGAGTGCACCCGGGCTGGCCGGCTGGGCCAGACCGCGCGGCTGCAGGTAGTTCCTCAGGTAGCCGGACGAAACCTCTACTGCGGTGCCGTTCTCGCCCAGTCCCTCGACGTCGGCGAGCAGGATCGCCTGGGCCATCAGCGGCGCTCCCCGACGTAGGGAAGAAGTGCCAGCTCCCGGGCGCGCTTGACCGCGACGGCCAGCTGGGCCTGATGCTTGCGGGACAATCCGGTGACCCTCCTCGATCGCGTCTTCCCCTTGTCGGAGATGAAACGACGGATCAGGGTGAGGTCCTTGTAGTCGATCTCTTCGACCGAAATCTGGGTGTACTTGCGCGGCCTGTAGCGCTCGCTGAAGCGGCGTCCGCGTCGGTTGGATGAAGTTTCTCTGGTCTTTGCCACGTGTTCTCGGGGTGTCTTTCGGCCACTCTGGGCCCGTCAGTGGCCCCCTGCGGGGAGCCTTTCCTTCTGTCAGGTCCGGGAAACCCTCCCGGACGCGACCGCCAATCCTAGCGATTCATCGCAAAGATCGGGCACGGGCCTTGCGGCCGGGCCGACCCTCCGGGTCACATCGGGACCCGGAGGCAGCCTGCGACCGGTCTCAGAACGGGATGTCGTCGTCCGGGCCGGCACCGGTCGAGGCGAAGTCGCCGGTGTCGGTCGGCACGTCGGCGGCCGGGGTGAACCCACCGCCATTCTGGCCTCCGGGAGCCGAGCCATCGCGGGATCCGAGGAACTGGACCTGGTCAGCGACGATCTCGACCGTCTGCCGCTTGCCCGAGCCGTCCTTGGCCTCCCACTCGCGCCAGTCGAGCCTGCCGTCGATGGCGACCGGCCGGCCCTTGGAGAGGTAGTTCGAGCAGTTCTCGCCCTGGGCGCCCCAGACCGTGACGTTGAAGTAGTTGGGCTTGTCGACCCACTGACCCGACTCGTCCTTGCGACGTCCGTTCACCGCGACCCTCAGATTGCAGACTGCCGTGCCACTCGGGGTGTGCCGGAGTTCGGGATCCGCTGTGAGGTTGCCTGTGATCGTGACCCTGTTGATGTTCTCAGCCATCGTGTGTTCGCTCCTGTTCGTTCCGTTCTTTCATCAATCCAGTCAGATCCAGAGTCGCCCGTGCGGGCCGGTATCTGACAGGTCGCCCTGAATGTATCCGGGCTGCCCGACAGCACAGTCCCTGGAAAGCCGGATCTCGCCCCCCTCCGGGAGGCCAGCACGCAAAGTGGGTGAAAAAGAGGGCCGGCGGCCCGGAGTCAGTCGCGGTCGCGGTCGCGCGAGCGACGTCCGCGACGCTCGTCGTCATCACCGGTCGGAGCCATGATCACTGCGGTCTCGGGCGGCGCCGGGAGGACGGGGGCGTCGGGGTCGACGCGGAAGATCCTGAACCGGACGATCCCGTCGGTGATCTTCAGATTGTGGTCGAGGTCGTCGAGCACGGACCTGGAGGCCGTGAACCTCATCCAGCGATAGTCGGAGCTCGACTTGTGGTCGATCTCGTAGGCCATCTCGCGAACGCCCCAGTTGTCCTCGTGCAGAATCGAGCCATCGGCCTCGATACGGGCCTTGGTCTGGGCGACCAGCTGATCGCGATCGGCCTCGGCAAAGCCGGGGTCGATCATGAGGACGATCTCGTATTGGCGTTCTTTCTCAGACAAAACCGGATCGGGACTATATAGGGACGTCGGGGGCGAGACCTCCTCCCCCGGCCAATCAGGTCCCCATGGAGGTGACTTTCGAGTCCAGGTGAAAGGCCCAGGGGAGATCCATCTCGATGGCGCGAAGGCCATCAGGGCGGCGGCCGGGGTCGGGCTGGCGGTCCTCGGGCTCTCGCTTCTGCCCGGCCTGTTGAGGGCCCCCGAGCCGGAGCCCCTGCCGGCAGACGTCGGCTTCAGACCGACCGAGAACCTGGCCGGGACCCCTCTTCCCATCACGGCACCGGACGGGACTCTGGACCCTGGTTCGACCCTGCTCGAGAAGGCCGACCCCGGCTCGAAGGAGGGCCGGCCTGTGGAGCGAGCCCGGGCGGGCAGAGCGGGGCGCGCCGATGACCCCCGCCGCGATTCCGATCGAAGGCGAAAGGGGCGGTCCTCCGACCGGCCGACCTCCCCCGGAACCGAGCCGGTCGAGACGCCTCCGGCTCCGGTTGCCTCACCGCCGCCCGTCACCATTCCCACCCCGCCACCACCGCCGGCTCCGGCGGTCGGCGACGGCTCGGTCGAGTTCGCCCCGCGGTGACCGGCCCCTGTCCCGGTTCAGCCGGTCGAGGTGATCGACCGGACGAACCTCCGGATCCGGTCGGTGGCAGGGGAGGTGAATGGAAAGAAGAGCTCCGAGGCGTGGCCGCGGTTGGGGACTTCGTAGTAGCGCCCCCGGGGGAAGAGCCGGGTCGTCTGTCGACCTTCGACGGTCGAGGTCACGGCATCGAACTCCCCGCTGATGACGAGGGTGTCGAGCCCGGGTGGCATTTTCGCGCCGGGCGGGATCGGGGGCTCCATCAGGTCGGTCGGTGCGGGCCAGGGCAGGCACGACGAGATCCCGCTGGCCGGGCTCATGGCCCAGGCCTCGCGGGAGAGCGGTGCGAACAGGTCACGGGGCCTGAAGGCCTGGATCCTGCGCCTGAGCTCGGCACGCCGGGCCGGGACGGGATCGGAGCGGTCCCAGGGCGTCGGGTAGTCGTTGCAGACGACCGCCGCGAACATCCCCTCCGAGAAGTAGACCGGCGGGCCGGAACCCGGCGGGCCCGGATCGGTCATCACCCGGAGCCTGCGGGGTCTGCCGTCGAGCCAGGCCGAGATGGCCGCATTCAGACCCCGGTAGGAAGTCGGGGCGTAGTTCGATGCGGTCGCCATCGTGTAGAGCAGGACCTGTCGGGCCAGGCCGGATTCCGTGCCGGCCCGTCTCAGGAACCGGTCGAAGCGGGCCAGAGAATCGCCCGAGCAGTCGGGGGACCGGACGCAGGAGAGCCGTATCGCCCGTCGGGCGGCCGGGTAGAGGCTCGGCCAGAAGGGGCTCTCGCCGACGATCGGGGCGGCAGAGGAGAGGATCAGGCCCTCGAGGCCCTCGCCGTAGCGGGCCGCATAGGACTGCCCGAGATAGGTGCCGTAGGAATCTCCGTAGATGATCATCCGGTCCTTCCTCAGACCGAGGGCCAGACGGACGTCCTCGATGTCGGCCACCGACTCGGCGGTGGTATAGCCCTGGTAGAGCGGCCCGAGCTTCCTGGCGCACTCCCTCAGGGCCCTGGGCACCGGCATCCTGCCTCGCTGGAGGCCCCGGCAGTTCAGCGGCTCGGACTTCCCGGTTCCCCTCTGGTCGATGGCCAGCAACCTGTAGCGCCGCAGGAACGGGGCGAAGACGGCGGCGACCGGCCTGATCGAGTCGAAGTTGGTCGCGGCGTAGCCGGGCCCGCCCTCGACGAAGACGATCGTCCCCAGTGGTGCACGGGAGCGGTCGCTGGCCGGCCTCATGGCGAACCCGATCCGGCGATCGCCCAGCTCCGGAGCACCACGAACGTTGGGGACCGAGATGTGGCCACACCGGAAGGGCCTCTTCGTGCCGATGTTGCACTTCCTCAGGGAAGGTGCGGCGTCGGCGGGGCCGGAACACGCTCCGGCAAGCAGGGATAGGGCCAGAATGACCGGTGCGGCACCGCGCGCGAAGGCAGGGCTCAAGCTCCGGGCTCCCGGAGCACCACTTCCTCGATGTCTGCCATCTGCTCGTCGATCCAGTCGCCCGGCGTCCTCGACAGGATCGCCTCCTTCAGTCCCCTGGCACGACGGGCCCGCTCCTCCGGGGCCATGGTGAGAGCGGTGTGGATCGCGTCGGCCTGGTCCTGGATGTCGAAGGGGTTCACGGTCAGGGCGAAGTCCCCGATCTCCTCGTGAGCGCCGGTGTTCTCGGAGAGCATCAGGACACCGTCCCGGGTGTTGATCACCGGGGCCTCCTTGGCGACCAGGTTCATGCCGTCGAAGATCGAGTTGACCATGAGCAGGTCGAAGTGCCTGTAACGGGCGAGCGCGTCGTGGAAGTTCTCGTAGACCTTGAGGTCGATCGGCATCCAGTCGGTCGTGCCGTGCCTGTGGTTGACGACTGCGACCAGGGCCTCGATCCGCTCGAGGTACTCGGCGTACTCGGGCACGTCCTCACGAGAGGGTTGGAGGTGAGCGACGAAGGTGACCTTCTCCCGGAACTCGGGATGCTGGGAGAGGAAGGTGTCGAAGGCAGTGAACCCCCTCAGAACGTTCTTGGAGAGATCGGCACGATCCACCCTGAGGATCAGGTTCTCGCGCCTTCGGGCCAGGAGCTCGGCCTCGGCTTCGGCCACCTCGGGGGAGTCGGCGGCCCGCTCGAGGCCGGCGGCGTCGATCGAGAGCGGATAGGACCTGACCGCGGTCTTTCCACCTGGATGGGAGACGGTCAGGTCTTCGTAGTCGACCTCGTAACCCATCAGGTGTTCGCAACAGGAGAGGAAGTTGATGCAGTAGGCGCGGGTGTGGAAGCCGATGATGTCGTTCGCCAGGAGGCCGTCGTAGATCCGCTCCCGGATCCACCCCGGCAGCACCCTCCAGCTGTCGGGCTGGCTCCACGGGATATGGACGAAGTGATGGAGGACGGCCTCGGGCCGGGCCGCCCTGATCAGGGCCGGCGCCGTGTAGAGGTGGTAGTCGTGAAGCATGACCACGGGTCGCTCGCGGCCTTCGATCTGGGCGATCACGGCATCGGCGATGTCGCGGTTGACGACCTCATACCCGTCGTTCCAGGCCTCGATCTCTTCCAGCCGGATGTCGGGCGCGTTCGAGAGGTCCCAGAGGTAGTGCTGGATGAACCACAGGATCGGGTTGGCGATCAGGTTGTAGAAGAGGTCGAAGGCGCGGGGGTCGCTCTCGACCAGGACGACCCGATACTCGACGCCGCCGAGTTCGACCTCGACCGGTTCGGTTCCGTTCTCCGTCGCCACCTCGGCATCCTCGGGAGTCATGGTCGAAGCGATCCACAACGCATCGCGATGGGCGACGAGGCCGGACAGTGCCGTCACCAGTCCTCCGCCTCCCCTGGAGATGACCATCTCGCCGTCCGGGCCTGTCTCGAACTTGGCCGGACCCCGGTTCGAGACGATGATCAGGGGTTCGTCCTGATTCTCCTCAGTCACAAAACGAGTGTAAACGGCAGCGCCCGGGGCCCCCGGAACCCGGGTCGGCCTGTCAGCCGTTGTCCAGAGCGGTGGGGCGCTCGCCGAGCTCGACCTCGATCGTCTCGCGCCTGCCATCACGGATGACGACCATCTCGATCGTGTCTCCGACCCTCTGGGCGGCGATGATCCGGCCGAGATCCTCGGCCTCGACGACCTCCTCCCCGGCAGCCTCGACGATGATGTCGCCACCGATGGGGATCCTGGCTCCCTGGAACTCGATCTCGCGCTTTCCGCCCTTGATCCCGGCCCGGTCGGCCGGTCCGCCATCCACCACCTCGGCCACGATCACGCCCTCGGCCGAGTCCAGCCCGAGCCGTTCGGCCAGCTGCCTGTAGATCGCCTGGGTCGAGACCCCGATGTAGGCGTAACGGACTTCGCCCTGCTCGCGTAGCTGCTCGACCGACTGGATCACGGAGTTGATCGGAACCCCGAACCCGACACCGTCATTGGCACCGGAGCGGGTGATGATCTGCTGACTGATGCCGATCACGTCGCCGTTGGAGTCGAGCATCGGACCGCCCGAGTTGCCGGGGTTGATCGAGGCGTCGGTCTGGATTGCACCCTCGATCCTGAAGTCGGTAAGGGACCGGATCGACCTCGCAATCTGGGAGACGATTCCGGTCGAGAGCGAGCTGTCCTCGCCGAACGGGCTTCCGATCACGGCGAGCGGCTCCCCGACGACCAGCCGGTCGCTGTTGCCGATCGGCAACGGCTGGAGGTCGATCGCGTCCGGATCGACCTTGAGCAATCCGGTGTCGGTGAAGGGATCGAACCCGATGACCTCGGCCGGAATCACCTCGCCGTTTCGAAACTCGACGAACACCTCTTCGGCCGGAGTGCGGGCCTCGCCCTCGCCGTCCGTGATCACGTGGGCATTGGTCACGATCTCACCGTCCTCGCTCAGCACGAACCCGGATCCCTGGGCGGCACCCGACCCGAATGGATTCGAGCCTCCGTCTCCGAAGATCGCACCGACCGCGATCACACCGTCGGCCGCGTTCTCATAGATCTCGGCAGGGTTGAAGACATTCCCCGAAGGATCGACCGCGACCGAGTCGACGGTCCTGCTCTCGACCTTGCCGGACTCGATCGCCGGAGCGTCGCCGGAGCTGTCCTGGCTCTCGGCACAGCCGGCGCCCACCATGATGGCCGCGCCGGCAAGCGCCACGGCGAGGACCCGTGAAGAAATGCGGGAAGAAGGTCTTTCGAAGGGTTCGGTCATCGTTCGAGAGGATACGGAACCGGTCACCCCTGCCACCGATGCACCGGCAGGAACCGGCCGCAGCGAGGACTCAGAACGAATGCTCGAATCCAGGGGGAGGCTCGATCGAGCGGCCGGCACTGGTGATCTCCACCCCGTCGCCGTCGCCCACCCTGCCGATCACTGAGAGCGTGAATCCCTTCGACTCGACCATCTCGACCAGGGCCTCGAGCTGCTCGGGATCGACGGTCATCGCCAGTTCGTAGTCCTCGCCGCCCGAAAGGGCGAAACCGACCAGATCCCGACCGGTTGCGTCGGCCACGGCCTCGACGCCCGGTTCGATCGGAACGGCGTCGGCATCGATCGAGATCGAGACGGACGAGGCCGAGGCGAGATGACCGAGGTCGGCCACGAGGCCATCGGAGACATCGACCATTGCGGTCGGTCCGACCTCTCCGAAGGCGACACCGAGGGCGGTCAGCGGCGTCGGCCTCAGGTATCGGGAGACCAACGAGTCACGGAGGTCCGGGCCGAGTCCCGGGACCTCGGCTCCGGTCAGGATCGAGAGGCCGGCGGCCGAACCGCCGAGAGCGCCGGTCACGGCGACCAGATCGCCGGGTTGCGCGCCCGACCTGGTCACCGGAGCGCGGCCTCCGGGGAGATCACCGATCACGGTCACCGAGAGGAAGAGGGTCGGCGACTCGACCACATCGCCACCGGCCACGGAGACCCCGAACCTTCCGGCCGCCTCGACCGTAGCGTCGGCCAGCCCCTCGAGGAACCCGGCTTCGGTGCCACCGGGCAGCCCCAGAGCGATCAGGATCGTCCGGGGTTCGGCCGCCATCGCGGCGAGGTCCGAAAGCGCTCCGGCGAGCGCCCGGTGGGCGATGTCCCCCGGGTCCTTCCAGCCGCTGGGAAAGTGGACGCCCTCGACCATCGAGTCGACCGAGACGACCACCTGCCCGTCGATCTCGATCACGGCAGCGTCGTCTCCCGGTCCGACCGCGAGCCCCTCCTGACCCCCGAGGCCGGCCCTAACCCTCTCGATCAACTCGAACTCGGACGGGCCGGATGAACCAGGCTTCTCTTGTCGCTTTGGCTCCATCTGGTTCTGACACTATGCCTTCCCCTATGACCACGGAAGGAGAAGGGGAGGAGCGAGGGCCGGTCGGCCGTGCGCTCGAAAAGATCGGGAGCTTCGCCGCGACGGTCGGGAAGACCGGGCCGAAGAAGCGCCCGGTCCGGATCCTCGTCGAGGGGGGTCTCGCCTTGGCGATCTTCGGATTCCTCGTCTTCACGGTCGTCTCGCAGTGGTCGGAGATCCGGGAGCAAGGGGTGGAGTTCTCGCTGCTCTGGCTGGTCCCGGCACTGGCCGTGATGGTCGCCTACTACACGATGGCCGCCTGGCTCTGGGGCGCGATCCTGGCCCGCCTCGGGAACTCGGTCACCTTCGGCGAGGCCCAGCGGATCTGGGCGCTGCCGCTGCTGGTCAGATACATCCCGGGATCGGTCCTCTTCGTCCTGGCCCGGATCCTGCTGGCCGAGCGGGTCGGCGTTCCCCGCAGGGTCGCTACGGCCGGGATCGTCTACGAGCAGGCGCTCTCGATCGCCGCTGCCCTGACGATCTCGACCTGGTTTTTGATCGCCCATCCCGATCTCTCGGACTACTGGACCAGGTGGCTCCCGCTCCTGATCGTGCCGCTCCTCCTCACCATCCTCCACCCGAAGGTCTTCGGGCCGCTCTCGAACCGGTTGCTGACCGCCCTCGGGAGAGAGCCGCTGCCGGAGACGATCGGGTTCCGATCGGTGCTTGCTCTCTTCGGCCTCTTCCTGGCCCTCTGGTCAGTGATGGGGGTCGGAGTCTTCTTCGCAGCCAGGTCGGCCTACGTCCTCGGCATCGGTGACCTCGTGGTGGTCGCGGCCTCCCAGACGATCGGCTTCCTGGCCGCGGTCGCATCTGCAGTCGTGCCGGCCGGCCTGGGGGTGCGAGATGCGGCCTTCGCCTGGGCCGTCAAGGTGACCGTTCCGAGTGGCAGCTTCGGGGTCGGCGCGGCGCTGGCGATCGCGGTCAGGGCCACACAGACAGTGGCGGAGTTGGTCTACGTGGGTTCGGTCACCGCGATCGAGCGGAAGGGCCGGAGGGATGCGAAGTCCGAGTCCGGCGAACCGGAAGTGCGGTCCGGGTCCGAAACCTGAGAGCGGTCAGCCGGGCGAAATTCCGCCGCCCGGACTCACTCCACCTCCACCCGGGCTGGGGGCCGGAGTCGGCGCGGGAGCAGGGGCTGGAGCAGGAGCCTGACCACCGTCATTGTTGCCACCACCCTGGTTTCCGTTCTGATTGCCGTTTTCTTCGTCGGTCTCCTCGGGGGTGCCGTAATCGGATGGCGTGTCGGCCGAGACCGTGTAGTCACCGGTGAAGCTGGCCCAGTCGACCGGTTCGGTCGGGTACGGAGTCGCTTCACACGGAATCGCCCCATATGAGTAGAAGCGGCCCCAGATGTCCGCCGGGAAGGTGCCTCCGGCCACCGAAATCCCGTGGACCGATGTCATCGAGATCTGATTGGACTCGGGATACCCGACCCAGGTCGCGGTCGAGAGGTTCGGCTGGTAGCCGGCGAACCAGGCGTCGGTGAAGTTGTCGGTGGTCCCGGTCTTGCCGGCCTGACCCGAACAGCCCGTGTAGGCACCGGTCCCGGTTCCACCGGTGATGTTGCCGTGCAGGATCTGGGTCACCTCGTAGGCCGCGCCGTCGCTCATCACCCGTTCGGGGTTGGGCCGGTCGGGACGGTCGACCTCGCCGTCCGGGAATACGACCTTCTCGATCGCAACCGGACTGCGCCTGACCCCGCCCGAGGCCAGGGTTGCGTATGCGGAAGCCATCTCGAGCGGGGAGACGCCGACCTCGAGACCGCCGAGGGTCTCTGCCGGGTAGCCGTTCAGCTTCGAGGTGATGCCCATGGCCTTTGCCATCTCGGCAACCTTGTCGGGGCCGATGTCGAGCGCGAGCTGGGCGTAGACGGAGTTGTCGGAACTCAGCGTCGCCTTGGCGACACTGGTGGTGCCGGCGTAGGAGTCGGAGTAGGTGGAGACCTCCCACTCGCCCCAGACCGGACTGTTGATGAAGAGGGGCTTCGACTCGTAGTAGGTCGAGTTCGGGTCCATCCCCTCGTTGATCGCGGCCGCGAGGGTGAAGGTCTTGAACGTCGACCCGGGCTGGCGGCGGCCCTGAGCGGCGAGGTTGTACTGACTCTCCTCGTAGGAGGAAGAGGAGACCATGGCCTTGACGTCACCGGTTCGGGGGTCGATCGCAACCAGTGCGGCCGAAGGGTCGTACGAGTAGGGCAGGGTGCCGGCGATCGCGTCGGCACCGGCCTGCTGCAGGGAGGGTTCGACCGTGGTGAAGACCTTGAGGCCCCCACGCCTGACCCGCTCCACCCCGTACTCCTTGATCAGCTCGGTCTCTACGTAATCGAAGAAGAAGGGCTGCTGGCGGTCGAAGATGCCGGTCTTGGGAGTCAGTCCGAGCCCCTTGGCCTTTGCGGCCTTCGCCTCGGAGCGGGTGATCAACCCGAGATCGGCCATCGAGGTAAGGACCTCGTTGCGCCGCTTGGTCGCACCGCTCGGATTGAGGACGGGGTTGTAATCGGTCGGGGCCTGGGGGAGACCGGCCAGGAGGGCCGACTGAGGGAGGGTGAGCTCCGAGACTCCCTTCGAGAAGTAGACGCGGGAGGCCGCCTCGACCCCGATCGCCGTCTTGCCCTCGTTGGTTCCGTAAGGGGCAGAGTTGAGATACGCCTGGATGATCTTCTTCTTCGAGTTCTCGCGCTCGAAGTCGATAGCCATCCGGGCTTCGATGATCTTCCTCTCGAGGTCCCGGGCCGGGTTCTTCATGTAGAGGTTCCTCATCAGCTGCATCGTGATCGTCGAGGCACCCTCGCTGATACCTCCGGCCTCGATGTTCCGGACGAGCGCCCTGATGCCACCCTGGATGTCGATCCCGTTGTGTCGGTAGAACCGTTCGTCCTCGATCGCGATCGTGGCGTTCTGGAGGTCTTCCGGAATGTCCGAGAGCGGGACCGGCCGACGGAACTCGTCCGAGTCGATCAGGCCGAGTCGACTGCCGTCACCTGCGTAGATGATGGAGTTCAGGCCCTTGTTGACCGGCTTCATGGCGTTCACGTTCGGGGCCTCCCCGGCAACGCTCATCACCCAGCCTCCGGCGGCAAGAACTCCGACCAGAGCGAGCCCGCAAATGAACACGAAGACGCCCGCGACCTTCTGGCGCGGTCCTCCGCTTCGTCTGTTCACCCTTCTCTGCCGCTTGGTCACAACCTCAAAGGGTAGCGACGGCGGCACTCCGCAACCCCCGGAAGCGCCTGCTGTGCGGCCCTTCCCAACTCCACGCACGACGCTCGCAACGCACAGGCTGGGAGAATGAACAGCCCCGATGGAGCAACCGACCTACAGCCTCCCCGTCCCCGAGCCCGAAGAGCCAGAGGAGGATTTCACCTTCCCGTATGCGAGCTGGGGTGCGATGACCGCACTCACGGTCAGCCTCCTGGCCCTGTTTGCCGGGCTCCTGCTCAGCCTCCCGTTCCTGGCCATCGCGGGCGTCGATTCCGCCAAGGACGCCCCGACCGGCGTCCTGATCGCGATCCAGGCCTGCACCGCCCTCGGATTCATCCTGATCCCGATCCTGGTCGCGACCGGCACCTCGGGCGGGCTGAAGAACGGGCTGAGGCGCCTCGGGTTCGTCTCCTTCAGACCGCTTCAGGCGCTTGGCTGGTCGGCGGCCGGCATCAGCGCGTATCTGGCCTTCGCTCTCATCTATGCGAGCGTGATCGGACAGCCCGAGCAGGAGGAGATAGCCGAGAAGTTCGGGAACCTCCCCGCACAGTTCCTCCTGATAGTGATCGCGGCTCCCCTGGCCGAAGAGATCTGCTTCCGGGGCTTCCTGTTCGGAGGGCTTCGGAAGAGGCTCCCGATGATTCCGGCGGCACTCGCCGGGGGACTCTTCTTCGGACTGCTGCACTTCACCACCGGCTGGTCGGCCGTCCCGGTCCTGGTCTTCCTCGGTGTGATGTTCGCGGTGGTCTACGAGAAGACCGGATCGCTCTGGCCGCCGGTCATCCTGCACGCCGTGAACAACGGCCTTGCGCTTGCGGTCCTGACCGCCTCGTAGGATCCCGGGAGGGCAATGACCGAAGAGGAAGCCAGACAGGAACTGATCCACCTGCTCAGGGAGCACTCCCTGGTGCTGGGGGAGGTGACGCTCTCGAGCGGCCAGACCGCCTCCTATTACATAGATGCGAGGCGGACCGTGATGAGGCCGGAGGGGCTCCGGGTGGCCGGAACCCTGATCGCCTCACACGCCGGCCGGGTCGGGGCGACCGCGGTAGGCGGTCCGGTCATGGCTGCGATCCCGCTCGCCTGTGCCGCGATCTCGGTGCCGGAAGGGGCGGAACTCGGCGGATTCTTCGTCCGCAAGGAGAGGAAGGACCACGGCCTTCAGCGCTGGGTGGAAGGGGCGGCCGAGCCCGGTGACCGGGTGCTCGTGGTCGAAGACACCGTCACCACCGGCGGCTCGACCGTCTCGGCGATCGAGCGGATCCGCGACGAGGGCTTCGAGATCATGGGCGTGGTCTGCCTGGTCGACCGGCTGGCCGGAGGCGGCGATGCGATAGCCGAGGCGGCCGGTGCGCCGTTCACCGCCCTGACCACGATCGACGACATCTACCCGGACCGACCCGACCGGAACGACTGAGGCTCCCGTCCGGCCGGCCTAGCGGTCGGAGTGGGCGTCGGATTCCGAGGCGTCACGATCGGCAGCATCGGCACCGGTGCTGGTCACGAACCTCTTACCCATGCCGCCCTTGAGCAGCCTTCTGGCCAGGGCCGGCCAGAGGATCCTGATGAAAGCGGCGATCGCGAAGAAGCGCGGGACGTAACGCTCGGCGACCCCGCCCGGCCCGACCTCCCAGATCGCCTCGGCAGCGACCTCGGGGCTCGCCACCAGCCAGCTCGTCATCGGGTTGCCGGTGAGCTCGGCCGCCGGGAAGCCCTCGGTCTCGATGAAGCCCGGCATCACCAGCCCTACGTGAACGCCGTTCTTCCTCTCCTCGAAGAAGAGTGCGTCGGTCCAGCCGGTTAGCGCGTACTTCGAGGCCGAGTAGGCACCGGCGCCCGGGCGGGAGATTCTGCTCGCAGTGCTGGAGACGTTGACGATCGAACTCGGGGCCGACCTCCTCAGGAGCGGGAGCAACGCCTCGGTCAGCCGGAGCTGGGCGTCGAAGTTGAGCTCCATCGTCCGGCGAACGTTCTCCCATCCGCCCTCCTCGAAGGTCGCCCTCCAGGCCGAGCCGGCATTGTTGATCAGGCAGTCGAGCCGGCCGTGGTGCTCTTCGACGTGAGCGAGGATCCGTTGCGGGGCATCGTCATCCGTCAGGTCGACGGCCAGCCAGGAAGCCTTCACCGGGAGCTCGGCCGCCAGCTGCTCGAGCCTCTCCCCCCTCCTCGCGACCAGGACGAGCTCGACTCCGGGATGAGCCGCGAAGCGCCGGGCCACCGCCTCGCCGATCCCGCTGGAAGCGCCGGTGATGAGTGTCACTCCGGGTGGGTTCAAGATCGCTCAGGCTCCTGCCAAAAGGTCGCGGACGGCCTCGTCGAAGACCTCGGTGTGGCGATCGACATCGGCCTCGGTGGTCGAAGGCGACATCAGGGCCATGTTGTGGAAAGGGGTGATCATCACGCCTCTGTTCAGAGCGTGGAGGTGGAGGAAGCGCTCGAGCTCGGGATCGGAGGCGTCGTGGGCCTGAGTCCCGTTGCGGGCCGGATCGGACTCGAACCGATACTCGGCCCGGGACCCGAGCTGGGTGACGTTCCAGGGCAGGCCGTGCTCTCCGACCACCTCGCGGATCCCATCCGAGAACCTGGTTGCCAGCGGGATCGTGTGGGCAAAGGCCTCATCGGTCAGCACCTCCGAGAGAGTGGCCCGGATCGCGGCCATCGAAAGCGCGTTGCCGGCGAGGGTGCCGCCGACGCCGCCAGTGTCCTCGTAGTCGGCATCGGACTCGGCCAGCATCCGCTCGGTCATCTCGGCCGTCAGGCCCAGTGCGCCGGCCGGGACCCCCGAACCGATCGCCTTGCCGATCGTGAACATGTCGGGTTCGAG
>CAJAIJ010000029.1 GCA_903939845.1 uncultured Solirubrobacterales bacterium
ATTAAAGCGGCACGCGAGCTGGGTTCAGAACGTCGTGAGACAGTTCGGTCCCTATCTGATGTGGGCGTTGGAGAATTGAGGGGATTTGTCCCTAGTACGAGAGGACCGGGATGAACGTACCTCTGGTGTAGCTGTTGTCCTGCCAAGGGCACCGCAGCTTAGCTACGTACGGAACGGATAACCGCTGAAGGCATCTAAGCGGGAAGCCGACCTCGAGATTAATTCTCCCATCCCCTTGAGGGAGTAAGACCCCTGGTAGACCACCAGGTTGATAGGCCGGCGGTGGAAGGGTGGTGACACCCGTAGCTGACCGGTACTAATGGGTCGAGGGCTTGACGGATACTTTTTTCAATAGGCCGCTGTGCGGTTTTGAAGCTCTGCCGGGAACGGTCTCGCAAGGTTCCGGTGGTGCAATAGCGCGGTGGAAACACCTCTTCCCATTCCGAACAGAGCAGTTAAGCACCGCAGCGCCGATGGTACTTGGGGGGCAACCCCCTGGGAGAGTAGGTCGCCGCCGGTTTTTACTTCGAAGCAGGAAATTCCAGGGCCGTCCACGGGGGCGGCCCTCTTTCTGCCTTCAGACGGTCCTTGTGGTGCCTGCATTTCCCTTTCGGTGGATCCCTTCTACTCGCTGACCCTGGCCCGAGGGCCAGGACCGGGTCCGTCCGGCTCTACTCAGGCGGCGGTCTGCCAGCTGAGCTCGATTCGAGGGGGCCGGAGGGCTTCCGGCAGCTTCGAGGCAGGAAGGGCCTCTCTGTTACGGGCATCGCCGGAATCACGGCCCTTTCGATGGGAGCGCCTGCTAGGGCCCGCCTCAGACCCGGTGGGCCTCCTCTCTCGGCCTCTCCTGGTTTCCCGATTGGCGCCCGAGTCTCGCTCGGATCGGACGTGGCTCCGACCCTCGCAGGAAAGTGTTCGGGAGTGGTGGTCCCGGTCGCGTGATTCCTTTGCCTCGACGTATTCGAGGCCGTATTCGCCGAGGGTGGCGAACTCGATCAGGAGGTCGGCGGCGTCGGCGGCCCTGGCAGTCAGTTTCTCGATGTATACGAACATAGGTTCGTAAGGTAGAGATGGCTCCGGACGGAAGGAAATCCGTGCAAGGAGCTTTGCAAAGACGGAAGCAAAGCCCTTGAATAAGGGAAAAAGTGAAATCACCTTCCGGCTTCGAACGAGTTCGGAGCAGGTATCGACCCCTCCAGTTCGGGCGCCGGGAGCTCGATTCGGGCGAGGTGCCTTACGACCAGGCTTACCGTGCGGCCGTCCCGTTCGATTCGACCCTGAACCTCGATCAGCCGCGCAGTCCTGATCAGTTGCCTGTATCGGTCCGCCAGACGTCGGGGAACTATCAGGTTGAGGGCGCCACATTCATCTTCGATCAGGAGGAAGACGGTCCCCTTTGCAGTCAAGGGGCTCTGTCTGGTCGTCACCAGGCCGGCAGTCCGTATTTCCTCTCCGGCAGGGGAGTCCGTGGCCGCCGTGGTGGTGATCACCTCGGGGTCCAGTGACGGTCGCAGGAGCTCGAGCGGGTGGGCATCGAAGGAGATGCCCGTGGTCGAATACTCGGCACGAAGCCGATCCCAGGCCGAGGGCTGCGGCAGGCCCGCGATCGGCTCGAGCGGGAGAGGGATTCGCATCTGGCCGGCTGTGGCAGGCCCTCCGGCAGTCGCGACTCCGGCATCCCAGAGCGCTCGGGTGTCATCCCCCGCTGAAAGGGATCGGAGGGCGCCCGACCATGCCAGCAGCTCCATTTGCGGCCTCCCGATGCCCGTTCTCGACGCCAGGTCAGGAACCGTTTCGAAGATACCCCCGGCCTCGCGTTCCCGGACCACGGTGGAGCCGGCCTCTTCTTCAAGCCCCCGGATGTAGCCGAGCCCGATCCGGACCCCGGGTCCTTCGCGCCGACGATCGGCAGAATCACGAACCGGGTGGTCCGTCGAGTCTTCCCATTCGGTCGTGCACTCGAACATGCTGGCGTTCACGTCCGGGGGCCAGACCGGGATACCGGACCTCCTTGCCTCCTGGACGAGGCTGTCGGGGGGGTAGAAGCCCATCGGTTGTTCGTTGAGCAGTGAACAGAGGTATTCCGGCCCGTAGTGGACCTTCAGCCAGGCCGACTGGTAGGCCAGCAGCGCGAAGGCGACAGAGTGAGATTTCGGAAAACCGAACCCCGAGAAGGCCAGGATCGATTCGAACACGTCTGAAGCGACCGCAGGCTCTACGCCCCTCGCCCCGGCACCCTCCATGAAGGATTCGCGATGGGCGAGTATGGCTTCGTGGGAACGTCTTCGGCTCATCGCCCGCCTGAGTCCCTCTGCACGGGATGCGGTGAAGCCCGCCACCTCCATCGCGACCTCGATCACCTGCTCCTGAAAGATGATCACCCCCAGGGTTTCTCCGAGCGGGCCGCGGACCAGCGGGTGCGAGTAGGGAACCCTGTATTCGGGATCGCGACGGAGCATCTTTCGCCGCTCCACATAAGGGTGGACGGCTCCGCCCTGGATCGGTCCCGGCCTCACCAGGGCGATCTGGACCGCTAGATCGGCCAGGTCCCGTGGCAGCAATCTCGGCAGGAGCTGCATCTGTGCCCTGCTCTCGATCTGGAAGACGCCGGTGGTCTCGGCTCTTCTGATCGCCCCGAAGACCTCCTCGTCGTCGAGGTCGATCCGGCTGAGGTCGACTCGTTCGCCCCGGACCCGGGCGATCTCGTCCACACACCTCTCGACTGCCGAGAGCATTCCCAGTCCCAGCAGGTCGATCTTCAGGAAGCCCGCGTCCTGACAGGAATCCTTGTCCCACTGGACGATCTGACGTCCGTGCATCGAGGCCGGGACGACCGGGCAGACATCGGTCAGTGGGTCGGTAGAGATGATCATCCCGCCCGGGTGCTGAGAGGGATGACGTGGAAGTCCACAGGCCTGTCCGGTCAGGTCGAGCACGCTCTGCCAGCCTTTCGACGAGGCCCTCTCCGATCCGAGCAGCCTCTCGAGGTCGCCCGAGAGGGTGGAGGGGTCGCGACCGTGACCGGCGGCCCTTGCGACCTTCTCTATCTCGCCGGATGGCAGGCCGAGGGCCTTCCCGAACTCCCTCACCGCGCCCTTCACACGGTAAGTGGGAAACGAGGCGACCAGGGCCGAACGCTCGGTCCCGTATCTCTCGTGGATCCTGAGGATGAGTTCCGCCCTTATGTCTCTGGGAAAATCGAGGTCGATGTCCGGCACCGATGTCACTTCGTCGTTGAGGAATCTCCCCGGGAAAAGTCCGGCCTCGACGGGGTCCACATGGGAGAGTCCGGTCAGGTAGCAGACGATCGAACTGACGCTCGAGCCCCTGCCCCTGCCCGGAGGCAGGACGGATCGCGCCGAATCCCTGCCCCGAACCTCCACAGCGACCTCTCGTGCCAGTTCGAGCAGGTCGTGGTGCAGGAGGAAGAAGCCCGAGAGCCCCAGCCGTGAAATTACCCCGAGCTCTTCCGTCAGCCTCGACGCCGCTTCTCCTTCCCGGGTCGTACCCCGGTAGAGGGCATCGAATCTGACCGTACAGAGCTCCCTCAGTCGAGCGTCGGTCCCGGGATCACCGGCTCCGGGGTATCGGTAGCCGAGTTCTCTGTCGAGTTCGAACGTGAGTCTCCCGGCAAGCTCCACGGTCTCCTCGACGGCGCCGGGGTGACACCGGAAGCGGTGCGCCATCTCGTCGGGCGAGACCAGGCAGGAGCTGGTGTTGCCGCGCCGCAGGTGCTCGGATTCCACGATTCCCAGACCGTGGCTCGTCGCGACCATCGCGTCCTGGAGCCGGGATCTCTCCCGGAGGTGAGCGTGGACGTTGCCGGTCGCTACCGTCGGCACCCCAGTCTTGGCCGCGACGGCTTCGAGCCATCGGTTCCTTGCCATGTCGTTTCTCCAGAAAGGTCGCTGGATCTCGATCCTGAGGTGGTCCCGGCCGAAGATCTCCAGGAGTTCCAGTGCGGCTCGTCGTCCTGACTCGAGTCGTCCTTCCTCAAAGGTCGAGGCGACCAGGCCCATGCCGGCGCAGCCGGTAAGACAGACCAGGCCTTCCGTTCGCCCCTCCAGGCGATCGAGAGATATCGAAGGCCTGCCTGCCCGTCGATCCGGCCTCTCTCTTGTCCCGGCATGGGCTTCGCTCACCAGACCACAGAGGTTCCGGTAGCCGACCGCGCTCTCGACCAGGATCGTCAGGTGACGGGAACTCCCTCCGGACCGGTCCGCCGAGACGGTCAGCTCGGACCCCGTGATCGCCCTGATGCCGATTCCGCGGCATGCCGTTGCGAACTCCATCGAGCCCCAGAGTCCGTCGTGGTCGGTCAGGGCCATGGCCTCATACCCCAGATCGGCCGCCCTGGCTGCGAGTTCGAGTGGGGAGGAGGCCCCATCGAGGAAGGAGAAGGCAGAGTGGCAGTGCAGTTCTACGTAAGGTGCGGCCACGACTTCCTCAGGCCCGCTGGACGAACCACGCCCCTTCGGGAAGGGACCGGAATACGGTCAGGTTGTTCCCGCTCACGGTCACCAGTTCGAAGTAATGTCGATGTAGGGGTCGACTCGACCACCAGCCTTCTTCGACCAGCCAGGACTCCCTGATCGAGGTGACCTCCCTGCCTCCGACGTGAGTCGGCAGTCCCTCATCGTCCACGATGACCGAAGCCCGGTGGGCGGGGTAGGGGTGCGAGCCCGCGCCAGAGTCCAGGCCCTTCACCGTTCCGGGGCATCGCAGGGGACCAGCATCACCCTGCGCTCCGGAAGTCTGGATCGGGGATTTGCCTCGACCACCTTCAGCAGCCCCGGGCTCCCGACCACCGCCTTGACCTGTCTCACGGCCTCGTCGATCTTCCTGCGCCTCGATTCCCGGACCTCTTCGAAAAGTGTCGACTGGATCGGGCATGCCCCGGTCAGAGAGGTCGCGACCATGCTCAGGCCTGCGGGCATGCCCGGGATTGACTCGAGGGCAGGTTCGAAGGGGATCCTGAGCAGGTCGGGATTCGAGGTCGGAACCTTCGGGGACCGCTCGCAGCGCCAGCTTCCCCCGTCCCTGAGTTCGGCCTCCAGACGGACTGAACGGGCCGCCCGTCCAATGCCGGCCAGGCTGGCCGCAAGTCTGGAGCAGACCATTGCGAGAGCGGGGGAGAGCCCGATCGAGGAGCCGTCATCCGGAACCTCGACCGTGACTCGTACCTCTTCCTCGGGTCTCCTGGGACGGAGTAGTTCCTCCCTGCCCGAGGCAACATCCCAGGCTCGCGTTCCGGCCACCCCGAACCTGTCGGTTGCCGGCCCCCTTCCCAGCTGCCTCAGTTCACCGAGTCGCTCCATGCCCAGCCACCGGAGAGAAGAGATCAGGTCCTCCTCGGAGCCGGGTCCGACCTCGAGTCGCCCTCTGAGGTGATCCAGAGAAAGCGTGTCCAGTCGCCCCTGAAGTTCTGCGGAGTTCATCGCCCGCACCTCTCCGGCCGAGGTTCCGAGATCCATCGAGGCGGCCAGCCTTGTCGGCCCGACTCCGACGAGACATCTGCCCCCGAGCGCCTCGAACAGGCTTTTCAGCAGACCGGGCAACCCTCCGTAGAGCGGAATCAGACCGGTGGGATCGAAGCAGGCGCTGCCGATCCGAGGCGACTCCACTTCGGCCCCCAGGCCTTCGATCCGGCGGAGCCCGTCCTCCCATGCCCGGACCGCCCTGACCGGATCGGGGCGGAGCAGCCTCAGTCCGGGACAGACGTCGACCGCCAGACCCACGGTCATCCCGGGTCTCACGCCTCCGATCCTCGCCGCCCGGTTGACGTGCGTTATCTGGCGATGCCGCAGACCCCGGCGACGGTCCCCGGGATCCAGTGCGACGGCCGTCCCCTCGGGCCAGGTCTGACCGCTTGCGTCCATGGCTGCACGCAGTTCCAGGTCAGGCACCGTAACGTATACGAACATATGTTCGTATAGTTGCACAGAAGCAACGGGTTCGACTCCCGGAAGACAGACGGCCCGGTCCTCGAAGCGCCTGCCGGATGCGGCCGTCCAGTCGACAGGTCACAATGTCGGGACATGGGGGATCTGAGCAAGTGCGACTGGTGCGGAGTGGGCTTGGGGGAGAGAGACGGTCTCCGTCTGGTCAAGCCCGCGAGAAACATGGGTGCTGCCTTCTGTCGGCTCGAACACGTGGTTCCCTGGCTCATGAAAAAGAACGACTGGCACATCCTCGGCACGGCCGAAGTCCCCGACGCGGCCGACCCGGTCTGTCCGGTTACCGGCGAGGAACTCGACGAGTCCGCGATCTACCTGATCAGATGGCCATCCGACGTCGAAGTGGCTGATGGATTCTCGGACACCGAGGCTCTCCTCGAGTGGGCCCGCTCGGGAGGCCGTTACGCCCCCGAGTAAGCACGGGTTCCATGTGGTCCGAGCGAATGGGAAAGGAAGATTCCGGCCCGAGGCGAAGGTCGGAGCAGCCGATATGCGGTGTTACGCTAGCCCGACCGGGAAGGTGAAGCGGCACCCCGGTTCCTGGTGAAACTCTCGATATCGAGTCGAACGGCCGGCTTCGCCCCGGTCCCCGGCAGAGGAATGTCAGATGGAAAAATTCGTAATACAGGGTGGAGTGCCCCTGTCGGGGGAGATCACCGCCGCCGGCAACAAGAACGCGGCCCTGCCGATCCTCGCCGCCTGCCTTTTGACCGAAGAGGACGTGACCATCGCCAATGTCCCACGGATCCGGGATACCGAGGCCCAGATCGCGCTCCTGGAGAAGCTGGGTGTCGAGGTCGAATGGACTGAGCACAACACCGTAAGGCTCTGCGCGCGCAACGTCTCGACCACGGTGATCGACGAGGAGCTGGCGGCGGCGATCAGGGCCTCCTTCCTTCTCGCCGGGCCACTTCTGGCACGCTTCGGCGAGGTTCGGATGCCGCCTCCCGGCGGCGATTTCATCGGCCGCCGTCGCCTCGACGCCCATCTCGATGCATTCAGGGATCTCGGAGCGCAGGTGAGCGGTCAGAGGTGGATAGACCTTCGAGCTCCGGCATCCGGCCTCGAGGCCGGCCGTGTGTTCATGGACGAACCTTCGGTGATGGGAACCGAGAACGCGCTCATGCTCGCGGCACTGATCCCGGGCGAGACCCAGCTGCTGAACGCTGCGTGCGAACCACATGTGCAGGATCTGGCCAGGCTCCTGGTCGAGATGGGCGCCTCGATCAGTGGCATCGGATCAAACGTGATGACCGTTACTGGCCGTGACCGGCTCGGAGGTGCAGAGCACCGGGTGAGCCCCGATCACATCGAGATAGCGAGCTTCATGGCTCTGGCCGGTGCCACGGGCGGCAAGATCAGGGTCAAGGAAGTCGAAGCCGATGACCTGACCATGATCAGGCGACAGTTCCGTCGCCTCGGCTTCCAGTCCGTAATCGAGGGTGGGGACGTCATCGTGCCCTCGGAGCAGCACCTCAGGATCGAGACCGACGTCGGCGGAGCGATACCGAAGATCGAGGATGGCCCCTGGCCGGCCTTCCCGGCCGACCTCACCTCGATCGCGCTGGCCCTGGCCACCCAGGCGGAGGGCGAAATCCTCATCTTCGAGAAGATGTTCGAGAACCGCCTCTTCTTCGTCGACAAACTGGTTGCGATGGGTGCACGGATAACTCTCTGCGACCCACATCGAGCCATCGTCAGCGGACCCAGCCCACTGCACGGAGAGAGGGTCGACAGCCCCGACATCCGTGCGGGCATGGCGATGTTGATCGCTGCGCTTGCGGCCGACGGGACTTCCGAAATCGGGAACATCCGCCAGATCGACAGGGGCTACGAGAACATCGAAGAGCGACTGCGGTCGCTCGGTGCCCGGATCGAACGCGTCCAGGACTGAGGCGATGGCCGAGGCCATACCCCCGGGAACGAGAGACGTCCTCCCTGAGGAGATGAGAGAGATCAGGGCGATTCAGGCTGCCCTTCTCTCATCTTTCGCCGAGGGCGGCTACCAGGAGGTCAGGACTCCGACGATCGAGTACGCCGAGGTTGTCGAGAGAGCTGAGGTCGGAGATGCCGGTGCCTACCGGTTCCTCGACGACCGAGGCGACCTCCTCGCGCTCCGAAACGACATGACGGTCCCGATCGCGAGGCTGGTCTCCTCCCGGCTGGCGGGCGAGGACGGTCCATGGCGTCTCTGCTATTTCGCGAATTCGTTTCGTCCGGCTGCGCCGAAGAGGGCAGAGCTGAGGGAGTTTGGCCAGGCCGGGATCGAACTTTTCGGACTCGGTGGGCTCGAAGGCATTTCGGAGGTCCTGCGGGTTCTCTACGGCAGCCTCGACTCCGTTGGCCTCGACCGCGCCGTCGTCGGCCTCGGTGATGCCGGACTGTGGTCCGGAGTCCTCGAGGACCTGGGAGTTTCACCACCCGTCGGTGCCCAGACGTCCGATTATCTTCGTCGCGGCGACCTCGTCGGCCTCGAGGCCGTTCTGCACACCGACGGCGATCTCGCGCGGGAAGAGGTCGACGTGGCCATGTCGGTGGTCCGGATGAGGGGCGGCATCGAGGTCATCGAAGAGGCTCGCTCCCTCACGGGGGAGGCCTGCGCCGGCCCTCTCGATCGGATCGAGAGCGCTCTTGGCAGAGCACTCGAGACCGGTGGAGGCAGAACTGTGACGGTCGACCTCGGTATGGCGAGGGAGCTCGGCTACTACACCGGAGAGATCCTGGAAATCTACGAACCGGCCGTCGGGCGAGTCGTGGGGGCCGGTGGCCGTTATGACGGCTTGATGAAGGGGTTCGGCCTTGACGTCCCTGCGGCAGGTTTCTCCCTATATACGGAACGTATCCACGAGGCTCGCCTGGAGGCCGGGATCGATGGCTGATGAGGCGACATCTCGTGCTGGCGGAGATGATGGGCTGACCCTGGCCGTTCCGCGCGGATCACTCTTCGGTGAAGTCGCCGACCTTCTCGATGCTGCCGGAGTGGATACCGCGGGTCCTCGCTCTGACAGTCGTTCGCTTCTGTTCGAGGCCGGTGGAATGACCTTGATCACGGTGAGGCCCTCCGACGTTCCGACCTATGTCCAGTCCGGTGCCGCCGACCTCGGGATAACCGGTAAGGACGTCCTCAGCGAGCAGGCAGACCGGGAGGTCGTAGAGCTCCTCGACCTCGGCATCGGCCCCTGCAGGATGGTTCTGGCCGCCCGTGAGGGGGATCCCGGGCCTGACGAGCACGAGAGGAAGCTCGGGATGATGAGAATCGCAACCAAGTATCCGAACATCACGAACTCCTGGTTCGCGAAGCGTGGTCGGCAGGTAGAGATCGTTGAAATCAAGGGCTCCGTGGAGCTTGCTCCCCTGGTCGGCCTTGCCGACGCGATCGTCGATCTCGTAGCAACCGGCCGAACCCTGGCCGAGAACGGCCTCGAGGTCCGGGAGGAGATACTTGAGAGCACGGCCCGACTGATTGCCAACGATGTCTCCTACCGACTGAAGGCGCGGGAAATCGATTCCTTCGCAGCGCGCCTGTCGGAGGCGATTGCATGAGGCCGGTGAGGGTGGAGTGGACCTCGGCCCGGCAGGTGGCGGAAGAAGTCCTCGCCGCCTCACTGGACGAAGCCCCTTCCGTCGAAGTTGAACCGATTCGAAGGGCGGTCGAACAACGGGGCGATGCCGCGCTGATCGAACTCACGAACCGTTTCGATGCGACCGACACCGGTATTCGGTCGGTCGTCGTCCAGGGTGTGGAGGTCGAGGCAGCTGCGGATTCGCTCGAATCGGGACTGAAGGAGGCCATTCTCCTGGCGATCGAGAACGTCCGAGCCGTGGCCGAAGCCCAGGTCAACGTGGGAGAGAAAACGGTCGAGATGCCACAGGGGCACACGGTGATCGTCGGAGAAGTCCCGGTCGGCGCGGCCGCCATCTATGCGCCTGGCGGTCGAAAGAGCTATCCGTCATCCGTCGTGATGGGCGCCGTGACGGCCCGGGCCGCCGGGGTCGAGAGGGTGGCCCTGGCCAGCCCGCCAGGGCCTGACGGGAGAGTCGATCCAGTCACACTCGCCGCGGCTTCACTTTGTGGGGTCGACGAGGTTTATGCGGTCGGCGGGGCCCAGGCGATCTACGCGCTGGCCCTCGGTACGGAGTCGATACAGCCGGTCGACGTCATCGTCGGTCCCGGAAACACCTGGGTTCAGGAGGCCAAGAAGGATGTCTTTGGTGAGGTTGGCATCGACTCGCCCGCGGGGCCATCCGACATCACGGTCGTCTTCGGCCCCGAAGCCGACGTCGAACCGTTGGCGCTCGATCTCTGCGCGCAGGCCGAGCACGGCGTCGAAAGCCCTCTCACGGCGATAGCGGTAGGAGGTGCCGACCTGGGGCCGCTGATCGAAGAGGTCGATCGGATCGCTGCCGGCCAGTCGACGGTCAATGACTGTCTCCTCTTTCTGGTCGAGGCTCCCTCGAACCGGGACTGTCTGGAGCTGATCCAACTCACGGCCCCTGAGCACCTCGAGCTCGTGGGGGCGGAGGCCGAGTCCCTGGCGCCCGAGGTCACCACGGCTGGATGCGTCTTCGTGGGTCCTTTTTCCGCCACGGCCTTCGGTGACTACGTCGCGGGCTCCAACCACGTACTTCCTACCGGTGGCGCCGGGAGAACTTTCGGCCCACTCTCACCGTCCGCCTTCCGCCGCTCGACTTCGCGGGTAATCTTGGACGAAGGTTCGGCTTCTGATCTGGCAGGAGCCGTCGAGGCGCTGTCGGAAGCTGAGGGGCTCCCGGTTCACGGTCTCTCGGCAAGGGCACGAGCCCCCAGATAGGGGGCCGCTCCCCACGGAGGTTTGATCTACATGAACAGAACTGCGACAAAAACCCGAAAGACTGGAGAGACCGAGGTCACGGTCGAGCTCGCGATCGGCCCTGGCCAGTCGGGCTTCCAGACCGGGGTGGGGTTCTTCGATCACATGCTCGAGCTCCTGTCGAGACACTCCGGCATCGCCTTGAAGGTCGAAGCTACCGGTGACCTCGAGACGGGTTCACACCACACCGTCGAAGACACCGGAATCGTCATCGGCCAGGCTCTCGATGAGGCTCTCGGAGATCGCAGGGGCATCAGGCGCTATGGATCCGCCCTCATCCCGATGGACGAGTCGCTCGCCGAATGTGCGATCGACCTGTCGGGGCGCAGTGCCGTCGTATTTCGCGGCGAGATTCCCCCTGGCGAGATCGCTGGATTCGAGACCGAGCTGACCAGGGAGTTCTTCGAGGCTGTGGCCAGGGAATCGGGAATGACCCTGCACATCGAGATCCGTTACGGGGAGAACACCCACCACCGGATCGAAGCCGTGTTCAAATCCTTCGCGAGGGCGCTCCGCGCGGCTGTGGCGATCGATCCGGACGAACCGGGCATCCCGAGCACCAAAGGCACCCTGAGTAGTTGAATGGATCGCCCACTGTCGTGGTCCTCGACTACGGGATGGGAAACCTCCGTTCCGTCGAGAAGGCCCTCGAGAGGTCGGGCGCAAACGTGCTCCGTACCTCCGAGCCGGAGGCCCTGTCGGAAGCCGACGGCTGCGTTCTGCCGGGAGTAGGCGCCTTCCCGAGGGCGATGGAGAGAATCAGGGCCCTGGGGCTCGATCAAGCGATCAGCGAGGCCGCCGATCGACAGCTTCCGATACTCGGCATCTGTCTGGGCCTGCAACTCCTCTTCGAGTCGTCGGTCGAGCAGACGGAGACCGAGGGTCTGGGCCTGCTCGAAGGCACCGTCCTGCCGCTGCCAGCAGACGGCCGGAAGGTTCCCCACATCGGGTGGGCCGAGGTCGATTGGGTCGGAGATGGCGCCCTGATCGACGGAATCCCGTCGGGCGAGGCCTTCTATTTCGTCCACTCCTATGCGGTCTCGCCGTCGAAATCCGACATCCTCGGGACTGCAAGTTATGGCTCCAGATTCGTCTGCGCGGCACGGAAGGGCTCGGTGGCCGGGGTGCAGTTTCATCCCGAGAAATCGAGCGCGGCCGGACTCCGGCTCCTCGGAAACTTCGTCGGCATGGCGTCGGGTGGTCCCGGGGGTCCGAAGTGATCGTCATTCCGGCCATAGACATCCTCGGCGGCCGTGCGGTTCGCCTTCACAAGGGTGAATACGACGCCTCGACCGTCTACGAAGACGATCCGCTCGAGGCGGCAACCCGCTGGGTAGAACAGGGAGCAGAGCTCCTTCACGTTGTGGACCTCGACGGGGCTCGCGAAGGGAGGGCGGTCAACCTGTCGGGAGTCGGCGCGATCGCTTCGGAACTGGGCGTACCGGTCCAGTCCGGAGGCGGAGTTCGTGATCTGCAGACCGTGGAGAATCTGCTCGAAGCTGGAGTAAGCAGGGTCGTTCTGGGGACCGCCGCCATCGGCGACCCGGACTTCTTTGTCAGGGCCGTCGAGTTTGCCGGGGCCGAACGGATCGTTGTTGCAGTCGACGCCCGCTCCGGAGAGGTCTCCGTTCATGGCTGGACCGAGGGTTCAGGGATTCCGGTCACCGATGCGGTCAGAAGTCTCGACGATCAGGGCGCCCGGAGGTTCCTCTTCACCGCGATCGAGACCGACGGCACGATGGAGGGCCCCGACCTCTCGAGCCTGGCCCTCGTCGCAAACACCACCGAGCATCCCGTCATCGCTTCGGGCGGCGTCGGTTCCCTCTCCGACCTCGAGTCACTGGCAGAGGGTGCCCCGCAGAACGTAGAGGCCGTCATCGTGGGAAAGGCGCTCTATGAGGGGCGGTTCACCGTTACCGAAGCGATCGAGGCCGCACGGAGATGAGTGAGCTCAAGCGCGTCATTGCCTGCCTGGACGTCGATTCCGGCCGGGTCGTCAAGGGGACGAACTTCGTCGACATCAGGGATGCCGGTGACCCGGTCGAGCTCGCCTCTCGATATGACGCGGAGGGTGCAGATGAGATCGTCTTCCTCGACATCACTGCCTCCCACGAGGGTCGAGACACGATTGTCGAGCTCGCACGGAGGGCGGCCGACGAGGTCTTCGTCCCTTTTACGATCGGTGGAGGCATCAGGACCGTCGACGATGCGAGGGCGGTTCTCGATGCCGGGGCCGACAAGGTTTCGGTCAACTCGGCGGCGATCGAGCGGCCCGAGCTGATCACCGAGCTTGCCGAGAACTTCGGCTCCCAGTGCGTCGTGCTCGCCATCGACGCCAGGCTCGAAGGAGAGCGGTATGTAGTCCACACGCACGGTGGTCGCCGGTCGACCGATCTCGAGGCGGCCGCCTGGGCGGCCGAAGGGGTCGGCCTCGGAGCGGGGGAGATTCTGTTGACGAGCATGGATCGGGACGGGACCAACGATGGTTACGAGATCGAGTTGACACGGAAGGTGGCAGAGGCCGTCCCGGTGCCCGTGATCGCCTCCGGCGGGGCCGGTGAGCCGGCCGACCTCGTCGAGGCCCTCAAGGAGGGTCGGGCCGATGCCGTCCTGTGCGCGTCGATTTTCCACTACGGCAGCTACTCGGTTGACGATGCCAAGTCCGAGATCCAGAACGCGGGAATCCCGGTGAGGCGAACACACACCAGGACCTGATGCGGGGACACCCGGGAGGCGGTGATCGACCGTCCGCGTGCAGGATCATGGTACGAAGAGGGCACATGGCATCCCATCGAAGAGAGATCGATCCAGAGCGAGTCACCGGGTTCGTCGCCTCTGACCCGGTCGTTCGCAAAGTTCTGGAGGCTGCGAGTGATGTCCCGCTCTATCTCGTCGGTGGATCTGTCCGGGATCTTCTGGTGGGCCGATCTCCTTCCGAACTCGACTTCGTAGCGGAGGGTCCCGTCTCGGGAATTGCAACGGCACTCGACCCGGAGGCAAGAGTCCACCAGGAGTTCGGAACTGCCGAGGTTTCAGTCGAGGGCTACCCGGTAGACCTCGCCGAGGCGAGGAGGGAGACGTATTCGGCTCCCGGTGCTCTTCCAGTGGTGGAGCCGGCCGACCTCGACTCGGACCTCGCAAGACGGGATTTTTCGATCAACGCGATCGCAGTCTCCGTCGGTCTCGACAGAGGCCTGCTCGACCCCTTTGGAGGCATGCCGGACCTCGAAGCCGGTGTCCTCAGGATCCTCCACGAGGATTCATTCATCGACGATCCCACCAGGGCGCTTCGCGCCGCCCGATACTGCTCGCGGCTCGACCTCTCTCCGGATTTGGAGACGCTGAGCCGGCTCGAAAGGACCGACCTCTCGACGGTTTCGAACGACAGGATCGACCGCGAGCTCGAACTCATCGCCAGGGAGGTTCATCCCGCAGAGGCGCTAGCTCTCCTGTCCTCGTGGGGTCTTCTGGATGTTCAGCCGGACGCCCTTTCGCTTTCGGCCGAAGCCTTCCGAATGGTGCGTGGGGGGCCCTGGAGCGCGATCTGCTCCGAACGAGAGTTGATCCGGGGTCTTCTTTCGCCGGCCGTTCTCGACGCTGCCCGAGCACTAGTGGCACCGCCGGGGAGCGATTGGGACTGTTATCGGGCAGCTCGGTCCGCCGATTCTGTCGCCCTCGTTCTGGCCTGCGCCGCGGGTTCCGCCTGGGTCCAGAGATGGCCGGAGGAATGGATCGATCTCCAGCTTCATATTTCCGGTGACGATCTGATCGAGGCCGGTCTTCCGGAGGGCCCCGCCGTCGGGGCCGGCCTGGAGGCGGCCATGAGGGATCGGCTCCTGAACGGCGACGGCGGGAGGGAGCGGGAGCTCTCCATCGCTCTTCAGGGGAACGGTGGAAGTGGGCCTGGCTGATCTCCCGGAAGGATTCGAGCTGAAGACACGCGACGGTGTTGCCTGGCTCGAGCATGTCCTTGGCGGCAATCGCGCGATCTTCTCCTTGAAGGGATTGCCCGGCGATCCCGAGATCGATGGGCCCCTGGACCTCGGCAGAACCCTTGTGGCTCCCAACCGGCAACAGATCCTTGGCCGGCGGAAGCTCTATCGAGCGGTCGGCATCGATGAGCTCGAGGTTCGGCTCGTTCGCCAGGTCCATGGCCACCGGATCCTCGCCCTCGGGGATCTCGATTCCGTTTCAGTTGGAGCCGCTACCGGGGCCTCTACCCCGGATCTCGAGGCGGATGGCTTCTTTCTTCCAATCGATCAGGGCCTCGACCTCGTCCCGGCGATAGTGACCGCTGACTGCCTACCTGTAGTCGTTTCAGGACCAATCGGAATCGCCCTGCTCCACCTTGGCTGGAGGGGCCTTGCATCACCCATGCTGGAGCGAGCTGTCGAGATGACCGGTGGAGGGGAGGCGCTGATCGGCCCGGGGATCGGGCCCTGTTGCTACGAGGTCGGGGGCGAGGTCTTCGAGGCCCTCGGACTCGATCGAACCGGCGCAGTCGGCCCGCTGGATCTGGCCTTGGCTGCGACAACGAGATTAGAAGCGGCCGGCATAGGGAAAGTCGTGTCGGTCGACCTCTGCACCTCCTGCGAGGAGGATCTGTTCTTCTCCCATCGAAGGGAGGGAGAGCCCGCGGGTCGGCAAATGAGCATGGTCGTGCCCGTCCCGGGGGCCTGAATCTGATTCGAGCGGATTTCAGCTTCGGGCGTTTTTGGCATTTTGCGAAGATTTGAGTGATAATCAGGACAACCGGCCCCGCGTGGGGCCATCGAACCGCGAGAAGAGGCAGAAACAGAGCTGATGGCTTTCAAGGACTCCTGGCACCGCGTTCTCGTCTACTTCGGTCTGGCCGAAGAGACCCACGATGACTTTCACGATGACCTCGACCCCGATTACGGAGACGAGGAATTCAGTCAGTCCGAGCGCAACGGAAGAGGGAAGGTCCGGCGACTGCCAACCGGCCGTCGTGCCCACAGGGATGACATCGACGACATCTTCCCCGAGGAGGACGACCCCCGAGGGCGTACCCGCGTGCTCCACTCGGTCACCGACGACGACGTTCAGGTGCATCTTGTCGTCCCAATGAACTTCAATGACGCCCAGCAGGTCGCAGACCAGTTCAAGCGCGGAGTGCCCGTGATCCTGAACCTTCAGACCACCGACAATGATCTCTCCAAGAGGTTGATCGATTTCGGTTCGGGTCTGACCTACGCCCTCGACGGGGGAATGCAACGCATTGCCGAGAAAACCTTCCTCCTCACCCCTCGGAATGTCGAGGTTTCGGCCGAGGAGAAGGCCCGCCTGATCGACAAGGGTTTCTTCAACCAGTCCTGATCGGTTCGTCCTTCCACCTTCGGGGCTCTGCGTCCCGTTAGGATCGCTGCATGGTCATCGGCTTCCTCGGCGCAGGCAACATGGCGGCTGCAATGGCCCGCGGTTGGGCCTCGGCCGGGAACGAGGGTCCCTCGAAGATGCTCTTCACCGACGGAGGGTCCGGTAGGGCCGCGATCCTGGCTGCAGAAGTAGGTGGGGAGGCCCTCGCGGACAACCGGGAACTCGTCGCCGCGTCAGACGTGGTCATCCTCGCCTTCTCACCTGGTCAGCTCGGCGAGATCGCTGCCGAACTGGAGCCCCCGGAGATCGTGGTCTCGCTGCTCGGGGCTACACCGCTGGACCGGCTCAGTGACGCGTTTCCCGAGGCCGGCGTCATTCGACTGATGCCGAACCTCGGAGTCGAGGTCGGCAAGGGCGTCATCTGCGTCGCAGAGGCAGGTCCGGAATCACCGGCAGCACATGAACGAATCTTCTCCGCTCTGGAGTTGCTCGGATCCGTCGTTCCTCTGAAGGATTCTCTGATGGACGCCGCTACGGCGCTGATGGGCTGTTCGCCGGCCTACTTTGCGCAGGTCGCACAGGCTCTCGCCGACGTCGGGGCCGACGAGGGTCTCCCACCCGACGTAGCGATCGAGATCGTCGCCGAGTCGATGGCAGGCACCGCCGAGCTTCTCGGCCGTCGGACTCCGTTCGAGATTTCCGTGGCCGTTGCCCACCCCGGGGGTTCCACGGAGGCCGGCCTCGAGGCGCTCGAAGCGAGTGGGGGCATGGGCGCATTCCGGGCGGCGGCGGAGGCATCCCTCGAGAGAATGAGGAAGGTCTGATTCCGATGGCGACTCTATTTCCGATTCTTGCGCTAACCCGGGCAGACGTCGCGGGATACGTCAGCGCCCTCTTCACCGTCTACATCGTCCTGATCTTCATCAGAATTCTGATGTCGTGGATCCCGAGACTGCCCGACAATGCTGCCATTCAGGCAGTCGCGGCATTCACGCGTGACGTCACCGATCCGTACTTGAACATCTTCAGACGATTCATTCCGCCGATCGGAGGAGGGGGCATGGCCCTCGACCTCAGTCCGGTGCTCGGGGTCATCCTGCTTCTGGTGCTGCAGGGCGTAGTCGTGGGAATCATCAACGGTTGAGGTCCAGGGCGGACCTGATCAGACTCGGCCTGATTGCCGGGATCGTTTTCGTCCTGGATCAGGCGACCAAGGCCGCGATCGAAGGTTCGCTGGTGACGGGCGAGGTGATCGACCTCGCTGGGCCCATGTCACTGACCCTCTCCTACAACGATGGAGTCGCCTTCGGATTCGCTGGCGGCACGGGGCTCCCCGTCGTCATCTTCAGCCTCATCGCCCTCGTCCTGCTCGGCGTATTCATTGCCGGAGCTCCTTCGGGGTGGCTCACGGCCGTTGCGGGCGGCTTGATCCTGGGTGGGGCGATGGGGAATCTCGTCGATCGACTCCTCGCGGGCCGGGTCACAGACTTCATCTCCTTCCCGTTCTGGCCAACATTCAACATTGCCGACGTCGGGATCACGGTTGGAGTGGTCCTTCTCGTCCTGTCGGTCCTCAGAGGCGACAGGGGATCCGGTGATGAACCAACCTCCTGAGCAGTCGTTCGAGATCGTTCTGGAGGACGAGCACCTCATGGTGGTCGACAAGGCAGCCGGCCTCGTCGTCCATCCGGCTCCTTCTCACCGAGAGCCGACGCTCGCCGAACTGCTTGCCGACCGCATAACGGGTGGAGACGAAGAAGAGCGGGCCGGGATCGTCCATCGGCTCGATCGCGGAACCAGCGGTCTCATGGTGGTCGCCAGGACGGAGGCCGCACACTCCGCCCTTCAACAACTGATCAGGGAAAGACAGGTCGAGCGGATCTATATCGGCCTGTGCCAGGGGTCCCCGAGGTCGCGGACCGGGACGATCGACGCACCGATCGGAAGGGCACCAGGCGCACGGCACAGGATGGCAGTCAACGGGGCCGGGGCGAGGTCGGCGGTCACTCACTTCGAGGTCGTCGAGGGACTCGGCCCCGTCACACTCCTTCGCCTCAAGCTCGAAACCGGGAGAACGCACCAGATTCGGGCCCACCTCAAGGCGATCGGAAATCCACTCGTCGGCGACGAGGTCTACGGGGGAAGGATGCTCTTCGATCTGACCCGACCCTTTCTCCACTCGACCAGGCTGGCATTCCGTCATCCAGTGACGGGTGAGGATGTCGTGGTCGAGTCGGATCTCCCGCAGGACCTCGAGAGTGCACTCAGGTCCGCTCGGGCCACCTGATCGGATCGATCCCTCTATCATCGGCAGGTCCGGAAATCGACCCCTCCGGAGAAAGCTTGTCGGCTCCTGCCCCCGATCGGGGGTTTCCGGCATCGCACCGGGGGTTATCAAGCACCAGGAAACTCGACAAGGAGACGCATGACCCAGATCGGAGTCAAGGAACTCCTGGAGGCCGGAGTCCATTTCGGCCACCAGACCAGCAGGTGGGATCCAAGCATGCGCCGGTTCATCGCCGGCGAGATCGACGGGATCCACATCATCGATCTCCTTCAGACGGAGGAGACCCTCGAGGCCGCAAGGAAGTTCGTGGCCGAGCTTTCGGCCGGCGGAGGGAAGGTTCTCTTCGTCGGAACCAAGAAGCAGGCGGCAGGGCCGATCGAGGAGTGGGCCGAGAAATCGGCCATGCCTTACGTCAGCCGCCGCTGGCTGCCCGGGCTTCTGACCAATTTCAACGTCGCTTCCGCGCGGATCAAGCGGCTTCATGAGCTGACCGAGATGACTGAGACAGGCCAGCTGGACCTGCTTCCGACCAAGGAACGCATGAACATGCAGGCCGAACTGGCGAAGCTCGAGTTTGCTCTCGGGGGAGTCCGTGAGATGAAGCGGGTCCCCAATGCCGTCTTCATCGTCGACCTGAAGTCGGAGGAGATCGCCCTCAAGGAGGCGACGCGCCTCAGACTCCCTGTTATTGCCCTCGTCGACTCGAACTGCGACCCGAGTGGCATCACATTCCCGATTCCGGGCAACGATGATGCGATCAGGTCCTGCGAGCTCGTCGTCTCGACCATTGGTGAGGCTGCCTCCGAAGGCGCCTCTGCCTGGGCGGTGGTCGAGGAGCAGCGTCGCCTCGAGGAAGAGGCGAGGCGCAAGAAGGAGGAGGAGGAAAGGGTTCGACGGGAGGAAGAGGAACGAGCTCGTCGCGAGGCCATCGAGGCCGAGCAGGAGGCCGAAAAGGCGGCCCGCCAGGCCGAAGAGGCGGCCGCTCCACCTGCGGAAGTCCAGTCAAGCCAGGTACCCAAGGTGCCGGCGATCCCGGACCACCCCCAGGCCGTCGTGCCCGACCACCCCCAGGCCGTCGTGCCTGACCACCCCCAGGCAATTGCCCCTGAAACGGAGGCCCCTGAGCCCGAAGCTCCGGGGACCGGGGAGCCGACGCCGGGTGAAGGTGAAGGCAGCGAAGAGACGACCGAGACCGGCGATACCGGTGATTCGACGAAGGAAGGTGTTTGACCGATGAGCGCAGACGTGAAGGCCGCAGACGTGAAGGCTCTCCGAGAGCGGACCGGCGCCGGAATGATGGACAGCAAGGCCGCGCTGATAGAGGCCGACGGTGATGTCGACCGGGCCGTCGAACTGCTCAGGGTGAAGGGCCAGGCCTCTGCCGCCAAGAGGGCCGATCGCGGCACCTCAGAGGGCGTAGTTGCCTCATACATCCACACCAACAAGAAGGTCGGTGTACTCGTCGAGGTTCAGTGCGAGACCGATTTCGTGGCCCGCAACGAAGACTTCTCCGAGTTTGCCTACGAAGTTGCCATGCACATAGCGGCTGCTTCTCCGCTCTACGTCTCCGATGCCGAGATCCCTGAGGATCAGGTCGAGGCCGAGCGCCGGGTCTTCGAGGAGAAGGCCAAGGAAGAGGGCAAGCCCGAGGATGTGGTCGGGAAGATCGTTGACGGACAGGTCGCCAAATGGAAGAAGGAGATAGTCCTCCTCGACCAGGAGCACGTCAACGCCGACAAGCACGGCTCCCAGACCATTGAACAGATGCGAGAGGCCATCGCGGCCAAGGTCGGTGAAAACGTCGTGATTGCACGATTCGCCTGCTTCCGCATCGGGGAATAGGGGCGGCCGGGGGCGACCGTGTCGGAACCGCGGTTCAAAAGGATCCTTCTGAAACTCTCCGGGGAGGCCCTCATGGGATCCCGGGATTTCGGAACCGACCCGGAAGAAGTCGGCCGGATCGCCTCCCAGGTTTCGGACCTCGTAGACAGGGGGGTCGAGGTCGCAGTAGTTGTAGGCGGAGGGAACATCTACCGCGGGATCGATGGTGCGGCCCGGGGTATGGACAGGGCTACTGGCGACTACATGGGGATGATGGCCACTCTTCTCAACGCCCTCACCCTTCAGGATGCGCTCGAGAGCAGGGACCGATACACGAGGGTGCTCTCGGCCATCGATGTCAGGGAGGTCGCCGAGCCATATATCCGGCGTAGGGCGATGCGGCACCTCGAAAAGGGAAGAATCGTCATCTTCGCCGCCGGTACCGGGAACCCGTTTTTCACGACCGATACGGCAGCGGCTCTTCGGGCTCTCGAGATCCACGCGGACGCGATCCTGATGGCCAAGAACGGTGTCGAAGGCGTGTTCGATTCCGATCCTGTCGAGAACCCCGACGCCACCTTCATCCCGGAGTTGACCCACCTCGAAGCGATCGAGCGTGGACTCCGTGTCATGGACTCCACTGCCCTGAGCCTCTGTATGGATCACGACGTCCCGATTCATGTCTTCAACATGGCCGAGGAGGGCAATATGGGTAGGATCGTCTCGGGTGAGAGAGTAGGGACGATCGTCTCCTCGGGAAGCCCGGAAAGCCGCTCTGGTAGCCACGAATGATCGACGACCTGCTCAAAGACGCCGAAGAGAGGATGGCCAAGTCGGTCGAGGCCGTCCGTGGAGAGTTCTCGTCTGTCCGGACCGGGAGGGCAACCCCGCACCTCCTGGATCGGATCACGGTCGATTACTACGACACCAGCACCCCTCTCGACCAGCTCGCCAATGTCTCCGCGACCGAGGCGCGACTCCTCGTCGTCACCCCTTACGACAAGACCGCGATCCCTGCGATCGAGAAGGCGATCCTCGAGTCCGACATCGGACTGACGCCCAATAACGACGGCAATCTGATCAGGCTCGGCATTCCCGAGATGACCGAAGAGAGGCGGAAGGATTTGGTCAAGGTCCTCCACGGCATTGCCGAGGAAGGCCGGATTGCGGTTCGCAACGTCCGCAGGGACGTGATGTCGGACCTCCGGGAGCTGAAGAAGGAAGGCGAGGCCGGAGCCGACGACGAGCATCGCGCCGAAGAGGCCCTCCAGTCCCTTACCGACAAGGCGGTCGGCGAGATCGACTCCCTGCTGAAAGGCAAGGAAGAGGAAATCCTCGAAGTTTGAGCGCCCCCCGCAGCGTCGCCATCATCACCGACGGGAACGGAAGGTGGGCGGCCGCCCGCGGTCTACCTGTCGAAGCCGGCCACGAGGCAGGGGCCGACAATGTCAAGGCTCGCCTCAGAGACGCCGTCGAGTTCGGGATCAGTGAGCTCACCGTCTTCTCTTTCTCGACCGAGAACTGGGGAAGGCCGGAAGCAGAAGTCAGGGCCCTCATGGAGATGTTCGATCGGCGGATACAGAAAGAGACCCCGGAGCTCGACGCAGAGGGCGTCCGGATGCGCTTCATCGGGCGCCGGCAGGGTGTGGAGGCATCGCTGATCGAGCGGATGGCCTGGGCCCAGGAAAAGACGGCCGACAATGACCGGATCGATCTGTTCATAGCTTTCAATTACGGAGGAAGGGCCGAGATTCTCGATGCGGCAAAGACCTTCGCCGGCGACACCGAGGAGGAATTCCGGCGGCACCTCTACGCTCCCGAGATGTCCGACCCTGACCTGGTCATAAGGACGAGCGGGGAGCAGAGGATGTCCAACTACCTGCTCTGGCAGACCGCTTACTCAGAGCTGGTATTCAGGGACGAGCTCTGGCCCGACTTCGATCGAGACGCCTTTGCGGAGTCACTCGAGGAGTTCGCCGGTCGAAAGCGTCGTTTCGGCGGGAGGCAGTGAAGTGAGGGGCGAGACCGGACGAAGGGTTCTTCACGCAATCCCCCTGATCATCGCCGCGATCGCGATCATCGTTCTCGGCGGTCCCTGGTTTGCCGCCGCCCTCTTCGTCCTCGGGTGCCTCGGGCTGAAGGAGTTCTCCGATATGGCAGGCGCCTTCAGGCCGATGTTTCCCGCGATGTGTCTCGGCCTGCTCGGGATCGTCCTGGCCGCCTATCTGGGTGACACCTCGACGATCCTGATGATGATGGCGGTCCCGTTCTTGATCTTCTTCGTCGTAGGAGTTATTCGGAAAGAACGTTCGGGAGTCACGGAATCGATCGCCTTTTCGCTCCTCGGTCTGTTCTGGCTGGCGATACCTCTGGCACACGCGATTCTCCTGAGGGATCTGCCCGAGCACGGGGCAGGACTCCTGGTGGATGTCCTGATCGGGACCTTTGCCGCCGATACGGCGGCCTATCTGATCGGGAGGATGTTCGGGTCCCGAAAGCTCGCCCCCAGGCTCTCTCCGAACAAGACGGTTGAGGGACTCGTCGGTGGCGTCCTAGTAGGGATCCTTGCGGTCTGGGCCGCCGGCCTCTATCAGGACTGGCTCTCGGGCTTCGATGCACTGATCCTCGGCGCCGCCGTGGCACTCGTGGCGCCGGTCGGAGACCTCTTCGAATCGATGATCAAGAGGGATCTCGGAACCAAGGACACCAGTTCGGTCTTTGGTGCCCACGGCGGGGTTCTGGACCGACTCGACGCGGTTCTTTTCACTGTTGTGGTCGGTTATTACGTGGCTCTGGCTCTGGTTTGAGGTGAACCCCTGGTTGCCGGAGTCACCGATGTCCGATAATCCCGGAAGATGAAACGCGTCCTCATTCTCGGCTCGACCGGATCGATCGGCAGACAGGCCGTCGAGATCGTCACCTCGAGCGACCAGCTCGTTCTCGCCGGGCTCTCCGTGCACACCTCCTGGAGAGATGCAGTCGTTCAGGCCGAGTCGCTCGGTAGTCCACCGGTTGCGGTCACGGATCCCGGTGCCGGGGAAGAAGCCGCATCAGGGTGGGACGGAACTCTCTTCACAGGTCCGACGGCAGCGATGGACCTCATCGCCGCAACAGAGCCCGACGTCGTGCTCAATGGCATCGTCGGGGCGGCCGGACTGGAGCCCTCGGTCGTCGCCCTCGGCGCAGGGATCGATCTCGCCCTGGCAAACAAGGAGAGCCTGGTCATCGGGGGGGAGCTTCTGGTTGCGCTCGCGGAGGCGACCGGAGCCTCGATCCTCCCGGTCGATTCGGAGCATTCGGCAATCGCCCAGCTGATGGGAGGCGAGGACCGAGCTGCGATCGAGAGAATCGTCCTGACAGCTTCCGGGGGGCCGTTCCGAGAGCGGATGGATCTGTCGGAGGTAACCGTCGAGGAGGCCCTCGATCATCCGACCTGGAAGATGGGCGGCCGGATCACGATCGATTCCGCCACCCTCATGAACAAGGGTCTGGAGATGATCGAGGCCCACCACCTCTTCGACGTCTCCTACGACAGGATCGAGGTGGTGGTCCACCCTCAATCGATCGTCCACTCCCTGATCGACCTGGTCGACGGAGCCAGCCTGGCCCACCTCGGACACCCGGACATGAGGGTCCCTATCGCCTGGGCCCTCTCCCATCCCGACCGGACCCGGCTCCCGGTGCGAAGGCTCGATCTCACCGAGGTCGGAACACTCGACTTCGAACGCCCCGATATTGAACGCTTCCCCTGCCTCGAGCTGGCGCGTGCAGCCGGTGAGAAGGGAGGAATCTCGCCCTGTGTAATGAATGCGGCCGATGAATGCGCGGTCGAGGGCTTCCTGAAGGGCAGCATTTCCTTCGACCGCATACCCGAGATCGTCGAGCGGGTACTCGATGATGTGGGGGAGGGTCCGGCCAGGAGCTTCGACGAGCTTCTGGCGGTCGACGAGGCTTCCAGGGAGCGGGCGTTCGAGCTCATCGGTGGAGGAGTGCCCGAGTGAGCTTCGTCCTCGCCTTCCTCGCCTTTTGCGCTCTGATCGTCCTTCACGAGCTCGGCCACTTCGTGGCCGCAAAGGCCGTGGGGATGAGGGTCGAGAAATTCTTCCTCTTCTTTCCGCCGAAGTTGGTCTCCGTGAAACGGGGTGAGACCGAGTACGGCATCGGAGCCATTCCCCTCGGGGGCTTCGTCCGGATAACCGGAATGAATCCGGACGAGGAGATCCCTCCCGAGGTCGCCGACCGGGCCTACTACCGGCAGCCGGTCTGGAAACGAATCGTGGTGATCGGGGCCGGGCCTGCCGTCAACATCGCAATCGCTTTCATCATCCTGTTCTTCCTGGCCTTCGGTATTCAGGAAACCTCCGACCGGGTTGCCGCAGTCCAGCCCGACACCCCTGCCGCGGGAGTGCTGCAGCCCGGGGACCGGATCGTTGCCGTCGACGGAAAGAGAGGCGACGAGTCGGTCCTGGCCGAGCAGATCTCGACCCACGTGTGCGCTGGCCGTCAGGTCGATGGCTGCCGGGCGGAGACTCCGGCCACGATCGAGGTCGTTCGAAACGGGCAGGTCGAGGAGCTGTCCATCAATCCCGTCTATGACGCCGCAACCGGAAGATCCCGAGTCGGGTTCGCCTTCGATACGGAAGCGCTCGATCCGGGACCGGTTCAGGCAGCCGGTGTCGCGGTCGACTTCATGTGGCTGGTGACCAGCGAGACGGTTTCTGTCATTTCGAAGCTCTACAAGTCCGAACAGCGCGAGGAGCTTTCAGGTGTGGCCGGGAGCTACGAGGTGACCCGTCAGGCGATCGACATCGGGCCGAGGCAGGCATTCACCCTGATTGCACTGATCAGCCTCTCGCTCGGAGTGATCAATCTCTTCCCCTTCCTGCCGCTCGATGGGGGGCACATCTTCTGGAGCCTCATCGAGAAGGCCCGGGGCAGGCCGGTTCCATACGCCGTCATGGAAAGAGCCGGCCTGATCGGATTCGTGCTCATTCTCGGTCTATTCTTCATCGGGCTGACCAATGACATAGGACGGTTGACGGGAGAGGGCTTCAACCTCCGGTAACCGAACGAGTGAAGGGAGACGAGGTGGACGAGACGACGGAGGGCGGCACCATGGTCGACGAGGCCAACGGCGGGCCGGCAATCGAACCGGATTTCAGCAACCTTTACGAGGCCTTCGTCGCCACGGTCGACCGGATCCCGGACGACACTGCAATCGTCGACGATTCCCTCGACGTCACCCTCACCTGGAGCGAACTGGGCGATCGGGTCAGGGCGACCGCCGGGGGCTATCGCTCCCTCGGACTGGGGCCCTCGAAGACGATCGCCTTTCTCATGCGGAACCGGGCCGACTTCATCCCCTCGGACCTCGCTGCAGTCTCGATCGGTGCACTTCCGTTTTCGATCTACTCGACTTCCTCCGACGAGCAGATCGAGTATTTGCTCAGCGACTCGAAGGCCTCGGTGGCAGTAGTCGAAAGTGAACATGCGCCCCGCTTCATGGAACTCAGGGACAGCTTGCCGGACCTCGAACACGTGGTGACGCTCGATGGGGAAGGGGGAACCATGACGATCGAAGATCTAATGGCCGTCGACCCCGACTTCGATCCGGGACCCTTTTCTGCAGAGGTCGACCTCGAGAGTCCCCTCACACTGATTTACACCTCGGGCACGACCGGACCTCCAAAGGGGGTGACCCTGACCCACGGGAACCTGTTGAGGATGCTCACGGGAGTCACCGATCAGATCATCCGGATGCCGGATCGCGGTGCGAAGGTGATTTCCTGGCTTCCGGCCGCACACATCGCAGAGCGTGGCGCCAACTACTACACCCCGGTCATGCAGGGTCTCGAGGTTCATATCTGTCCCGACCCCAAGCGAGTGGTCGAATACCTTGCGAAGGTCAAGCCGACCTGGTTCTTCGCGGTCCCGAGGATCTGGGAGAAGCTGAAGGCAGGGCTCGAGGCAAATCTGGCCGGACTTCCGGAAGAACAGAGGGTTCCGGCGCAGGCTGGGCTCGAGGCCGGGCTTCAGAAGATCAGGCTGGAGCAGGCCGGGGAGCCGGTCCCGGCAGAGATCGAGGAAGCGGTCGCCCGTGCCGACGAGGCGCTCTTCTCGAAACTCCGGGCGGCGCTCGGCCTCGACGAGTTCGTTGCGGTCTCGGTCAGTGCGGCTCCGATCCCCGTCGAGGTTCTGGAGTTCTTCCACGCGATCGGCATCCCGATCGGGGAGCTTTGGGGCATGTCCGAAACCTGCGGTGTCATCACGATCAATCCTCCCGACCGGATCAAGATCGGCACGGTCGGGCCGCCCGCGCCAGGTGTCGAGATCAAGGTGGCCGAAGACGGAGAACTCGTCTGTCGAAGCCCGTATGTCATGACCGAGTATCGAAACATGCCGGACAAGACATCCGAGGCGATCATCGATGGCTGGCTTCACACCGGCGATATCGGATCGATCGACGAGGAAGGCTATGTGACCATCCTCGACCGCAAGAAGGAGCTCATCATCAACGCGGCGGGCAAGAACATGTCACCCGCCAACATCGAGGCGCATGTCAAGGCGGCATCGCCACTGGTCAACCAGTGTGTAGCGATCGGCAACGGGCGCCCTTACAACTCCGCGCTCATAGTTCTGGATCCGGACTTCGCGCCCGTCTGGGCGTCCCAGAACGGGCTCGAAGGGATGACATTGGAGGATCTCGCGACTGAGGAGGCCGTGATCGAAGCTCTGGGCGCTTCGATATCGGTAGCCAACGAGAAACTCTCGAGGGTCGAGCAGATCAAGAGATTCCTGGTGATCCCTGGAGAGTGGGCTCCGGGCGGGGATGAACTAACCCCGACCATGAAGCTCAAGCGGAAGCCGATCGACTCGAAGTATGAAGATCGGATCGAGGCTCTCTATTCCGGTGAGGTCGGCACAGACGTTGGGGGTTGATCCGGCAGATCTCGAGCGGATCGCGCTCCTGCGACTCCCGGAGCTCCAGACCGCTTCGGGACTCTTCAGGGGCGGTGATCCCGAGCGAGACCTTCCGAGTGGCGACCCTTCTTCGATCAGGGCTTCAGCGGTCGTTCTGATCGGGCTCGCACGCGCCGATGAATTCTCGGTCGACCACGGCTTCTCCCTGGGCTCGCTGCGCACGGGCCTCCTCAACTCGATCGGACTGGCCGGTGTCTCGGTCGGTGAGCTCGGCCTTGCCCTCTGGGCGGAGGCGGCGGTAGACGGGGGTGCCACGGCCGAGGTATTCGCCGAAATTCAACGCCGCCTCCCGCTGGACGCCAGCTGTCTGCCCCTGGAGGAACTCGCCTGGCTCGTTTCCGGCATGTCTGAAGCTGGCACCGATTCGGCCCTTCTCGAAGAGATGGCCCGGGAGCTCGAAGAGCGGGCTCAGCGATCCGGACTGTTCAGCGACAGCCATCGAAAGGTTGGTGGCGGACTGGGAACCGTCGGATCCCAGCTCCATGCCCTGGTGGCCCTGTCCAAGGCCGGCGAGTCAGGGGCCGGTCAACCTGCTCCCGAGGTCCGGGCGCGGGTTGCCCGATCCCTGATCGAGCTCCAGCGCCCTGATGGCGGCTGGCCCGGAGTGATCGACTCGCGGAAGGGTGAGGCAGCCGAGGTCTACCCGATCTTCACCGTCAACCAGCTGGCTCTGGCACCGATGGCTTTCCGAAGTGTCCCGGTCGACAGCGACGAGGCCGTCAAGAGAGGCATCGAGTGGGCGCTGGGCGCAAACGCACTCGGCTTCGACCTGGTGCACCCGAAGGAGGCGCGGATCGATCATGGGATCTCGCCCAGAAGGCATGCCGGGTCGGTCATACGAGGTGTTGGGAAGGCGGCTCGACTCATCCGGCGTGAGCCCCGGGATCTCGACCCTGAAGATCTCATACTCGATCCCCATGTCTCGGCCGAGGATCTCGGATGGCTGCTCGAAGCCTGGGTCGGGCGATAGCGCTGATCGCCACTCCCGTTCGGTAGCCTCATCACATGGCTTCGAAGCGTCAGATATTCGTCGGAAGGGTTCCTGTCGGTGGTGGTGCCCCGGTGGTCGTCCAGACCATGACGAAGACCGAGACGGCGAACATCGAAGCCACGATGGATCAGATCGAGAAGGTCGCCGAGGCCGGTTCCGATGTGGTCCGGGTTGCGGTCCCGAGGGATCAGGACGCGAAGGCACTGAAGGAAATTGTCAAGCGATCTCCGATACCCGTCATCGCAGACATCCACTTCAATCACACCCTGGCGCTGAAGGCCATCGAGGCCGGAGCGGCATGTGTTCGTCTCAACCCCGGGAACATCGGCGGCAGGGAGAAGGTGGCCGAGGTTGCCGAGCTTGCGAACCGGCACAAGGTCCCGATGAGGATCGGGGTCAATTCAGGATCTCTTCCACGGCACCTCCATGAACTCGAGGAGACCAGTCCGGTCGAAGCCCTGGTCGAGGCGGCTCTGGAGTTCGTTCGATTGATGGAAAGCCTCGATTTCACGAACTTCAAGGTTTCGATCAAGTCCACCAACGTCCCCAACACGATCGCGGCAAATCGATTGCTCTCGGAGAAGATCCCCTACCCGATTCATCTCGGAATCACGGAGGCCGGGACCAAGTGGTCCGGCTCGCTGAAGTCTGCGGTCGGTCTGGGTGCCCTCCTGGCTGACGGCATCGGCGACACCCTTCGGGTCAGCCTCTCTACTTTCCACGCTGAAGAAGAAGTGAAGGTCGCCTGGGAGATTCTGAAGGCCCTTCAGCTACGGGAGCGCGGCCCTGTATTGATCGCATGCCCGACCTGCGGACGCCTCCAGTTCGACATGGATAGCGTCGTCGCCGAGGTCGAGAAGAGGCTCGAGGCCTACGAGGAGCCGATCGAAGTGGCAGTGCTCGGATGTGCAGTGAACGGGATCGGAGAGGCCAAGCATGCCGACTTCGGAATTGCCGGGGCCAAGGACGAAGGTGTCGTTTTTGCCCATGGCAGGGCACTCAAGAAGGTTCCGACCGCACGCCTCGTCGACACCCTGTTCGAGCAGATCGACCTGTCTCTGGCCAGGGGAGGGGAGGTCGAGTTCGACGAGACCGAGTCTGCCGAGGGCGAGGCCTGGGTCCAGAAGATCGAGATGGAGAACGAAGGGGACCTCACCCCCGAGAAGATCGCCCGGATGGAGAAGGAGGCGGCCGAGAAGGGTGAGTCCGACCGGGTCCTGCTCGACGAGGAGCAGTCGCCAACGGCCGGCAGGCGCTTCACTCGGACTTGAGCACGATCGGTTCGAGAGTCCCGAGAGGGTAGATTCCGCACCTATGGCCCGTCTCTCGACAGCACTCGTCCCGACCGTCAAGGACGCTCCTTCCGACGCTGAATCTTCCAGCCACAAGCTCCTGGTCAGAGCCGGAATGGTTCGCCAGCTGGGTGCCGGCCTGTGGACCTACCTTCCCGCCGGATGGCGCGTCCACAGGAAGATCGAGGCGATCATCCGGGAAGAGATGGATCGGATCGGCGGCCAGGAGATGTCGATGCCGGTGATGCAGCCTGCCGGTCCATGGGAGAAGACCGGACGGATCGGAATAGAAGAGCTCTTCCGTCTTCAGGACCGAAAGGGTTCGGAAATGGTCCTGGCGATGACGCATGAGGAGGCGGTAACGACACACATTGCCGCTGAAGTCCGCTCCTACAGGGATCTCCCGAAGCTGCTCTACCAGATCCAGCTCAAGGAACGGGACGAACCCAGGCCGCGAGCCGGAGTCCTCAGGACCCGCGAATTCGTGATGAAGGACGCATACAGCTTCGATCGAGACGAAGCAGGTCTTGACGCCGTGTATGCCCGGTGCATAGAGGCCTACGACCGGATCTTCGACCGGTGTTCGATCTCCTGGTATCGGGTCGAAAGCGATGTCGGCATGATGGGCGGCAGCGGAGCCCACGAGTACATGGCCCCCTGCCCTGCCGGTGAGGACGAGGTCGCGCTCGCTCCCGGGTATGCGGCGAACGTGGAGGTTGCTTCAGCTACGCCCAGAGAGTTCGAGAGGCCGCCATCGTCACCGGAGCCGGTGCAGACGAAGACGCCCGGAATGAAGACCGTCGAAGAGGTGGCGGGTTCGCTTGGAGTAGACCCCGCAGCACTGATCAAAGCGGTCCCATTCGTCACCGGAGCAGGGGCGCTCGTGATGGCTCTCGTCAGGGGCGACGACCAGGTCAACACCGTGAAGCTCGCGGGCCATCTCGGTGACAGTGTCAGACCTGCCGGTGAGGAAGAGATCGAGTCCGAAATCGGCCCACCGGGGTTCATCGGTCCCGTGGGCAGCACAGTGCGCGTCTTGAAGGATCAGGCGATCACGGAAGGGGGGCTGGTCTGTGGAGCCGGCGAAGTCGACCTCCACTTGACCGGAGTCGAGCCGGGCAGAGACTTCGAATTCGAAGAGGTCGACATCAGACGCGTAAAGGATGGAGACCGAATCGAGTCAGGCGACGGAATCAAGATAGAACCGGCCATCGAAGTCGGGAACATCTTCCGGCTGGGCACCCGCTACAGCGAGGCCCTCGGCGCCACCTTCCTCGACGAGGAGGGGACTGAGCGACCGATCGTGATGGGCAGCTACGGAATCGGACCGGCCCGAATCATGGCCGCAGCCGCAGAGCAGCGTGCAGACGACAAGGGGTTGGTATGGCCTCTATCGATCGCGCCCTGGCAGGTCCACCTGGTGTCGCTCGCAAAGTCCGACGAGCCGGCCCGGGAGCTGACCGACCGCATCTACGAAGATCTATGTTCTCGCGGGATCGAGGTTCTCTATGACGATCGGGATGCCAGCCCTGGCCAGAAGCTGACCGATGCGGAGTTGATCGGCTGCCCGTTGCGAATCGTCATTGGCCGCAAGAGTGCCGAGAAGGGCGAAGCCGAGTTCGGATGGAGGGGCTCGGGAGAAGAGGGAACGGTCCCACTCGATGGCGCGTCCGATGTCATCGTCGCGATGATCATGGAGGCGAGCTGAGCTTGGGGGAGACGGCACCTTTCGGGAGAGGAAGAGTCAGGAAGCTCTTTGGCCTGGACCGGAGTGGGCCGGAGCACCCGGCCACCCGGAGCGGACAGCCACTCAGACCCTGGACCCTCCCGAACCTGATCGGGTTTCTGAGACTCGCCGGCGTCCCGCTCTTCCTGTATCTCGCCTTCGAGAGTGAGGATGGAGTCTCGCTCGCTGCCGCAATCGTCTTCTGGCTGATAGCGGCCGGCGATTATCTCGACGGCCTCCTGGCAAGGGTCACTGGCCAGTATTCGAGGCTCGGAGCTCTGCTCGACCCAGTCGTAGATCGGCTCGTGATCATCTCCGGCGTTGTCGTCTGCTGGCACTTTGGTCTTCTCCCGAAGGTCCTGATCGTCCTCCTCGTGGTCCGTGAACTCGCGACCCTTTTGCTTGCGCGGTGGGGCCTCTCCCACGGGATCGACATCGAGGTCAACTGGATCGGGCGGATGGCCGTCTTCCCGGTGATGTCAGCGATCTTCTTCGCGATGATATTTCCGGGCTGGTTCCCCGACGGTCTCATGGTCATCGGGGTGGGCATGGCCTGGGTGGCCACGATCCTCTACGCCAGGTCCGGTCGAGCAGCCCTCCACAGCCCGGGAGAATCCGACCAACCTTCAAGCGGCGGTTGAACCTTTGACTCCGGCCCTATAATCACCCGATGGCGCGTCACTGCACAGAGTGCGGCTTCGTCAACTCGGAGGGGGCAAACTACTGCCAGAAGTGTGGTGCCTACCTCGGTGCGGAAGCCGGCGACGAGCCGACCACCAGCACCTACCGGATCGGGGAGACCGGGGAGACAGACGCGATCGAAGTCGAACCCGGTATCGACGGCCCCGGTGCCGCCCTCGTAATAAGAAGCGGCGGCGGAAGGGCCGGGGAGAGCTTCCGGGTCGAGGATGACAGGATCGCGATCGGGAGGAGTCCGGATGCCGGGATCTTCCTCGATGACGTCACCGTCTCGCGGAATCACGCTCTTCTCGTCAGGCGCAAGGATGGGCTCTATGTCGACGATCTCGGATCCCTCAACGGCACCTATGTGAATCGGAGCCGGATCGAGTCCCGAAAGCTCGATGACGGAGATGAGATCCAGGTCGGGAAGTACAAGCTCAGCTTTCTGGAGCGATGAGCAAGGTCAAGCAGGAGACCTCGCCCGGCGAGACGCGACAGGCGAGTGAGTCGTCCAAGCGCCGCAAGGCCCTGACCATCGGTGCGGTCGCGAAGATCCTCAAGAAGGAGTTCGACGACATCTCGATCTCGAAGATTCGTTATCTCGAAGATCAGAAGCTGGTCAACCCGAGACGGACGCCCGGGGGTTACCGTCTCTATTCCCAGGACGATGTCGATCGTCTCCGGACGATTCTCCGACTACAGCGGGACGAGTTCCTGCCTTTGCGTGTAATCAGGCAGGAGCTTGCGACCCGTCGGGCCGAAGCGGAGCCTCGAAGTTCAGGGGCGTCGGCCCGCAGGGCCCGGCTCGTGACCTCTCCGGGCACGACGCTCGATCTCGCTGGCCTGGCTGAAGAAACCGGTGTATCGGAAACCACGCTGAAGGAACTCGGCGAGTTCGGTCTGATCGAGATTCCGCGGGCAGAGGCCGATCAGAGGTTCGATGAGACCGATGTCGCAGTGGTTCGTGCAGTGGACGAACTGAACAAGGCCGGGATAGGGGTAAGGAACCTCAGGATGTTTCGAACATCGGCCGACCGCGAGGCGCAGATGGTCGAGGCACTGCTGGCCGCCAGGCTCCAGTCGAAGAACCCCCAGCGCAGGAAAGAGGCCGTCCAGAGCCTCGAGCGCATGACAACCGTGATGGGCGAGCTTCGTCATTCTCTCCTGGTGCGGGACCTCCGTAGGGTCGCCGAGAGCTGACGATTCGAACTGCCCGCCACGACTCGAGACAGAATCGTTCCGAATGGCCGGGACTCCGTCTGGGAGTTCATCTCCGATCCCATGAACCTGAGGCTCTGGTGGCCCCGGGTGGTCGGAGTCGAGTTCGTCGACGGGGATATCGGATCCGATGGCACCAAGTGGACCAAGATCCTGCAGGCTGACTCGAGCAGGCGGATGAGGCTCGACTACACATGTCTCGAGGCGACTCGACCCTCGTTGATCACCTGGGTTCACGAACTCGAGGGCACCCGCTTCGGCGAGCATCTGAACCGACAGTCGACATCTGTGGCTCTGGCCGAGGAAGGCGCCGGATGTCGAGTGACGATCACCTCTGACGGAGAACTCAAGGGCGCGGCGAAACTGGCCTCGCTGGCCTTGAAGAGCGACCAGAAGAAGATGCTCGACCAGGCCCTCGATGCGCTCGAGAAGGCCCTCCCACCCGTCGGAAAAGAAGTGTGAACGATTCGTCGACTCGCCCTCGTGTCGCTGCCCGCTGGTGGGGCTGGGGTGATCCCTCCGTCCCTACCGAGCTTCCGGAACGGGCGGAGCGGCTTCTTGCCAGTCGCGGGCTTCTGCCCGGAGTGGGCACCGAGATCGCCGAGATCTCGGATGTCGCACTGCCGGAAGCCAGACAGATCCCCGAAGTCGTAGTTGCCGCAGCCGGGGACGCTCTTCGGACAGACTTCGAATCCCGACTCCGCCACAGCGGTGGTCACTCCCTGGCCGATCTGTTGGAACGCCGTTCCGGAAAGATCCCCGATGCTCCCGATGCTGTGCTGGTTCCGGAAGACGAGGACCGTCTCCGGGCGGTTCTGGAGGCCTGTCGAGAGGCTTCCGTTGCGGTCATCCCATGGGGAGGAGGGACCTCTGTCACCGGGGGTCTGACCAACCGGGAGCAGGGCTTCGCAGCCGTCGTTGCCCTCGACATGGAGAAGTTCGTCAAGTTCGAGGTCGATCCTGTTTCAATGACCGCCAAGCTCGGAGCGGGGCTTCGAGGTCCTGAGGCCGAGGAGCTCCTCGGCCGGGAGGGCTTCACACTGGGGCACTTCCCACAATCTTTCGAGTTCGCGACCATTGGGGGCTTTGCCGCAGCTCGCTCGGCCGGACAGGCCTCCAGTGGCTATGGGAGGTTCGACGAAATGGTCACCGCCTTGAGACTGGTCAGTCCTGCCGGCGACCTCTCGACGATCGCCGGCCCCAGGGCCTCATCCGGTCCCTCGATCCTCGAGATGGTCCTCGGATCAGAAGGAACTCTCGGTGTGATTACCGAGGTCACGGTCAGGGTGCGACCGGCTCCCGAGACGTCCATATACGAGGTCTCACTCGTCAGGGATTTCCAATCGGGCCTTCGGATTGTGAGGGACCTCGCTCAGGAGGGAGCGCTCCCCACGGTGATGCGGGTGTCCGATCGAGTCGAGACCGAGATATCGATCGGGATGTCGCGGCCGGATGGAATGGCAGGTGCCGTCTTCGATGGATGGCTGGAGCTTCGGGGAAGGACGGAAGGGTCGCTTGTCGTGACCGGATACGAGGGTTCCCGGAATGAAGTTCGAACTGAACGAAATGCCACCCGGCGGGCGCTGTCGAGGACCGGAGCCGTGGGTCTCGGAAAGGGGGCCGGTCGAAGCTGGAAGGAGGGTCGGTTCCATGGTCCTTACCTCCGTGAGGCGCTTCTCGACCGGGGACTGGTGGTCGACACCTTCGAAACCTCGGCCGTCTGGTCGGGTTATGCGCAGGCCTATTCGGCGATCCGGGACCGGACCACAGAGAGGCTCGGGACGCTCGGGATGAAGGGCGTCGTGATGTGTCACCTCTCTCACGCCTACCCGGAATCGGCTTCCCTCTACTTCACAGTGATAGCGACCCCGGGTCCGGACGGTCCGGTCGCTTCCTGGCAGGCCGTCAAGACGGCCGCGATGGACGAAATTGCGGCCGCTGGCCTAGCCGTCTCTCATCACCACGGAGTAGGCAGAGACCATGTCGACTGGCTCGAGGCGGAGGTCGGTCCGAGTGGCATAGGGGCACTCCGCGCCTTGAAGGCAGCCTTCGACCCAACGGGCATCATGAACCCGGGCTGCCTGCTCCCGCGGTCGGAGTCCGACCCCCACAGACATCGATGATGCGCTCTTTGGTCTCGAGCGGCATCGAGATCGGTCCGCTGAGCACCGTTTCACCTACGTAGTCGGGGAAATCGGCCTGCCTGACATTGCGGTCGACCGCCCGCCGCAGAGCTTCGGTCAGCTCCGCGTCTCCCACCCTCGAAACCTTGACCTCGGTAAAGAGGTCAGCCGCAATGAAGCAGATGATCGCCTGGCTGATCTCGCTCTGGCCAGCAATGGTGCCCTCGGCTCCGACCCTCGCGCTGTCGAAGGGAAAAGAGCCGGCAGGTCCTTCCAGCCAGAGCGCGTATCCCTCTTCGTCGGGGTTGGGTTCGAGGTTGGAAAGGGCTACATTCGCTGCGAACCGACTTCCGGCAAATCCGAACTCGACCTCGCCCCGCCCGTCTCCGCCCTCGGCGGGCCTCAGAACGGCCGTGGTTGGGGGAGGGGGCTCCTCGACGACGTTCTGTTCGGCGCCGCCGCCACCGAGGAGTACGACAACGATCACTATGGCGGCCAAACCCACGGCGGCAACGAGTGCGGCCAGGATCGTGCGGCTCTTCGCATCCATCCCGCCGAATCGGCCAGTGCTCGCCCCATCTTCGTCCTGAGACAGCTCCGGAGTAACCGATGCCTCGGCAGGAGCGATCGGGACCCTGGCCCTCTTCGGGGCTGCCTGTCCACTGCCGGACGATCGAGGTGGTGTTGGAATTTCGGCACCGGGAAAGAGGAGGCCGAGTTGATCCTTCACCTGGGCGAACCGGTCGGACTCCTCCGGATTGTCGGAGAGTGCACGAACTGCCTCGGCTCGGCCGATCGGGTCAGCTTGACCGAGCAGGTAGTCGACCACGATGGGCTGAAGGGGCTCTCCGCCTTCTCCGAGCTCCCCGACCGCCCGCTCAGCGCGGGATCTCACCTCTTCCCGCTCGACTCCCAGAAGGGTCGCGATCTGTCCGTAGTCCTTGCCCCTCGCCAACAGGAGCTGGAGTAGGGCCCTGCTTTCGTCACCTAGTGCCACGGCCGAAGCCTATGTCACTAAGCTCTCGGCATGAGCGAGCAACGGCACCCCGGAGTTCTGCCCCCGTCGCCATTCGACTCAGAGCTTGGCACCCAGTGGCTCTCAACCGATCCCTCCGGGGCTCACGCACGCCTGGAGATGCAGGACCGGCACAGGCAGCCGATGGGCATCATGCATGGCGGCGTGATCGCCTCCGTAATCGAGAGCCTCTGTTCGATGGCCACTGGCGTAGCCGTCTTTCCCGAGAATCGGATCGCCATGGGGCAGTCGATCACGATCAACTTCCTGCGGCCGATCACGGGCGGGGCCATCGACGTTCGAGCCGTAGCCGAACATTCGGGCCGGATGACCTGGGTGTGGAGAGCGACGGTCACCGATTCCGAGAACAAGATCTGTGCCGTGGCGCACATGACCGTTGCGGTCAGAGAGGCCCCCGAAGGCGTCGACCTGGAGGCGCTTGCCCGGTCTGCGGTCGAGAAGACCGCCGACGGCCAGTCCTAGAAGTCTGACCGGAACCGGTTCGTCACCGGCATCCGGCGGTCGCGGCCGAATGCGCGCGTAGTGACCCTGATGCCCGGTGGTGACTGACGCCGCTTGTACTCGGCTCCATCCACGAGTGAGACGACTCGCCTCACGGTATCGGGGTCTTCTCCGGTGGCCACTATCTCGGACGGCCCGAGGTCCTGTTCCACATAGAGCGCCAGAATCCGATCCAGCTCGTTGTAGTCCGGGAGCGAGTCCGTATCGAGCTGATCGGCCCTGAGTTCGGCCGACGGCGGGCGTTCGATGATGGACGGCGGAATGGGGCCCCCATTGCGATTCCTGTAGGAGCAGAGCTCGAACACCAGAGTCTTCGGCACGTCTCGCAGAGGGGCGAATCCGCCGGCCATGTCCCCGTAGAGGGTCGAGTAGCCGACCGAAGCCTCGCTCTTGTTCGAGGTTACGAGGATCAGCCAGCCCCGGGCGTTGGACAGAGCCATCAGGAGGTTTCCCCGGATCCTCGCCTGGATGTTCTCACCGGCGACGCCCTCGGAATCCCGACCGAGCGCCCCGCGATAGGAATCCATCAAGCCCTCGATCGGATGTTCGATCAACTCGCATCCGAGGTTCCCGGCGAGCTCCCGCGCATCGGACTGCGTCTCGTCGCTTGAGAATGGTGAGGGCATCACGACACAGGAGGCTCGGTTGGGTCCGAGGGCGTCTACCGCCAAAGCGGCTACCAGAGCCGAGTCGATGCCACCGGACAGACCGATGCCGACATGCTCGAAGCCGTTCTTGTCGACATAGTCGCGCAGCCCGAGAATCAGGGCGCCGTAGACCTCTTCGACGTCGCTCAGAGGCTCGGCTATTTGGTCTCCGTCCCACTCGACGATGACGATCTCCTCCTCGAATCTCGAAGCACGGGCGAGGATCTCGCCTTCCGGCGACACGGCGACGCTGCCTCCGTCGAAAACCAGCTCGTCCTGACCTCCCACCAGATTGGTCATCGCCACGGCGCACCCGGTCCTGCGGGCAACGCCACGGAAGATCTCTTCACGCTCCCTGGCTTTTCCACGGTGAAAAGGCGAAGCCGAAAGGTTGGCCATCAGGTCGGCACCGGGACCCAACTCAGAGGCAACGGGTGAGTCGGGCTCCCAACAGTCCTCGCAAATCGTAATGCCGACCCGAGCCCCGGCCACAGTCGAGACGAGCGGATCGGCCCCATTCCGAAACGTCCGGAACTCGTCGAATACACCGTAGTTCGGGAGTAGCCGCTTGCGATAGATCCCGACGAGGGCTCCGTCCTCGACCACGGCGGCAGCATTCCAGGCCGCTGCCCGTCCCGGGATGCGGTCGGGGACCGGTTCGGCGAAGCCTACGAGGAAGGTGGCACCGGAAAGACGTGGCGCGAGGTCGTCGAGGGCCTCTCTGGATGCTGAAATGAAATCCGAACGGAGGTAGAGATCTTCGGCCGGGTAACCGGTGAGAGCGAGCTCGGGAAAGAGGACCAACTCTGCACCGCGCTCGACGGCTTCACCGCCTGCAGCGGCGATTCGGTCGGAGTTCTCGCCGAGGGCCCCGACCGTAGTGTTGATCTGGGCGAGGGCCGTAACGGGGAGTCTCGAATTCATCGGTTCAGGTTATCCCGCGAGCGACCGAAAGCCCGTATCGGGATAATCCCGACATGCGAGCGGACGCCAGGAACCTCGAGGCCATCTCGAAGGCGATAGACCAGCACAACGCCAGTTGCCCCTGGCCGGCAGCGGAGATCAGGATGAACCCGTTCGAAGTCGAGCGCCTCGGGTGGGAGGAAGTTCGCGGCCTCCCGGTCACCGGCGATTCGTCGGTCGGAACCGGACGGTTCGTGGTCGTCTGTTCCCGTGACGGCGACTCAGGTGAACTCCAGTCGGAGGAAGAGGTCGTCGACGCTGTAGGGACCGTATCCGTCCCGGCCGGCCCGACGGTGAACTGAGCCGGGTTCAGACTTCGTTCCAGAAGTCCAGACCGAGATCATCCAGCCAGCCCTGGACCTCGACGTTCAGCCTGAACAGCTCACCGGTCCAGACGAGGATCCCCATCAGGATGAGGATCGCCCCACCGATCCCGATGATGATCCCGTAGTTCCGCTTGACTACGTCGAAGAGGGTCGTCATCCGGGCGAAGGCAATCGCGGTGAGCAGGAACGGGATCGCCAGTCCGGCCGAGTAGACCGCGAGGAGCAGGGCGCCCCGCCCGGCCGAGCTGGTGAGAGCGGCGGCCGACAGGATCGCCCCGAGCGTGGGCCCTATGCATGGAGTCCACGCGACGGCGAAAGCGGCACCCGCGATCATCGGGCCTCCACGCCCGGCTCGCTCGATCAGGGCGGAGGGATGCCACTCCCGGTTCAGCCTGTCCACGAATGCCGCGGCAATGAAGAGCACCCCCATTGCGATCATGACGGCTGCCGAAACCTTCTCGAGGACCATGCGGTTGTCGTCGAGCAGGGAGCCGATTCGAGTGGCGCTGAGGCCGAGCAGGATGAAGATCGTCGAAAAGCTGGCGATGAAGAGCAGGCTGGGAGCGAGCACCTTCCTCCACCCGGCTTCGTCGAGCTCGGCGACGGAGACCCCGGAGACTGCCGAGAGGTAGCCCGGCACCAACGGGAGGACGCAGGGCGACAGGAAGGAGACGATGCCGGCGAGGAGGGCGGCGAAGAGCCCTACTCCGGCAGCCGGATCGACGGCAGCGATCTCGATCGGAATCACAAAAGGAGGGTAATCGAGCCCGAAGCCTGGCGACCGTGCCCTCGGCCCGGTTGTAGATTGGGCGGGGCAACCTGACCGAAGGAGAACTCATGGCACGACAGGCGTTACCGATGAGCAACACCGTGGCCGTTGTGACCGGCGGTTGTGGCGGGATCGGCCTGGCAACGGCCCGCTCCCTCGCAGCTCGAGGCGTCAAGGTCGCCCTCGGCGACCTGGACGGCGACCTGGCTGTCCGGCGTGCAGCCGAACTGGGGGAGGGGCACTTCGGGGGCCGTGTCGACGTAACGGACGTCGAATCCTTTTCCTCGTTTCTCGACTCCGTCGAGGGAGACCTCGGCCCGATCGACTTTCTCGTCAACAATGCGGGTGTGATGCTGCTCGGTCCACTGGACGAAGAGACCGCTGAATCGACTGAAAGGACCGTTCAGGTAAATCTGATCGGCGTGATCAACGGGACCAAACTCGCGATGCAGCGCATGAAGCCCCGTGGCAGGGGGCGAATCCTGAACATCGCGTCCCAGGCCGGGAAGGTGGGGTTTCCCGGCGGCGCAACCTATTGCGCAACGAAGTTCGGAGTCGTAGGACTGTGCGAGGCCGTGCGCAACGAGCTGGCAGGCACTGGAGTCGGGGTTACGTGCGTCATGCCGGGGCCCGTCAGGACCGAGCTCGCCGCCGGAATAGGGCAGGCCAAGGGAGTCCGGTGGCTGACCCCGTTCGAGGTCGGGGAGGGAATCGCCGAGGCGATCGAATTCGGGCAGGCCGAGGTCTGGCTGCCGCCCGTCACGAGGTTCCTGCAGTCACCGACCGCCATCCTTCCGCCTTCGGTTCGGGATCGTTTGCTCAAGGCCTTCGGTGCCGACGCCGTCCTTTCAGGGGCGGTGGACGAATCTGAGCGGTCCGAGTACGAATCCCGAGCCCTCGAATAGGTCTTCCGGGAAGGGGCGAAACTCGCCCTCTCCGGTATCCTGACCATTTCACGAGGAGCCGGAAACGGTTCCTGAGTCGGGTCCTCGGGGTCCCTGATCCCCGAGGGCGCAGAAGTTCTCGGGACGGAAGGCGCAGTTGACAGGATTTGCAACCACCAAGAGGTCAGTGAGGGGTCTCTACGACTCGGCCAACGACCATGACGCCTGCGGCGTGGCGATGGTTGCCCGGCTCGACAACGAGCCGAGCCATGAGGTCGTCCAGCAGGGGCTGACGGCGCTCGAGAACCTCGAACACAGAGGTGCAGCGGGGGCCGATGCTTCGACCGGCGATGGTGCCGGAATCCTCGTCCAGATTCCTGACAGGTTCTTCCGCGCCGAGGCAGGGTTCGAGCTGCCCGAGGCCGGCAAATACGGAGTGGGCGTCTGCTTCCTGCCACTCGATAGCGATCGGCGCGATCGCCTGAAGGGAGAGATCGAGGGAGTGATCGCCGACGAGGGCCAAGAACTCCTCGGCTGGAGAGACGTTCCCGTCGACACCGAACATGTCGGACGGGTCGCCGATCTCGGCAGGCCGTTCGTCGCCCAGGTGTTCATTGGTGCGGATGGTGTGACGGCCGATGATCCCGATGCCTTCGAACGCAAGCTCTACGTGATCAGGCGGGTCTGCGAGAGGGAGTTCGGAGACGAGGTCTACTTCCCCTCCTTCTCATCCCGCACCGTGGTCTACAAGGGGATGCTCACCTCGTTCCAGGTTCCCAGCTTCTTCCCGGACCTCCAGGACGAGCGGTTCGAATCAGCAATGGCGCTCGTCCATTCCCGGTTTTCGACCAATACCTTCCCCAGCTGGGATCTCGCCCACCCATTTCGCCTGATCGCCCACAACGGCGAGATCAACACCCTGAGGGGCAACATCAACTGGATGCGCGCCCGGGAGTCGCAGCTTGCCAGCGAGCTCTTCGGTGAAGACCTCCAGAAGGTCACACCGGTCGTGAGGCCGGACGGATCGGACTCAGCCACCTTCGACAACGTCATGGAGCTCCTGCTCCTGGCCGGCCGCTCCCTTCCCCATGCCGCGATGATGATGATTCCGGAGGCTTACAGGGGTCGTGACGACCTGCCCGAATCCCTGAGAGGCTTCTACGAGTTTCATTCCTGTCTGATCGAACCGTGGGACGGTCCGGCGGCAGTCGCTTTCACCGACGGCCGGGTCATCGGTGCCACCCTGGACCGGAATGGCCTCAGGCCGGGTCGCTGGGTGGAGACCACGGACGGGTTCGTGATCCTCGGTTCCGAGATAGGGCTCTTGGACATTCCGGCAGACAGGATTCGGAGACTGGGAAGGCTCCAGCCCGGGAAACTCTTCCTGGTCGACCTCGAGCAGCATCGCATCGTCGAGGACGAAGAAGTCAAGGCCGAGATCTCCGGCCAGGCTCCCTACGGCGAGTGGTTCGATGCGGCTGCGGTCCACTTCGACGATCTCCCCACGGCGCACGTCACGATGACCGGTGTTCAGCCGACCTCTCGGCGCCAGCTGGCGTTCGGATACTCCCAGGAAGACCTGAAGGTGCTGATCGCCCCGATGGCGGCTACCGGGGCAGAGCCGATCGGCTCGATGGGCAACGACACCGCCCTTCCCGTCTTCTCAGATGAGAGGCCGCCCCTCTACAGGTATTTCAAGCAGCTCTTCGCCCAGGTGACCAACCCTCCGATCGATCCGATCCGGGAGGAAGTCGTGATGAGTCTCGCCACCGGCGTCGGGGCCGAGCAGAATCTCCTGACGGAATCCGAGGTTCATGCCCACCAGCTCATTCTCGATCAGCCGATCCTCCTGAATGACGAACTCGAGACCATCCGGCACGTCAACCACGAGATCTTCTCGGCCGAGACCCTCGACATCACGTGGGACGAGGCCGATGGTCCCTCCGGAATGGAGGAGAGGATCGCCGAGGTCTGTCGCGAGGCCGAGGAGGCGATCGAAGAAGGGGCGAACATCCTCATCCTTTCCGACCGTCGAACCGGACCGCGCAGGGTTCCGATACCGGCGCTCCTCGCGGTCGGAGCGGTCCACCACCATCTGGTCGGAGCCGGCACCCGCCTTCGAGCCGGGTTGATCCTGGAGTCCGGTGAACCCCGGGAGGTCCATCACATGGCCACCCTCATCGGCTACGGATGCAGCGCAATCAATCCCTACCTACTGCTCGACACGGTCGACGAGATGGTGGCGGAGGGGATGGTCCCCGACACCGACTCGCCTGACGCAGCCAAGAAGAACGTCGTCAAGGCGATCGGCAAGGGTCTCCTCAAGACAATCTCGAAGATGGGAATCTCCACGATTCAGTCTTACTGCGGGGCCCAGATATTCGAAGCAGTGGGTCTTCAGGAGGAGTTGGTGGAGCGCTATTTCACCGGTACGGCCTCACGGATCGGTGGTATCGGGGCCGAGGTGATCGCGAGAGAGACGCTCGAGCGTCACGCGGCTGCCTTCCCCGGAACGGGGCAGGACCTGCTCCCAGTCGGGGGCATATACGCATGGCGTCGGGACGGCGAGTTCCATCAGTGGAACCCCGAGACGATCGCCCTCGTCCAGCACGCGGTCAAGGGCGAGGGGGGAGATCCCCAGGAGAACTACGACGAGTTTGCACGGCAGGTCAACGAGATCGCCGTGAAGCGCGCGGCCCTCAGGGGTCTTCTCGAACCGAAACTGGCCCCTGAGCCGATTCCGCTCGAAGAGGTAGAGCCGGCAGCGGAAATCGTCAAGAGATTTTCGACCGGTGCGATGTCCCTCGGTTCGATCTCACGCGAATCGCACGAGAACCTCGCAATCGCGATGAACCGACTCGGAGGCAAGTCGAACACGGGTGAAGGCGGCGAAGATCCGGTCCGTTTCAATCCCGAGTCCAATGGCGACCTACGGCGCTCCGCGATCAAGCAGATCGCCTCCGGCCGCTTCGGGGTGACGATCCACTACCTCACCAATGCCGATCAACTCCAGATCAAGATGGCGCAGGGGGCCAAGCCCGGCGAAGGTGGCCAGCTGCCGGGACACAAAGTCGACCGCTACATCGGGTCCGTCCGGCACACGACGCCTGGTGTCGGCCTCATTTCTCCGCCGCCCCACCACGACATCTATTCGATCGAGGACCTCAAGCAGCTGATCTATGACCTCAGGTGTTCCAATCCGGATGCTTCGGTCTCGGTCAAGCTGGTCGCCGAAGTGGGCGTAGGAACAGTTGCCGCCGGCGTCGCCAAGGCAAATGCCGATCACGTCCTCATATCAGGGCACGACGGAGGGACGGGAGCATCCCCGCTCTCATCCATCCAGGGGGCAGGGATCCCATGGGAGATAGGGCTTGCCGAAACCCAGCAGACCCTGGTGGCCAATGACTTGAGGTCGCGGATCCGGGTCCAGACCGACGGCCAGATGAAGACCGGCAGGGATGTCGTTATCGCCGCCCTGCTCGGAGCTGATGAATTCGGGTTCTCGACCGCCCCGCTGATCGCCTCCGGCTGCATCATGATGCGCGCCTGCCACCTCAATACCTGTCCGGTCGGGATCGCGACACAGGATCCGGAGCTGAGGAAGAGGTTCAAGGGCACCCCGGAACACGTGGTCAATTACTTTTTCTTCGTCGCCGAGGAAGCCAGGAATTTGATGGCGTCGATGGGTGTTCGGAGCCTCGACGAGCTGATCGGGAGGACGGACCTCCTCGACGCAGATACAGCGCTGGAGCATTGGAAGGCGCGGGGCGTCGACCTCTCGGCCCTGCTCGCGTTCCCGGAGGGCGTCCCCGAAGACGCACCAAGGCGCCAGGTCAGACGCCAGGAGCCGGTTCTCGACGACAATCTGGACTGGAAACTGATCGAGGCGTCCTCAGATGCCCTCGAGGGCGGGGGTTCGGTCGAGTTCGAGATGGATGTCAGGAACGTCGACAGGTGTGTCGGAGGGATTCTCTCCAACCGGATCGCGAAGGCTCACGGATCGCAGGGCCTCGCCCCGGATTCGATCAAGGTGGATTTCACGGGTTCCGCGGGTCAGTCCTTCGGAGGATGGCTCGCTCCCGGTGTGACCTTCACTCTTCACGGCGAGGTGAACGACTACGTAGGCAAGGGCCTCTCGGGTGGCACCATCGCGGTGATGCCACCAGGCGACGCACCGTATGTGCCCGAGGACAACGTCATTGCCGGTAATACGTCCCTCTACGGCGCAACATCTGGAAGAGCCTTCTTCCGGGGCGTTGCCGGCGAGCGTTTTGCGGTGAGGAATTCCGGTGCCTCGACCGTCGTCGAGGGGGTTGGAGACCACGGCTGTGAGTACATGACGGGAGGCCGCGTCGTCGTCCTGGGCCCGACGGGCAGGAACTTCGCGGCCGGGATGAGCGGTGGTCTTGCCTTCATCCACGATCCCGACGGCGTCTTCCCCGAGAGGGTCAATGCGACCATGGCCAACCAGATCGAGCAGCTCGATCAGGACGACCTCATCGAGCTGCATGAGTTGCTGACCGAGCACAGGGATCGAACGGGATCGACGGTCGCAGCCGCGATCCTCGACGACTGGCAGGAGGCCGTGACCGACTTCGTCAAGGTCTTCCCGACCGACTACAAGCGAGTGTTGGCCGAGCTCGAAGCCGAGAGCACCACAGAGCAGGCCGGAGCCCTCGCGGGATCCGACGCCGGAGAGGGGAGGGCCTGATGGGCAAGGTCGGAGGTTTCCTGGAGATCCACAAGGCAGGCGCGGTATACCGCGAGCCCGGACAGAGGGTGGGCGATTTCGGTGAGTTCCAGGTCACCAGGTCCGAAGAAGAGCTGGCCGCGCAGGGTGCCCGGTGCATGGACTGTGGCGTTCCCTTCTGTCATAACGGGTGTCCCTTGGGGAACCTGATCCCGGACTGGAACGATCTCGTCTATCGAGACAGGTGGGAAGACGCGATCGTCCAACTGCACGCGACCAACAACTTCCCCGAGTTCACCGGAAGGCTCTGTCCCGCTCCTTGCGAGGCGGCCTGCGTCCTCGAGATCCGGGAGAACGAGTCGGTCACGATCAAGCAGATCGAGAACGCGATCATCGATCGAGCCTGGGACGAAGGATGGGTCCGACCTCAACCCCCCAAGCGAGAGACCGGCTACAGGGTCGCCGTGATTGGTTCGGGTCCGGCAGGAATGGCCGCGGCTCAGCAGCTGAGGCGGTCCGGGCATTCCGTGACCCTTTTCGAACGGGATGAAGCGGCAGGTGGCCTGATCCGTTTCGGCGTCCCGGACTTCAAGATCGAAAAGCACATCGTCGAACGGAGAGTCGAACAGCTCGTCGAAGAGGGAGTCGAGCTCCGGTGCGGCGTGAATGTGGGCTCTGACGTCACGGCAGAGCAGATCAAGTCCGAGTTCGATGCAACGGTGATCGCAACCGGTTCCCGTGTGCCTCGTGATCTCGACGTGCCGGGACGCGACCTCGCAGGTATCCACTTCGCCATGGATTACCTCTACCTCCGCAACCGGGCTCTGGCAGGGGACGTCGGCCCCGAGTCGACAGGCTCACAAGCTGGCTCTGAACCGCCCGCGATCACGGCCGCGGGCAAGAGGGTCGTCGTGATCGGTGGTGGCGACACGGGGGCCGACTGCGTCGGTAACTCGATCAGGGAAGGCGCCGTCGAGGTCGTCCAGCTCGAGCTAATGCCCGAACCCCCTGAGTCACGTCCTGACGGGAAGACCCCGTGGCCTCTGTGGCCGCAGAAGTTCCGACTCTCCTATGCGATGGAAGAAGCACTCGACCTCGGCAAGGGAGAGCAGGACTTCTCGGTCACGACCACGTCCTTCGGCGGCAGTGACGGGAAGGTAGAGAAGCTCCATGCGGCGAGGTCGGCGGCCGAGCCCCCCTTTGGGCCGGTCGAAGGTACTGAGTTCGAAATCGAGGCCGACCTGGTCCTGCTCGCGATGGGCTTCCTCCATCCGGAAAGAGACCTGATCGACCAGTTCGGCTGCGACACGGACGGCAGGGGCAACGTCAAGGCCGGAACCTACGGGACTTCGACCGAGGGAGTCTTCGCGGCGGGCGACGCGCGCCGCGGTCAATCGCTCATCGTCTGGGCAATCAACGAGGGCAGGCAGTGTGCCCGGATGGTCGAGCGCTACCTCGGAACGCTCCCCAAGCCCGAGCTTCACACCGGCAACGTAGAACCCGAGGACGAGGGCCCCGAGGGCCCGCCCCTGCATGTCGGGCCCGGTCTCGGGCCAGACGACTGAACCCGGCCTTCATTCCTCCGAAGAGATCTGCGCAGGTCTCGGGGTCCGGGATCTCTTTCCGGTCGGGTGGGTCTTCCAGAGGAGGATGACCACCCCGACCAAAGCGCTGATTATGGAACCGGCAAAGATGCCCATCTTTGCGTCATCGATCAACTCGATCTCGGTGAAGGCGAGGCTCGTGATGAAGAGTGAGACTGTGAAGCCTATGCCTCCAAGTGCTCCTATTCCCCAGATATGTCCTGTCGTCACACCGGCCGGGACCTGGCCCCATCCGAACCTCCTGGCCAGCAGGATCGCCCCCGAGATCCCGAACAGTTTCCCCAGAATTAGCCCAAGGCCGATCCCCCAGAAAATGCTGCTCCCGATCGCGATCGAAACCGTCTCGCCACTTATCACGATGCCGGCGTTGGCGAGGGCAAAGACGGGCACGATCAAGAGGCTCGTCCAGGGATGGAGTCCATGTTCGAGGTCTTCGAGGACGTGCCGGCCCTTAACCGGTTGCGCAGGGGTCATCAATCCGAGAATGACACCGGCTATGGTCGCGTGCACTCCCGAGGATAGAACGGCGACCCAGACGACGGCGCCGATCACCCAGTAGGGCCAGACCTTGGCAACGCCACCTCGCTGCATCAGCAGCACCACGGCGAAGGCCACGAGAGAGAGAGCTATCCAGACGAGACTGAGGCCTTCGGAATAGAAGACCGCGATGATCAGGATTGCGATCACGTCATCCACGATCGCGATGCTCAGGAGGAGCAGCCTGATCCCGGCCGGAATCCGGCTGCCGAGCAGAGCCAGAACACCGACTGCGAAGGCTATGTCGGTTGCCATCGGGATGGCCCATCCGGCCGCACCCTCGCCGCCCAGGTTGAGGCTCAGGAAGATGACGCCGGGCAGGAAAACACCGCCGAGAGCGGCGATGAGGGGCATCTTCGCCTTGCTCCGGTCGTTCAACTCCCCGGCAGCCAGCTCTCGCTTGATCTCGAGGCCGACGATGAAGAAGAAGAAGACCATCAGGAGATCGTTGACCCAGTACTGGAGGTCTTCGGTCTTGGAGAAGCCGGGGACCCCCAATGTCAGCTCGCGGCTCCAGAAAGCCGTATAGGAGTCACCGAATACCGACAGGTTGGCCCAGACCACGGCCGCCACGGCGGCAAGAAGGAGTACGGCCCCGCCAGCCACTTCGCTCCGAACGAAGTCCGGTCCGGCATTCCGCCAGCGTTCTGTGATCTTCGGTTTCTGCTCCGTCACACCGCCAAAGCTACCGAAGGAAGGGCGGCCCGCTTGGAGCGGTGGTCGCTGGAATCTGGCCTGTCCGGGTGCCCCTGTACGGTTTTTGCGTGGACTGGGCCAACGGACCGATGGCAGCCTTTGATCTCGAGACGACCGGGACCGACACCGAGACCGATCGAATCGTCACGGCTTCCGTGATTCTCGTTGGAAAGGACGTGGAGACCGAGTCTCACGAATGGCTCGTCGATCCCGGCATCGAGATCCCGACTGTCGCAACCGAGGTTCACGGGGTAACCACCGAGCGTGCTCGCGCAGAGGGAGGTGATCCTGCCGTTGCGGTCGAGGAGATCACATCCCTTCTTGCCCGCTACCAGGCCGAGGACGTTCCCATCGTTGCCTTCAATGCAAGGTTCGACCTGACGATGCTCGATCGGGAGGCCCGTCGATACGACATCGAACCGCTGGAAGAGAGGCTCGGCGGAGTCGAGGGACTGCTCGTGGTAGATCCGCTCGTTCTGGACAAACAGTGTCACCGGTTTCGCTCGGGCAAGAGAACACTCGTGATCCTCTGTGAGGCCTATGGCATCAAGCTGGAGGAGGCACATCAGTCGCATGCCGACGCCCTAGCTGCCGCCCGCCTCGCCTGGAAACAGGTGCAGGCCGAGGCAGAGCTGGCCGAATACGACCTGCCGACCCTCCACGAGAGCCAGGTGGTCTGGGCAGCCGAACAGGCGGCCAGTCTCGAGGCCTACTTCCGGGAAAAGGGTCGCGACGAGACAGTCGAGCAGGCCTGGCCGGTCGTCCCGATCGCGGCCTGAGCCCCTGCTGGCGAGTTGGTCAGCGACAATCAAGCTGTGAGTTCCGAAATGGACAGCGATCCCTCGTCCAGTTCGGGCAGTGGGAAGCCCGGCATGGAGAAGAAGGAAGAGTGGAACATCCTCAACGAGATGGGCGGCCCTCAGGGCATCGCCGACTCGAGCCTCCCGGGCCTCCTGTTCGTCGCGATCTACTCCTTGACCGGTGGCGAGCTGAAGGCGGCCGTAATCGCTGCAGTAGGGCTCGCGGCACTCATCGCACTGTTTCGGCTGGTTCGAGGTGAGCCACTCAGGTTCGCCGTTGCCGGATTCGTCGGGGTCGCCCTGGCAGGGTTCATTGCGACCCGGACCGGCCGGGCCGAGGACTTCTTCCTCCCGGGCCTCTTCTTCAACGCCGGCTACGCCCTTGCCTATGCGATATCGATTTTCATCGGATGGCCCCTGATCGGCGTGATCATCGGACCGGTGACGGGGGAGGGAATGAGCTGGAGGAAGGATCCAGACAAGGTCAAGGCCTTTTCCCGTGCGAGCTGGATCTGGGTCGGGATGTTCGTCGTCCGGCTGGCCGTACAGCTCCCGCTCTATCTGACCGGCGCTCTCGTCGCGCTGGGAGTTGCGAAGACGGCAATGGGTCTTCCAGTCTTCCTGGTCTGCCTGTGGCTGACCTGGCTCGTCCTCAGATCCCACGGCATAGATCTCGGATCCTTCAGGCAGCCCCGTTCGAGCGACTAGACGATCTGACCGATCCCATAGAATGTCCGGTTCACTTTGGGATCCGCAGAGCGACATCTGGACGATTCACAACCGCCCGAGGAGGGGCTGGATGCGACAGAGTCGCTTCCTCCCAAGCTGTTGTTCGAGATCAGCGGGAGGGCAGGCGATGGCGAAGGGGCCGTCTTCACTCTCGAGGTGAAGGCTCCGGCCGAGGATGGTGCCTCTTTCGTTCCTGCTGAGGAGATCTGGGGCCTGGAAGGGGGGCTCGGCACACGGTTGCGAATCGACACCACGATGGTCGTAGGTACCGCAGGAGCCGTCTGGTCCCCGCTCAGGAGGCTCCTCGAGCTCGACGTTCCAAGCGGAATCGAGCTCGACCAGGATGAGGTCGGCGAACTCCTGGATGGCGCTGCTACCAGGCTGTCGGAGTCGGGATTCGAAGTTCAGTGGATGGACGGTCTCGAGAACTGCCTCGTCTCGACGGTCGTGATCGGGGCGTCGGGCGTGATCCAGAGAAGCGTTGCCGATGTCTTCGACGGGTCCGATCCCCTCGCTTTTTCCTGGCGTATATCGATCGACGGGGATCCTCTGGCCGATGAAGAGCGACTCGCGGTGGCGTGGGCGGGAGCGCCGGTGATCGATCTGCGAGGTCGAAGGGTCCTCGTGGCTCCCTCCGTATCCCGCAAGGCCCGGATCCCCGACCTGAAGGCCCTTACGGCAATAGACGCACTCAGCATTGCCCTGACCGGATCGACCAGAGTGGGTGACGAGCGAGTCGATGTCGTCGTCGAGGGCTGGCTGAAGAACCTGAGAGATGAACTCGCATCTCCAGTGCCCTTCGAGGCCGGTCCGGACTTCGATCCCGCCGGACTGGAAGGAGAACTGAGGGAATACCAGCGGGAGGGCGTCGCCTGGCTCGACAGGATGACGGGCCTGGGTCTCGGCGGCTGTCTGGCCGACGACATGGGCCTCGGCAAGACCGTCATGTTGATCGCCCTTCACCTGAGGCGACTCGAGAAGGGGACCTCCAGAGGGAGAACCCTGGTGGTCTGCCCAACTTCGATCATTCCGAACTGGGAACGCGAGATCGAGCGGTTCGCCCCCGGTGAGAAGGTCGTCCGCTATCACGGACCCGATCGCGTCCTCGATGACGACCAGGCCGGATTCGTGATCACCAGCTATCAGACGATGCGCAAGGACGCAGATGTGCTTTCGGCCGAGACTTGGGGACTCATAGCTGCCGATGAGGCCCAGCACGTCAAAAACCACCGGTCCGCGTCTGCGAAGGCCTTGAGGGCTCTACCGGCACGGGGGCGCGTCGCTCTGACCGGCACCCCGATCGAAAACGAACTCTCGGAGCTCTGGTCGATTCTGGACTGGACGACGCCCGGTCTACTCGGCGGAATCACGGAGTTCAAGGGCCGATGGGTGGAATCCGTCGAGGCCGGGCGGGAGCCGGAACAGACCGCGAGACTGGCGCGTCTCGTCCGTCCATTCGTCTTGAGGCGCAGAAAGATAGATCCAGGAATTGCGCCTGAGCTGCCAGCCAAGACCGTGACTGACCACCTGGTCTCACCGACCACCGAGCAGGCGGCCCTCTACCGGAAGCATATGGCCGAATCGATGGCCGAGATCCGAAACGCAGAGGGGATGGGGAGGAGGGGTCTCGTCCTGAACCTGTTGACATCCCTCAAACAGATCTGTAACCACCCGGCCCACTTCCTCGGTGAGAAGGATGGGGTCCTCGACGGCCGGTCCGGGAAACTCGAGCTCTTCGACGACCTGACCGAGACTCTGGTCGGAGAGGGGGGGAGGGCCCTGGTCTTCACCCAGTACGTCGAGATGGGCCGCCTTCTGTCGAGACGCCTGCAGGAGAACGGAATCGAGTCTCGCTTCCTCCACGGTGGGACTCAGCTCAGCACTCGCCAGAAGATGGTGGACGCCTTCCAGGCCGAGGAGTTCCCGGTCTTCGTGCTGTCTCTCAAGGCCGGCGGCACCGGGCTCAACCTGACCGCGGCCGACCATGTGATTCATTACGACCGCTGGTGGAACCCGGCAACGGAGGATCAGGCGACCGATCGTGCTCACAGGATCGGACAGGACAAGGCCGTCCAGGTCCATCGTCTGACCACGGAGGGAACTCTGGAGGAGAGAATTGCCGACCTCCACGAGACGAAGAGGGCGCTGGCCGAGGCCATCGTCGGCGGTGGAGAGGCCGCCCTGACCGAGCTGGCCAACGAGGATCTCCAGGAGCTGCTGGAGCTGAGGTTCCCCGGCTAAGGATCCCTTCTCAACCTGATCTGATTCCATGCAAAGAAAGAGCCCCGAACCTTGCGGCTCGGAGCTCGATCCTCAATACCTGTGTTCTCGCTGCTGTCAGGTGGGGAAGTACCAGTCCAACAGAGCAAGATCGACCTCGGCCTCTGCGTCGAGCAGAATGCTCGAGTGGGTCGAGGGGCTGTCGATCTCGACCTCTGGATCGACCCCGACACAGGGATCGGCTCCGGAGACGACGCACTGACCGTAGGTGGTGTACTGGATCAGGCCCGGGTTGAGGTTGCTGAGCCTGGTGACCAGAGTGTCGGTCAGGCCGGGCTGGACCGTTGTGTCCTGCCTGCCCTGGACGATCAGGACTGGACGGTTGGTCTCGACCAGGGGATCCATCTCGGCCAGCACGTTCGAGAAGGCCTCGCCGGCGGGCTGGAAGAGAATCCCGGGCCGGAGGAGCTCAGCGGGTCCGGTTCCGGTCGCGGCAAACTCCTCGCCGAGCTCGCCCAGACACAACGTCTCTGTCTTCGAGTAGTGCTGATAGGCCTCCTCGGTAAGGATCGCGGCCGGGTCGATCGACGGGTCCTTGACGGCGGCACCACGGAGGATGGTGGTCGCTAGCGCCGAGATTCCGTAGGCGTCGGCTGGCAATGCTCCGATACCGGCTGCCTGAAGCTGGAAGTCGGCCGGCGGAGCGTAGGGAACCGTTCCCAGGTGGTTGAACTCGGCCGCCCACTTCGGAGCCTCCTGGGCCGCGAAGAGCGCTGCGTGAGCTCCCTGGGAATGGCCCGTGATGACGACCTCTCTCGAGAGCTTCGAGTTGGCAGTGCGGGCAGCCCTGACGATGTCGAGGACCCCACGGGCTTCCGAGATGCCGATCAGGTAGGGATGAACACCCGGGGTCCCGAGACCTTCGTAGTCGGTCTTGAGTACGGCATAGCCCTGATCGAGCCATCCCTCGATCAGTTCGGTCGACTCGCTGCCGTAGTAGTCGGCGGAGCCGATCAACCGGGAGGGCGCGCACTGATCTGCAATCCCTGTGGTGCCGTGGGCCCATGAAATGACGGGCCAACCACCGGCGGGCGGAGTGCCTTCTGGCACGCTGAAGGTGCCCGAGACTGCAATCGGACGGTTACCGGGGAACGACCTGGAGGAGTAGAGGACGAAGTCGGTCCGGCCTGCACCGGCGACCGTGGTCGTCTTCTTGTTCCAGATCAAAGTGCCGTTTCGGGCCGGGATCGCCGCGGCCTTGAGGCCGTATCCGTAAAGACCCCTTGTCGTCGACATCATCTTTCGCGTCTTCGCAGTCGCCTTTGCCTTCGCCGTCCTCAGGCAGGTGCTCTTGGCCTTGCCCTTCTTGGACTTGCACTTCTTCTTCTCGAGCGAGGTGTTGTAGGCAACCATGGAGCCCTTGATCGGCTCGGCGGCGGATGCGTTCTGGGTCGCCAGGAGGCCGACTGAGAGCAGGGCAGCGGCAACGATCGACGCCATGACCAGGCGTAGGCTGAAAACGGCAGATGAAGTCAACTTCGTCTCCTTCCGGGGATGGATCCGGCAGGGGTGCCTAACCGGACTTCGCGAGTATAAACCCACCAAACCCGTTCCAGTTGCTGTTTCGTGACATCGAATGTCGGCCGGGCGGTGACCGAGACAGCCGCCGGGCGGGGTTTAGATGTTATGTCAACCCTTGGCTTCCACGCCTGGGTCGACGGTTCAGAGCCTTAGCCCTTCGACAGGGAAATAAGTGCCTCCATGGCCATATCGGCCCGTTCGGCCGGGACCAGGATGTGGTCGTGTCTCAATCCAGCGATCGCGTTGCAGCTGATTCCGAGGGATGCGAGGCGCCCACTGACGGCAGCGGTGAGACCGACGGCATCCAGAGGCGAATGGACCTTCAGGACGATCCAGGAGGCGATGAAGTCGTATTCGAGGCCCAGACGATCCGCCAGCTCCCTGCGCAGGAGGACGCTGAGGCCCTCTGGCTCGATTATCGACGCAAGGATGTCGCCGCGGTCCAGATCTCGAGCAGCCGGGGCGGCACCGTCGACGAAGACGAAGCTACCGGGCAGGAGTTCGGGCTCCAATTCGCGGAGAAGGCGCTCGAGTTCACTGTTTGTGGGGAAATTGCTCTCCACCCGGCCATTATCGGACATCTCGCTCCAGACTGGCCCTCGAGGTCTGAGAGCGGCTTCCCAAGCCGATCTAGCCCCTATTGCGCGATAATGTTCGTTATGTAAACCAACCAGTGGATGGCCAATAGCCGCAGGGCTCCGGGTCCATGCCGATAGATCCCTGGACCTCCCTCTCCTGCCGTTCAGCCTGTCGGGCGGGGAATCGCAACCATCGGCAGACCGTTCTTCGGTCTCAGGGTGACGCTCGCGTCTTCTTCGATCGGGACGCCCGGGATCAGGTCGAATCGATATCTGCGGGAAATCATCGCCATCAACAGCACGGCCTCGATCATCGCGAAGGTCGAACCGACGCAGATCCTCCTGCCGGCGCCGAATGGCATGTAGGCCTGAGTCGGGCGGCCAGCCCGGTTTTCCGGAAGGAACCGCTCCGGGGCGAATCCCTCCGGGTTGTCCCACACCCTCGGATCCTTCTGGATCATTCTGATCAGGACCATCACGCTCGATCCAGCAGGAATGCGGTAACCCCCTATCTCGTCATCCTCACGGGCCTTCCGGCCGACCATGAAGACCGGCGGCGTCAGGCGCATAGACTCCTCGATGACCGCTCTGGTCCACGGGAGCCGATCGGCGTCCTCCATCCCGGGAGTGCGATCGCCAATGACCTCGTCGATCTCGGCGAACATCCGGTCTCTTGCGTCCGGATTGAGCGAAAGCCATCGAAATGTCCAGGAAAGGGCATTCGACGTCGTCTCATGGCCGGCCAGCATGAATGTCATCAGTTCGGCTGCGACCTGTGACCGGGACATCCCCTCCCCCGTCTCCGGGTCGGTGACCGAGAGCATCAGGCCGACCAGGTCGTCTCCCTTCTCATCCCGGGACTCTCGTTCTGCCAGGACCTCGTCGATCACTTCGTCGAGGGCACCGACGGCTCTGCGGAACCCGACGTTTTCGGGATTGAGACCGAATGACTTGCGCAGATCCATTCCCGGAAGATTGGCGAGGATGAATGTCGGGAGTCGCCTCGCCATCTTCACCCCGAGGGTGAGGACCGAGTTCATCGCAGGCCCGACCTTCCGGGCCGTATCTCCCGAAAGATCGGCTCCAAAAAGGGCGCGGCCGACCACGTCGAGGGTGAGCTCCATCATGGCGCGGTTCACATCGACCACGTCCCCTTCGCCCAGGCCGGAAAGGGGGCCCTCTTCGAGTGCGTCGGATGTAGCCCGCGTCATGTATCCAGTGAAGTCACCCAAATGCCTCTTGGCAAACATCGGCTGGACGAGGGTCCTCTGCCTGCGCCAAAGCTCACCTTCGCTGGTAAGGAGGCCGTTCCCTAGAACGATTCTGAGCAGTTCGTACTCCATGCCCTTCTCGTAGTTGTCCTGATTGGTGACGAGGACCTGGCGAGCCATCTCGTGTTCTGCGACCACTACCAGTGTCCGGCCTCTCGAATAGGTCGAAGCGACGGGTCCATATTCGGCGCACATACGGGTCACGGGTCCGAGGAAGTCCCTGGTCGTACTGATGACGAACCGGGCCGCGTCCAGGCCCCTCGGGCCGGGCGGGATGTTCTCCTCCCCCCCGTTGATGAACGGCAGCTTCGGGATCAATTCGGGACCTCGAGACGGCGGACTGCATCGACAAGCTGCCCCCTTACCGAGGACCAGATCGGCTCCAGATCGCGATCGGGATCGATACTGAGGAGTCCAGCGCCCCTCAGCGAAGCCATCGTCAACTCCAGCAGATCTTCGAAACCCTTCAGGCCAGCCAGCTCGGGAAGCATCTCGGTCGCCCCGTCCTCGAGGGCCCTGTCGAGTTCGCGGTCGAGACCCCTGAGTGCAGTTCTCAGTTCCAGGTCGGTTCGGGCGGCCAGCCTGAGCTCCAGGCCGGCGGCGAAGCTCGGCCCGCTGAACACGGCCAGCAGGCGGTCGACGATGGCCACGAATCTCTCGATCGGATCACCAACTGCCGGCGTCGCATCGATGAATTCTCGCGAGAGCCTCTGGACGAGTAGCGACATCGCCGAGACACAGAGATCGGAACGGGAGCGGAAATGGTGTTGGACCGCGCCCTGCGAGACGCCGGCCCTACTGGCCACAAGGCGGGTCGATGTGCCGGCGTAGCCCCGCTCGACGAGGAGATCGATCGTGGCATCGAGAACTCGAAAGCGGGTGTCTGCTGACCTGACCCTCACGGCCGGGACCTCTTCGGCATCGAGCGGCGTCGACATCGGGCGAGGTTAACAAGTCAGGTGACTTGGAAGCCTGCCCGTGCGTTCGTCGGCCCGGTTTGCCAGAGTGGTCAGGTTGGAACACTCTCTGCCAGATACCGAGATCGATAGCGGTTTCCGATCGCTTGCCCGTCATGCAATCGCCGTGGTGCTGGTCGAAACCGTGGCGCTCTTCCTCCTCGCCTGGATCCTGCCGGGCTTTCGAGTCGACGGAGTCTGGGCCGGAATCCTCACGGCCATCGTGATTGGCTTCCTCAACTCGCTGGTCTGGCCGCTCATCTCGAGGTTTGCCCTCAAGCTCACCGTCGCCACCCTCGGGATCGCCGGGCTGTTCCTGAACGCCCTGATCGTCGCAGGAGTGATGCTGGCCATGCCATGGCTCCAGATCGACGGGCCCTTCGAGGCCATCCTGATCACGATTCTCCTCACCATCGTCACCTCTATCGCCGGGGCAGCGCTGGCCTTCGATGACGACAGCCTCTGGTATCTCGAAACCGTCCGAAGGATTCAGCGCCGCAGGGGCACCGCCGAGGAGAGCGCTGAGCCCGGAACGATCTTCTTCGAGATCGATGGCCTGGCACACGAGGTGCTGATGCGTGCTCTTACCAACGGAAATGCGCCGACCCTCTCGAAATGGGTCCGAGCCGCCAACTACCGCCTCGAGCCCTGGGAGACGGATTGGTCCTCCCAGACGGGGGCCTGTCAGGCCGGAATCCTCCATGGCAACAACGGCAACATGCCTGCATTCCGTTGGTGGGACAAGTCGGCCGGGAAGGCCATGGTCACGAACCACCCCAAAGACGCCGCCGAGATCGAGAGGAGGCAGTCCGACGGCAACGGCCTTCTGGCCGGGGACGGTGCCAGCCGGGCGAACATCCTCTCCGGTGACGCACCACACTGCCAGCTGACCATGAGCACGGTTCTCGAGCCGCGAGGAGATTCCCTCGGAAGCGATTACGCCGCCTACTTCGCCAGACCATTCGCGGTCGTGAAGACGGCGACCGGGACCGTTGCGGAGATCTTCTCGGAGCGGATCTCTGCGATCCGGGCAAGGCGTGCCGGCGTCGATCCGGCCGTGAAGAGAAGTGCCGTATACGCGGTCATGAGGGCCTGGGCAACCGTCATTCAGCTCGACCTTCAGGTTGCGGTCGTCACTGCCGACATCCTCGCGGGCCGGAAGGCCGTCTACACCACCTTCCTCGCCTACGACGAGGTTGCCCATCACTCAGGTATCGAGCGCCCCGAGACCCTGAGCGCTTTGAGAAAGGTCGACAATGCGATCGGCAGGATCGTCAAGGCGGCCAGTCTCGCGCCTCGGCCTTATCGCTTCATCGTCCTCTCGGACCACGGCCAGTCCCAGGGCAAGACATTCCTCGACCGCTACGGCATCAGCCTCGAAGAGCTCGTAGCCGAACTCGCTTCGGGCGCCGATGTCTCGGCACCCGAAGTCGATGACGAGACCCGGGGCTACCTCAAGGCGTCATTGAAGGAGGCTTCCGAGGACGACTCGCTCACGGCCCGCACCATCCGGGCTACCGCCGGCGAAAAGATCGACTCCACCTGGGAGGAGGCTCCCGATCAGAAGGACCCCGGTGAGATCTCGGTCATGGCATCCGGAAATCTCGGCCTGATCAGCTTTACCGATCACCAGGGCCGGGCGTCTCGCGAATGGATCGAAGAACATCACCCGGGACTGATCCACGGTCTCGTCGACCACGATGGAATCGGTTTCATACTCGTCAGGTCGGCCGACTTCGGCCCCCAGGTAATCGGTTCTGATGGAGTTCATAACCTCGAGACCGGAACCGTCACCGGTGTCGACCCCCTGGCTCCCTTCGGGGAGAACGCGGCTGCGCATGTCTTGAGGACCGACGGCTTCGACAACTGCCCCGACATAGTCCTCAACAGCACCTATTGGCCGGAGCTGAACGAAGTGGCAGCCTTCGAGGAGCTGGTCGGCTCCCATGGGGGGATGGGTGGTCCCCAGTCCCATCCATTCGTCCTCCACCCCCCGGAACTCCAGTGGCCCGAAGGGCCGGTCGTCGGCGCCGAGCAGGTCCACTGGGTCCTCAAGGGGTGGATGGGCTCCGACCTTCAGGAGACAGAGAGTTTCGAGCCGGGCTCGAGCACCCGGACTTCGGTGTCCGGGGCATAGGCGGACGCGAGCCTCTGGTATTCGTGCGGCGGCACCACCAAGTGGTGACCCGCGAACCTCTTGAGCCCCACTGGAAAGAAGGTTCCCCAGTGAATCGGGACCGCTATTTCGGGCCTGAGGGCGGCAGTTGCGCGAGCCGCGCGTTCGGGATCGAGGTGGCCCGGCCCCACCGCCGGTCCCCATCCCCAGACCGGCAAGAGAGCGAGGTCGACAGGTCCGACTTCGTCTTCCATGCCCTCGAAGAGGTCGGTGTCCCCCGCGAAGTAGATCGGCCTACCGGCATCGATCACGAAGCCGATCGCCTCTGATTCCGGGTGGAAAGGAGATCGTCTGCCCTGATGTTCAGCCCGGACGGCCCTGACGGCCGCCTCCCCCACCTCGATGGTCTGCCCTTCCGAAATCTCCTCGACCTCGCGGAAGCCGGCTCTGGCCAGCGCTCTTCCGGTTCCCGTCGGGCCGATGACCCTCATCCCTGACCCCAGGAGCTTGAGACTCGGCAGGTCGAGGTGATCGAGATGGTGATGGGAGATGAGGACTACGTCAGGCTCGGGCCGGGAGCTGATGTCGGGCAAGCGGGAGTGCCTTCGGAGGTGAGCAATCCGGTTCCTGAGCACCGGATCGGTGAGGAAGGTGGTCCCCCCTGCAGAGATCAGGCTGGTCGAGTGTCCCAGCCATGTGAGTTCGAGCTGGCCCCGATCAGGCATTCGCGCCTCGTACGGCCTGAGACTTGCCGTACGAGTAGAGATCAAGAAGGAAGGCGAAGGCGATGAAGACGATGTCCATGGGGCTGATTCCCGGCGATATCCCTTCAGTCAAGACCCAGGCGAGAGTGGTCCACGGGAGGACGAAGAACCCGAGGAGCGGCAGGAACCAGCCCCCGTCGAATGCAGTGCCGATCAAGTCCGAGAAGAAGAGGATGAAGACGAGCGCAAGCCTCGGCGACAGAAGGGCGAACAGAACGATGAGGCAACCCATGGCTGAAACGGTACAACAGCCAGACAGTCGACTTCATGCGGCGGGAGAGGAACCGCCGTTCGAGCCTGTTCGCACCCCCTGGTTGACGGCTGCAGCAACATGGGCGCCGATCACGATCGAGATCGCGAAGAGGTAGGCAAAGAGGAGCAATCCGATGAATGCGGCCAGGGTTCCGTAAACGGGACCCCCACCGCCCGAAATCGCAAACCAGAGGCGTAATCCCTGGGAAGCCGCGAGGGCAAGCAAGGCAGCGACCACTCCGCCCGTAATTGATGACTTGAGAGTCGAAGTCCGTCGGTCGATCACGAACAACAGTCCGGACAGCAGCAAAGAGAGAACGGCCGCCCCACCGAGCAAGCCGGCCCATGAAGACAGCAGACCGCCGAACAGCGGAACCTTTTCGAAGATCAGTCCGAGGCTCCCCGAGAGGACAACCGCTGCACCGATGACGGCTACCGGCATTCCGGCCAACGCGATCAGCATCTGGGATGACCGCGACCTCACGAAGGAAGGACCGGACCCTACGCGGTCGTTGGCCCTGTCTACCGAAAACCTCACCGCACTCAAGGCAGAGCTGACAGAAAACAGAAGGACCGGGACGGTGAGGAGCCCGAGCCTTCCCGCCCCGTCTGTCAGCCGTTCGAGGACCTGACGTACTTCCGCTCTCCCCTCTGTGTCCTGGAGTGGCAGCAGGCTCATCGCTTCCGATACGACCTCCCCCCTGAGGTAGGCGAAATCCCCCAGGCTGCTGAATATCCAGATGGCGAAGACCAACGCCGCCGGACCGGCAAGGAGGAGGTGAAATGCCAGTTGGGAGGCTTGCCTCGACCCCTGAGTCGCTACGAAGGAATGAAACGTCTCCCGAGCGGTGGAACCGACGGCGCGCGCCAGGCGGGCCGTCGGTCTACCTGAATGGCTCTCAGTCACCCATCCCGATCTTTGCCGCCTCCCACCTCACCGTGAGTGCGTACAGAATCGTCACGTCGAGAGCGATGAGGAGGAGGGAAATGAAGGGCTGCTGACCAAGGGCCGCCATCGCCGAGACTGCGTTCAGAAAGACGAAGATGATGCCGAGGACCCGAGCCCATGTTCGGCCCTGGATCAGCGCGTACCCGGCCATCACCTTGACCACTCCGAGCACGATCCAGATGAACCCGAGGATCTGAGTGTTTACGACGAAGACCTGACCGTCGAAGGGGGCCTTCATGAAGTAGTCGTCTTCGAAGGCAGCTGCCAGGCCGGCGATCACGGTGAATACACCGATCAGCATCAGCATTACGGCGGCAAACGCCACCCAGGTGCCCCAGACTGGAGATCCGGGGCTACTCTCAGATCCGTTCGAACTCATCTGCGGACGACCTTTCTATTGCGACCCCGCCGACCGGAATCGATTGATGAGGAAAACATACCGCCAGCGGCGGAACCATCGGGACGGCCTCACGCATCGGTGACGCAGCGAAAACCGGTGTGACATGTGGCCGACTCCACTGTCTGCGGAATCCTTGCCGCCGGCCTGTACCTGCTGCAGTAGTTCTCGGCACAGAGGAAGGAGCCCCCCTTCAGAACCTTGCGCGGAATTCCAGATCCCGGCTCTCTGCTGAGATCGACCTTTCGATCTCCAGGTGGGGAACCCGATCCGCAGCAGGACGCCTGCACCGGCCCCGCGTCCACGAACCAGGTCGAAGTCCACTCCCAGACGTTGCCAGTCATGTCGTAGAGGCCGAAGCCGTTGGGTTCGAATGAGCCGACAGGGAGGGTGTCGGGTCCGGTCCGGTCCGGAGTGGGCGGAATCCATTCCCATGGGAATCTTCCGATCCAGCGGTTCATCGCCTCCTCCCCTTCGGGCGAGAGCTCTGAACCCCAGGGGAACTCCTCTTCGTCGAGTCCCCCCCTGGCAGCCCTCTCCCACTCCGATTCGGACGGTAGTCGTTTACCGGCCCAGACGGCGTAGGCAGTTGCGTCTTCCCACGAGACCTGTGTGGCGGGATGGTCAAACTTGCCCTCGAGGGAGGTTCCGGGCCCCCAGGGCGCCCGCCATGACGCTCCCGGAGTCCAGCGCCACCACTGGGAAGGGTCAGCCATATCTACGGGCCCACCGGGCATGGCAAAGGTGAGGGAACCCGGAACGAGCATCGAGGGGTCCGCGCCCGGATACATGGCCGGATCGGGAGCCCGTTCGGCGACCGTCGTGTATCCGGTCTCTGCGACGAACTCATTGAACTGCCCCGCGGTGACGGCGTGCCGATCCATCCAGAACCCGCCAACCTCGATCCGTCCGGATGGTGCCTCCTCGGGATAGTGGGAATCCGAGCCCATCGTGAATGAGCCGCCCGGAACCCAGACCATGCCGCCCCGATCGGATTCGACCTTCATCTCTCTCGTCCCCTCGAAGAAAGCTCTGCCCTGGTGCCCGATCCCTCGCCCCAATCACGCAACGGCGTCAGCGAACTGTCGAGGAATTCCGCAATCACACGGGAGAGGCGTCCTCCCTGCCAGGAAAGTGGCGGATCGCCTTTCTCTTCAACGACAAGTCTGGCATCGGGAATCGCGTCGGCCCAATCCCTGGCCGTGGAGAGGGGATGGGCAGGGTCAGCTTCGTCGTGGCTGCCGACGACGAGTGTCGGCACATCGATCGAGCGGAGTTCGTCGAGCGACAGGAAAGGAGCCGAACGGGGCACCTCCCGGAGGGCCTCGGCGACCGCCGCGGGGTTCCGGTGCAATCGTGCCCGGTCGAGGGCAAGTCGCTCGACCGTCTTAGCGATTTCCGGGTCGTCGAATCCCGAGGCGATCTCTGCCGCGAAGGCCTCGGGGCCGCCTCGCACAAGTGCCTCGGCCCGGGCGTCCCAACGGTCCTCTCCGGGTCGATCGAGCCGACCGCCGAACACCGGGCCGATCAGGATCAGTGCGGCAATGCGATCTGGGTGGGCAAGCGCCCAGGCTGCCGCCGTATGGCAACCCATCGAGTGGCCCCCGACCACGACTTCACTCGAGATCGCACGTTCGGTGACGAGGCGATCGAGGTCCTGAACGAGATATTCATAACCGTAGCCCTCGCCTTCCGGGGCGGGGTCAGATGCTCCGTGCCCTCTGGCGTCATATGTGTGAACTCGATACCCGGCCCTCGGCAGGGACCGCGATCCATGAGTCACGTACTTCCGGGTAGCGCTCAAACCGTGACAGAGAAAGACGTCTGCCCCCTCCCCCTCCGTCTCCCCGAGCAGAGCTGGAGAGTGCCGTTCCGAACGAAACTCCTCGACGGCCAAGGGGCGCTCAACCCCTTTCAAGCGTGGCCCGATCGATCAGGACCTCTTTGGTCGGAGCCTCGTCGGGACCACCGAGTC
>CAJAIJ010000030.1 GCA_903939845.1 uncultured Solirubrobacterales bacterium
GGTGAACCTTCGTCCCAACTGAAAGAGGTTTACAACCCTAAGGCCGTCTTCCCTCACGCGGTGTTGCTGCGTCACGCTTTCGCGCATTGCGCAAGATTCCCCACTGCTGCCTCCCGTAGGAGTCTGGGCCGTGTCTCAGTCCCAGTGTGGCTGATCGTCCTCTCAGACCAGCTACCCATCGTTGCTTTGGTAGGCCGTTACCCCACCAACAGGCTAATGGGCCGCGGGCCCCTCCCAATGCGGAAGCCGAAGCTACCTTTGGCAGCTCGACTTATGTCGAGCTGCGTCATCCGGTATTAGCCCGAGTTTCCTCGGGTTGTCCCGGTCATCGGGGCAGGTTACCCACGTGTTACTCACCCGTTCGCGGCTTTGCCCCAGAGCAAGCTCTGGTTCGTCGCACCACTTGCATGTGTTAAGCACACCGCCAGCGTTCGTCCTGAGCCAGGATCAAACTCTCCGTGAAAAATGTTGTGAGGCGGAGATCCGAAGACCCCACCCCGGGCCCGAAGGCCCGGTTTCCTCTAACTCTTCAACGTAGAGCGTGTCATATCGGTTGTCGCCGGTACACAAACAACTGGCGACGACATGACGGGATAAAACATCGGCCGGACGAGCCGGCCGATTCGGGCTCAAACACTTCCCCGGATCGAAATCCGGTTCCGTGCACGCTGCTCAGTTTTCAAAGACCGCCTCTGGGGCCTGCCGCGATCCCGCAGCCTGCCTCTCGGACATCTGAAACGGAAGGACCGTTTCGGAGGACGACGGAGTATAGCGATCCGGGGGCCGTCTGTCTAGCCCCCTCCGACATCGAGGGTCGCCCCTGCCCGCGCGGCGGGCCTCAGCCCGAGACGAGGCGGACGAAACGGCGCTTCCCGAGCTGGAAAACGCGACCATCGGCATCGACCAAAGGCAGGTCCAGGGAATCGGGTCCGAGAACCTCTCCCTCGATCTTGAGGCCCCCTTGATCGATCACTCTCCGGACTTCGCTGCGGCTGGTGCCGAACGCGGCGGCGAGCTCGGCCGGGAGGTGCACCGGGTCACCGGTGACCACGTACTCGGCCACTTCCTCCGGTGCTTCACGCTGGACGAATACCCGGTCGAAGGCTGTCTCTGCCTCCTCCCCTGCCCCTTCACCATGAAACCGGTCCACCAGTAATCTCGCCATTTCCCGCTTGGCCAGGTTCGGGGGCTGGTCCGTGTCGACCAGTCCCGGAAGCAGCAGGCTCCGGTATTCGGGCAGAACCGCGTCCGGGATGCTCATCAGCTTGCCGAACATCTCGTCCGGCGGATCGGTGACGCCCACATAGTTCCCAAGGCTCTTGGACATCCGGCGCAAGCCATCGAGGCCGGGAAGGATCGGCATGGTCATGATCGCCTGCTGTCCGGTTTCGTATGAAGCCTGAACCGCTCGACCGAAGAGGAGGTTGAAGGTCTGATCAGTTCCGCCGAGCTCGACGTCGGCTCCGATCGCGACCGAGTCATAACCCTGGAGCAACGGATAAAGGAGCTCGAGTGCCGAGATCGGCTCGTCGGCCTCCATCCTGTTCCGGAAGTCTTCACGCTCGAGGAGTTGCGCGACGGTGGTCCTCGCCATCAGTCCGAGAAGGTCCTCTGGCGGCATTCGGAGCCACTCGCTGTTGAACCTCACCTCGGTGCGATCGCGATCGAGGATCTTGAAGGCCTGGTCCTGAAAAGTACGGGCGTTGGCGTCGATCTCTTCCGGTTCGAGCATCGGCCGCTGGGCCGAGCGCCCACTCGGGTCCCCGACTCGAGCAGTGAAGTCGCCGATGATCAGGACGACTGAATGGCCGGCATCCTGGAAATCCCTCAGCTTGCCGAGAACGACTGCATGGCCGAGATGGATGTCGGGAGCCGTCGGATCGATGCCCAGCTTGATGGTCAGGGGCCGACCTTCTCCGAGCAGCTGCTCGAGGCGACCCTCGGGAAGCACATCCACCGACCTCTCGGAGAGGGCGACGGCTTGATCCCGGGCTGAAACCCGTGATCCGCCGGACGGATCGTCGCTCGATGTTTCTATCTTTTTCGACATTGGGGCTAATGCTAGACTCGGAAGCGGGTTATAACCCTCATCCCTGCCGAACGATTGAAGCCGCCCCGACGGACGGTCTGCCCGACAGGCACGAGCGCGACCCTCATATGACTTACGGATCGAGAACCGACAACGAGGTCACCAACGGGACCCGAACCGGCAAGGACCGAGACGGTTCCGGGCTGGACGCAGCTGCCGCCAAAGGCAATGGCAACGGTGGCTCGGTGCTTCGGCCGCCAGGCACTTCGAAGCGCGTCGGGTCCCCGCCACCGCCGGCTCCTCCCGGCGGATCCGGTTTTCCGCCCGTCGATGGAGACGCGCCCCGATCGCCGCGCATCAAGCGCCTGCGAGTCCTGTTCGTGCTCTTCGGGCTCTCGATCCTCGCCGGCGTCTCGGGGCTATTCGGAATGGTCATGGCTGTTTCCCAGGATCTGCCCGCGATCGAGCGCTACACGCAGTACAAGGAGGGAGAGAACTCGGTCCTGACTGACAGCCAGGGCCAGTACGTGGGAACCCTGAGCAGCAACGAGAATCGCTTCCTGCTCGAGCCCGAGCAGATATCTCCCAACATGAAGAATGCCGTTGTCGCGATCGAGGATGCCCGGTTCTACGAGCACCGTGGCTTCGACTATCGCGGACTGGCCAGAGCCATGGTCCAGAACATCATGGCCAGGTCGGCCAAGCAGGGGGCATCGACGATCACCCAGCAGCTGATCAAGCAGGCGCTCGAGGCCCAGAACGATCGGACCGTCTTCCAGAAGATGCGTGAGATATCGCTGGCGTACCACATCGAGAGGGAGTGGACGAAGGACAAGATCCTGACCGAGTACCTCAACACGGTCTACTTCGGGTCCGGCGCTTACGGGATCGAGGCTGCGGCGCGAACCTATTTCGGAGACCTGCATCCAACTTGTGGGACCGAGGAGGAACCCTGTGCCGAGATGCTGGATCCGGCCCAATCGGCTCTGCTTGCAGGGATCATCCAGAACCCCTGGGGCTACGACCCCAAGATCAATCCGGAATCATCCCTCGCCCGTCGCGACCTGGTGCTCCAGAGAATGCTGGATCAGGAGTTCATCACTTCCCAGCAATACAGCGAGGCAGTCGCGGAACCACTTCCCTCGCCGAGTTCGATCAACCCCCCGAAGATCGACTCCGAGGCGCCCTACTTCACTTCCTGGATCAGGCAGCAGCTGGTCGACAAGTACGGCGCCGGACGGACATTCTTCGGAGGGCTCAAGGTCAAGACCAGCCTCGACCTCGAGATGCAGGAGGCGGCTGAGGCAGCCGTGGAAGGAACGATCGGTGGCATCGGGCCCGATGCCGCGGTCGTGGTGATCAACAACGACGATGCAACTATCGACGCGATGGTGGCCGGCCCTGACTACGACACGGCACCCTTCAACCTCGCCACCCAGGGCTACCGTCAGCCCGGCTCGACGGTCAAGGCCTTCGTCCTGGCCACGGCCCTCCAGCAGGGGGTCTCACCGTACGCGGTCTACGAGTCAGCACCCCAGATCTTCCGTTTCGGCAAGAGGAAGAAGGAACTCTTCCCGGTGAGCAACTATGAAGACAGCTATTCCGGCTCGGCCTCGCTCCTCAGTGCGACCACGAATTCCGATAACTCCGTGTATGCGCAGCTGGGACTCGAGACCATCGAGGGCGGAACCAGGGCGATCGCCAGGAACATCCACAAGATGGGCGTGACCGACAAGATCTCGACCAACCCGGCCATGGTCCTCGGGACCTCCGAGGTCACTCCGCTCCAATGGACGTATGCCTTCTCGACTATCGCCAATGACGGCGTCAGGGTGAGTGGCACCCTTGCACCCGAACCGGGCAAGACTCCCGTTTCGTACACGAAGGTCACCGGGTCCGACGGCAAGACCATAAGAGACGGCAAGAACGAGGTCCTCGAGGCCGAAGTTCTCCCTCCCGAGGTAGCCCAGACGACCAAGTCGATGCTGGCGTCGGTGATATCGAGCGGCACAGGGACCAACGCTTCGGTCGGCGACGACTCCCAGTGGGGGAAGACCGGAACGACCGAGAACAACTCCAACGCCTGGTTCTGCGGCGCGATCACCGAGGTGACCGCGTGCGTCTGGATCGGTTACTCGCAGGGATACCAGGAGATGACCACCGAATACGGGGGGAGTCCGGTCGACGGCGGCACCTTCCCGGCAATCGTCTGGTCGCGGGTCATAGAGGCCTGGCAGGCGCTGGAGGCTGCTCGCGCAGCAGAGGCCGAGGCAGGCCTCGATTATGAATTCGACGGCTCAGCGGTCGACTCCGGTGAGTCCGACTACTACGTTCCGGAATCGACGGAAGCGGCCCCTGCGGCCCCTGTCGCTCCCGAACCGGCGGCACCCGCTCCGGCACCCCAGGCTCCGGCGGCACCCGCTGCCCCGGCTCCGCCGACAGGTGGAGGCTCTGCGCCATCGTCGGGCGGCTTCGCCCCCGGTTAGTTCGAGAGCTCGCTGAGCAGAGCGGCAGCGGCGTGCATTTGGGAATCCAAGCTGGAGAGGGAAGTCCCGCCCGCGCTGACCTTGGACTCGAGCCAACTCGCCTGACCGAGGACCTCGAAGAACTCGTCGTCGAGCAGCTCGGACCTCTCGGCCAGATCACTCCGCTCGAGCCCTGAGAGGGATATCCCCCGACTGACGCATTCCCTGACCAGGTCGCCAACTATCCCGTGTGCCTCCCGGAAGGGCATCCCCTTCCGGACAAGGAGGTCGGCGATCTCGGTCGCGGCCAGCATCTCGTCCGATGAAGCCTCCTCGAGTGCCTCCCGATCGAACTCGATGCTCTCGAGCATTCCCGTAGCGAGCTCCAGGGAGCCCTCGATCGTTGCGATTGCCTCTGCCACGGGCCGCTTGTCTTCCTGCAGATCCTTGTTGTAGGTGAGCGGAAGTGCGTGCATGACCCCGGCGAGTCCAGCGAAGGCCTGGGCCAAGCCAGGCGACTTGCTTCTCAGGATCTCGGCCGAGTCGGGATTCTGCTTCTGGGGCATGATGCTCGAGCCCGAGGTGAAGGCCTCATCGAGCCGGCAGAAGCCGAACTCGGAGCTCGACCAGAGGACGATCTCGGATCCGAGCCGCGAGAGGTGCATCGAGCAGATCGCCGCAGCCGCGAGATAGTCGAGCGCAAAGTCCCGGTTCGACACGCCGTCTAGGGAGTTCATGGAGACCGAAGCGAAGCCCAGCTCCTCTGCGAGAGCATCGCGATCGAGCTCCCAATTGAGACCGGCGAGTGCTCCGGAGCCGAGGGGCATGACCGAGGCCGCCCGTCTCGTCTGACCGAACCGTTCGAAATCGCGCACAAGCATCCAGAACCAGGTCATCAGGTGGTGCCCGAGATAGACGGGCTGCGCTCTCTGCAAATGCGTGTAGCCGGGCATGGCCCAGTCTCGGTGGGCCTGTGCGACCTCGAGGATGCGGGTCATCAGACTGACGATCTGTCTCTGCGCCAGCTCGGAATGCTCCATCACGGCCATCGCCAGATCGGTCGCTACCTGGTCGTTGCGCGATCGGGCCGTGTGCAGCTTGCCGGCCGTCGGGCCCACGATCTCACCGAGTCGACGCTCGATCGCCATGTGGATGTCCTCGTCGGCCTCAACGAATGCGAAGCGATCCTCTGCGACCTCGTCTGCCACCTGTTGCAGCCCATCCCGGAGCAACTCGAACTCGGCGTCGTCGAGCACACCGAGCCGGTGGAGGCCCCCGACGTGGGCGACCGACTGACGAATGTCATAGGGGGCCAGCCATCCGTCGACGGCCAGCGACCGATTCATGCTCCAAAAACGGGGGTCGGGCGGCCGACCGAACCTCGAAACCTCGCGTTCACGCATCGAGAGCCTCCTTCAGCCTCGCCACAACGGTCTCGACCTGCGCCTCGTCCAAGGAGCCATGGAAAGGAAGCGCCAAGGCCTGGCGTGAGGCCGCCTCGGCAATAGGAAAGTCGCCTTCCGCATATCCGAACTCCGCGAACTGTGGGAACGTGTGCACGCAGGGAAGGTAAGCCTTCGAGGGGATACCCAGGCCCGCGAGACGTTCGATCACACCGTCCCGGTCGATTTCTTCGGTCAGTCTGACCACGTAGACGAACCAGCTTCGAACCTCGCTGCCGCTACCGAAAACAGGGAGAGTGAGGCGTTCGTCGCCTTCGAGCAACGCGGAATACAGAGTTGCCACACGTTCCCGGGCAGCAAGGAGTTCATCGAGGCGCTCGACCTGCGCGACCCCGATGGCTGCCGCGACATCCGACATCCTGTAATTGAAGCCAAGCCCGCTGTGATCGAGCGACGACATGTCGGCGGAGCGACCCTGATTCCGCTCCGACCTGATCCGCTCGCCCTCCTCGCGGTCCCTCGGGATCAGCATTCCGCCCTCACCGGTCGTCATCTGCTTGTTGGCGTAGAAAGCGAACGCAGTTGGTGTGCCCCTGGATCCGACCTTGCGACCCTGACGATCAATGGTGCCCAGGGCCTGTGCTCCGTCCTCGAGCAAACCGAGTCCGGCCTCACCTGCCAGGCGCTCGAACCCCTCCATGTCACACGGGAAACCGAATATGTCGATTGGGAGAACTCCCGTAATCGTTCCGTCCACGACGGCGGCGGCCCCCTCGGGCGTCAGGTTCAAGGTCTCGGGATCGACATCGGCGAAGACGGGTTCGACCCCTTCATAGAGCAGGGCGTTCGCACTCGCCACGAATGTGAACGGCGAAAGGACGACCCGGTCGCCGCGGCCCCAGCCCACCGACCTGACCCCGAGGTGAAGTGCGGTCGTTCCGCTGCTCGTGGCGATGGCATCTTCCACCCCGAGCCACTCGGCGAATTCAAGTTCGAACCTCTCGAGCATCGGGCCAAGCGAGAGCCTTCCGGACCTCACGACTTCCAGGATCAGCTCCTCCTCCCGACCGCCGAGGTCCGGCTTGGAGAGGGTGATCTCGCTACCCATCGCCCCGTCCTCCGCCTTCCGCGAATGCGAACTCGAGCGAATCGACCAGCGCCTCCCACGAAGCTTCGATGATGTTTCGGGAGACGCCCGTCGTGCCCCATGACCTGCCACCGGCTGCGGAGTCCAGAAGAACTCTCGTGCCGGCGCCGGTCCCGTGGTCCGAATCGAGTATCCGAACGCGATAGCCGGTCAACTCGACGTCTGCGAGATGGGGAAAGTGCTCTGTCAATGCGGAGCGGAGGGCCCGGTCCAGAGCATTGACCGGCCCGTTGCCCTCGGCTACACAGAGGTGCCGCTCACCCTCGACCCAGATCTTCAGTGTCGCCTCGGTCGAAACCTCGCCTTCCCCGTCCATCTCGGTCGTTACGCGAAAGCCTTCGAGGGTGAAGAGTGGCTCATACTCGCCGGCACACCTCCTGAGCAGAAGGTCGAAAGAACCTCTGGCCGCTTCGTAGTGGTAGCCCTCGTGCTCCCTCGTCTTGAGCGCCTCTATCGCTTTGTCGACCCCCTCTTCATCGAGATCGAGATCGAGCTCTGCTGCCCGGCTGCGGATGGTCGCCTTTCCGGAAAGCTCCGAGGGAAGGACGGTGCGGGCATTACCGACCGTATCCGGCTCCAGATGCTCGAAGGTCTTCGCGTCCGAAGCGATGCCGGCCACATGCATCCCCCCTTTGTGGGCAAAGGCATTGGCACCGACGTAGGGCTGATCAGCATCGAGCGGAACGTTGACCAGATCCGCGATCTCATGTGCGACCGATGAAAGGGTGGCGAGCCGATCGGATCCGATCGCTTCGTAACCCATCTTGAGCTCGAGTGCCGGGATGATCGAGACGAGATTTGCGTTCCCGCACCTCTCGCCGTATCCGTTCATCGTGCCCTGCACCAGTCTCGCCCCCTCACGAACTGCAGCGAGGGCATTCGCAACCCCGCACTCAGCGTCGTTGTGGGTATGGATACCGATCTCGACGCGCCCCCCGAACTCGTCCCGGACCGCCGCTGTTGCCTCCGCGATCTGATCGGGAAGGCTCGACCCGTTGGTATCGCAAAGGGAGAGGTCGAAGGCCCCGGCCTCGAGGGCCGCTCCGAGGCACTCCATCGCATATTCCGGGTCATCGCGGTAGCCGTCGAAGAAGTGCTCGGCGTCGTAGATGACCTCCTTTCCCCTCTCCACCAGGAACGCGACCGATTCGCTGATCATGGCGAGGTTCTCCCCGGGTTCAACCCTGGTGACCTTCTCGAGATGAAGGGCCCAGGTCTTCCCGACCAGGGTGACCACCGGAGCGAAGCAGTCGGCAAGCAATCCCAGGGCCTCGTCGTCCTCGGCCTCGACTCCCTTCCTCCGGGTCATGCCGAAGGCGCAGATCCGGGCGTGCTGCAGTCGCTCCGCAGCGAGCATCTCGAAGAGCTCGACTTCCTTTGGGTTCGAGGCCGGGAAGCCGGCCTCGATGTAATCGACTCCGAGCTGATCGAGAGCGTGGACGACCCGCACCTTCTCCGATGCCGAGAGAGACATTCCGGGGCCCTGCATCCCGTCCCTGAGAGTCGTGTCATAGAGCTTCACCTTTTCCATCACTGCATTCCTTTCGAGATTCCATCGGCCCGGAGCAGATGACTCCGGGAGGGCGCGCGCGTGACAGGCCGCCACGCTGCCGCAGGCTAAATGCCTGCAGCCTCCGTAATTCGGGCGCGGATGAAGTTCTCTGTGGCGCGGTGAAGCATCACTCGCTCACTGTATCTGGTTCAGTTTCCATCGCCGCCGATACGACCGGGTCGAGCCATTTGGTGTATCGGGGATCCCGCCCGAAGATGGCGTCGTCGTAGCCCTTCTGAGCGAGCTTGGTGATCGGACCCGGGTCGCCGACCGGGTGGTCGTCGACCTCTCTGACTGGAACGATCTCTGCCGCCGTACCGCACATGAAGACCTCGTCGGCCGAATAGAGCTCGGACCTCACGATGTCGCGCTCCACGACCTCGATGCCTTCGTTCGACAGGATCTCCATTACCGAGCGGCGAGTTATCCCGTCGAGGATCGACGCTCCCTGTGACGGTGTTGCGACCTTCCCGTCACGAACGACGAAGATGTTCTCGCCGGAGCCTTCACAGACGAAGCCGCGCTCGTCGAGCAGGATCGCCTCCTCGTAGCCGGCCTGGGCGGACTCGGTCTTGGCCAGGATCGAATTCAGGTACTGGCCCGAGGCCTTGGCGTGGGGAATCAGACTGGATGAGGGGATCCTCCGCCAGGAAGCGACTTTGGCCCTGATTCCGTTCCTCTTGCCCTCTTCGCCGAGATAGGCACCCCAGCTCCAGACCGCGATGATTACTTCGACCGGAGCCGAACGGGCGTAGAGACCCATCTCGCCATACCCGCGGAAGGCGAGCGGCCGGATGTAGCAGTCCGAGAGACCGTTACGCCGGATCAGCTCACGCGTGGCCTCGGCGAGCTGCTCGACCTCGTAAGGAAGGTCAAGGAAGTACATACGGGCCGAGTTGGCGAGACGCTCGAGGTGTTCCGTGTGGCGGAACACCGCCGGTCCAACCTCTCCGTCGTAGCACCTGATGCCCTCGAAAACGCCGGTGCCGTAGTGAAGCCCGTGCGAGAGGACATGAACCTGAGCGTCGTCCCAGGGGACGAACTCACCGTTTTGCCATATGTAGTCCGACTTGTCCATGGGCTAGATCCGCTGCCGCTCGGGCGAGGGTCCCTAACTCTACCCCGAGATCACAGTTGAAACCGGGTCGAGGCCGGGCTGAAGCACCTGTATCGCGAGATCATCCCTGGATCTGCTCGATGACCGCGCGGGTCACCTCTTCCGTGCCGACCTCAGTCTCACCTTCAGCACCGGTGTAGAGATCCGGGGTCCTCAGGCCTGCCCTGAGAACACCGTCCACCGCTTCCTCGACGGTGGTGGCCTCGGAAGCCATTCCCAGTCCGTCCCTCAGAAGCATCGCACCAGAGAGCATGGTCGCCAGAGGGTTCGCGATGCCCTGACCTGCGATATCGGGCGCGGAACCGTGGACGGGTTCGAACAGCCCCGGGCCATCGGTGCCGAGACTGGCCGACGGAAGCATCCCGAGGGAGCCGGTGAGCATCGCGGACTCATCGCTGAGGATGTCACCGAAGAGGTTCTCGGTGACGATCACGTCGAAATCTGCCGGCCTCGAAACGAGCTGCATCGCGGCGTTGTCGACGAGGAAGTGGTCGAACTCGGTATCGGGATACTCCTCCGCGATCCGGGTCACCGTCTCCCGCCAAAGACGAGAGGTTTCGAGCACGTTTGCCTTGTCCACGGAGGTGACCTTCGGAGACCTGTCTCCACCGGCCCGCCGGGCTGCCGCCTCGAAAGCGACTCTTGCGATCCGCTCTATCTCCTGGACGGAATAGGCGCACTCGTCGAAAGCGACGTCATCTCCCCTCCTCCCGCTTTCTCCGAAGTAGATACCCCCGGTGAGCTCACGCACCACGAGCAGGTCGGTCCCCTCGATCCGATCCCGCTTGAGGGGACTCGCGTCGAGCAGTGCTGCAAATGGCTTGACAGGACGGAGGTTCGCAAAGAGTCCGAGCTCCTTCCGGATTCCCAGGAGCCCCTGTTCAGGCCGGGGCGCCGACGGATCGCTCGCCACGGCAGCGTCCCACTTGGGGCCGCCAACCGCCCCCAGAAGCACCGCACTCGACTCCCGGCAAGCCTGGACGACCTCATCGGTCAGCGCTTGACCGTGCTCATCTATCGAAGCACCACCGATGAGGTGCTCCTCCCAGATGAAGTCTCCGAGAAGGTCCAGGACCTCTCTTGTCGCCGAGGTGATCTCCGGACCGATGCCGTCGCCAGGAAGTAGGACGATTAGGGGCTGTTCAGTCATCTGCCTGCGAACTTTCTCAGGAGACCGAAGTCGTGTCCGGACCGTAGCTTCCGCCCGGTCCGTCCTCGAATCGCTCGATCGAATCGATTTCCTGGAGGGTCAGTGCGATGTCGTCGAGGCCACCGAGCAATCTCCGCTTGATCTCGCCATCGATCTGGAACAGGGCCTTGCCACCTTCCCAGGAGACGGTCTGGTTGTCGAGCTCGATCCGTGCCGAACCGGCCTCGGCGATCCGGTGACACTCGTCCTCCGGGAGTACGACCGGAAGGAATCCGTTCTTGGTGCAGTTCGAAAAGAAGATGTCGGAGAACGACGGGGCGATCACGGCGTCGAAGCCGAACTGGGCCAGAGCCCAGACCGCATGCTCTCTCGACGAGCCGGAACCGAAGTTGCGACCCGATACGAGGATCGGGTTCGGCTCGAGCACGATCTCGCCATCCCTGATCCAGTCGTAGAAGAGGAATTCCCCGAAACCGGTCCTCTCGACCCTCTTGAGGAACTGCTTCGGAATTATCTGGTCGGTGTCTACGTCGCTTCTTTCGAGAACGGAGACCGGACCTTCGATTACGTCTATCGGATCCATCGCTGACTCACTCCCATTCCCTGATGTCGACGAAATGTCCCTCGATGGCAGCCGCAGTGGCCATCGTCGGGCTGACGAGATGCGTCCTTCCGCCCTTGCCCTGACGACCCTCGAAGTTCCGGTTGGAGGTGGATGCGCACCTCTCGCCCTCCATGAGGATGTCGGGGTTCATCCCGAGACACATCGAGCAGCCGGCGCCGCGCCACTCGAACCCGGCCTCCTCGAAGATCCGGTCGAGACCCTCCTCCTCGGCCTGGGCCTTTACTCCTGCCGAGCCGGGAACGACCATCGCCCTGATGTCCTGATGGACCTTACGGCCCTTGATCGCCGCAGCTGCCTCACGAAGGTCGGAGATCCTGCTGTTGGTACACGACCCGATGAAGACCCGTTCGGGACGGACCTCCTGCATCGGTGTCCCGGGCTCGAGCCCCATGTAGGCAAGCGCCCTCTCGGCGGCCTCCCGCTCGACCGGGCTATCCATCCGGGCCGGATCGGGAACGGTCTCGGTGACCTGAATGACCATTCCCGGCGTGGTGCCCCAGGTGACCATCGGGGAGATTGCGCCCGCGTCGATCTCGATCTCGTGATCGAATTTCGCACCTTCGTCCGTGGTCATCTCGCTCCATCTAGCGATGGCCGCATCGAAGTCTTCCGGAACGCCGGAACGCCCGCGCATGTACTCGAAGGTCGTCTCGTCGGGCGCGATCATCCCGGCCTTTCCGCCTCCCTCGATCGTCATGTTGCAGACGGTCATCCTCTGTTCCATCGTGAGGGCCCGGATCGCCTCGCCGGCATACTCGACCACATACCCGGTCATGCCGGCGGTGCCGAGCTGCCCGATCGTGGCCAGGATCAGATCCTTGGACGTGACTCCGGGGCGGAGCGTCCCGGTGTAGTTGATCCGCATGGTCTTCGGCCGCTTCTGGACCAGTGTCTGGGTGGCGAGCACGTGCTCCACCTCGGAGGTGCCGATCCCGAAGGCCAGGGCTCCGAAGGCCCCATGCGTCGAAGTATGGGAGTCGCCGCACACGATGGTCATGCCCGGCTGAGTCAAGCCGAGCTCCGGCCCGATGACATGCACGATTCCCTGATGCTCGGATCCGAGGCTGAATACCGGAACTCCGAACTCGGCCGCGTTGGCTTCGAGCAGCTCGACCTGCTCCCGCGAGAGCGCATCAGCGATGAGGCTGGCCGCCGGAGTCCCGTCCGTGGGAACGTTGTGGTCGGCGGTGGCGACCGTCTTGTCGGGCCTCCTGAGCTCCCTCCCAGCCATACGCAGCCCTTCGAAGGCCTGTGGCGAGGTCACCTCGTGAACCAGATGGAGGTCGATGTAGATCAGATTCTCTCTGACCTCGTGCGCCTCCCAGATCTTTTCGAACATCGTCTGTGCCATGCGAACTTCTCCTTGCTACGTGGATCTTGAGATTATCGCGACGCCTCAGGGCGTCGTCGCCGTGTCCGGGTCGGCCACCTTGACCGCCGAGTCGGCGACGAGGTTCGACACCGCCCTCACATAGGCGCGCGCCGAGGCCTCGAGGATGTCGGTGGCAACCCCCTGCCCCGAGGCCGAGGCTCCATCCTTCCTCAACACCACAGTTACCTGGCCGAGGGCATCCTCACCACCGGTCACTGCTGCCACCTGATACTCCCTCAGTTCGGCTTCGACCGAGGTCGCCTGGCGTATGGCCTGGAAGATCGAGTCGACAGGGCCGTCGCCAGCAGCCGTCCCCTTACCTACTCCTCCATCGGGGAGCGCAACCTCGACCGATGCCTCGGGATCGATCTCGCTGCCTGCGGTGACCCGGAATCCAACGAGCTCGTACGAGGCGTCCTCCCGGCGCATCTCGTCCGAAACGATTGCTTCGAGGTCCAGGGCGGTCACCTGCTTCTTCTTGTCTGCAACTTCCTTGAATCGCGAGAAGGCCTTGTTGAGCGCCTCGCCCTCCACTACGAAGCCGAGCTTCTCGAGCGCCTCTCTGAGTGCGTGCCGTCCCGAGTGCTTGCCCAGCACGATCTGGTTCGAATCGAGACCGACCTCGGTCGCATCCATGATCTCGAATGTCGAGCGCTCCTTAAGGACTCCGTCCTGATGGATTCCCGACTCGTGGGCGAAAGCGTTCCGGCCGACGATGGCCTTGTTGGGCTGGACGACATAGCCGGTGAGACGCGACACCAGTCGGCTGGTTCTCGCTATCTCACGCGAGTTGATGCCGGTATGGAGCCCATGGGCATCCCCACGGACCTTCAAGAGCATCGCGATCTCCTCCAGCGCACAGTTCCCCGCACGCTCGCCGATCCCGTTGACTGCACATTCGACCTGACGGGCCCCCGCGAGCAGTCCCGCGTACGAGTTTGCGACTGCGAGTCCGAGGTCGTCATGGCAATGGACCGAGAGTTCGACGTCGTGAAGCGACGGGGCGAACTCGTAGAGCCTCCGGAAGTACTCCGCGTATTCCTCCGGAGTCGTATAACCGACGGTGTCGGGGATGTTGACGACCGTGGCGCCCTCAGCCACTGCGATCGCGCACACCTCGGCCGTGAATTCGACGTCGGCGCGGGTTGCATCCATGGGCGAAAATTCGACATCCTCGCAGAGGGATTTCGCATGGGCTACCGCTGCCCTCGCGCCGACCTTCACATCATCGCGGCTGTTTCTCATCTGGTGCTCGATGTGGATGTCCGAGGTGGAGATGAAGGTATGGATCCTCGGGCGCTCGCTATCGCAAATCGCTCCCCAGGCGGCATCGATGTCGCCCTTCTGAGCGCGCGCCAGACCGCAGATGACCGGGCCCTCGACCTTGCGGGCGATCTGCTCGACCGCCTCGAAATCACCGGGCGAAGTAATCGGAAAGCCGGCCTCGATGACATCGACACCGAGTCGGGCGAGCTGCTGGGCGATCTCGACCTTCTCGGAGGTGTTCAACGAGATACCGGGCGATTGCTCTCCATCCCTGAGCGTCGTGTCGAAGATGTGGACGCGACCTTTGTCGCTGTCGTTGGGTGCGCTGTTCACTGGCTACTCCTTCCTGAATCTGGTGTGAATCCCTGTCTGCTCGCGGCTATCGCGCCGCCCGACGATCATTCCCCCCGCGGGGGGAGCAGAAGGAGTAGGGCCGTGTAGGTCACGGGATTCACACCTTCAGCGTAGCGCACGTTTCCCTCGGTCTCGACCGGCGCCGACACACTTGTGATGCCCCTTGCCGGGTCCGGGAACCAGAGTTCAGAGTTCGAGGGCGTATCCGGCGATGAAGCCGTCCAGGTCGGTGATGCCCGAGATCGTTTCTTCCCCGAGCGGGGCGTCTGCGGTCACGACCATGACGGCACGCTCGCCGTCGGATTCAGCCCCGACGGCAGCCGAGCCGATGTTGACACCGGCATCGCCGAGAACGGTCCCGACGGTGCCGATCATCCCGGGGCGATCGGTATAGCGAAGCACAGCCATGTGTGGCTCGAACGGCAGATAGAAGTCCTCGTCCCACAGCGAGACCAGGTGGGGAATCTGTCGGGGTCCCACCGTAGTCCCCCCCACCGAGACCATTTCGTCGCCGGACCCGATCGTGACCCTGATCAGATCGGTGAAGTCACCGGACTCGGATGAATTGGTTTCGGAGATCTCGATACCGCGGTCCTCGGCCATCTGTGGAGCGTTGACCAGGTTGACGGCCTCTTCGGTATGGCCCGAGAGGACACCGGCCAGGACGGCTACCCCGAGCAGACGGGTGTCGTTCGCGGCGACGCCGCCCCGGAACTCGACCTCGATCTTTCCGATGGAACCACGGGAGATTCCGGAGGCCACCTTCCCGAGCTTCTCGCAGAGGGGAATCCACGGCGCCAGAGCCTTCATGGTGGTCGGATCGACCGCAGGTATGTTGACCGCGTTCGTGACTACACCGCCGCTCAGGGCCGCGGTCACCTGCTCTGCCGTGTCGACTCCGGCCCTGTCCTGGGCCTCGGCGGTCGAGGCACCGAGGTGCGGGGTGACGACGACATCATCTCGCTGGAAGATCGGGTGCTCGGTGAAGGGCTCTTCCGGGAACACGTCGAGAGCGGCCCCGGCGATCCTGCCCGAGTCCAGCCCCTCGATCAGGGCGTCGAGGTCGATCAGCTCGCCGCGGGCGCAGTTGACGATGCGGACCCCATCCTTCATCGCAGCTATTGCGTCGCCGTCGATCCATCCGACGGTCTCCGGGGTCTTCGGAAGGTGGACCGTGATCAGGTCTGCTCTGCCGTAGAGCTCTTCCGGTGTCTCCACTCCTTCGACCCCGAGGTCGGCGAACCGATCGGCCGAGACGAACTTGTCGAAAGCAACCACTTCCATTTCGAAGCCCTGGGCTCGCTTGGCGACGAGCTGCCCGATTCGACCGAATCCCAGAATGCCGAGAGTCTTTCCGTAGAGCTCGGACCCCTTGTACTTGGACCGGTCCCATCGGCCTGCCGTCAAGGATGAGTGGGCCTGAGGGACATTGCGAAAGAGGGCGAGGGCGAGCGCAAGGGTGTGCTCAGCCGCTGCCACCGAGTTCGATTCAGGAGCGTTGGCGACGATGATCCCGCGCTTGGTCGCGGCCGGGATGTCGACGTTGTCTACGCCCGTGCCGGCCCGACCGATCACCTTCATTCGATCGGCCTTTCCGATCAACTCCGGGGTCATCGTGGTTGCTGACCGGATCAGAATTGCGTCGAACTCGCCGATCCTCCTGGCGAGTTCCTCGTCGTCCATGTCGAACCCGAGCTCCACCTCGAACTGTTCGCGCAGCATGTCGATCCCGGATTCGGCGATCTGTTCCTTGACCAGGACCTTCACGGTCGTGCCTCCCGATGGGTTGCGGTTTCTCCGCTCACGCGGTGACCTCGGTGTTTTCGATGACCCAATCGACGCAGGCAGTCAGAGCTTCGACGTCGGAGGGCTCGACGGACGGGAACATCCCGACCCGGAGCTGATTGCGACCGAGTTTCCGATACGGCTCAACGTCGACGATGCCGTTGGCCCTGAGTGTCGAGGCGATCGCCGCGGCGTCCACGGACTCGTCGAAGTCGATCGTTCCCACGACAAGGGAACGGTTGCCGGGATCGCTCACGAAGGGCGAGGCGAATTGACTGGATTCGGCCCATCCATAGAGGTGACTGGATGAGGAGCCGGTCCTCTCGACGCAGAAGTCGAGTCCGCCCCCGGCCAGCATCCATTCGACCTGTTCGGCAAGCAGGATGAGGGTTGCCAGCGCAGGCGTGTTGTAGGTCTGATCCTTTCGGGAGTTGTCGACGGCCGTCTTCAGCGAGAGGAACGGCGGCTGCCATCTGGAATCGGAGCCGTCGAGCTCTTCGATCCTGGCAACGGCGGCCGGACTCATTGCCGCAAGCCAGATTCCGCCGTCTGCACCGAACGCCTTCTGCGGGGCGAAGTAATAGACATCGGCCTCGGCCATCTGCACCGGGAGACCACCGGCGCCAGAGGTGGCGTCGATCAGAACCAGGGCATCCCCGGCACCGCCGGGGCGAGTGACGGGAACCATGACGCCGGTAGAAGTCTCGTTGTGAGCCCAGGCGATGACGTCGACGTCATCGCGGCCTTCCGGGGTCGGAGCGGCTCCGGGCTCGGCTTCGAGCAGGACCGGATCCGAAAGGAAGGGAGCCCCGGTGGTGACATCGGCAAACTTGCGTGAGAACTCCCCGTAGACCATGTGGAGGGCGCGGTCCCGGACGAGCCAGCCGGCCGCTGCGTCCCAGAACGCGGTTGCTCCACCGTTGCCAAGGGCGATCTCATATCCATCGGGCAGCGAGAAGAGTTCAGCGAGACCGTTCCGGACGCGCCCGACCAGGTCCTTTACGGGCTTCTGTCGGTGGGAGGTCCCCATCACGTCAGATCGCTCGGCCAGCGAGCGCAACGCCTCGGGTCGCACCTTCGAAGGCCCACAGCCGAACCGGCCGTCGACGGGCTTCAGGTCATCAGGGATCTTGGCTTCGTTGGTCATGTCTTCAATCGTCGCTCCACGACTCGGCAAAAAGGGACGGTCTGGCTAGGTTAATGGTCGAGAGAGCGCGAGCCGTCCGAGCTGCGACGAAGAGTCCCTCCGGGACTCGGACTACGAGCCAGGGGCGCCCGATCAGAATTCGGTGTCGATCCAGTGCATCATCGATCTGAGGTCGGCGCCGACCTTTTCGACCTGGTGCTCCTTGCCCTCTTGCCGCATTCGCTCGAAGTTCTCGCCCCCGGCCTCGTTCTCGGCGATCCATTCGGTCGCGAAATCACCGGACTGGATCTCCTCCAGGATCTTCTTCATCGCGGCGCGTGAGTCGTCGCCGATCACACGAGGTCCGCGGGTCAGGTCGCCGTATTCGGCAGTGTTGGAGATCGAGTAGCGCATTCCCTGAATCCCCTTTTCGTACATGAGGTCCACGATCAGCTTCAGTTCGTGGAGGCACTCGAAGTAAGCGAGGCGGGGATCGTAGCCGGCATCGACGAGAGTCTCGAACCCGGCCCTGACCAGTTCGGTTGCACCTCCGCAGAGAACGGCCTGCTCACCGAAGAGATCGGTCTCGCACTCATCCTTGAAGGTCGTCTCGATGATTCCGGCCCGTCCGCCACCGACGCCGACCGCGTATGCGAGGACAAGATCCCGGGCGTGCCCGGTGGCATCCTGTTCGACCGCCATCAGGCAGGGCACGCCGCTGCCCTCGACGAACTGGCGGCGCACCATGTGACCGGGGCCCTTTGGCGCGACCATCCCGACGTCCACGCCGGGCGGCGGAACGATCTGATCGAACCGGATCGAAAAGCCGTGGGCGAACATGAGGAGATTGCCCTCGGCGATCCCGTCGGCGATGTCCGACTTCCAGATCTCGGCCTGGCGCTCGTCAGGAAGGAGGATCATCACCACGTCGCCGCGACTGGCAGCATCTGCGACCGAGAGGACCTCGAGGCCCTCGGCCTCGGCCATCTTGCGGCTAGCCGAGTCCTCCCTCAGGCCGACGACGACGTCGACACCGGAGTCCTTGAGGTTGAGGGCGTGAGCATGCCCCTGTGATCCGAAACCGAGGATCGCGACGGTTTTTCCGTCGAGCAGGGAGAGGTCACCGTCACTGTCATAAAAGATGTCTTTCTCTGGCATGGCGTGGATGCTAAGCCCAACCGGAGGAGAATGCGTTGCTGATCGGTTCAGGCGTCCTTGTCCGACCGGGTGAGGAGCTCGGCAAGGTCCCCCCTTCGAAGCTTTCCCGAAGCCGTCTTTGGCAGCTCGGACACCACCTCGAGCCGCTTCGGAACCTTGTAGGGCGCAAGCAGCTCCGAGCAGTGCTCGAAAACCGCGTCGCGATCGAAACGATCGCTGGCCGTCGGCACGACAAGCGCCACGACCTTCTGCTGCCACTCCTGATCGGAAACGCCAATGACCGCGGCATCCTGAACCGCAGGGTGCTCCCTTAGAACGGCCTCGACTTCCTCCGGGCCGACATTCTCCCCCCCGGTGATGATCGTGGCGTCGGCTCGCCCCTCGACGAAAAGAAACCCCTCGTCATCGATCCTGCCCAGGTCCCCCGTTCGGAGCCAGCCGTCGGAATCGAGAGCAGACGGTGAAACGGTGGGGCCCTGAACGAGGATCTCGCCATCCTCGATCCGGAGATGGGAAGTCAGGAGCGGTCGTCCGGCCGAACCGATCTTGCGCGGGGCATCCTCCACGGTCAAGGTGGTGACCTGGGAGCAGGTCTCGGTCATTCCGTAGGTCTGGACGACCGGGGCCCCGACCCCGAGCGCCTCTTCGAGCACGTCGGCCGGTACCGGTCCTCCTCCGACCAGAACCGCTCTGGTTCGCGAGAGATCGACGCCTTCGTCGAGTAGCCGACGCAGCATCGTGGCGACCAGCGAGATGACGGTCACCCCGTCATCCTCCAGCGACCGCGCTACGGCCTCCGGATCGAACCGGTCGTGCAGGACCATTCCGGTTCCGTAGATGACCGAACGCATCGAGATGGAGAGTCCCGAGATGTGGCTCATCGGGAGCGCGCACAGCCACCGGTCTGTGGGCTCGACCCCGAGGTTGAAGGCCGATCCCATGGCGCTGAACAGGTGGTTTCCGTAGGTAAGAGACACCGTGCGCGGAGTCCCGGTCGACCCGCTGGTGAGGAGCTTCGAATGGACTTCGTCCATGTCGTGCTCACCAAGGAGTGGCATGTCTGCCTCGACCCCACCCGGTCCGGTCGGCTCCCCGAGATCGAGGTCTACGCCTGCGGCCGCGACTGCGGCCGACCTCTCGGCAGGCGTCAAACGATCCGAGAGAGGCATCAGGACGGCGCCGGCCTTCATGAGGGCGTGGACCAGGACGACCTTTCCCGTGCCGGGAGACATCGTCAGTGCGACGGTGCCACCCCTTCGGGCGCCGCCCGAGACGAGACGCCGGGCAAGGGACCTCGCCTCGCTCTCGAGTTCGGCGTAGGTGAGGTCACCGTCAGGACCGATAACGGCCATCCGGTCGGGGCTGGTCCTTGCCCTCTGCTCCAGCCAGTTGTCGAGCTTCAAGTGACCTTCTCCAGCATCCCGGCTATCTTTCGCTACCGAACCGCTTCCGTCCCGGCGATATTACGGGTCGGGAAAAAGAAAGGTCTCCCCTTGCCCGACAGACACAGCCTGGCCCCACCCGAGGAATCCCTATACGAGCCGATCGA
>CAJAIJ010000031.1 GCA_903939845.1 uncultured Solirubrobacterales bacterium
CCTTGACCGGGATCTTCCACCACTGATTGAGGAAGGTGGATGAAAGCCTCTCGGTCGGGCCATCGAGCTCGAGGGACTCGAACCGCTTCAGGGTCTCCTCGATCCAGATCTTCATCTCTACCCTGGCCAGACCGGCACCGAGACAGAAGTGCCTGCCTCCGCCACCGAAGCCCTGGTGGGGGTTCGGCTCGCGCCTGACGTCGAACCGGTCGGGGTCCTCGAAGACACGCTCGTCCCGGTTGCCCGAGACGTACCAGAGCGCAAGCTTGTCGCCTGCCTTGATCTCGGCCCCCCTCAGCTCGACGTCTCTGGTGGCGGTCCGGCGCATATAGGCGAAGGCCGGGTGGAAACGGACGAACTCCTCGACCACCTGTTCCAGAGGGACGGCTCCGGAGCGGACGAGGTCCATCTGCTCGGGATCTTCGATCAGGCTCTTCATCCCCGAAGTGAAGGTGGCCCGGGTCGAGTCGTTTCCGGCGACCATCAGGAGGAAGAAGAACATCAGGACCTCCTCGTGGGAGAGCTTCTCGCCGTCCACCTCGGCCTCGATGAAGGCCGAGGTCAGGTCCGTCATCGGGCACCTCTCGCGATCCGAAATCATCGCGTCCACATAGGGGACCATCTCCTCGAGCGCGACCATCAACTCCGACAGATCAGGCACCAGCCGGGGATCCTCGAATGCCGAGGTCCGGTTGGTCCAGTCGACCAGCTGCTCGGCATCCTCCCGTGGCACACCGAGCATGTCCCCGATGACCATCGCCGGAACATGGATGCCGACGTCCTGAACGAGGTCGAGCCTGCCGTCGGGATTGCTCTCGATGGCCCGGTCCCAGACGAGGTTGATGATGTCCCGCATCCGGTCGGAATGGTCCAGGGCCTTCTTCGGAGTGAATTCCCGCTGGACCAGGGCCTTCAGGCGATCGTGTCGGGGCGGATCCTGGGTGATCATCATGTTCGCCGCGAGGTCCATCGGGTCGGGAGCACCCGGCTCGGCCGCGACGCTGTTTACGAGGAGGATGCTCCGGTTCGAAGAGAAGGTCTCCCAGTCACGTCCGACCTCGGCGATGTCGTCGTAACGAACGACCGACCAGAAGCCGGTCTCATTCGGAAAGTCGGCGAGGGCAGAGAAGTGGAGATCCCGGCCGCGGAGTTCGCGGAACACCTCGTGCGGCGGCCCTTCTTTCCACAGGGAGAGGTCGCTTACGTCGAGGTCCGAGATCTCGGCTTCGGCTGTTGGACCCATCTGTTCGCTCTTCCTCCCGTGATTGGCAGGCCCGGCCTGCCGATTCCTTTGTCGGCGAGCACGATAGAGGAAATGGAACATTTCTGTCAAGTGGTTCATTTCAGACGTCTTGAGATTGAGTTTCATTCGGAAATCGAGAGGGAAACGTTCCCATGCCGTAGGATCGTCCTGTGAAGGCAGAGGCGACCGGGGTAGCCAGAGAGAGGGACGGAACGGACCGGCCGCCGGAGCCCGCGTTCCGGAAAGCCTCGCCCGAGGACGCAATAGCCCTGGCCAGGGCCCGATTCCTCGAAGGTCAGCGAATCGAGATGCGAACCCTTGCCCAGGACCTCGGGATCGGACGTACGACCCTCTACCGGTGGGTGGGGGAAAGGGAAGAGCTGATCGAGGAGGTCTTCGCCGGCCTCGTCGACGACTGGTTCCAGGTCGTCTCGGCTCAGGCCAAGGGAACCGGCAGGGCCCGACTGATCGACATCTTCACCCGGTTCCTGGACGTCGCCTCGGCCTCTACACCCCTCAGTGACTTCGCCAGCCGGGAGCCAGCCCTGACCATGCGTCTGCTTCTCGATCGCAAGGGCAAGGTCGCGACCCGCTCGAAGGAGCTGATCTCGATTCTGGTCGAGGAGCACCTCCCGGACCTGGCGGTGCCGGAGAACTTCGTCGACGCGATCGAGATGAGTACAGCGGCCCTCGTCTGGGCGAACATCGCGGCCGAACGCGAGCCCGACATCGAAGGCGCGATCTCGTTGACCGAGACCCTGATCGACGTCTGCCCCCGAAAGCAGGCCTGAGTCACCGCCGGGGCTCCTCCGGCCCCGTAATGGCAAGATTGGGGTGCCCCCGTAGCTCAGCTGGTTAGAGCTGCAGGCTTTTAACCTGTGAGTCGTCGGTTCGAATCCGACCGGGGGCATCGACCGGCGAAGCACCATTGACCAGAACCCGGAGAAGCGACCATGACCGAAGCGGAACCAGACGGCGAGGCAGGTGAGGATCTCGAACCGGTCGAGGTCGATGTGGACGGCGAGATCTTCCATTTCGTCTGCCGCCTCTTCGACGACGAGGACGAGGCGACCGGGGCGTACAGTCGGGTGGCCGAGGGGACGGGCCACACCTGGCTGACCTGCATGCTGGTGGCAGAGCCGGCCCACGGAAACGGGATCGGGCTGCTGCTCTTCGGACGGGATCCGGTCGAACTCGAGGAGCACATGCACCTGATCG
>CAJAIJ010000032.1 GCA_903939845.1 uncultured Solirubrobacterales bacterium
GGTCTCCTCGACGGTCAGGAACCAGTCGAGATTCAGGTCCTGGGGAGCCAGCCCGACGGCCTCGCGTGCCTGTCTGTACCTCTTGATCGCGTCAGTGCCGAAGACCTCGATCCGACCGGAGGTCGGCATCGCCAGACCGGTCGAACAGTGGATCAGCGTCGACTTGCCGGCACCGTTGGGTCCCAGCAGGCCGAAGAAGCTCCCATCCGGGATTTCGAAGGAGACGCCCTTGAGCGCCTCGACCCCGGTGGCGTAGGTCTTGACCAGCTCTTCGACCCGAAGGGCCGGTGCCGCCGTAGGGGCGAGGTCGGTTTCCGGGGGATTGGAGGGAGCGGCGGCCATCCACCAATAATGAACCTCTCGACCCTCCGGCGGGTTCAGGCCTGCCGGCAGAGGCTTCCGGGTGACGCAGTCAATACCTTTCGGGTGATGACCGGGCGAAGAAGAGTGGTCACGGTTCCGGCCTCCTCGGCAAACCTCGGGCCGGGTTACGACTGCATGGCCGTGGCCCTGGACCTGCAGCTGGAACTCGAGGTCGTCGAGACCGGTGAGTTCGGGATCGTTTGCGGTGACCTCGAGGTTCCCCGGGACCGCTCCAATCTCGTGGTCAGGGCCTTCGAGGAGCTCCATCCGGCCGATGGCATCGAGTTCAGGATCGGAGGGGAGATACCGCTCGCGCGGGGGCTCGGGTCGAGCGCGGCTGCGATCGTCGCCGGCCTGACCGCTGCAGACCACATGTTCGAGCTCGGCCTGGAGCGACAGGACATCTTCGAGAAGGCGAACGCAATCGAGGGCCATCCCGACAACGTCGCGGCGGCGATCTTCGGGGACTTCGTCGTCTGCTCCACGGGCGAACGGCCGGAGGTGACGCGGATCGATGCACCGGAAGGACTCGAAGGCATCCTCGTGATTCCGGCCGACGAAGTCGCGACCGACCTCGCGAGGGGGGCGATCCCGGTAGAGGTGCCCCTGAAGGAGGCCGTCGCCAACGCTTCGGCAGCGGCCCATCTCACCCTCGGTCTCAGTCGGGGCGACTTCGACCTGATCGCCAGGGGTCTCGAGGATCGAATTCATCAGGAGCGTCGCCGGCATCTGTTTCCGAGGTCGATGGAGGTGCTCGGCCAGGCCGTCTCGATGGGGGCGATCGGGGCGACGATCTCGGGGGCCGGTCCAACCGTGCTCGTCTGGAGCGGCTGGCAGGAGACCGGCACGGTGGTCCAGGCCCTGAGGGAAGAGTGCGGAGACTGGGCCGAGGTCAGGCGGGTCGGGTTCAGCCCGCTGGGCGCAGACGTTCCCGAACTCTGAGCAAGGCTCTCCCCGGCTGCCGGATCAGGAGTCTGGTGCGGTCTCGACCCATGCCCACTCGGTCTCTTCGGGTCCGGGCGAACCGTTGGATCGGGCCGCAGGAGGGTCGCCGGGGTTGGAGCCGACCGGCGCAACGACGTCAGGCTCGGTCGGGCCGGAGGGGGGCCGTGGGGTCTTCCTGCGCGGCTTCGACTGAAGACCTTTCGCGACTTTCCGGGCCTGGGTCAGGGATTCCTCCAGACCGAGACGCTCGAGGACCTCGACCGTGAGGTTGGCGTAGTCGAGTGCCCTCCGGCGATCGAACTCGAAGATCGACTGGCCGGCCCTGGCCGATTCCGGGTATGCGATCGACCGCCCGATCACCGTCTCGAAGACCGTGTCGCCGAACTCTTCCCTCAGGCTCTCGAGGGTTGATTTCGCGTGCTTCGTCCTCATGTCGACGATGTTGAGCAGAACCCCCAGTAGCTCGAGCGACGGGTTCAGGTTCTCCCTGGCCAACCCGATGACTTGCATGGCCTGTTCGGCGCCCTGCTTCGAGAAGTGCTCAGCCTCGGACGAAAGGATCGCTCTGTCGGAGGCGACGAGGGCGTTCACCGTCAGGAGCCCGAGCGTGGGAGGACAGTCGATCAAGATCACGTCGAAGTTCCGTTTCGGCTCCCTGAGGGCATTCCGGAGGGTCAGTTCCCGATCCGGCTTACCGGCCAGAATCAGCTCGGCCTCGGCCAGGCCGAGGTTGGCCGGCAGAACCCCGGCCTGTAAGGCGGCATCCATTGCGGTCTCCTCGCCGGTCAGGACCTCGCCGAGGGTGGGGAAGGCATCCGCCGGGACTGCGAAATATTCGGACAGGTTGCCCTGTGGATCGGAATCCACAGCGAGGGTCTTCAAGCCTGCCAGTGAGAGCCCCTCGGCCAGAGACCTGGTCAGGGTGGTCTTCCCGGTTCCACCCTTCTGGGACAGGACGGCGATCGTGACTGCCATGGCGACAGCCTAGCCGCACCAGGTCTGGCGGCGGCACCGGACCTCGTTTCGGCCTCTCCAGACCCTAGAATCGCCCCCGATGGGTCCCGTTTACGCAGAGGCTGAGATCGACGTCCCCCGGGAGGTCCTGTTCGACTACCTGATGGATTACTCGACCCGTCCGGTGGTCTTTGGAGAAGACCTGACCGGATTCAGGCTGGTCGGCTTCGAGGCCGTGGGCATCGGAGCGGGCGCCCGCTTTCGACTTGGAAAGCACGGCTCCTGGCTCGGGATGTCGATCACCGATGCCGAGGGTCCGGTGAGGATTTCCGAGCGGGGATCGACCGGTCGCGGCAACATGACGCCGGCCGGCTTCGAGTGGGAGTTCGAGGTGACACCGGCCGGACCGACCGCCGTGAGGCTCTCCTACTGGACCGAGGTCGAAGGCGCAGCGGCCGTGCCCGACCGGTTCACCGGCAGGGCCGGGTGGCATACCCGTCTGCTGAAGTCGGCACTGGGAAGGCTCCGGGTCCAGGTCGAAGAGGGGCGATTCGGGAAGGAAGACCTGACCGTGGCTGGCGGCAATCGTTTCGAGACAGGGGTTCCGTGAGGTCCGGCCGCAACGCCGCGTATCGGGCCTTCCGAATAAACTCCAACCCGTAGTTCGATCTTCGAAATGAATCTTGGAACAGTGAAAAAAGGGTTCGGGCGAATGGCGCTCGTCACCGTTGCGACTGCGGCGGCCTTCGGCCTCGCGGCCTGCGGCAGCTCCGAAGGCGAGAAGCACGGGGGCGAAGAGATCGTCGTCGAGGGCGAACCGTTCGAGGTCGGACCCCTTCGCTACAACGTTCTGTTCACCCGGCCGCTCAACCGGTACGACGTCGAGGACAGGGAGTACCTGGTCGGCCAGCCCGACGCGGGCTCAGACGAGCTCTACCTCGGCGTGTTCGTCCAGATCCAGAACACCGACGAAGAGAAGGCCCATCGCATTCCCGAAACCTTCGAACTGATCGACACCTCCGGCCAGCGTTTCGAGAACCTCGAGACCGAGAGCATCTACCGTCTCAACACCGGAACGCTCCTGGGTCCGGGCAAGGACGAACCGGCGATCGACTCGACTCCGCAGGTCGGCCCGATTCAGGCCGCCATGCTCCTCTACAAGGTCGATGACGAGACCCTCGAGCTCAGGCCGGTCGAACTGGAGATCCCGGGCGAAGAAGAGGGCGAAGTCGTCCGGGCAGAGCTCGACCTCTGAACGATCGTCCGGGCTCGGTCCCGGATCGGTCGGGCTGATCATCGTTGGTGCCGGGGCCCTGCTCGGCCTGCTTTCACCACTCGGTTTCGTTCCGACGGCCGTAGGGCCTTTCCTGATCGCGTTCGGGGCGATCATCGCTGCTCCGGAATCTTCTCTTCCGGGTCGCTGGCTCGGACCCTGGTGGAGGCTCGCCGCCCTGTCGGCCTTCGTCTGTCTGGTCGGCCTCGGGGTCTGGTTCCTGTCTGAACGAGCCGGGACGGCCATCGTGATGCTCGGCTCGCTCCCGGCCGCCTTCGCAGTTGCGTTCGGCTACAGGCCCCGGGACTGATCCAATACCGGGGTCGAGCGAGTCGGGTGCTTGGTTCGGGTGGGCTCAGACGCCGGCTGCGAGGACCGCACCGGCGATCGGCGCCGCGATCGTCCCGCCATCGCCAGGGGCGTCGACGACCATGACTCCGACGGCGAGCTCTGGCCGGTCGGCCGGAGCGAAGCCAGAGAACCAGGCATCTTCGATCAGGTCCTCGGGATCGCCCGCCCTGGGTCCGACCTCGGCCGTTCCGGTCTTTCCCGCGACCTGTCCCTCTGCGATGGCCGCAGCGAAACCGGTGCCCGAGGTGACCACCGCGACCATCACGGAGTTCATATCTGCGGCGACCTTCTTCGATGCGACCCGGACCGGTTCCCGATCGGGCAGAAGATCCTTCTCCTTCGTCGCGGCCGTGGGCAGGACGACGCCGTCATTGGCGATCCCCTGGGAGACGCTTGCCATCAACAGCGGAGTCGCCTGCACGACTCCCTGACCCAGGGCCGATACGCCGAGCTCGTTGTTGTATTCCCCGGGCTCCGGAATGGTCGGGATGGGAGGGGCGATCAATTCCGTGCCCTCGTCGTTGAATACGGCTGGTGGTTTGTTGAAACCGAACGCCTCAGCCGTATCGGTCATTGCCTCTTCGCCGATCTCCTCGCCGAGAGGGGCGTAGACGGAGTTGCAGGAATCGGCGAAGGCCTGCGTGAAGTCACCCCCACACAGCTTCCCGTAGGCATTGCGGATCTCGCGACCGTCTGCAACTCCCGCGGTCGCGTATTCGTACTCCGAATCCATCGTCGCGACTCCCGTGTTCAGGGCGGCAGTGGCTGTCACGATCTTCATCGTCGAGCCCGGTGGCTGCAGTAGTGACCAGGCCGAGCCGGCAACTCCCCTGAGGGCGCCCGTCTTCACGTCTACCGCAGCGACGCCCCCGACGTAGCCGGCAAGGGCGGTCACGGCTGCCGACTGGATCTCGGGGTCGATCGTCGTCTTCAACGGTTCGGCTGCCTTTGGTGAGCCTTCACCCAGAACTCGGCCCTCCGTATCGGCTTCGGAGCCTGCCGGCACGGCATAGAGGGTCCCACCCGGCTTGCCGGCAAGCCGACCGTTGAAACCGAGTTCGAGGCCCCCGGTCCCGACCGGGTCCCCGGGTTCGACCCCCTGGGCGACGAGCGCCGGGCCGATGTCCTCGCCGGCTGCCTCGACGAAGCCGGTGACCGAGGTCATCGAATCGCCGAGGGGATACTCCCTCGCCTCACCGGGGCCGGTCGCCATTTCCTGGCCATCCAGGGAGAGCAGCGGTGCCCTCTCGGCGAACTCCGTATCCCGGGCGAGTTCTTCGTCCGGCTCGAGTCCGGGGAAGAGCAGGTCGCTTCTCCAGGCGATTCCGTCCTCTCCGAAGGTGACGTTCAGGGGCTGCTGGATTACCCCGAAGGCCCTCGTCCTGGCCGAGATCGGAACCTCGGCACTCTCTTCGTCGCCCTCGGCATCCTCGCTCGAGAGGGACTCGAGGGTCGCCATCGCCTCGGAGTCGCCGTATCTCGTGATGAACCGCTCCAGCGGGATTGCGGACCGCGAAGCCGTGCTCAGCTCGCCATGCATTGCCGAGTAGTCGCCCTCTGCCCACGCCGCCGCGTATCTCTCGGCCGCATCCCTGTTGGGACTGCCCGGGCAGCCGGTCACCACCCCCGCGATGAAGGCGATCAAGGCGAGCACGGCTAACGGAGCCGTTCGGCGCACGAGGAGTTCATTCCTCTGCACGACGCTATTACGGCCGTTGTTCACGAACAGGAATCTACCCGGTTGGTCGGTAGTTACATTCCAACCATGGCCCTCATCGACTGGTTCATAATCGGGTTCGTCCTCCTGGCGGGAGTCTGGGGCTTTCGCCAGGGGTTGATCGTCGGTCTTTTCGGGCTCTCGGGCCTCGTGATCGGGGTGGTCCTGGGGTCCAGGGTCACCCCGCTCCTCCTCGATTCCGGTTCGAACTCGCCGTATACGCCTCTCTTTGCGCTGCTCGGTGCGGTTCTGGGGGGGACACTGGCTCTGGCAGTGGCGATCAGCCTCGGGGACGGTCTCAGGACCCTCGCGGTGAGGGGTCCCTTCGGGCGCCTGCTGGATGGGACCGGGGGAGCTCTGCTGGCCGCCGCTATCGGGATCGGGATCGCATGGATCGCAGGGGCGGCTCTCGTCTACTCGACCGCGCCGGGGGACCTGCGCGGCGAGGTCCGGCAGTCGGAACTCCTGTCCCGGATCAACGGCTTCATGCCTCCCTCCGGCCCCTTGATTCAGGCGATCTACAAGATCGACCCCTTCCCCAGGGTCGCCACCTCCCCCGGGGAGATTTCGGCACCGGCCAGCGGGGTGGGAAGGGTGGCCGAAGTCCGGAGCGCAGCCCTCTCGGTGGTGAGGGTCTCTGGACTTTCCTGCGGGGTGGGGGTGATGGGCTCGGGCTGGGCGATAGCGCCGAACACCGTGATCACCAACGCGCATGTGATCGCCGGCCACGAAGAGACCGAGGTCCAGACGGTCGACGGAAGGGTCGCAGAAGCAACCCCGATCGCCTTCAACCCACGCAACGACATAGCCGTCCTCTCGGTGGGGCTGGACCTGAACCCCTTGCCGATGTCGGCGACGGTGCGAAGAGACGCGACTGCAGCCGTGATCGGATATCCCAACGACGGTCCTCTGACCATCACTCCGGCCAGGGCAGGGGTGACCCGGACCGTCCTCGCCGACAATGCCTACGGGGTTGGTCCATTCGAACGCAGGATGGTGACTCTGAGGGGCCGCGTCGTTCGTGGCAACTCGGGCGGGCCGATCGTCGGCACTTCCGGCTCCGTGCTCGGAACCGTCTTCGCAGCCACCACGGAAGGGCCCCAGGGCGGTCTGGCGGTCCCGAACGGGATAGTTGCCGGAATCGTCAACCGGGCCACAGGTCCCGTGGACACGGGCAGATGTGCAGGGTGACGCAGGATCCCCGACCCGCCAGAGCGGTCTTGTAAAGTCAATCGAGATGGCTTCCGGAGTCGGGATATCGAGTAACGGGGCTGCTGCCAGCGTTTCCGGGGCAGGGGAGGTCGGCGAGGTCTGTCCCCGCTTTCATGCCGCGATCGAGCTGATCGGCAAGCGTTGGACTGGCGCGATCGTCTGGTCGCTTTCGAAGCAACCGCTCCGGTTCGCCGAACTCAAGCGTGCCGTGCCCGGCCTCTCGGATCGCCTCCTCTCCCAGCGACTCAGGGAACTCGAGGCCGCAGGAGTGGTGGTTCGGAGGGTCGAGGAGGGCTATCCGGCCCGGGTCTCCTACGCCTTGACCGATAAGGGCGAGGCCCTCCAGCCCGCGATCAACAGCCTCGGCTCCTGGGCCGAGCGCTGGGGCGACTGAGTCGCCCCAGCTCGTTAATCGTCAGCCAGCCCGAGGAGTCTGCAGGAGTCGCAGCCGCCGCAGGGCTGCGGACCTGCGCCCCCACCGAAGTAGCGGGCCTTCGTGATCGGTTCGACCACCTCGCTTCGCAGCCGCTCCTCGACGGCCTCGAGGTCTGCCGGACCATAGGTCTTCAGGACCGGCGAGTCCGGCTCCTCGAGGAAGATGAATGCCGATTCGACCGTCTCGAGCTTCCCCGCCCTCGCGATTGCGAGTGAGTAGAGGTCCCTCTGCAGCTCGTAAGTCTTCGCCATCAGCTCGTCCGGAGAGGCATCGGTGAGACTGTTGGTCTTGTAGTCGATCACCCAGGTCCCGTCACCGGTCTTGACCAGCAGATCGATGAAGCCGCGGATCGTCAGGCCCCCGATCCCGAGCACGATCGGGACTTCGGGAATCGTCACCGCAGACCCATCCGAAGCCATCTTCCCAAGGTCGGAGGAGAGGAAGGCCTCGATCATCTCGGAAGCCTTCTTCGCCCTGTCGTCGGCCGATGGATCGAGCCTAACCGCGGTCAGGGCCGCCTCGATTTCCTCCTTGCTCGGCGCCACCCAGCGTTTGAGGGCTAGCCCCTCGAAAAGATCGTGGACCGCGGTCCCGAACTTCGTCCCCCCGTCGCGCTCGGTGAGGGCAGTCGAGTCCGGTCCCGCCCATGGGGTTCCGCTGCTCTCTACCTCCATGCGCAGCACTCGTCTCGCGAAGAAGCGTGCAGGGCATTCCCTGAACTCGACCATGCCCGAGAAGGAGAGCGGGACGTCGGGGAAAAAGGCTCGCTCCGGACGTTCAAGGGGCGGCGAGGCGCCCTCGATGTTTCGGGTCTTCAGGACCAGAGGAAAGGTCCGGGTCAACTGCTCGAGGTTCTCCTCGTCCTCCGGGAGGTTGGCTTCGACCTCCAGTGCCTTGGCTCCGGAGGAACCGGATATGGAGGAGACCCAGCTTTCTGGATCCTCGAGATCGAGATGGAACGGGGCAACGATTCGATTGATCGCCGGGAGTCGGAACCGGTTCCCATCCCCCGCGGGTCCGAACCTTCCACTCAGGATCAGCCTCTCCTCGGCCCGCGTCATCGCAACGTGGATCAAGCGGAGCTCTTCGGCCTCTGTTTCGCGGTCCGCCCTCTTCTCAACGTCCGGCCACTCGAAGACCTTCTGGCCGGAGTTCGGGATCTGCAAACCGACCCGCATAGCACCGCCTTGTCCCTCGAAGTCGAGCACGACTGGACCTTCCAGGCCACGGCCGAGCGGTCGGCCGAGATCGGGCACGCAGACGACCGGAAACTCGAGTCCCTTGGCCTTGTGGATGGTCATGATCTTTATGGCGTCATCGTGTTCACTCGAGGCAGCGATTGCCGCCTCGGCGTCAGCCTCCCGGCTGGAGGACGCCCAGTCGAGGAATCCCCGAAGGTCTCTGCCCTCCTGGCGCTCGTATTCTCCGGCGAGAGTTGCGACCCTCTCGAGCGCTGCCAGCGAAGCCCGGTCGCGAGCGAGGCTGGCGAGGTCGAGGCCGGTCTCGTCCAGTAATCCCGAGACCAGAGATTCGAGCGGTGTTCGGTCGAGGCGCGAGCGTGCGGTCTCGATGTCTTTGTGGAAGCCGACGATCGCCGCCAGATCGCCACTCGGATCCTCATCCGACATTCCCGAATCCCGCCATCCGAGCGCGAGCTTCTCTACTCCGTGCCACAGCGCCTCATTACGGCCGGCCGTCTCGCGGACCATCCAGAGGCCGTCCGGTCCGACACCGCAGGCCGGTGAAGTCAGAGCCGCGACCAGGGCCCGGTCGTCGAGGGGGTTGGCCACAACCGAAATGAGTGAAAGCAATTCCAGGACCGCCTCGGAGGACCAAAAGCCCTTGGAGCTCGGAACTACGCTCCTGAGTCCAAACCGGGTAAGGGCATTCTGGAAGTAGTCGATCTTGGTCGTGGCGCGTAGGAGGATCGCAATATCCTTCTGTGAGTATCGCCCGGAATCGACGATGTCCCTGAGCCGGGAGGCGACCGCCAGCGCTTCGGCCGTCGCTGCCCTCTCTCCCTCCGAATGTCCGGATTCGGCCGGACATAGCGGCCCGAGGTCGACACCGGCCCAACCCTTCTCCGGGGTCAGGAGGAGGGTCGTGGCCGGCCCTTCGTGCCCCGCTTCCCTTCCGGCGACGAGTTCGGAGAACGAAGGTGAGGGGTCTCGATTCCCTTTGGCCGTACCTTCGTCGTCACCGTTCGAGCGGTGGATCCTCGATCCGATCGTGTTGACGGCTTCGATCACGGCCGGGTCTGAGCGGTAGTTCATCGGGAGTTCAATGACGTCGCAGCCCCTGGCTGTACTGACCAGGTCGACCATACGGTCCCTGAATATCCCGACGTCGGCATGCCGAAAGCCGTAGATCGCTTGCATTTCGTCGCCAACCGTCATGAGGCGTGAGGTCTTCCCGGGCCTCAAGGCCTCGATCAGCCTCATCTGGAGCTGATTCGTGTCCTGAAACTCGTCGACCATGATCTCCTTGAACCTTGCTCCGTATTCGTTCCGGATCTCGGGGTTTCCTTCGAGGAGGTTCAGGGTCTTGACTTGGAGGTCTTCGTAGTCCAGAGCGGACCTGGACTCCTTGAGTTTCGAGTACTCCTGTCCGAAAGCCTTGAGCAGGTTGTCGAACTCCGTCAACCAGGGGTAGCCCTCGCACTCGTTGAGGTCCCGCTCGATCTCCTCTCTCAGGGAGGGAATCCCGACGGCTTCTTCGAGGGCGGCGTTGTTAAAGCTGAACGCCTTGATCTCCGCGGCCCTTACGGGTTCGTCGCCGCGGCCGTCGATCAGGGACTTCAGATTTCGGCACTTTCCCTTCTGGTCGAAGCGGTCTCCGTCCTTGAACCTTGAGATGTCGTCACGATCGAGGGCTTTGTCGATCCGCTTCGAGAGGTCTTTCAGCTTCGCGCCGGGGTAGGTCGGCACATCCATTTCCAGCTCGAGGGCAGGGAACTCGCAACCTCGAGACCGGAGCAGGTCGAAGGTGGAGAGGATTCCCTTCTTCAGCGTGCTCTGCTTGACCTGGGCCAGCACCTCGAGCCGCTCCTCGATTTCTTCGGCCGAACCCTTCTCGAGACTGGAGCGGAGTGCACGATCGAAGGCTTCGTCGCGAAGTGTCGAGGCCGTGATGTCATCGATCACGGCGAAGTTGGGGTCGACTCCGGCTTCCAGCGGATAAGCGGTGAGAATCCGGGAGCAGATCGAGTGGAAGGTCCCCACCCAGGCGTCGCTCATCCCAACGGCCTCGCCAGCGTCCCGGGCACGCGCACTTCGGACCTCCTCCCTGAGTTTTGCGGCGGCCTTATCGGTGAACGTGAAGACGAGGATCTGGTCGGGCTCGAGCCCTTTCTCTTTGGCCCCCCCTTCCAGCAGCCTGCGATAGCGCTCGACCGTGACCGAGGTCTTGCCGGAGCCCGCTGCTGCGGCGACCATTATCTCTTTGGCACGGGAGTCGATTACCTCCTCCTGCTCTTGGGAGAAAGGAAAGGACTCACCCTCCTCCGATCCCAGGACGGACTCTTCCAGTTCGGGCGCGGCTTCCGTCACTACCTCGGGGGGAGGCACCGACGGCGTCGCCGGAAGGAGGTGATCGGGATCCTCGAGGTGCTTCCTGCAGTCGTCCGGAGGGTGTTCCAGCGAGCCCTCCCGAATGCCGGACACGGCCTGGTTGGCCAGACCGTGGGCCGCGTCCATGAACGATTCGACCGAGTCGACCAGGTCGGTGCTGACGTGACCCCGTCCGCCGACGACCTCGGGCTCGTCCTTCGGAATCGCACCCCTCGGACGGTTGTCGTCGGATTCCTTCAGTGGCAATATGAATCCAGCTACTGGCTTCAGTCCCAGGGATCGCTGAAGGGCCAACATGTAGAGGGGCACCTGTACCTTGCCCTTCTCGACGAGCTTGGAAGCGGAGTGATCGGAATCCGCCGAACCCGTCTTGTAGTCCATCACCAGGGCCTCGGCTCCCTCAACCGGCTCACCGCCTCCGCGGATGTCGACCCGATCGACCATGCCTCTGAGGCGCCATCCGTCCATTTCGACTTCGTCGAGAGTCCTCGGAACCGGCTCCCTGTCGGAGTCGACCCGGAGGAACCGCTGCTCGAACAGGGCCGGAACGAACTCGGGGCTGGCCTGCTCGGCCTCCCGCCGGATGAAGTCCCGGATCATTTTGTCGAGAGTGAACCTTGCCAGCCTGATCGCGGGTTCATCGCCAACGAGAGAGCTGTCTGGGTCTTCCGAGAGAACCTCCTCGAACAAAGCCGGAATTCGGTCCAGCCAGTCCTCGAGATCCTCCGGCGTCGGCCCGGCCCCCGGGGTCTGTCTGTACAGGCGTTCGAGAACTGCATGCACGAACGTTCCGCTGATCAGGTAGGTCGGGTCGGGGCGGAAGGGCTTCGGGTTGATGCGCCGATCGAGGAGCCAGGACCATGGGCATGCCAGCCAGGCTTCGATCTCGGAAGGAGAGAAGCTTTCAATCCCGGCGATGGTTGCCTTCGTGTCGGGGTTTTCGAACTTTCCAAGCTCCCGGCTGCGCTTGTCCAGTTCGGCAGTTCTCCGGATGCCTTCGTTCAGCCTTGCGGTCAGATCCGGACCGACTCCAAGCGCATCGGGACTCCCGCTCTCAACCACCAGGGATCGGAGCAGTTCCGTCTCGGTCGGCGCAAGGATCGGGGGGAAGGAAACGTCTGAGCCCGACCTCTGGAGAAGAGGCAGGGGGTCCGGGCAGAGGCCGACGATTTCGGCGATCAGCGGGGAGGGCGCGGTGCTCTTTCCGCTGTCGTCGCTGGTCGTACAACAGAGCCATATCGCATCAGTCGGAACGTTGAGACAGGAAAACAGGAGGTAACGGGCCTGGACTTCGGGATCGACGCGTTCGAGCATCTCGAGACCTCGACGCTCCGAGGTCGAGAGAAAGGGTCCGGCTCGACTGAGGTCTCTCGTGCCGCCCTCCTGAAGGCCGGCGACGAAGAGGTAGCGGACCCTCTTCGCTCTGAGTGCCCACAACCCGGTGATTCTCACGGATCCCTTGGTCGGCACCGTCCAGACTTTGATCTCACCGCGTCTGATTGCGTCGAGCATCAGGGCCGTGCCGGCCTTCCCCCCGGTGTCGGCCGAAGCCAGGTCCGCGGCGGCTTCGGCGAGGGTCTCGGCCATCCGGACCTCGAGTTCAATCACTGGGTCAGGACCAATTGCTACCGAATCCCGCTCCGCCCCCTGGGTCGAAGCCGCCGCATCCTTCAGAATCTTTCGGCCCGTCTGTCGGGCGAGGTCACCGATCGTGACCAGAACATCGGGTCCATTTCGATCTTCGTCTTCGAAGAGCGACATCCAGGGGCCGCGATCCCTGTCGGTCACTAGCTCGAAGGCGCCCCGAGCCGAGCCGATGCCCCTCCGGCGGCAGTCCCTTTCCAGCTCATCGACTGCCTCGCGATCGGGACCGAGGGGGCCTCGAAGCCAGAGGATCAGATCGTCGGCAGTCCCGTCGGGCCCGGCGGCTCGAAGGAGGGCGGCGAGACTTGCACCGACCGAGGTCGAGAGCGCACCGGTCTCGGTCTCCAGGGTGGCCGGGATTTCATAACGCCGCAGAACACCAAGGAGCAGACGCCCGCTCGAAGAGGGATCCGTGTGGGCGATGGCGATTTCGTCCGGCAGGGTGTCTCCCGCAGCGAGCAGGCGGGCGATCTCGGCACCGATGGCCTCCGCCTCTTTCCTCTCGCCTGCGGCCCTGATCAGGGTCACCGGGGGATTGCTCTCGAGCTTGCGATCGCGACCATCGGTGATGAAGGCTTCGGCTAGACCAGCGAGCGGGCTGGAGGGAGACGGTCGGTCCGCGACCGAATCGGCGAAGCCCGCTGGCGCATCCGTGATGCCGACACGGTGGACGAGCCTGCTCATCAGACGGTCGGTCAGGAATCCCCGACCGAGATCGTCCTTCCGGGTCACGACCATCCAGACCTCGACCTCGGCTTCATTCGTGAGCTTCCTCAGCAGCTCGAGCTGCTGTCCGGTCATGTCGTCGAACCCGGCCACGAATACCGGTCTGTCCTTCCAGGCCGGATCGGTCTTGAAGCGGTCAGCGACCACCTCCAACGCCCGGTCGGCAAGGCGGGGTATGTCGGTCAGACCATCGGCTTCGAGATCCAGCTCGTACTCGGTCACCAAGGGCTCAATCCCAGCGCGGATCGTCTCGAGTGCATCGGCCGAAGGCCCCTCATTCGCCCGATCCCGGTCGGCGTCATAGGGGTCGCCCCTCTCGATCCTCTCGGCCCTGTACTCGTCGACGAGCTCGAGGGCCGCATCCAAGAGTCCCGGCTGGGTGTCGGTTCTTCCCTGGATCCTCGCTGCCGGGCCCTCCGCCGTCTTGGCCGCCGCTTCGACGGCCCGCTCGAGTGCCAGCCTCCTTCGCATCTCTCCGGCGACTCGAGGTTCCTTTCCGTCGGCCGATCGCACGACCTCTCTGCACATGTCCTGGAAGTGGAAGATTCGGCCTCCGGCGAACCCGCCTGCGCCCTGCTCGATTGCGCTCCGACCGGTGCCCTCAGCTTCCGGGCTCCGAGTGAGCCTGCGCTCCCAGGCAAAAACGTCGTCGACTGAAGGAACGAGCAGGATCGGGTTGCGACCGGCGCCAGCGGCCTCGAGGAACTCGCTCTTGAGGTCTTCGGTCCGGCCGGTGTTCGGCAATCCGGTGATCAGGTGCAGGGGCATCTTCTGAGTCTAAAGTCGGAGGGAGCAGCCTTTTTGTGACAGTCGGGCCGGAGGGGTCCCGGCGAGGCGTGACCAGAGCGTTTTTTCGTCCTGCCCCACCTCTATCTTCGACTCATCAGCCGCTCTCCCGAAGATACGAAGGAAGGTCCGGTGCGATGCCCCTCTGTTTCGTAGATCCCGCCGATGCGATCAATGTGATTTCCGAGTCGATCGGTCGCGAGGCCCGGAGGCAGTTGATCGGGGAGGCGCTCAGGGCGTGGGTCGACGAGATCCCGGACGAAGAGCTCGAGACCCAGTATGCCCGTGCACTTGCCGAGCTCGACCAGGACGACCTCTCGCTCCTCGCGGCGTGGCACTCCTCGATGGAGGTCGGTCAGGCGGTACCCAACCGGGACTTCCTCATGGGCGCCTTTCCATCACTCGGAGAGCACCGGCGTGAAGCGCTGAAACTCGCAGCCGGATTCAGGGGCGAGGAAGTCCTCGAGGAGGGGTTGACCGAGGAGCTGGCCCTCGAGACGGTGGTCGGCTGGCTTTCGCCCGAGCGCCTGATGGGTCTGGCGGAGCACGCCATGGACCTGTACATCTGGGATCGGATCGGCTCCGACAACTAGCTGAGGACCGGGTCGGGACCGGCTGCGGTCAGGCGGTCAGGCCGAGCTTCGCGTGGACCTCGGCCCGGGCCTGTGCGGTCTCCCTGAAGTGGACGACCTCGAAGCCGAGATCGGACGCCGCCTCGCAGTTGATCTCCAGATCGTCGACGAAAAGACATGCACCGGGCGGCAGCTCGACCCGTTCCAGGGTCAGTTCGTAGATCCTCGGGTCGGGCTTTCGGACTCCGACGAACGCCGAATCCACGACCGTCTCGAATAGCTCGTCGACCGGCAGCATCGAACGCCAGAGCGGCTCCCACTCCTTGACGTTGTTGGTCAACAGGGCGGTCCTGAGACCCTCACGCCTGACCTCCCTGATCAGATCGATCATGCCGATGTTCGGGTCGAGCGCCTCGAAGAACCTCAGCCCCAGCTCGCCGAAATCGACCGGCCTCTCGAGGTCTTCGGCCAGCTGCTCGGACATCGCCCGGGTGAACTCAGCCTCCGGGATCCGCCCGCACTCCAGCTCGAAGAGGGGGTTAGCCCCGGTCTTCTCGGTGATCCGGGCGAGGGCGATGCCCAGGCTCTCGGGCGGGATCCCGGCGGCATCGTGGATCGCTGCGAAGGACTGGAAGAGGGGCGTCGTCAGGACCCCGCCGAAGTCCGAAATGAGCATCTCGATCCGAATGTCGTCACCGCCCGTCATCGCTGCCTCCAGCCGGCGGCAGGGAGGGGGGAGGGGGTGTCGCCTCGGCTCTCGCCGTCGGTCCCGGCCCCGTTTCGATCTCGGTCGTCTCCACGGTCACCTCGACAGCCTCGCCATCTATGTCCCAGGTCGAACGGCGCGAACGCCATGTTCCCCAAGCCCGGTTTCCCCACGCCCCTCCGGTCGCAACCATCCTGTAGCGGCTGGCGAAGAGGGCGAACCCGGCGAGTCGGACCAGATAACGGGTCGGCGGGAAGAGCAGGAACAGGCCCAGCAGCGAGGTGATGAATCCAGGGATGATCAGAAGGACGGCCCCCAGCGTGATCATGGTCCCGTCGAATGCTTCCCTCGCAGGAGGGCGCCTCTCATCGATGGCCCCCCGGAAGCGTTGCCAGTGCACCCGCCCCCGGTGCCTCAGGATCAGGATTCCGGCGACCGTCGAGGCAAACAGCAACAGAAGCATCCAGAAGAAACCGATCCACATCGCCACCTGCACCATCACGAAAAGCTCGGCGATCGGCCAGATCACGAGCAGGGCGATGAGGAGCACGAGCATCGACCAAAGGTTACGACTTCGCGACGACCTGCCGTGGAGGAGCCGTCTGGCACCTCCACCGATCGGGTCCGGCTAGGATGCACCCATGTCAGATTCCCAAACCGGCATGCCTTCCGAGGAGCAGGTATTCGAGGCGCTCGAAGAGGTGATCGACCCCGAACTGGGGCTCGACTTCGTCTCGCTGGGTCTCGTCTACGGCGTCGAGATCGAGGCTCCCGACGTCCACGTCACCTTCACCCTTACGACTCCGGCCTGTCCGATCGGACCCCAGGTGTCCGAGCAGATGAAGGAGTTCGTCGGCAACCTCGCCGGAGTCAGGGACGTCCACCCGAAGATGATCTTCGACCCGCCCTGGTCCCCGGAGATGATGTCCGACGACGCCAAGTTCGCACTCGGTTTCTAGGCACCGGCCGGTGGTCATCTGACGACCACTTTGCTCTTGATCCTGCCGTTCGCCTTCGTTGGCTCTCTGAGTCCGATGATGCTGACCGAGCAGACCCTGATCCTCACCACCGCCCACGGCAAGAGAGCCGCTACCGCTTACGCCTTCGGGGCGATCCTGGTCCTGCTCGCCGTCGCATCGGCGCTCGTCCTGCTGGGGCGGTCGATCGACCTTCCCAACGACCCGTCTCTAAGCGCCTGGGTGGAGCTCGCGCTGGGGATCGCGCTGATTGCCGCTGCTGCGATCCTGCATCACCGCGGCGATCGAAGCTCTGAAGGCAAGGAGAGGAAGGCACCGCCCAACATCGGAATCGGGGGCGGGCTCCTCTTCGGAGCGTTCTCGATGGCTACGAACTACAAGGCGTTGGCCCTGATGCTCCCGGCCGCGAAGGTCATCGTGACCTCCGGGGTGGATCTGCCGGAGCGGATGGTCCTCACGGTCGTTCTGGTCCTGATCACCTCGATCCCCGCCTGGCTTCCGGTCATTCTCGAAGTGATCCTGCCGGGCTCGATGGATCGAATCATCGGTGCCATCAAGCACTTCCTCGAACGGTTCGGCCACCGGATCCTGGTTGCCCTGCTGGCATTGCTCGGAGCCTTCCTGACGGTTCGGGGCGCCATTCTCGTGGCTGGCCTCTGAGGATCACTCGTGGTCCCCGATCGGCGTGGACCGTCCCAGGGTCCTCCTGGCAGATGACCGAGTCTGGAGTCGGGCGCCCAGGCGACTAGTTGCCCGAGGGCCCTTTGAGCGAACCCGGCTCAGTCTTCGCAGGCGGCCAGGAGTTCGTCGAGCGAGTCCCCGAGCCCATCGGCCACGACCTGCAGGTCCGGCATCGCCTCGTAGTCCCCGAGCAGGCCGATGTCGACCTTGCCGTTGTAGCTCATGACCCCGATCGCAAGGGCGTGGTTATGGGCGAGGAAGGCGACCGGGAAGACTTCCGAGAGCTGTCTGCCGAGCATGTAGAGGGGGATCTGCGGGCCGGGGACGTTGGTCACCAGCAGGTTGAAGAGTCTCGTCGAGAAGGTCAGCCGCGCCGCCTGCGCGAGCAGGGTGGGCGGAGCGAAGTCGTTGAGGCGCGCGATCACCTCGGCACCGAGAGCCTGCTTGGACTGCTTCAGGCCGTCCATGGCCGAGCTGACGATCGCGAGCCGGGCGACGGGGTCCTCTTCGTAGACGGGCAGCGGCGCCCGCATCGCGGCGAGGCGGTTGCCGAGCCTGCCGCGCTCTTCCTCGTCCCTGACCGACACCGGGACCAGGGCCCTGAGTTCGAGATCCTCGACCGGGACCCCCCGGTCGATCAGCCATTTCCTCAGCGAGCCAGCGACGATCGCCAGGAGGACATCATTGACGGTGGTGTCGAAGTGATCCTTCACCACCTTGAACTGCTCCAGGTCGGCCCGCGCCCAGGCGATGCGCCGATGCGGGGTGATCTCGGCGTTGAGCGGGACGTCCGGAGCTGGATCGGCGAACTGCCTGGCGACTTCGGCCAGTCCCTCGACCCCCTCGGCAAGTTTGTTGACGACGGTCTGGGGCCTTCTGATTGCATCGATCGCCTTCGCCCCGAGTCTGACCGGAGCTCCTGCGACCTCGCCGGCCGTCTGCCCGAGCAGCTCGTATTCACTCGGCACAGGACGAGGTTTCCACTCGGAAGTAGGGGGCACAGGGTCCGGGTCGGCCTTGAGATCGAAGATCACGGTGCCGATGTCCACTCCGGACACCCCGTCGATCATCGCGTGATGGCTCTTGATAAGGACCGCGAACCGGTTCCCTTCGAGCCGTTCGACCAGGTACATCTCCCAGAGAGGCTTCTCGCGATCCAGCGACTGGGAGAAAACCCGGTTGGCCAGGGTGATCAACTCGCGCTCGTTCCCGGGGGATGGGAGCGCGGTGTGCCTCATGTGGAAGGAGATGTTGAAGGCGCTGTCATCGACCCACAGCGGCCGTCCCACATCCCACGGCGGGTAGATCAGCTTCTGCCGGTAGCGAGGCACGAACTGGAGTCGCGACTCGATGTGGGCAACGAATTCGCGGTAGGGAGGGGCCTCGCCCTCGAAGATCAGCACGGCGCCGATGTGCATGTGGCTGCTCTCGTTCTCGTTGCTCAGGAACGAGGCATCCAGTGCCGTCAGCCGGTCCATGTGGGGCGCCGTGGTCGGTGTCATCGATTCCTCTCGCCGAACCCCGTCCAGGGGTCCGGTTGATCGGTCCCCGCAACCTTACTCCGGCTAACCTTCACCTATGGCTGAACAGGCGACCACCGGTCCGAAACGTGTAATTCTCGCCGCCCCTCGTGGCTACTGCGCCGGTGTCGACCGCGCGGTCCAGACCGTCGAGGAGGCTCTCGAGGAGCACGGCGCCCCGATCTACGTCCGCAAGGAGATCGTCCACAACAAGCATGTGGTCAGCCAGCTCTCCGAGCGCGGCGCGATATTCGTCGAGGAAGAGACCGAGGTTCCGGAAGGGGAGATCGTCGTCTTCTCGGCCCACGGCGTCGCGCCGGCCGTGCACGAGCGGTCAGCCGAGCGCAGGCTGCGGACTATCGACGCCACTTGCCCGCTGGTCACCAAGGTCCACGTCGAGGCCCGGAAGTTCGCCTCCGACGGCTACACGATCATCCTTGTCGGTCACGAGGGCCATGAGGAGGTCGAGGGCACGATGGGGGAGGCCCCCGACAGCATCGTGCTCGTCCAGACCGTCGAAGACGCCGAGCAGCTCGAGCTCGAAGACCCGGACCACGTCGCCCTGATCACCCAGACGACCCTCTCGGTCGACGAGACGGCCGAGATCATCGCCCGACTGAGGGAGCGATTCCCGAACATCGTCACCCCCAAGTCCGAGGACATCTGTTACGCGACCACGAATCGTCAGATCTCGGTCAAGGAGATAGCCGCCGAGTGCGATCTCGTTCTCGTGATCGGATCCACGAACTCGTCGAACTCGAATCGACTTGTCGAGGTCGCCCGCGAGTACGGAGCCGACTCCTACCTGATCGACAACCACTCCCAGGTCGATCCGGCCTGGCTGGAGGGAGTCGAGACGGTGGGGATCACCTCTGGTGCCAGCGCCCCCGAAGAGCTGGTCGAGGATCTCGTCGATTACTTCCGCCGACTCGGCGTCGAGGACATTTCGGAGAGCAGGACGGTCGACGAGTCGGTCCGGTTCATGCTGCCGAAGGAGATCCGCAAGGGTCTCCCGATGGCTCCCTGAAGCCCCCGTCAGGGCGGGCGGCGTAGTCGCTCAGTCGGCGATCGCCGGCGAGAAGGCGATGGTCCAGATTTCCGGCTCACCCTCGATTTCGACCAGGAGCCTGTGTCCGGCATGCCTCCCCTCGGGGACGATCGGGTAGAGCCCGGGTCCGTCCACCGTCACCTCTCCGATCCGCTCCCCGTCGAGGCCGATCGCGAGCTTGCCCGACCCCGAGGCCGTCAGGTAGACGCCGCCGGCCTCGTATTCGACTTCGAAGGAGTCGCCATGCTCGGCGACGGTCCAGGGCCCCTCGCCTCCCGGAATCAGCTCGGAGCTCGGCGCGATCACCTCTACGCCTTCGACATCGGTCTCCCGGACGGGTTCCATCCGCTCGGGAAGTTCGTCTTCGGGAGCAACGGCCTCCCGGATAGCGTCCTCGGTCGAGCGATACTCGCCCTCGCCGAACTGGAACCACTTGAGCGCTCCGCCCCTGCCCCAGAGAAACAGGCTGGGCCAGCCCTCGCAGCCGTAGTCCTTCCACATCTTCATCTCGCCATCGATCAACACGGGGTATTCGATCCCCAGTTCCTCGATCGCCGGCACGGCAGTCTCGGGGTCTGCTCCGAACGGGAATCTAGGAGCCTGAATACCGACCACGGTCAGACCCAGCGGGCCGTAGCGCTCGCGCCACCCCTTCAGGTACGGCAAGGTCCTGACGCAGTTGAGCTGGGAGTAATCGATGAAGTGCACGAGAACCGGTCCAGCCGCAAGCAACGAATCCATCCGGCCGGGATCTTCCCCCACCCAGAGGCCGTCCTTCGGCAGGTCGGGTGCCCGTATGTCTTCCCGGGATCTCAGCACGGGGGAGATACTAGGCGGGCCGTGAAACCGCCGTCCGGTCGGGGGACCGGCTCGTCTATCATCCGGTGCCCGTCACTGATCCGAAGGGAGACCTCGAACAAATGAACCTCTGGGACCGAATCGAAGAGTCGCGCTCGAAGTGGAACGTCCTCCAGCACCCGTTCTACCAGCGTTGGTCGGCAGGTGAGTTGACTCTCGAGGAGCTCGCCGATTACTCCGGTCAGTATCGCTACGCGACCGAGGCGGTAGCCGCGATGAGCGCTGGAGTTGCCGAGGCGGCCCCCGAGGCCGAGCGCCGGGGCCTCTCTGCCCACGCCCGCGAAGAGGCCCAGCACGTCGAGATGTGGGACGGGTTCGTCAGTGCCGTCGGCGGTGACGTCGCGGCCGAGCCGAACCCCGAGACCGTCGAGTGCGTCGAGGCATGGACGAGGGCCGATGGCTTCGGCCCTCAGCTCGCACGGCTCTTCGCGGTCGAGTCCGGTCAGCCCGAGATCTCAAAGACCAAGTCAGAGGGCCTATCCGAGTTCTACGGGATCGCCTCCCAACCCGGAAACACCTACTTCACGGTTCACGAGAAGATGGATGTCGAGCACGCCGAGGAAGGCCGCAAGCTGATCGAGAAGTACATGCACGAGTTCGACGAGGATGAGCTCGCGGCAGCTGCCGAGGAGGCCTTCAAGGCCAACTGGCGACTGCTCGACGGGGTTGAAGCTTCCTGACTGAACCTCTCTTCGCACATGCGCTGTCGACCGGGCAGGACATCCCCCTGCCGGTCTGGCTGTTCGCCTGGGGTGCCTCCCTCGTTCTGATCGTCTCCTTCTTCGCGATTGCCGCGGGGTGGAGGAAGGCGAAGTTCGAGGGAGACTCCTGGCGCCCCCTCGAGGGTGCCCTGGGAGCATTCCCGGGGTTCGCCCCTCTGAAGATCCTCTGCGGGGCGATCGGCATCCTGCTGCTCGCAGTGATCATCTACTCGGGTCTGGAGGGCACCGAGGCCTCGGACAGGAACGTGGCGACGACGCTCGTCTTCGTCACCATCTGGATCGGCTTCCCGGTGGTCAGCGTCCTGTTCGGCAACGTCTTCGCGGCCTTCAATCCCTGGAATGCGCTCTCGGCACCGATCGGCGAACTCTGGAGGAGGATTGCCGGCAGTCAGCCGGGCCATCTCGCCTACCCCGGATGGCTCGGCCGGTGGCCTGCAGCAGTCGGCCTCGTCGCGATCGTCTGGCTCGAGCTGATCTACGGCTCCGGAAGCGGGGTGGCGGTCGGGGTGGAGCCCGCCGCGATCGGGACTGCCACGGTCATCTACTCCGTCTACACGCTGCTGATGATCGCGCTGTTCGGGCGAGAGAAGTGGCTCGACAACGGAGAGGTCTTCTCGGTCTACTTCGGGATGTTCGCTTCGCTCGGCAAGCTCCAGGTAAGGGACGGGGTCCTGGGGGTCCGGAAGTTCCTCTCGGGCTCGACCTCCTGGATCGCCGGCCCGGGTTCGGTCGCGGTCGCGATCGCCTCGGTCGGCACCACGACCTTCGACGGCGCATCGGAAGGGGTCTTCTCATCGGTCGTCTCGACTCTGGAGGAGTTCTTCTCGGGCGCCGGACTCGGAGCTCTCGCCTCCGGTCGAATGTCGGCGACCGTGGTCCTCGGCCTGAGTGTCGGGCTGGTCGCGCTCATCTATCTGGCCGGAGTTCGCGGCATGGAGACGGTCCCCGGGGCCCCGCCCCGGAAGACCCTCTGGCGGGGTTTCGGTCACGTCCTCATACCGATCGCCTTCGCGTACCTGGTTGCCCACTACTTCAGCCTGTTCGTCTTCCAGATCCAGGCGCAGTTCACCTACCTGCTCTCGGATCCCCTCGGAACCGGGACGACGGATCTGTTCGGGACCGCCGGAACCGGGATCAACTACGGGGTGATCACTCCGGAGGTCACCTGGTACGTCCAGGTCGGAGCTCTCGTCGTCGGCCACGTCGTCGCCCTCGCTCTGGCCCACGACCGGGCCATCACCTATTGGGGCGATTACCGCTCGGCAGCCCGTTCCCAGTACTGGATGCTGGCAGTGATGGTGGCCTTCACCTGCTTCGGCCTCTTCCTGCTCTCGATCACCAACGCCTGAACCGGCGGGAGGGTAGTCCGGACGAAGGGTCCGAGTCTCGCTGGCTAGAGGATCTCGGCGAGCCTGGCTTCGAGCTTGGTGGCGATCTCGTCCCTGACCGTGCCCTCGCCGAGCCTCTCGAGCAGTGACTGGAGGAAGCCTTCAACCACGAGAGACCGAGCCGATTCCTCCCCGAGCCCTCTGGACTCCAGATAGAACATCTGGGCGGGATCGACCTGGGCGATCGCTGCGGCGTGGGTGCAGGCGACGTCGTCCGCGAGGATCTCGAGACCCGGAATCGCATCGGCGTGGGCGTTGGTCGAGAGCAGCATGTTGCGGCACTCCTGGAAAGCGTCCGTCTTCTGGGCACCCTCCTCGACCTTGATCATCCCCCGCCAGACGGCCGTCGACTCGTCAGCGAGTACTCCGCGGAAGGCGAGATCGGAAACCGTGTTCTCGGCCGCATGCTCCTGGAGCGTGTCGAAGTCCAGATGCTGGCCGTTGCCACCGGCGTAGCCTCCGGTCACGCGGGCCTCTGAGCCCTGGCCGATCAGTCGGGTGGTCATGCGGACCTTGCCGTTGCCGGAGCCGAAGCCGAGGGCGGCCCAGTCGAGGAGTCCGTCACGATCGACGGTCGCCCGCTGGGAAGAGAAGAGCCAGGCCTTCTCCGAGAGGTCCTGGGTGGTCACGTAATGGAGGCGAGCTGCCTTGCCTACCGAGATCTCCACGACCGTGTTGAGCAAAGCGTCTGTGCCGTCGTCGGCGGAGCGGTAGTCCTCCCAGACCTCTGCACTGGCACCCTCCTCGAGCACGACCAGAGTCCGCCAGGAGACAGAGGCACCGGCAGAATCGAGATCGAGACCGATCCGGATCGGCTCGGTGCACTCGACTCCCTTCGGCACGTGGACGAAGACGCCGTCGGTCCATTCCGCTTCGTTGCGGGCGACGAAGGGGTCGTCCATGGCGACCAGCGAACCGAGATGTTCCTCGACTAGATCACCGTGGCTCTCGATTGCTGCGGCCAGGGGCAGGATCGTCACCTGGTCTGTGCCACCTTCGATTCCGGCCTCGGCAGGAGCGGCAGCGTAGGCATCGAGATCGAGCTTCTCGAGGCCCGTGAACTCCCAGCCCTTCGATCTACGGTCGGGAAGGGGAAGGTCTGCGACCAGCCCCGCGCCCTTCGCCCTGCGGCCTGCCAGCCATTCCGGCTCGGCCGCCACCGGGCTACCCAATGGAGCCCTCCATCTGCAGCTCGATCAGGCGGTTGAGCTCGACCGCGTACTCCATCGGCAACTCCTTGGTCACCGGTTCGATGAAGCCGTTGACGATCATCTTCGAAGCCTCCTCTTCCGAGAGCCCGCGGCTCTGGAGGTAGAAGAGCATGTCGTCTCCGACCTTGGAGACGGTTGCCTCGTGACCGATGTCGGCATCGTTCTCGTCGATCCGGATCGTCGGGTAGGTGTCGGAACGCGAATCCTCGTCGAGCAGCAGCGCGTCGCATACGACCTTCGACCGGGTCTCGGAGGCCCCGTCTGCCACCTCGAGGAGTCCACGGTAGGTGGACCGGCCACCGTCCTTGGAGATCGACTTCGAGAAGATCGAGGAAGTCGTCTTCGGGGCGGCATGGACGATCTTGGCTCCGGCGTCCTGGTGCTGACCATTACCGGCGAACGCGATCGAGAGCACCTCACCGTGGGCCCTTTCGCCGGTCAGGTAGATCGACGGGTACTTCATGGTCAGCTTCGAGCCGAGGTTGCAGTCGACCCACTCCATGGTTGCGCCCTCCTGAGCCACCGCCCGCTTGGTGACCAGGTTGTAGACGTTCTGCGACCAGTTCTGGACGGTCGTGTACCGGACCCTCGATCCGGGCTTGCAGATGATCTCGACCACGGCCGAGTGCAGCGAATCGGTCGAGTACACCGGCGCCGTGCAGCCCTCGATGTAGTGGATGTCCGAGTCCTCTTCGGCGATGATCAGAGTTCGCTCGAACTGACCCATGTTCTCGGTGTTGATCCGGAAGTAGGCCTGGAGAGGCATCTCGACCTTTACGCCCTTCGGCACGTAGACGAACGACCCGCCGGACCAGACCGCCGAGTTCAGCGCGGCCAGCTTGTTGTCGTTGGCCGGGATGATCGTGGCCCAGTATTCCCGGACGATGTCCTCGTGCTCGCGCAGGGCCGTGTCCATGTCGAGGAAGATCACGCCCTGCTTCTCGAGCTGCTCGTTGACCTGGTGGTAGACGACCTCGGACTCGTACTGGGCTCCTACTCCGGCCAGGAACTTTCGCTCGGCTTCGGGGATGCCCAGGCGGTCGAAGGTGTTCTTGATGTCCTCGGGGACGTCATCCCAGTCCCGCTCGGCCCGGTCCGACGCCCGAACGAAGTAATGGATGTCATCGAAGTCGATCTGCTCTAGATCTCCGCCCCAGTCCGGGGTCGGGCGCGACTCGAAGTGGTCGAGAGCCTTGAGGCGGAAGTCACGCATCCACTGGGGCTCGTCCTTGTATTCGGAGATCTGCTCGACGATCTGACGGGTCAGGCCTTTCGGGGCCTTGTAGGCGTAGCCGGTCTCGGGGTCATGGAAGCCGAACTTCTCTTCGTAGTCGGCATTGATCCCCTGGACCTTCTTCTTTTCTTCGAGAATTTCGGGTGTGGCCATGATCAGACCTCCAGGATTACTTCGTCGTTGGAAATGGAAACGGGAAAGGTTCGGACCGGCTGAAAGGCCGGAAGGGTCTTCGGCTTGCCGGTCTTCAGGTCGAACAGGGAGCCGTGGCGGGGACACTCGACGATGCAGTCCGCCTGATCGAGGGTACCGTCAGCGAGGGGCCCGTCGTCGTGCGAGCACCGGTCCTCGATCGCGTAGAGCTCCCCGTCGCAGTTGAAGACTGCGATCGGTTCGCCCTCGTGCTCTACGACCTTGACCTGACCGGGTTCCAGATCGGCTACCTGACAGACGGTGATGGTCTTTTCGGTGCTTTCGCTCATCGGAAGTTTCCGGCCCTGCTCCTTGGTTTTCGAGGGGTAAACCGAGTGAATGAATCGGGATTCAATGATAGTGGTTCGGGCGAGCCGCTTACTCGTCCCAATCAGCCTGATGGCCGAGTCCGGCACCCTTGGCCACCTTCAGTCCGAGCAGCGCGCACTTCATGCGGGTGGCAGATATCTCGATGCCGAGGAGTTCGAGGACCTTCTCCTTCGGGAGCGTGATCAGTTCGTCTCTGGTCAGGCCGACCAGCTCGTCCGTGAGCATCGAAGTTGCGGCGGTCGAGATCGCGCAGCCCTTGCCCTCGAACTTCACCTCAGTCACCTTGCCGTCTTCGCCGAGGCGAAAGGTCATGTGCTGCTCGTCCCCGCAGAACGGATTGTTGTCCTCGAACTCGAGGTCCGGATCCTCGACCGCTCCGAAGTTCTGCGGTCGCTTGTAGTGCTCGAGGATCTGCTCCCGGTAGAGATCATCCACGGTTTCAGCCCTCCAGACCGAAGATCCGACGGCAGTCGAGGAGGCCCTCCACCAGACGGTCGACCTCTTCCTCGGTGTTGTAGACGGCGAAGCTCGCGCGGGTCAGCGCCGGGACGCCCAACCTCTCCATCAGGACCTGGGCGCAGTGGTGGCCGGCCCGGACGGCCACTCCGTGTCGATCGAGGATCTCCGAGATGTCATGGGGGTGGATGCCCTCGACCTCGAACGAGACGATCCCTTCGCGATCCGGGCCCGGTGCCGGACCAAAGGTCGTGATCCACGGGAGTTCGTCGAGCTTCGGAAGCGCGTAGTCCAGCAAGGCCCTCTCCCGGGCGGCGATCGCGTCGAGACCGAGTTCATTGATCCATTCGACCGCTCGCCCAAGTCCGACGGCCTCGGCAATCATCGGGGTTCCGGCTTCGAACTTCGCGGGCGGTCTGGCGAAGGTGATCTTCTCCCGGCCTACCTTGGAAATCATCGAACCGCCACCCTCGAATGGCTCGAGGACATCGAGGACCTCTCTGCGGCCGAACAGGACGCCGATTCCGGTCGGCCCGTAGAGCTTGTGGCCAGTGAAGACGTAGAAGTCGGCTCCGACCTCCTTGACGTCGACCTTGACTCGGGGTGTTGCCTGAGCTCCGTCGACCAGCGTCATCGCCCCTGCCGACCGGGCCTCGGCGACCAGGTCCCCAACCGGGTTCAGCGTTCCGAGCACGTTCGAGACATGGGTGACCGCAACGGCCTTGGGCCCTCGTCCCAGAGCCCGGGTGAAGGCTTCCCTGTCGATCCTTCCTTCGTCGTCTACCGGGACCCAGTCGAGGGTCGCACCGGCTCGTCGGGCCGCCAGATACCAGGGCACGATGTTCGAGTGGTGCTCCATCTCAGTCAGGACGATCCGGTCACCGGGGCCGAGATGTGACTCGCACCAGGCCTGGGCGGCCACGTTGACGGCCTCTGTTGCGTTCCTCGTGAAGATCACCTCGCGGCGGTCGGCACCGATGAACTCGGCGACGATGTCGCGAGCGCCCTCATAGAGGCCGGTCGCCTCCTCGGAGAGCGTGTGGACCCCTCGATGAACGTTGGCGTTGGACGTCCGGTAGTAGTCCGACATTGCGTCGACTACGCAGTTCGGAGTCTGGGCCGTGGCGCTGTTGTCGAGGTAGGAGAGGGGTCGGTCGCCGATCTGTCGACCAAGGATCGGGAACTCGGACCTGATCAGGTCTATCGACCTGGGGAGGGCCGGGGGAGAGGAGGGGACGGCCGTCATGCTGCTCCTGCCTCGACCTCCTCCTTGATCCAGCCGTAGCCCTCGGCTTCGAGCTGATCGACGAGCTCGGGTCCGCCTTCCTTGACGATGCGGCCCTCGAACATGACGTGGACCACGTCCGGCTTGACCATGTGCAGGAGTCGCTGGTAATGGGTGATCACGAGGGCTCCCATGTCGGGACCGGCGAACCGGTTGATGCCGTCGGCGACCGTCTTGAGGGCATCGATGTCGAGGCCGGAATCGGTCTCGTCGAGAATCGCCATCTGGGGCTTCAGAAGGGCGAGCTGGAGGATCTCCATTCGCTTCTTCTCTCCGCCGGAGAATCCGTCGTTGAGGTAGCGGCTCGAGAAATCCTGCGGAATGTTCGCGATCTCCATGGCCTCTCTGGCCTGCTCGGCGAACTCCTTGATCTTGAGCGGGGGCTCGCCGGCTGCCTCGCGATGGGCGTTGAGGATCATCCGGAGGTACTTGGTGACGGCGACGCCCGGAATCGCGACGGGGTACTGGAAGGCCATGAAGATCCCGGCCAGTGAACGCTCGTCGGGGTCGGCTTCGGTCACGTCCTCTCCGTTGAAGGTGATCGAGCCCTCGGTCACTTCGAGTGCGGGGTGTCCCATGATCGCGTTGGCGAGGGTGGATTTGCCGGAACCGTTCGGACCCATCAGGGCATGGACCTTGCCCTTCTCGACCGAGAGGTCGAGACCTTTGAGGATCTGCTTGCCGTCGGCGCTTACGTGGAGGTTCTTTATTTCGAGCTCTGACATTTCGAGATCTGCTCCGTTTCGTGGTTTCCCGGTTGGATCCGGTTCAGTTTGTCTTGAGGGGGTGGCTGATGTTGCCGGTCTCAGGCCGGACTTGCGGTCCGGCTTCCGTCTTCCCGCAGGGCTCCCGACCTGGAGAACTCGACCAGCTCCTCCAGCGTGGTGCCACGCAGGGCCGAGGTGACGCCCGAGTGGACTCTCATCCAGAGGAACTTCGTGGCACAGGTTCCGTCGGTATCGCCGAGATGAGAACACTGGACCCGCCCCTCGGGCTCCTCGTGGAAGCACTCCATCGGGACGACCGGACCTTCCAGGGCCTCGACCACCTCGAGCATCTCTATCTCTCCCGCGGGCCGGGCCAGCCTGTAGCCGCCCTGGGCACCTCTCGTCGAGGTGACCAGATCGGCCCTGCGAAGCTTTGCCACAAGGTGTTCCAGATAGGAGAGTGGGAGGTTCTCGGTCTCTGCGATCGACGTCAGCGATACCGGCCCCCGGTCCGACTGGCGGCCCAGTTCGACCATCAGGCGGACCCCGTATTCGGCTTTCGTCGAGAACAGCATTACCTAAATCCTAGAGCAACGGTCGGGAAAGGATCCGGGCCTTCCGCCGTATGTCAGAATCTCTGGCAGACCGCCGACGGATAAGTTCGGCGAGCCCTCTCGAAAGCGGAAGACCTCCAAGGAGCAAAGGTGAAGACCACCAGAGAATCGACATTCGCAGCGACCCTCAGGACCACCGTTCTGTTGGCCACGCTCTCAGGCCTCCTGGTAGTGATCGGGTTCCTGATCGGCGGTCCCGACACGGCCCTGCTCTTCCTGTTCATGGCTGCGGCGATGAACTTCTTCTCCTACTTCTTCAGCGACAAGCTCGCCCTGAAGATGAGCCGGGCCCAGCCGATGGATGAGGCCGAGAACCCCGAGTATTTCGAGATGGTCCGCGAGCTCTGCCAGCGTGCCGACATCCCGATGCCGAGGCTCTACCTGATCCCCCAGGCCCAGCCGAACGCTTTCGCCACCGGCCGCAACTACAAGAACTCGGCCGTGGCCGTGACCCAGGGCATCACCCAGCTTCTGTCGAAAGACGAACTCCGCGGCGTCGTCGCCCACGAGCTCGCCCACATCAAACACCGGGACATCCTTATCCAGTCTGTCGCCGCCACGATCGGGGCCGCCATTACCTATCTCGGTTACATGCTGATGTGGTTCGGCAGCGACAACAACTCGCCGTTGGGCCTGATCGGCTCGCTGGCGATGATCCTGCTCGCTCCGCTCGCCGCTTCGATCATCCAGCTGGCCGTTTCTCGCCAGCGTGAGTTCGCGGCGGACGCTGGAGGAGCCCAGATCTGTGGCAACCCGGAGTCCCTGGCCAGCGCATTGCTCAGGCTCGAACAGGGCGCCGAGCAGATACCGATGGATGGCCACGTCAACGACGCGACCGAGCCCCTCTACATCGTCAAGCCCTTCAAGGCCCGCGGACTTGCCGGCCTCTTCTCGACCCATCCCCCGATCGAGGAACGGGTCGAGCGTCTGCGCCAGATGCGGCCCTCGCTCTGAGGCCGACCAACGGGGTCCGGGGAAGGGCCGGTCTCGACCGGCTCCCGGTTCATGGCATTGGAAGAGGGACGGCGAGTCCGTCCTGTATCATGACCGTTTCCAAGCGCAGTAAACCCGATAGGGTTTTAGGTAATTAAGGGTTCCAGGGAAATGCCTTCTGAAATCAAGACCAGCATCGATCAGATAACCGTCGAGCAGGCCCGTGATGAGATAGAGCGGGGCGACATCGTCCTGATCGACACCAGGGAACCGATCGAGTTCTCGGAGGCCAGGATCGAAGGCGCGACGCTGGTCCCGGTCGGGATGGTTCCGTCCGAGATCGAGAAGGCCGCCCCCGACAAGTCGGCCAGGATCGTCCTCCACTGCGCCGCCGGGATGCGCTCCCAGACGGCGGCCGAGCAGATGGCCGAGATGGGCTACACGAACCTCGCCAATGTCACCGGCGGGATCATGGAGTGGCAGGAGAAGGGCTTCCCGGTTCTTTCGGATTCCTCCCTGACCGCCGAGCAGCGCAACCGTTACTCGCGCCACACCCTTCTCCCCGAGGTCGGAGTCGACGGCCAGGTCAAGTTGCTCGAAGCCAGGGTCCTCCTGCTCGGAGCCGGCGGCCTCGGCGCTCCTACCGCCCTTTACCTCGCGGCGGCAGGGGTGGGGACGATCGGTCTCGTCGACGACGATGTCGTCGACGCTTCCAACCTTCAGCGTCAGGTGATCCACAACACCGAGCGGATCGGAGAGCCCAAGACTGCGTCGGCCCGACAGACGATCGAGGCGCTCAACCCGGATGTCGAGGTGGTCGAGCACAACATCAGACTGACCGCAGAGAACATCATCGAAACCATCTCCGACTACGACATCATCGTCGACGGAGCCGACAACTTCCCTACCCGTTATCTCCTCAACGACGCTTCGGTCCGACTCGGCAAGCCGGTCGTCTCGGCCTCGATCCTCTCTTTCGATGGCCAGATCTCGACCTTCGTGCCCGGTGAGGGTCCCTGCTACCGGTGCCTCTACCCGACCCCGCCGCCGCCCGAGCTGGCCCCGAGCTGCTCCGCGAACGGGGTGCTCGGAGTCATGGCCGGTCTGATGGGGATGCTCCAGGCCAACGAGGTGATCAAGTTGATCCTCGGGATCGGCGAACCGCTGATCGGGCGCCTGCTGCTCTACGAGGCATTGACGACCCGCTTCACCGAGCTCAAGGTCAGGCGCGATCCGGAATGCCCGATTTGCGGACCCGATGCACCGGAGCTCGATCCGTCCGAGATAGGCAAGTTCCCCGATTACGCAGCCTTCTGCGGCGGCCACACGGGTTCCTGAGTTCACTCTCTATCGCTAGGATTCCGGTCATGCCCTCGGTGAAGATACCCCCGGTCCTCAGGCAGCACACGGACGGCCAGACCGAGGTCGAGCTGGACGGCTCGACCATCGGTGAGGTCCTCCAGTCACTGACCACCGCTCACCCCGAGACCAGGCCGCAGCTATTCGGGGAGGACGGCGAGCTGAACAGGTTCGTCAACGTCTACCTGAACGACGAAGACGTGAGGGTCCTGGGCGGGCTGGGCACTGCGGTAGGTGAGACCGACACGGTCATGATCCTGCCGGCCATGGCCGGCGGCTGAGCAGCCGGCGACCCGCCGACGAGGACGGTCAATCCTCCGGGAGGTGGTCGGCCTTCAACTGGTCGAGGAGTTCGCGCGCCTTGGTTTCGGCCGAGGCCGGTACGAGGATCTGCCTGCGCCCGGCCGCGAGGAAGTCCGGCACGTCGGCCGATCCGGTCCGCTGGATCAGACAGGGGATGCCCTCGGACGCGAGGATCCCTTCGATCATCTCGGCTTCGGCCTGATTGGCGGCGAAGAAGACCGGGACCGGCCGCGGCTTCTTCTCCTTCCTATTTGACCTGAATATCGACAACGCCCACTTCGCTTCCTGCGATGGTGAAGGCCTTAACGTCCGGTGACTCCGGATCCTCGAGGGAGACGATGAACCAGACCGTGTCCGGCCAGCCGCCAGCGAGGTTGATGTCCGTCTGTGATGGCCAGGCGCCGGACCTGGTGTGGGAGTGGTAGATCCCCACCAGCTCTTCGCCGGCTTCGTCGATCCGGTTCATCAGATCCAGCTGCTCGGCCGGGGCGAGGCTGTAACGAAACGGGCTCGCCTCGGCGTTGGTAGCGCGGTACAGGGTCAGGGCTTCGCCCGGCGAGCCTCCGATCAGACCGCAGCACTCGTTCGGATCATCTTCTCTGGCGTGTGTGACCATGCCGTCGAAGAGTTCTCGTGGAACCGACATCACCCCTGACACGGGCTCACCACCAGTTGGTTGCGTCGACATCCCCGAGCTGGTCGAGCGGCTCGGTGTAGATGCCGGACGAGAGATATTTCCAGCCGCCATCGGGGATCAGGAAGACGATGTTGCCGGACTCGATCTCGCCCGCAATCCGCGAGGCGACCGCGGCCACCGCGCCGCCCGAGACTCCGGAGAAGATCCCCTCCTGGTCGAGCAGGCGCCTGGTCCAGAGGATCGAGTCCATGTTCGAGACCATGATCTTGCGATCGAGCAGGGAGAGGTCGATGATCGGCGGGATGAAGCCGTCATCCAGTGACCGGAGGCCCTGGACCAGCTCGCCCTGCATCGGCTCGGAGGCGACGATCAGCGTGTCGGGGTCGGCTTCCTTGAGCCGGCGGCCGTTGCCCATCAGCGTTCCACCGGTCCCCAGGCCGGCCACGAAGGCCGCGACCGAGTCGAGTTCCTCGAGGATTTCGACCGCAGTCCCGTTGTAGTGGGCGAGCGGGTTGGCTTCGTTTCCGTACTGGTAAGGCATGTAGTAGGAGGGGTCGGTCGCCAGCTCGAGGGCGAGCTCGACGGCTCCGTTGGAACCCTTCGCGCCCTCTGAATAGACGATCTCGGCTCCGTACATCTTCAGGAGTTCGGTTCGCTCTGCGGTCACGTTGTCGGGCATCACGACCTTGAGGGGGTAGCCCTTGCGACGGCAGATCATCGCCAGCGCGATCCCCGTGTTGCCGGACGTCGGCTCGAGGATCGTCATGCCGGGCTCGATCGCACCTTCGGCTTCGGCAGATTCGATCAGCGAACGGGCAACGCGGTCCTTGACCGAGCCGGTCGGGTTGGCCGACTCCAGCTTGGCGAAGATCCGGACGTCCTCAGAGGGCGAGAGGGTCGAGAGCTCGACCAATGGGGTGTGGCCGATCGACTCGACCACGTCCTTGAAAGTGCCGCCACACGGCTTGTTGAGGAGGTCGTAATAAGGGTTCATATCGGTGTCCAGGCCACCTTGAGCGGTTGGATGAGGGGACACTCAGTGTACCGCTTGAAAATCCCGGGCGTGAAAACTTCTGTGGTCGGTGCGATACTCCCGGGGCTATCCATCGTCCGTCCAGCCTCACCCAAGGAGAGAGAACCTGATGAAGTCATCCCGCATCTCGGCCCTGCTCGCATTTCTTGCGCTTGCAGTCGGTGCCGTATTCCTGACCGCATGCAGCAGTGATAGCGATTCCGGCTCCGGCTCCGGCTCCCTCGATTCCGAGCTGATCCAAGCCGGCACGCTCACGGTTGGATCGGACATCCCGTTCCCGCCGTTCGAGTTCGGCCAGGCCCCTGATTACAAGGGCTTCGACATCGATCTCGTCACGGCGATCGCCAAGGACCTCGACCTCAAGCTGAATGTCCAGGACACGGCGTTCGACACCATCTTCACCGATACGGCCCAGGGCAAGTTCGACATGGCTGCTTCGGCCTCCACCATCACGCCGGAGCGCCAGCAGACCGTCAACTTCTCCGATCCCTACTACGAGGCCGAGCAGGCACTGCTCGTCGAGCCCGGCTCGGACATCACCTCGGTCCAGGATCTGGCAGGCAAGACGGTCGGAGCCCAGGACGGAACCACCGGAGAGGCCTATGTGAACGACAACGCCGATGCCGGTGAGGTCCGCGGGTTCCCGAACGGACCGGCCGCGATCGACGCTCTCAAGACGGGCCAGGTCGATGCCACGGTCATCGATCAGCCGGTCGCTCAGGATGCGCTCGACAAGGGCCAGTCCGGATTCGAGATCGCGACGTTGATCCCGACCGGTGAGCTCTACGGTCTGGCGTTCGCCAGGAAGGACACCGCTCTGCTCGATGAGGTCAATTCGATCCTCGAGAAGATGAAGGAAGACGGTCGCCTGAACGGCCTCTACCAGAAGTGGTTCAAGACCGATGCGCCGAAGGGCGTGATCGACGGAACGACCACCAATCCGGGCGAGAGCTCGTAAGGAATCGGGGGATGGGAGAGGGCGCCGAGGGCGCCCTCTCTCTTTCACCCTGCTTCGAAGTGAGGGATCCATCTCCCTCGACCTGAGTTGAACGGCGGGAAGCCTTGGAAGCGTTCTTCCAGACATATTTCGACTTCCAGATCATCGAGGACAACTTCGGCTATGTCCTGGAAGGGTTCTGGTACACGATCAGGCTCTCGATCGTGGGCGGAATCCTTTCCCTGATCTGGGGTCTGATCCTCGCCGTTCTCCGCCAGCTGCCCGGCAGGGGTTTGGCCCCGGTCAGGTGGGTCGCGATCGCCTATATCGATGCCCTCCGGGGCGTGCCTCTGCTGCTCGTGATCTTCCTAATTTCGGGCGGTCTGGGAGCCCTCGCATCCGAGGGCGTTATCCCGGAGGGACTGGGCATCCCGCGCTGGTTCGGACTGCCGGACCCCTTCTGGTACGGCACGATCGCGATCACCCTCACCTACGGCGCCTACATGGCCGAGGTCTACCGGGCCGGAATCGAGGCAGTGCCGCGTGGACAGGTGGAGGCTGCAAGGTCTCTGGGCATGAGCCATGGTCAGGCGATGCGATTCGTGATCGTTCCCCAGGCGGTACGCAAGGTGGTCCCGCCACTGCTCAACGACTTCATCGCGCTGATGAAGGACACCTCCCTGGTCAGCGTGCTCGGACTCGTCGAGACGGTGCAGGCCGGCCGGGACGTCTATTCCGAGACCTTCAACGCTTCGGCACTGACCCTCGGTGCCTTTCTCTTCCTGGCCGTCACGATTCCTCTGGCGAGGTTCGTGGACTGGCTGATCAAGAAACAGGACATGAAGATCCAGAGGGGGATTCCGTGACCGAGCCGATCATCAGCATCAGGGATCTGAGGAAGAGCTACGGCGATCTCGACGTCCTGACCGGGATCGACCTCGACATCGATCGGGGCGAGGTCGTCTGCGTCATCGGGCCCAGTGGCTCCGGAAAGAGCACGTTGCTGCGCTGCATCAATCTCCTGGAGGAGCCGGGCGGGGGAACCATCGCACTGAGCGGCACCACGGTTTTCGGAGATGGCAAGCCCCAGAATCTCGATGAGCTGAGGCGCGAAGTCGGCATGGTCTTCCAGCAGTTCAACCTCTTCCCCCACATGTCGGCGACCGAGAACGTCTCGATCGCCCAGGTCAAGGTCCGGGGCAGGAGCAGGAAAGAGGCCGATGAGAAGTCGCGCGAGCTGCTCGATCGGGTCGGGCTCGGAGACAAGGTCGACGAGTATCCGGACCGGTTGTCGGGCGGACAGCAGCAGCGTGTCGCGATCGCGAGGGCTCTGGCCATGGATCCCGAGGTGATGCTGTTCGACGAGGTCACCAGCGCGCTCGACCCGGAACTGGTCAAGGGAGTTCTGGACGTGATGAGGGGCCTGGCCGAGAGCGGAATGACGATGATCTCCGTCACTCACGAGATGGGTTTTGCCCGGGAGGTCTCCGATCGGACGATCTTCATGGACGGTGGTGTGATCGTCGAGCAGGGCAAGCCCGACGACGTGCTCGGCAATCCGTCCCACGAGCGCACGAAACAGTTCCTCGGGCTGGTCCTGGCCAACTAGGCCCGCCCGTTCAGAAGGAGAGGTCGGCCTCCGACTCCGGGTCCACGGCAAGCGTGCTCTTGCGTCCTGCGACCTCCCGCAGGTAGTCCCTCCACATCGCCTCGACCTCGCGGAGCCGGAGATCGAAGGCCGCCTCTAGGTTGGCTCTCGGCCCGGCCTTCCTGAGCCTGGCCACGAGGAGCTCGCAGGCCCCGCCGCCCCGGTATTCCTCGAGCAGGTCGAAGATCGTTCCTCCGAGGAGGATCGCGTCCCTCCTCGACGGGGGAAAGGCCGGCCGGGCCCCTTCCTTGAGCCGCCGGATGACGGCAGGCCTGAAGAGGTCCACCTGTCGGGCGAAGTGCTGGGCCGAACCTTCTACGAGCCAGGCCCATTCGAAATAGCGCCTCGAGTTGGCCGGGGTCCAGGGCGGGGGCATCGCCCCGTTGTTGGCGGCGATTACGAGCTGGGTGTAGAGCCTTTCGGCCGTGCCCCGAAGGGCCTCGTATGAGGCGTCTCCGGCTGCCCTCTTGGTGATCGCCGTGTCTCCCAGCACGTGCACCTCGGCCGACATCGCCCAGCCTGCCAGGTAGCGACGACCGGCGGGGGCAGCCGACCACCGGACTGCGGGCAGGAAGGGGTGCGCGAAGTTGAGCCACAGGGCGGACGGGTGGACGACGACCGTGATCCCGGTCGGCACGACCTCGAAGCGATCCTCCAACTTCAGGCTCAGGCTCTCGAGTCTGTCGAGAAGTGCCTCGGAGTAAGCGGCGTCGCCGTCCTCGTGACGGGCCGAGAAGGTCAGGGATGTTGTCTCGATCCAGGTCATGGCGGCCGGATCAGCGTAGAGGTGAAGCCGGATCTACCGACCCATCTGGATCGGAACGGGAACAGGAATGCGCAGAGACGGTCGGCCCGTCAAGCGAAGCAGTGCCGTCCCTGTCCTCGAGCGAGAGCGGGGATTCCGCTCAGGCGTAGGCCGGAATGCGCTCCCCGGTCTCGCAGATCGCTTCGATCTCGGCGACCGCACGCTCGAACTCGTCGTCGGCCATCACCGGCGTGCCCTCGAACGGAAGGTCGCGATCGATCTCGACCCATGTCGGGTCAGTCCTCATCTCCTCGCGAACTCGAACGGTTACCGGTCGGGGGATGCGGTGAACTCGAAGCAGCACCAGATCCAGCTCCTGGCGAGGCCTCCACGCAAGCCTCCGCGAGGCGTAATCAGTGGTCCAGACATAAAAGGGGGAGAGGCCGTCGATCACCTTGGGGTTGTCGATCCTGACCCGGTGGGAAACCTCTGCCCACGCCCTGATCCGCACGCGGTCGGGCTGAGCGATGCCTCCGTCTCGCAGGAGATCTCGATCTGCCGGCTCTTCGTCCGGCCAGACGCCTTCTTCCAGAGCCCTGCCGAGCTCGGGATGGTGGGCCTCTCTGACCAGGTCATTGACCTGATGGTCGAAGGTCGGGTAGAGGAAGAATCGGTCATGTTCGAGTTCCGACTCGTCGGCACCTCGACGGAGAGTGAGGAGCTGCTCGCCTTCTGCGAGTGCCCGGACGGTTACGGCCCATTCCTTGTAAGCGATTGGCATTGGAGGTCTCTGACGTGTTTAGGGGTTTACGGATGAGAGCGGTACTTTTCGATCGTTTCCGACCTACAGGGGGTACCGCTGCGGGCGAGCGAGGCTACCTGACGACTTCCCGAGGGTCAAGAAGTGTGACGAGCGTCACGCTGGCCCGAAAGGTCATTTCGCTCGATCGAAACAAACCCGTCGCCCCTGTCGGAGGCTGTCCAGCCTCCGGGCACCCAGGCCGTCGCAACCTCGAAGTCGATCGATGCAGGCCCGGCCACGGAGAGCCGTTCGGCGACGGGGGGCGTGGTCTTCGGTCCCGGTTCGGTGAAGCGGCGCCTGACGGTCACCAACTCGATCCCGGCTCCCGGTTCAGTGAATCCATAGCGCTCCTCGTGGGTCGTCTCGAATGCCTCCCTGAGGGAGTAGGGGGCATTCGATTCACAGGTGACGGTCAACTCGAACGACTGTCCCCGGTAGCGCAGGTCCCAGCCGACCTCGTCGGCATCGCCTCTCAGATCCGCTAGTCGCTCAGGGGTCAGCTCGCTCCCGTCGAGCATCACGGTGCGGACCTCGTCACGACGACGCTGGGCGGTCGCGAGCCCGACTGCGCTGAGGACGCCACCGTCCCTCGGGATGATCACCCGTGCCATCCCGAGGGCCTCTGCAATCGAACACCCGTGCAGCGGCCCGGCCCCTCCGAATGCGAGCAGGGAGAAGCCCGATGGATCGATCCCCCGCTCGACCGTCATGACCCGGACTGCCCGGGTCATCTCGGCATCGGCTACCTCCAGGATGCCCTTGGCGCACTCCTCGACATCCATCGAGAGCAGGTCGGCCAGACCTTCGATCGCCCGAGTCGCGAGCGACTCATCCAGCTCGACACCCGACAGTTTTCTTCCGGCCGCAATCCTGCCGAGAACGAGGTTGGCGTCGGTCACCGTCGGCGCCATGCCGCCCCTTCCGTAACAGGCCGGACCGGGTCGGGCTCCAGCCGACTGCGGACCGACCCTCAGGGCCCCGCCTTCGTCGCGCCAGGCGATCGAGCCGCCTCCGGCTCCGACGGTTTCGATGTCGACCATGGGGAGGGCGACGGGCCTGCCCGCGACCTCGCGACCACCCGTCTCCCGAATCGTCCCGCCCTCGATCACGCAGACATCGCAGGAGGTGCCGCCCATGTCGAGGCAGACCAGATCCGGGATGCCCGCCTGCGCGGCGATACGCGAAGCGGCGGCAGCGCCTCCGGCAGGGCCGGAAAGAAGCGTTCTGGCGGGGTGAGCGGCGGCTTCGGCAGACGTCGTCAGCCCCCCGCTGGACTGCATGACCGCCGGTTCCGGCAGTCCGGCCTCGCGACATCGATCGGCGAGCCTTTCGAGGTAGCCCCTCATCAGTGGCCCGAGCGAAGCGTCGATCTCCGTGGTCGAGGCCCTCTCGTATTCGCGGAAGGTCCCGGTCACCTCGTTCGAAAGCGAGACGTGAACATCGTCTCCGCAGACCCGGGCAAGTGCGTCACCCATGGATCGCTCATGGGCCGGGTGTCTGTCCGAATGCAGCAGGCAGACCGCGACTGCCTCGACGCCGAGAGACCTGACCTGATCGGCGATCGCCTCGGCCTCGCCCGGCTCCAGCGGCTCCAGGATTCCGGCCGGAACCGCCCGCTCGGGCGCCGGGATCCGGAGCTCCGGGGGTGCAATGGCCGGCGGTCTTTTCGCCCTCAGGTCGTAAAGGAGGGGACGCTGTTGACGGCCGATCTCGATCAGGTCGGTGAATCCCCTGGTTGCGATCAGAGCCGTCCTGGCCACCTTCATCTCGAGCACGGCGTTGGTGGCGACGGTCATCCCGTGTGCGAAGAACTCGACCTCCCCTGCGGCAGTCCCGCTCCTTTCGAGGACATCCGCTATCGCCCGCATCACACCGTCGGACTGATCGCCGGGAGTGGTCTGGACCTTGGAGGTGAAGATCCCCTCTCCGGTGACGATCACGGCATCGGTAAAGGTTCCGCCCACGTCGACCCCGAGGATCACCGTTCGTTCGGGGGCCGGATCGAGGTCCGACAGCGCCTCAGGCACTGCCGTCTCCACCGCCGCCCGGAGTCTCGATGCGGAGCCTGTCGCCGGCCTCGAGTCTGCCGTTGACCTTCGGATCAAGGGTTTCGGGAGTGGCACCTCCCGACCGAAGGATCGTGTTGCTCCCCGGCTCGCCCGGAGAACCCCCATTTGCCCCCGGGGGCGCATGGCGACGGCGCTCAGTCAGCAGCGCGAACTCCATCGGCTCGAGGGCCTCTATCTCACGGACGATCCCGTCTCCTCCGCGGTGCCGACCCTCGCCTCCGCTGCCCCGGCGAACCGAGTACTCGGTCGCGATCAGCGGGAACTCGATCTCCAGGGCCTCGATCGGGGTGTTGAGAGTGTTCGACATCGCCACCTGGGTCGCACTCGGACCGTCGGCGTCCGGGAAGCCGCCCTGACCGCCACCGATCGTCTCGTAGTAGGTGAACCCTTCGTTGCCCAGGGTGAGGTTGTTCATCGTCCCCTGCCCGAGGGCATGTCCGAACGCGGCAAGGCACAGGTCGGCGACCCGCGATGACGTCTCCACGTTGCCGGCGACGACGGCATGGGGCGGAGGCGCGTCGAGCAGGCTGCGTTCAGGGATGACGACCCGGACCGGCTCGAACGTTCCGGAATTGGCAGGGATGTCGGGGTCGGTCAGGACTCTGACCGCGAACAGGCAGGCCGCCTCGGTGACCGCTCTCGGGCAGTTCAAGTTGCCATCGTCGGGACCGGGACAGCCGGTGAAATCAAACTCGATCTCCTCGCCGTCGACCGTGACCTCCAGCACCAGTTCGATGTCGCCGGAGCGGGCCTCGAGGACGTCCGTGGACCGACGGACCCCGTCGGGGATGGCGGCGATGCTCGCCCTCGTCCTCGCCTCGGCATAGGAGATGACCGCGTCCATCCGCCGAAAGAGGCCCTCGGCCCCATGTCTGTCTGCAAGTTCCCGGAGTCCGGAAAGGCCGCGGTGGTTGGCTGCGAGCTGGGCCTTCAGATCTGCCCGGCGCTGATCCGGTTGTCTCATCGACGCCGTTACCTCCGCAATGGCCTCTTCATCCATTACCCGGGGGGAGATCACGACTCCCTCGTCTTCGATCCGGGTCGAGTCCGCCGGCATGGAGCCCGGACGGATACCTCCTACATCTGCATGGTGGGCCCGGTTGGCTGCGAAGCCGAGCAGGAGGCCCGAGTCGTCGAAGACCGGGGTCACGACAGTGATGTCGGGCAGGTGTGAGCCACCCGAATAGGGATCGTTCAGGAACCACGAGACGCCCGGCTCCTGGTCGAAGCCGACGACGGCTGCGACAGAGGCCGGCATCGAACCGAGGTGGACCGGGATGTGTTCGGCCTGCATCACCATCCTGCCCGACGGATCGAACAGGGCCGTGGAGCAGTCCCTCCGCTCCTTGATGTTGGCCGAGTGCGCCGACCGGATCAGTGCCGCGCCCATCTCGTCGCAGATCCCACCCAGTGCACCGGATGCGAGCTGGATCTCGACCGGGTCTCGATCGCCGTCCAAGTCCCGAGCCTCAGTCCCAGGTCTCGGACCTGACGCTGCCGTCCGGGAGGAAATGGATGTGGACGCCATCCAGGTCGGGGTCGCGGTCCGGGAAGTCGGACCGGCGGTGACCGCCCCGGGACTCGGTTCGGGTGAGTGCCGACCTGGCGATCGCACCGGCAAGGGGGTAGGGGTCGTCCAGCAGGCGCCCCAGGCCGTCACGGTCCCGTCTGGGACCGGCCAGCTTCCAGACGGCCTCGCGGGTGGCGGTGACAGGTGGATCGAATCGCCACTCGGGATCGGGCCGGAATGCCGGCTCAGTGCTCTGGCCGGCCGTCCGCCCCAGACCCTCTCGGTCCAGGCCGGCTCGTGCCGCTCTCTCCCCGAAGACGAAGCACTCCGAGAGGGAGTTGGAGGCGAGCCGATTGGCACCGTGGAGGCCCGTACACGAGCACTCTCCCACTGCGAAGAGGCCGGGAAGGGTGCTTTGACCATCGAGGTCGACGGTGATGCCACCCATCGTGTAGTGGGCGCCCGGAGAAATCGGAACCGGTCGGCCGGTCGGATCCAATCCGGCCCGATCGAGCATTCCGAAGACCGATGGAAACCGTGCCGGGTCGATCATCCTCAGGTCCAGGTCGACAGGTGTGCCATCCTGCGCATCGATCTGCTGGAGGATCGCTACCGCGACGTCATCACGGGGTGCCAGTTCATCCGTGAATCTCTCCCCTTCGGCGTCCAGGAGCATTGCCCCTTCGCCACGGAGGGCTTCCGAGATCAACGAGCCATCGAGTTCGGACCCCGGCAGGTCGAGGCATGTCGGGTGGAACTGGCAGAACTCGAGGTCGGCGAGCTCCGCTCCGGCCGCGCTGGCCATCACAGGGCCGGCCCCGATCGCGCCCCAGGGATTGGAAGTCCGGCTCCAGAGTGCGGCAGCTCCGCCTGTGGCGAGTACGGTGGCCGGGGCAAAGACCGCTCCGTGGTCGGTCAGAACGCCGAGGCAGCTGGAGTCGTCACTGAGCAGGGCTACGGCCGAAGTCTCTTCCCGGACCTCTATGCCGGGGTGGTCGGCGACCATCTTCGAGAGGGAACGGGTTATCTCGTGGCCCGTTGCGCTGCCCCCGGCATGAACGATCCGTCGGACCGAGTGGCCGCCTTCGAGTGCCAGCTGGACTGCCCCCGATGGCTCCTCGTCGAACCGGACTCCCCGCGCGATCAGATCCCGCACCATCGCCGGGGCCTCTTCGGTCAGGCATCTGACCGCCGCTTCACGACAGAGTCCCCGTCCGGCCGCGAAGGTGTCCTCGGCGTGGAGCTCCGGTGAATCGGCGGGATCGAGAGCAGCGGCGAGGCCTCCCTGTGCCCAGTAGCTCGAGCTCTCCGAGAGCGGTTTCCGCGAGATGAGGCAGATCTCTCCTCCGGCCTCGGCGGCCCTGATCGCAGTCCAGAAGCCCGCCGCGCCGCCACCTATGACGATCATGTCGAAGGTGCTCTGGTCGGCCGACCCCGGGGTCCGGTCCGTCATCGCTTCCACCGACCGGAGGCTACTCAGCCAGAACTGTCGCCGCTCTTGGCGAGATCCTCGAGCTCGTCGAGCGTGAGCTTCTCTTCGAGTCCGCGGAGGATGAGGTCGGCCTCACCGTCTATCCGAACGGCCTCCTCTGCCTTTGCCGCCAAAAGGGTCTTGTCGAATCGACCGTCTCGCGACATCTCGACCGTCATCTGTCCGAGGTCCGTCAGTGTCTCGCTCCGCATCGAGAGCAGGTCCTCGAGGTGTTCACCCATCGCTTTGCGTTCACGCCTCGTCTGCTTCTTCTTTCCACGCCCGAGTGCCATCTCAATCACCTGACCTCTCGCTCGAGGACTCGATCTCCTTCTTCAGGGCAGCGATCTGGCCACGAAGCCAATCGACCGCCGCCTCTCGCGTCTCGGCCGGCGAGGGCGAGTCGGTGGCCGTAATGGACCCCTCGTCGAGACGGGCTTCGGTCTCACGGGCCTTGGCTTCTATCTCCCGGAGTCGAGCCTCTGCGGCCGCTATCGCAGCTACCTTCTCCTGCCGTTCGGTCTCGACCGCTGCCTTCAGGGTTTCGACCTCCTCAACGAGGGCCGCTGTGTCACCGCTGGCGGACCCCGGAGCCGTGCCGGTCGAGGCCATCTCCGAGGCAAGCGCGGCGTCGGCTTCGATCTCGGCCGCTTGCGACCGCACCCAACCGGCCGCGGCCTCGCGGTTCTCGGCCTCCTTCCTGGCAACTGCGGCCTCGGCTTCATCGGCTCGCTTCTCGGCTGCCCGGATTCGAGCTGCGGCGCTGGTCAGAGCGGCCTGGAGGCCGGCACGATCACGCTCGACCGACTCGAGGATCGCGCTGGTCTCGGTTCGGGCGTCGGCCTTTGCCGCGGCGCGAGCCGCCTCCGCTCCGGTCCTGGCCTCTTTTTCCTCCGAGTCCAACCTCGCAGCGAGTCGGTCGAGAGAGCTCGGCTCGGCGACCTTTCCGGCCTGGACTCCTGACTTCGCCGTCGCGGACGGTTCGGGTGTCGGCTCCCCGGCTCCCGAATCGGGCCGTTTGCCCGGGACCTCCGCCGGGGTCGGTCGGCCCTTCGGAGTGTCTTGCTCTCCGGGTTCATCGGCCTTGCTGTCCGACGCTTTCGGCCCGGCCTCTGACCCGGGCGTTGCTGAGCCTGCAACGGCGGAAGGCGAACCTCCGGAATCCGCTCCGGGCTTCTCGGTCGGCTCGATCGGGGGAGGCTCTACTGGCGCAGGAGGTTTCGCCTTCGCCGCCGCCGCGGCCACCCCGGCTGCTGCGGCGGGAGCGGCCTTCGGCTCCTGTTCGGGAAGCTCGTGCTCCATGGTGTGCTCGGCAGTCTCGAAGGTCGGCTGCTCGGGGGCTTCGGCGGGCGATTCCTCCGAAGCATCCGGTTCGTCGGCGGTCGGGTCCAGGGACTCGGGCCGTTCACCCAGCTCATCGTCGAGAGCGGTGAGGCCGTCCTCGACCTCTCTTACCTCTGCCGCTCCACGGGCCATCAGGTCTTCGTCCCACTCCTGGCGGACGTGCATCCCGAGAACGAGTTCCCCGAGCGCCTCGCGACGGTCGGCGAGCAGCGCCTCGAGTTCGTCTCTCTTCTTCTTGAGCGCTCTCTTCCTCATCCGGCAGCCCCCATACTTACGGAAGGATCGGTCGAAAGGAGGACCTCGGCCCCTGACCTTTCCAAAACCTCGCGGTAAGCGACCAGCACCCGCTCTGCCATGCGGCGGGCCGAAAAGGCGGCCGCGGCTTCGGCACCACCGCTGACGACGATCCCGGACGGCCCCGTCACTTCCCGCAGGAATGCGCTCCAACGGCCGATTTCGAACGTCTCGCAGAGCGCCCCCGGGAGGCCGTCGAGTACGAGCGGTGCCACCCCGACCGGCGTGGACAGGACGGGTGTTTCGCAGGAGATCGCCTCGACGCAGGCCATCCCGAACCCCTCATAGAGGGAGGTGACCACGACGGCGTCGGCGGCATTCATCCAGACGGGCATCTCCTCGGGATCGATGTCACCGCCGGTGAGCAGTTCGAATCCCGATGCTTCTGCCAGCGATGCGGCGAGTTCGACCCGCTTCTCCGGTCGGGCCGGATCGGCCGGAAACAGGAGCAGGCGGGCATCCCGCTCTAGACCGAGCCTTTCGCGGGCCGATCCCTGTGGGGTCGGAGAAAACCTCTCGAGACTCGGCCCGCAGGGCAGGATCGCGGTCCTGCCCGGCACCCGGTCGAGGCCTTCCCGACCCCCCTCAGGTCCGAGCAGGGCGCTGGACACCGGTGCGTTGAGGGCGATCCGGCCGGACAGGAGCCGGGAGAGCCTTCCAACCAGGGGATGACGGACGTCGGTGCCGTGGAAGGTGACCACGAGCGGCTTAGCTCCGGCCGCGAGCGCGCACCAGCCGACCAGTCCGTAATGGGCGTGGACCAGATCGAAGTCGCCTTCCTTCAGCAGCCGTCGGATCGTGCGGGTCGCGGACACATACTGGTCGCGACCAGGTGGGAAGGAGAAGAGGTCGACCTCCACGCCCATGTCCCGCAGGGCCTCGACCTGATCCGTGACCCACCGGCCGCGCTGGGGCGTGTCTTCGTCCGGCTCGAAGTTCGTCGCAACGAGAACCTTCACGAGACGAGCCTATCCCGGCCGACGGCCGATCAGTGAGCTTCCCATCCCGGGATTTCGGAACTCGTCGCGTCTTACCGCTCGGTTTCGTTGATCAATCACGGCATTCGGAAACGGCACCGGATCCAGGATCGCTTCGACACCGGAAATGAACGAGGGAAACGAAAGGAGTCTGGATGTTCTATTCACATATGGGCCGGCTGCATGCGGCTCTCGATGAGGCAGGTGCGAGGGTTCGGACCTGTGCCACCGGTACCTCGGGACAGGGGACGGTCGAGTACGTCGGCCTGATCCTCCTGGTTTCGCTCCTGATGGTCGGGATGGTGGCCGCGATGCGCGGGTTCAGCGGGCAGCAGGGAACCGAGCTGGCCGAGTTGATCGTCGACAAGATCCAGGCGGCGGTCGACAAGGTCTCCTTCCGCTGAGCCATCGATGGTTTCGGGCCACCTCTTCCGTCCGGAGGGGGTGGCCGCTACCATCTCGACACCAGTGGCGGGCCGGGTCCGAACCCTGCTCACCCTCTTCAATGACCGGGGGCGAGAGCGTGACAAGAGGGAGGCGCGACGAGCTCGGGTGGAAGGGACGCAGAGTCCTCGCAGGGCTGATCTCGATGACTCTGCTCCTGTCAGTCATCGTCGCCACCGGGAGGGCCGGGGAGAGGGCCCGACCGGAGAAGCCCGAAACCAGGGCCGGCGAGATCGCGAACCGGATCGCATCCGCGTATGCATCGATCCAGCAGAAGGACGGCTCTTTTCCTGATTACGTCGTTTCCCGGACCGGTCCGGACGGGCGAAACGCCTATGGCCCGGCGATGCTGGGTGGCCCTCTCTTCATGAACGGAGTCCGAACGGCAAGGTCGAGAGTCGCATCGGCCGGCCTGCGCTCGATCCAGTTCGGGGTCCGGTCCGGATTCGGGTTCACTCGTCTTTCGGGCAGAAGTGCCGGCCCCACCTCGACCTTCGAGTATCCCTTCTCGATGCTTCCCCTGCTCGAGGCCCGCCGGTCCTGGGAGGGTCGGAGCGGTCGCCGCTTTCGTCCGGCCCCGAGCATCCTCCAGATGGTCCGGAGCGAGATCCGGCGGGCCAGGCCGATCCCGTCACGGACCGATCCAAAGCGCTTCATCGACGGCAGAAACAGGGTTACCCTCGAGCGTCTGGTCTGGCTCGAGGTGATTCGGACCGGGCTCGGTCCGATTCGCGGGGAGGCAGGTCGAGGCACGATCCTGTCGACACCCGGTGCATTCCAGGCAGATTCCAACCGGTGGATGCGCGGATTGGTCTTCTCTCCACCCGATTTCCCGGCCGGACCCTCGGCCGGTCCGGCATCTTCGGTTTCGGACCCCCCGGACTGGCCCCTTGCCTACCACGCTCTGACCTCGGCCCTGATGGCCAAATATGCGCCCATGGCACCGACGGGGGTGCGGCCCGCGGTCTGGTCCAAGCTGAGAGAAGCCGTCCGTCACTCACGATTGGTTGCCTCGCCGGCAGGTGATTTGGCATACGAGGGTCGCTCCGCACTCCAGCCATGGACCCTCTCGCTCACAGCATTCGCTGCCCTGGCAGCTGCGGCGAGCCCCGGAACGAGTGATGCCGAATCGATCGAAAACAAGGCCTTCGCCGGACTCCTTATCGACCGCCTCGAGTCGGAGTATCTGGCCCCCGGTGGCCGGGTGTTGTTGAGTCCCGCGATCAGGGAAGATCCGACGCTCGGGGTGTTGGGGCTGGACCGCTACGCAGCAGAGATCTCCTATGCCGGCCTGACCCTTCTCGGTCTCGAGTGGGCGTCGCCGCTCGACCCTGGGCCACCCGCCCCATACCGTCCCGGTTCGGACCTGCTCCTCGCCGCCGAGCCGGCCAAGACGCGGGGCTTCATCCGCACTCCGGGGCTCTGGGCGGCCGTGAGCAGTGGCCGAAACAAGGATGGTGATCTGGGTGGCGATGCCGGCCCGACGGGTGCTCTCCAGAGGGTGGACGGTGAGTGGGTCTGGCTCGTGCCTCCGAGGCCCTCCCTCCGGATGCCTGCGAGCGAATCCCCGAGCTCCTGGCTTTCGTTGCCCCGGGGGGACGGGGGCGTCGCCAGTCCGAACGTCATCTCTACTTCCCGTGAAGGCGACCGAATTACCCAGCGAGTGTCATTCGAGGTTGAGGGTCCGTTGGCAGATGAAGAGCTGGAGGTGGTCTTCGCTCCGGCCGAGTGTGGCGGCCTTAGTTTCGAGTTCAGTTCGTTCCCTGAGCCCGTGGAGGTTTCCCTTTGGATCCCCGGCACCCCACTCGGAGGCAATGGGACTTCGTTCTCATCCGGCGAAGTCGAAGTCCTCGCATCTCGGGCCGTCGAGGCGTCCACCGGTCCGGTCGCATACGGATCGACCCATCCGTTGCTCACGGTGCTGATGGTGACCGTCCCGGCCGACGACCCACTCACCCTCGATCTCTGTCTGGCCGACTGAGGCAGGAGCGGCGGAGTCCGGGCGCGTTCGCCCGGCGCTTCGGGTTATTGGCTGGGATACTTCGCCCCATGACCGACCCCTCCAGGAGTTACGACCGCTCGCCGTCCGAGATGCGCCCGGTAACGATCGAACCCGGCTTCGTCAAGACGGCCGACGGTTCGGCCCTGATCTCGATCGGAGGCACGAGGGTCATCTGCACTGCCTCAGTGTCTTCGAAGGTGCCACGCTGGATGGAGGGCAGGGGCACCGGCTGGGTGACTGCCGAATATTCGATGCTCCCGGCCTCGACCGGCGAGCGCAAGGCCAGAGACGTGACCAAGGGGAAGGTCGACGGCAGGTCGGTCGAGATCCAGCGTCTGATCGGTCGCTCGCTCAGGGTCGGTGTGGACTTCGAGGCCCTCGGTGAGCGGAGTGTCTACGTGGACTGCGATGTGCTCGAGGCCGACGGTGGCACTCGATGCGCCGCGATCACCGGCGGCTACGTCGCCCTGCACCAGGCTCTTTCGGCCCTCACCGATGCCGGCGAGATCGAACGGTTCCCTCTGGTCACTTCGATTGCAGCCATCAGCGTCGGGGTGGTGGACGGTCACTCCCTCTGTGACCTCGACTACCCGGAGGATTCCCGGGCCGAGGTCGATGCCAACGTCGTGATGACCGGTAACGGTGGCTTGATCGAGGTCCAGGCGACTGCCGAGCAGACTCCGCTCTCCCGCGCTTCGCTCGACGGGCTGCTCGAGATGGCCGAGGTCGCGATCGGGAGTCTCGGTGAGGTTCAGCGGGAGGCAACCGGAAGTTGAGGGTCGTCCTCGCGAGCCGCAACCGCCACAAGGCACGCGAGTTCGCCGAGATCCTCGGGGTCGAAGAGGTCCTTCCACTGCCCGACGAAGTCGAGCTGCCCCCGGAGACCGCCGAGACCTTCGCCGGCAACGCCCTGCTCAAGGCCAGGGAAGCCCATCGGGCCACGGCCATGCCGGTAATTGCCGATGACTCCGGCCTGGTCGTCGACGGCCTGGACGGTGCGCCGGGTGTGAGATCCGCCCGGTTCGCGGGCGAGGACGCTACCGACCGGGAGAACCTGGATCTGCTCGTGTCGACCCTTGCGGCGAAGGAGGACCCCGATCGCACCGCCCGTTACGTCTGCGCCCTCGCCTGGATCGCGGAGGACGGGACGGAGGAGATGTTCGAAGCGGTTTGTGAGGGCAGGATCATCGAGGAGCCGAGAGGGGGCGGGGGGTTCGGATACGACCCGGTGTTCGTCCCACTGGACACCGGCCAAGAGGATTCGAGGACGATGGCGGAGCTCCCTCCGGAGGAGAAGAATGCGATCAGCCATCGGGGCAGGGCCGCACGGCTCATGGCCCGGCGGATCTCGCAAGGCTGAGAAGGGAGACCGATCAGGCCGGCGAGTCTTCGCCCGGCTCTGGATCCTCTCCTCGATCGGGCAGGAGGTTCACGGCCGCGGCCAGACCGACCGCGATCAGGATCCAGCCGTAGCCGGAATATCCGGCCACGAACGAGATCGCGCAGGCCAGAGCGCAGGTCATGACAACGACGGTCCAGGCTATCCGGGCAAGTGACACGACGGGTATCTTGCTAGGTCGTGGAGCGGAAGACCGAAAAGATGGCTGGCCGGGATCCTGAATCCCGTGATCTCGGTACCGGGAAAGGACTCCCCCGTCTGCTCGAACTCGAGCCCGAGATCCGCGCTGCGGCGATCCTCGATCGCGACGGAGGGGTCCTCGAATGCACCACCTCCGGGCCCCCCGACTTCGGCTCGGCCGCTGCCGATGTGGTCGATGTGATCGATGCTGCCGGAAGCAAGCCCGTCGACAGCTGTCACATCGCCTCCCCGGATGCCGAGGTCTTCGTCGTCAGGGAAGGGGACCTCGCACTGGTCGCAGTGACCGAGCGTTTCGTCCTGGCCTCGCTCATGGCTTTCGACATGCGCATGACGCTGCGCGATCTCGCCGGAGGTCACAAAGTTGCTTAAGCCCCACCGGGTCATCACCGAGAGACTGAACTCCTACGCGGCCGAGGCCCAGGCCTTCATGCGGCGTCGCCGGCACCATCGGAGGCCCTACATCCGCATCCAGTATCGAGATGGCGATGCCATGGACCTCCCGCTCGAATCGCCCGAAGGCTCTGCCGTCCGGGCCGCTGCCGAGTCCCTGGTGAGCCGCGCTCCGACGCCCGAATAGGCGGTTTCCGCACCGTGCCGCGAACTGCGTCCGGATGCGGTGTTAGGTTTTCGCCGTTCCCTAAATCCCGAGGAGGGTTAAAGACGTGACAAAAGCTGAATTCCTAGACAAGGTTGCCGCAGACGATCGAATCGGCAGCAAGAAGGCCGCGACAGACGCTGTGGACGCCGTCCTCGACGCGATCACCGACACGCTGGTGGCCGGTGGCGAAGTCAACTTCACGGGCTTCGGCAAGTTCCACGTCGCCATGCGCAAGGAGCGCCAGGGCGTGAACCCCCGCACCGGTGAGCGCATCACCATCGCCGGCGGCAGGGTGCCCAGGTTCTCCGCCGGATCGGCCCTGAAGAAGCAGGTCAAGGGCTGAGCACCTTCATAGATCGGGCTGCGGCGCTCATCGAAGAGCGCCGCAGTCAGGTCTGTCTCGGCCTGGACCCCGACCCGGCTTCGGTCGGCGGGGACCTTGCCGCTCCTTCATCGGGAGCATCTGAAGCCGCCGCCGAGGCGGTTCTTTCGTTCTGTGTCGATCTGATCGACCGGGCGGGACCGCACTGCGTAGCCGTCAAGCCGCAGCTCGCCTGCTTCGAGCGTCTGGGATGGCAGGGCTTTCGAGTCCTCGAGCTCATCTGCAGGCACGCCCAGCAAGCCGGCCTGCTCGTGATCGCGGACGGCAAGAGGGGCGACGTTCCGGTCTCCGCCAAGGCCTACGCCGAGGCACTGACCGACGGGATCGACTCTCCCTTTGGTCGGATCCCGGGCCTGGGTGCCGACGCCTTCACCGTCAATCCCTTCACGGGTCGAGACTCGATCGAGCCCTTCGTGGCACGGGCCGAGAGTTCGGGCTGTGGGGTCTTCGCCCTCGTGAGGACGAGCAACCCCGGGGCGGCGGACATCCAGGATCTCGATGCCGGCGGCTCTCCGGTCTTCGAACACGTTGCCGCCATGGTCGACGGGTTTGGAGAGAGACTCGAATCTGCCGACGGCCTGTTGACCGGGATGGGGGCGGTAGCTGGTGCGACCGAGCCCGGTCATCTCGGTCGGCTCAGGGATCTGATGCCGCGATCGATCTTCCTGATTCCCGGTGTCGGTGCACAGGGCGGTCGCCCGGAGGACCTCGGACCGGCCTTTCGACCGGGGCGGGCCGGTGCGATCGTGACCGCATCCCGCTCGATTGCCAATGACCCCGATCCTCCGGCCGCGGCCGAGCGACTTCGGGAAACGCTCTGGCAGGTTTCGGAAGGTCCCGACCAGAACATCTGATCCGGTCGCGCCCGTCCCCCTTGCCGATACCCTGCTGAATCTCCAAGGAGGGACGATCGACGGATGGAACAGAGCAGAAGCAACATCTCGGTAGGAGCCAGGGTCGCGGCGCTTTCGGCGCTGCTCCTCGCTTCCCTGATCCTGATCGTGGCCATCTTCGGGGTCTTCGATGGTGGCGATGGCTCTCCGGCGGACGAGGGGACTACGACTTCCGTGGCCGACGTGCCGAAGAACTACGAGGTGAGGTCAGGGGACACGCTGAGCGCGATCGCCGAGAAGACCGGGGTTCCGATGTCGACGATCGAGGAACTGAATCCCGACATCGACCCCCAGGCCCTGATCGAGGGCCAGAAGCTCAAGCTCCGCTGATGTACCGACAGAGGTCCATCTCATCACCGCGAGGTCGGGGGACCGACGCCGCCCTCTCCGGCCTCGCCGGGAGAGCCGTGGCCCTGAGGGTCGCGGACCTGCGCTCGGTCCTGGTCGCTGTCGTCGTGCTGTTGGTCGCCCTCTCATGGGTATCCGTGGCCGAGTCCCGGGAGAAGCCGCCTCGCCTCGATGCGAAGGCGTGGATCCTGATCGACGAGAGGGACGGGTTCGTCCTCGCCGGTAGTGCCGTGGACCGTCGGCTCCCGATGGCCAGCACGACGAAGCTGATGACCGCATACCTGGCGATTCGGCGACTGCCTCCTGGCCGGATCGTCACGGCTCCCCAGTACGACTCGGATCCGGTCGAGTCCCTGATGGGCCTGGAGGCCGGCCAGCGGGTCTCGGTGCGGGACCTGCTGCTCGGACTCATCCTCTTGAGCGGCAATGACGCCGCCGTTGCCCTGGCCGAGGCAGTCTCCGGCTCGGTCCCGGACTTCGTCACCTTGATGAACAGGACCGCGCGGAGGCTCGGGCTCGAAGACACCTCCTACGGGAACCCGATCGGCCTCGATGCCCCCGACCACTACTCCAGCGCTGCTGACCTCGCGGTGCTCTCCCGGATCCTGATGGAGATCCCGCGGTTCGCCCGAATCGCCGGCCTCAGGGAGGCGACCCTGACCAGCTACAGGCCACCGGTCGAGATCGTCAACACCAATGAGTTCGTGCTCTACAACGACTGGGCCACCGGGATCAAGACCGGGGCCACCACCAAGGCCGGCTACCTGCTGTCATCGGCTGGAACCCGGAAGGGTGCCGACCTGATCGGGGTCGTCGTCGGGACCGACTCGGAGGCGGCCCGGGATGCAGAGACGGTCGAATTGATGGATTTCGGATTCTCCCGCTACTCGGAGCGCAGACCCCTCAGGCGAGGCGTCGTGGTGACCTCGGTCCCGATCAGGTTCAGGGACGGAAGCGAGCTCAGTCTGGTGCCGCAGCGTCCGGTCGTGGTCGGTGTCCGCGAGCGGCAGCGGTTGACCGTTCGCCTGGCAGTGCCTGACGAGGTCGAAGGTCCGATCTCCCGGGGACAGAGGGTGGGCTTCGCGACGGTGCTGCTGGCCGGCCAGAGGGTCGCCCGGGTAGGCCTTCTGGCCCGTTCAGGAGTCACGGCTCCGACCCTTCCCGAGAAGGTCGAGGGCTTCGTCACCGAGAACTTTCTTCTGGTCATCGGAGCGGTTTTCGCAATAATGACTGCGGCTCTGGTCTACCGCCGGAGACGGACCAGGAAGGCGAAGGACAAGTTGAGACGACTGGGCAGGAGGCGGAGTTGATTCTCTCGGTAACCCTGAACGTAGCGATCGACCGGGCCGTCGTCGTTCCGAATTTCGCTCTCGGCAGGAGACACCGTTCGGTCGAGAGCCGAACCGCTGCCGGCGGCAAGGGCGTCAACGTGGCCCGCGCCCTCTCACTGCTCGACAGGCCCGTGATCGCGACCGGATTCGTCGGTGGGCTGAACGGCGAGCAGGTGATCCAGCAGCTTCAGCGAGAGGCGATCCTCACCGATTTCACCCGGGTTGCCGAAGAGACGCGGATCAACCTGGCCGTGGTCGAACCGTCCACCGGCGAGCAGACCGAGATCAACGAGCGGGGTCCTGCCGTCTCCGAGGCCGAGGCCGAGGCCTTCGTCGAGCGTCTCGACTACCTGGCACGCGGGGCCGCCATCTGCGTTCTCGCCGGCTCCTTGCCGCCGGGAATCGAGCCGGACTTCTACGCACGCCTGATCGAGATCCTCAAGGGCCACGGGGTCACGGTCGTGCTCGACACCGAAGGCCAGGCTATGTCTGCAGGGATCAAGGCCGGGCCCTCGATGATCACCCCCAACCGGGTCGAGGCCGAGGAGTTGATCGGACGTGAGGTCGAAAGCCGCACCGAACTCGCCGAGGCCCTGACCGAACTGACCGGCCTCGGATCGGCCGAGGCGGCCGTGACCCTGCCTGAGGGCTGCCTGGCAATCGTCGGAGAAGGGGCCGACCGTCGGGTCCTGGAGGCGACGATCGACCCGCTGGAGCCGATCTCCCGGGGTGGCTCCGGAGACGCCTTCGTTGCCGGCTACGTCGCCGCGATCTACGACGGAAAGGGTCGCGAAGAGAGTCTCGCCTACGGGGTTGCCTGTGGGGCGGAGTCGACCCAGCACCTCGGCGCCGGATGGGTGGATCGGCTCAACGCCGAACGCCTGCTCGACGAGGTTCGGGTCCAGCAGGTAGACGTCTCGACTCCCGTCGGCTGAGCCGGCTGGCCTTATCCCGATTTTCACATGCCGCCGTCAGGTGGCGCCTAGATTTTGGCCACATACTCGGACTCTCCTTCCGGGTCTTGTGACGACAGGCGACGGGTCCGGCCTCGGGCCGCTGGTCCAGGACTGAAACCCGATTGCCTCCCCTGTGGAACCCGGCGCAAGCCGGGTTCCCCTTTACGGGCCAGTACCCGCGCCTGACTAGAATCGTCCGACCGTGTTCGTAGTCTCCCCACCTCACTCGAAGCCCTGGAGGACACCCATTGGAAATTGAGATCGGCCGAGGAAAGAAGGGCCGCAGGGCCTACGGATTCGACGACGTGGCAATCGTGCCTTCTCGTCGCACCCGTGACCCAGACGACATCGACATAAGCTGGACCCTCGGCCCTTACCGGTTCGACCTCCCGTTGGTCGCTTCGGCCATGGACGGAGTGGTGAGTCCCGAGACGGCCATCCTCGTCCACAGGCTGGGCGGCCTCGGAGTCCTCAACCTCGAGGGGATCTGGTCCCGTTTCGAGGATGCCGACGAGAAGCTGGCCGAGATCTCGACGGCATCGAAGGACGAGGCGACCCGCCTGATGCAGGAGATCTACACGGAACCCGTCAAGCCCGAGTTGATTGCCAAGAGGGTTGCCGAGATCAAGGATGCCGGAGCGGTTGCCTGCGGCTCGCTGACTCCCCAGAAGGTCCGGGAGCACTACGAGGTCGCGGTCGAGGCCGGACTCGACATCCTCGTGATCCAGGGGACGGTGATTTCCGCCGAGCACGTTTCGACCACGGTCGAGCCACTGAACCTGAAGGAGTTCATCGCCGAGGTGCCGGTTCCGACCGTGGTCGGGGGCTGCGCCTCCTACTCCACCGGCCTGCACCTGATGAGGACCGGAGCCGTGGGCGTGCTGGTCGGGGTCGGGCCGGGTGCGGCCTGTACCACCAGGGGCGTCCTCGGCATCGGGGTTCCCCAGGCGACGGCCATAGCCGACGTCGCGGCCGCTCGTGCCCAGCACATGCTCGAGACCGGTGAATACGTCAACGTGATCGGTGACGGAGGGATGAGGACCGGGGGAGATGTCTCCAAGGCGATCGCCTGCGGTGCCGATGCCGTGATGATCGGGTCACCTCTGGCCCGAGCCAAAGAGGCGCCAGGGCGCGGCTTCCACTGGGGTATGGCCACCTTCCATCCATCGCTTCCGAGAGGAACCAGGGTCACCACCGTCCAGGACGGGACGATGGAGGAGATCCTGCTCGGTCCGGCCCACGAGAACGACGGCACTTTCAATCTGATGGGCGCCCTCAGGACCTCGATGGCAACTTGTGGCTACGAGGACATCCGGTCATTCCAGAGGGCCGAAGTCATGGTTGCCCCGGCGCTCATGAGCGAGGGCAAGAAGCTCCAGAACGAACAGTCCGTCGGCATGGGTTCGAACGGCCGCGCTGCGGTCTCGGCCGGAGTCGGCGTGGCCGACGACTGATGTCGGAGGCCAAAACCGAGGAGGTGCTGGTCCTCGACTTCGGGGGCCAGTACTCCCAGCTGATCGCTCGTCGCATCAGGGAGTGCGGGGTCTTTTCGGAACTCCTCCCGGCCAGCACCGAGACCGCAAAGGTTCTGGAGCGCAAGCCGAAGGCGATCGTGCTCTCGGGCGGCCCAGCCTCGGTGCATGATCCCGGGGCGCCGGATTTTCCCCGTGACCTGATCGGTCTCGACGTCCCGGTGCTGGGCATCTGTTACGGGATGCAGGCGATGGCGAAGGCCCTCGGGGGCGAGGTCAAGGAGGCCGAGTCGGGCGAGTTCGGACGGACAGACCTGACCGTCGTGGGAGATGGCGGGATCCTGCTGGGAGGCCTGCCGAGGGAACAGACCTGCTGGATGAGCCACAGGGATGCCGTCTTCGCGGCACCCGAAGGGTTCGTCGCGACGGCCGCCACCCCGGGATCGCCGGTCGCCGCAATCGAGTCAGGCGAGCGGGGGATGTACGGGATCCAGTTCCATCCCGAGGTGGTCCACACTCCCTTCGGGACCGAGGTGCTCAACCGGTTCCTGAGAGAGGTGGCCGGATGCACCTCCCAATGGAGTCCTGCTTCGGTCGTCGCCGAGCAGGTCGAGGCGATCCGGAACCAGGTCGGAGACTCGAAGGTGATCTGCGGACTGTCGGGAGGGGTCGACTCCTCGGTAGCCGCCCGTCTCGTCTATGAGGCGATCGGAGAGAAGTTGACCTGTGTATTCGTCGATCACGGGCTGATGCGGGCCAATGAGGCCGAGCAGGTCGTCGAGGCCTTCAGTGGGTTCGGCATACCGCTCGTCCACGTCGATGCCGAGGAGAGGTTCCTCGCGAGGCTGGCGGGAGAGACCGATCCCGAAACCAAGAGGAAGATCATCGGAGAGGAGTTCATCCGGGTCTTCGAGGAGGAGGCCCGCAGGATCGAGGATGTCGACTATCTCGTTCAGGGCACGCTCTATTCCGACGTGATCGAATCGGGCGGCAGTGACCATGCCGCGACGATCAAGTCCCACCACAACGTCGGTGGCCTGCCCGATGATCTCGATTTCGAACTCGTCGAGCCGCTGCGAATGCTGTTCAAGGACGAGGTCAGGGCAGTGGGGACCGAGCTCGGCCTGCCCGACAGGATGGTCTGGCGACAGCCCTTTCCGGGACCGGGTCTCGGAATTCGAATCGTGGGAGGCGAGGTCAACAAGGAGAGGCTCGACATCCTGCGCGCAGCTGACGCGATCCTCCAGGAGGAGATCCGGGCCGGTGAGCTCTACCGGGAGCTCTGGCAGTCGTTCTGCGTCCTGCCGGCGATCAGGTCTGTCGGGGTCCAGGGTGACGGCAGGACTTACGCCTACCCGATCGTGATCAGAGCGGTCACATCAGAGGATGCGATGACGGCCGACTGGGCCCGACTTCCCTACGACCTGCTCGAGAAGGTCTCGAATCGGATCATCAACGAGGTCCAGGGCGTGAACCGAGTCGCACTGGACATCTCTTCGAAGCCTCCGGCCACCATCGAGTGGGAGTAGGTCCGACCCCTCAGGCGCAGCGGTCACAGGTGCCGCGCAGCGTCACCTCGTGGCCTTCGATCGTGAAGCCGTCACCGGCGCTCACTTCGTGAATGGCGCTTTCGAGCCGCTCGTCCTCGAATGGCAGGACTCGGCCACACCGGTTGCAAACCAGGTGGTGATGGTGATGACCGGTCGGATCGACTCTTTCGAACGCGGTTGAGTCGCGGCCCAGATCGACCCGCTGCACCAGCCCGAGTTCCTCGAGCTGTTCGAGCGTCCTGTACACCGAAGCTCGACCGACACGATCGAGCTCACGATCGATTTCGAGCGCAGTGACCGCACAGTCTCTGGTTGCAAGGAAATCGATCACCTTCCTCCTCGATCCGCCACGGCGATAGCCCGCAGCATCGAGTTCCGAAAGGGCATGGTCGGACCAGGTGTCCGACGGGCGCTTCCGTGTCGAGGTGGTGCTCATGGCCGGATTCTAGCCCGGCCCAAACGCAGGAAATCGGATCCGGACCGCACTGATGGCCGCGGCGACGAGGAATGAGGCCAGGATGAAGACGACGACCGAGGCACCGGCCGCTGTCTTCAGGTGGAAAGACGCGTAGATCCCGGCAAGACCGGAAATGCTTGCAACGAAGGCTGAGGTCAGGATCATCGGAAGCATCCTCCTGGTCAGCAAGCGGGCGGTAGCAGCCGGTCCAACCAGGAGAGCCGCAACCAGGAGGGTCCCGAGGGCCTGGACGGAGACGAGGATCGTGACCGAAACAAGGACCAGAAGGATCACGTTGACCACAGCTGCAGGGATCCGGGCGAAGCCTGCGGCATCACCATCGAAACCGACTGCGAGAAGACGAGGATGCAGGAGCCAGATGATCGCCACGACGACGAGTGTGGCGACGGCCGAAATCAGGATCTGGGCATCGGTCGTGCCCAGCAGGTTTCCGAACAGGAGCTCCCCGACCCCGGTCGGCGAAGAGGGCGAGAGCGCCAGGAGAATCCCTGCCCCGAAAAGGGTGGTGACGACGACGGCTACGGCCGTGTCGGGATCCGACATCCGGACTCTCGTCGCCACGGCAACCAGAACTCCGGCCACGACTATTCCGACCGCTCCCCCGAGCAGCAGCGGGAGGCCGACCAGACCGGCCAACACCAGGCCGGGAAGCATCCCGTGGGCCAGCGACTCGGCACCGTAGGAGAGCCTGTAGAGGACCACCCAGCAACCGAGCACGCCTCCGGCGATCCCGAGGATCGTCATCTCGACCAGTGCACGCCAGGTGGTCCCGTAGGAGAGAGGTTCGATCAGGAGCTCGGCCAGGTTCATCCCGCCCTCAATGCCCGTGGCCGTGGCCGTGGTCGTGGTGGTGGTGGGGTGGCAGCACTCCTTCACCCGGATGGCCCGGGATCTCGACGATCTGGCCCCCGTAGGTGCGCTCCAGCACCTTTCGATCGAGGACCTCGGCAGGCGGACCCCAGGCGATCTGTTCCCGATTCAGGCAGAGAACGCGATCCCAGTCCATCGTCTGGTCGACGTCGTGGGTCGCGATCATCACCGATTTCCCCTCGGCGGCGAGGTCGAGGATCAGCCGGTCGAGACGCTCGGCGCTAGGTGAGTCGAGGCCGGAGTAGGGCTCGTCGAGGAGCAGCAGGTCGGCCTCGGCCGAGAGGGCTCGGGCGATCAGGACCCGCTGTCGCTGCCCACCCGAAAGCTCGCCGAATGAGGAGTCGGCGAGCTCGCGCATCCCGACCATCCCGAGTGCCTCGAGGGAGATCTCCCGCTCGCGACGTCCCGGCCTCCTCCACCAGGGAAGGCCGGCAAGCGTTCCCATCCTTGCGACATCGAGGCAGGTCACGGGGTAGTCGAGTCTCGACCGGTCCGACTGGGGAACGGTGCTGCAGGAGACCCCGATCACCAGGGCGCCGGCCGCGGGTTCGAGCGTTCCCAGGAGCGCCCGGAAGAGGGTCGTCTTCCCGCCTCCATTGGGGCCGAGCACCCCGACCGTCATTCCGGCCTCCAGTTCGAACTCGACCCCGGTCAGGACCGGAGCCCCGTCGTACCCGATCGCCAGGTCCCTGGCCATCGCGACCGGTCCGCCGAGCCCCGGGCCAGAGGGGGGAATCGTCTTGCCGGGAGGGTTCATTCGAACTCGCAGGAAACCTTCCCACCCGAAAGTCCGCCGGCGATCTGGTCGGCATTGAATTCCATCATTCCGATGTAGGTGCCGGCATCCGAGTCGGCCGGCCCGAGCGTGTCTCCGTAGAGCGAGTACTCGGCCGATGCCCCTGTATCCCGGGCGATCGCCTCGGCCGTGGTGCTCGGAACCGAGCTCTCGGGGAACACGGCCTTCACCCCCTCGGACCGGATCGTCTCCTCGAGCTCCGCGAGATCACCTGCCGAGGGCTCGGCCTGTGTGGTCAGGGCCGGGATCACCGTCCCGATCACCTCGATTCCGTAACGGTTTGCGAAGTAGCCGAAGGCCTCGTGGTCGGTGACCAGCTTCCTTTCCGACACCGGGATACGGTCGATGCAGACCTCTATCGCGTTGTCGAGCGTGGCGAGTTCCCTCTCGTATGAGCGGGCGTTCGCGGCGAATGCCGACTTTGCCTCCGGGTCGACCTGGCCCAGGACGGCGGCAACCCTGGCCGTCGCTGCCTCGACATTCGTCGGGTCGTGCCACCAGTGGGAGTCGACCTCCTCCTCACCGTGACCGTGCTCTTCGCCCTTGGCCTTTTCCTCGGCGTGGCCGTGCTCTTCGCCCTTGGCCTTCTCCCCGCCGTGGTCGTGACCGTGCTCTTCGCCCTTGGCCTTTTCCTCGGCGTGGCCGTGCTCTTCGCCCTTGGCCTTCTCCCCGCCGTGGCCGTGGCCGTGCTCTTCGCCCTTGGCCTCTTCTCCGGCGTGACCGTGACCGTCCTCGCCGCCTTCCAGCTTGACCGGTATGCCCATTCCGAGATCGACGACCCTTGCCTCGCTGCCGCTGTCCTCGATCAGCTCCTCGACCCACTCGTCGAGATGTCCGCCATTGATGAAGACCACGTCGGCGTCCGGGAATGCCGCGACATCGGAGGGTCGGGGTTCGTAATCGTGAGGATCGGTATTCGGCTGGAGGAGCTGGGTCACCTGGACTTCATCGCCCCCTACCTCACGGACGACGTCTGCGATCTGGGTCGTAGTCGCGATGACCGACACGGTCTTGCCGGTGCCGCCTTCTGAGTCGCCCCCCGAGCCGCACCCGGCAAGGAAGCCCCCTCCCACAGCAATGGCCCCGACCACTCCGAGCGCCCGGCGGGATCTCCGGCCCGAGAAGAGTGCCTTACCGATGGCAACGAGACCGAACACGGCACCACTCAGGACCGCGATCGTTGCTCCCGGAGGAACGTTGGTCTCGACCGAGAGCCAGATTCCGGCCGTACCCTCGACAGCCACGAGCACCAGGGTGCCGGCCTGAAGGGTCGAGACCTTCCTCGTGACCAATCGAACCGTGGCTGCGGGAACTACCAGTAGAGCGATGACAAGGAGGGCGCCGATCGCGTTCAGGGTGGCGATCACGACCACGGTGACCGTGACCAGCAGGGCGACATCGAACCAGCGCGACCCCGAACCGACTTCCGTCGCAGTTTCCTCGTCGAAGCCCCTGGCCAGCCAGTGTCGGGAGAAGAGGACCGAAGCAGCGACCGCAAGAAGGGCAGTTCCGGCTGCGAATACGAGGTCATCAGTTCCGATCGAGAGCAGGGACCCGAACAGCAGAGAGTCCACGTTCGCGCCGGAGGAAAAGACGTCGCTGGCAAGGATCACGCCGATCGCAAGGAATCCGACCAGCCCGAGGGCCGTGATCGCGTCCGTGGCCGCGTTCCTGACACGGCCGAGGATCGAGGTGAGCACGGTGAACACTCCCGCCGTCCCGAATGCGAGTAGCTGCGGAGAGAGGCCGACCCCGTCGGCGAGCACCAGTCCGGGAAAGGTCGAGATCCCGACGGCGTGGGAATAGAAGGAAAGGGCTCGAAGAACGATCCAGGGGCCTATCAGCCCGGCGGCAACTGACAGGAGGAGGACCTCCACGGTCGCTCGCTGGACGAAAGGCAGGGCGAAGGGGTCGATCAATGACTCGAACAAGGCAGTTTCTCCGTTCAGGGCAATTACCGGCTGGATTCCAATAATGAGACTCGTTACCAATATACGGGAAAGGCCGCGCTCGGGTGGACCGCTTCGGTATCTGCCCGTCCGGACTCATGCTCGTGGCTGGCTCACGCACTCCTTCGGTGACCTCGTTCGATCGACGGTCACAGAACTTCTTTTCGTCGCCCGGTGAATCCGTTACCTCCGGAACGGTTGGGACACTTGGTGAGTCTTGCTCTCGAAGACCGCCCCTCGACCCTTTCTCCTGGCGCTCGTCGCGATTGCCGTCACCACGGTCGTCGGCCTCTTCCTGCTCTGGCCCGACGGCTCGCCAGAGGTGGAGCTGGGCGCAGCTCCGACGGGGGAGACCATTCCGGGGAAGATCGAGGCGCTCAGATCGAACCCCTGTCCGCCTCCGCTCCAGGGCGAGTGCCTCAGCGGTGAAGTCCTGCTCGAGGACGGACCGGAGTCGGGAGAGACCGTTCCGGTCGAGCTGTCCAGTGGCGGGCCCGCACCCAGCTTTTCCGTAGGAGACTCCGTCCGGGTCGCCCGTGCGACCTTCGGTGGTCAGGAGCCGGTCTATTCGGTGGTCGATTTCGAGCGCCGCTCGCCGATGCTGTGGCTGGCCATCTTCTTCGTTGCGCTGGTCCTGCTGTTCGGAAGGTTGAGGGGGGCCCTCTCGTTGATAGGTCTCGGGGCCAGCCTCGCGATAGTGCTGGTCTTCATCGTGCCGGCGATCCTCGATGGCAGGTCGCCGTTGGCAGTTGCCCTCGTCGGTTCGATGGCCGTGATGCTCCTGACGATTCTGTTGGCTCACGGGTGGGGTCCAAAGAGCCTCGCCGCCATCCTGGGAACGGCAGTCAGTCTCTCTCTGGTCGGATTGCTCGCGGTCCTGTTCACCAATCTGACCAACCTCACCGGCTTCTCATCCGAGGAGGCGGCCATCCTCGCAACGAACGACTCCGGAATCTCGGTCAGCGGGCTTCTCATCGCCGGCATGGTGATCGGTGCCCTCGGCGTTCTCGATGACGTCACGATCAGCCAGTCCTCGACGGTCATGGCCCTGAAGGCTGCCGACCCGGCCCAGAGCGTCGCAACGGTCTATCGCAGGGCGATCGATGTCGGTCGTGACCACGTCAGTGCCACCGTCAACACTCTGGTGCTGGCCTACGTCGGGTCATCGCTTCCGGTGCTGTTGATCTTCGGCTCCGGAGAGCTCGGCCTGGTCGACGCGATCAACCTCGAGATCGTTGCCAAGGAGATAGTTGCGACCCTGGTCGGCTCGATCGGCATCATCGCGGCGGTGCCGATAACCACGGCCCTGGCCGCCTGGATGTCCGACACCATGGACGAGGATGAGATCAGGCTGGCCGCCGAGGACGGCCACCATCACCACCACTGATTCCGTCGATCGCGGCGGCGGGCCCAGGATCTAGAACTGAAGACCGGCCGCGATGACGCCGCCGGTCACCACGAGCGCAGTGATCACCCTCATGGTGCGGGGCGAGGGACGTCGACCGCTTCGGCCACCGATCCAGGCCCTGAGGCCCGTGGCCGATGCTGTTGCCGCTACTGCGACGCCGGTTACGCACTGCATGCACATCAGCTGTAAGCATCCCAATTCTTCAGTTTCGCCATCGGGTCGAGGAAGGTTCCACCCTGATACCAGCCCGGCGCCGACCAATGCTCGAAGTGCAGGTGGCATCCGGTGCTACGGCCCGTCGTTCCGACCGTCCCGATCCTCTGTCCGGTCCTGACGAAGGACCCGACCCTGGCGGTCGATGGACGTTCCAGATGCATGTAGACGTGGCTCTCGCTTCCGGTGCCGGCAAGGTTGATCACGACGTAGTTACCGGCCCCGGATGCCTGGTACGAGTTGTAGTAGACCTTTCCGCCCCGGGCTGCGAACAGGGGAGTGCCGCAGGATGCAGCGACGTCTGCTCCCTGGTGGCCCCTTCCGGCCCCGATTCCGTCTCCATATGTATGCGGTCCCCTGACCGGAAACATGAAGCCGTGGAGGCTGAAGCCGAGGGACTCACGGACGGACTGGCCGGTCAGTCTCGTCGAGATCTCGGCCGGCGTGCCGGTACGGTCGGAAATCCTGAAGCGATACCTCCCGCTGGATGCCGTTCTGCCGGTCGAGGCCTTGAGGTTCCAGGTGAAGCTGGAGGTCGAGTTTCGTGCGATGTCGTCGAGGAGACGTGAGGCGACCACGGTTCCGTCATCCCCGACTACGTCCACCCGGATCGGGGAGTTCGGCTCACCGCCCGCCACGACGAAATCCACTCTCGGCTTACCCGCTCCGAAGAGGTAGGCCCGCTTTGGGGCAGTAGATGCATCGACCAACCTGAGGGGCGAGTCGGGGTCGACCCCTCTGGGGGCCTGTTTGATGGTGAGAGAGACCTTCGACATGGCCGTAGACGAACCGCCGAGCGCCACCACCCGGATCCGTCCGCTTCGGGCACCCACTGGAACCCGGACCACGATTCTGGTCGGGCCGACCGAGACCGGCCTGGTCCGGACCCGGGAAGAATCCCCGGCGAAGGACACCCACTGGACCGATGCCAGAGCCCTGCCTCCGATCTGGACGGTGCCGCCCTCCGAGGAGGCGTTGAGGTCGACGCAGCCCGTCAGACAGAGAACGGTCTCGACTTCGGGTGCCGGGGGGAGGGGGATGCCGCCGCCCGGACCGGCCTGGGCAGAAGCGCCGATCCCGAGCAGGGCCACCACGACCGCCCCGACGATCGCGATCGAGATCCTGAACTCCCTCTTGGCTTCTTCGTTCATGGCTCTTCTCTGTGGCCGGCGGGGTTAGCTGACGGGCTCGCGAAGAAGAGTTTCGCTACGCGGGCTCTCGGCCCTGCGATTCGCCCCGGGGAATGGAAAATCCCGTTTGGTTCCCCCGCCCCGACTGCCCTTCGCAGGCGGGTTGGGCCCGGTTCCCGGAGTATAGGTGCCTGTCAAGTCGCCACCGACAGGACGGCTGGCTCTGTCGTCCCCTATTATCCGCAGGCCCACGTCCCCCGGAACCGGGACGAGCGAGGGCCGATTACCCATGAAGACTTACGTCGCAAAACCAGATGATCGCCAGCGAGACTGGTACGTCGTCGATGCCGAGGGCCAGACCCTGGGTCGCCTGGCCACTTCGCTGGCCGACATGCTTCGTGGCAAGCGGAAGCCCGAGTACACGCCCCACATCGACACCGGAGACTTCGTCGTCGTCATCAACGCCGAGAAGATCCGGGTCACCGGTGACAAGCTCAACTCGAAGCGTTACTGGCGTCACAGCGGGTATCCGGGCGGGATTCGAAGCAGGACTCTCGCCGAGATGCTCGAGAAGCAGCCGGAAGAGGTGATCCGCAAGGCGGTCAAGGGGATGATGCCCCGCAACAGCCTCGCTCGCAAGCAGCTCCTGAAGCTCAAGGTATACGCCGGCCCCGACCATCCGCACGAGGCCCAGAAACCCGAAACCCTGGAGATCAAGACTTGACAGAGGAAGAGACCACTCCCGAGGCCGAAGAGGCCGGAGTCGAAGAGGCAGCAGCCGAAGAGGCAGTCGTCGAAGAGGCAGCGGCCGAAGAGGCAGTAGCCGAAGACGCAGCGGCCGAAGAGGCAGTAGCCGAAGACGCAGCGGCCGAAGAGGCCGAAGAGGCTCCTGTCGCGGAGGAGACCGCGGAGGCAGCGGCCGAAGAGGCCGAAGTCGTGGTCGAGGAGTCGGATTCGACCGAGCGGGTCGCCGCCAAGGAGAAGTCAGACCTGCCACCAGGCGCCGATCTCGAGCCGATCGCGATCGAGCCCGAGGCCGAACTCGACGCCGAGGAGAGGGCCCGACTCGAAGCTGAGGCCGAGGAGCGTGCTGAGCGTGAAGCCGCACTCGAGCAGCAGGAGGTCGACGACGCCCCGATCGAGGGTCCGGCTCCGGTGAAGATCGACGGAGAGGCTCGCTACGGCGCGACGGGCAAGCGCAAGCGCTCCGTCGCCAGGGTCACGATCCTTCCGGGCGATGGCCGGATCACAATCAACGAGCGCGACATCGAGGAATATTTCCCCAGGGCCAGGCACCGCACCGTCGTCACCTCGCCGCTGGTGGCCACCGGTTATGAGGGAACCGTTGAAATCCGGATCAGAGTCCATGGTGGCGGGATCAGCGGACAGGCCGGTGCCGTCCGACATGGGATCGCCAGGGCGCTGACCGAAGTCAACCCGGAGCTGCGACCCGAACTCAAGCGAAGGGGCTTCCTCACCCGGGACTCCCGGGCCAAGGAGCGGCGCAAGGCCGGCCTTAAGAAGGCCCGCAAGCGTCCGCAGTTCTCGAAGCGCTGATCGGCAAGTGAGCCGGCCGGAGCGAAAGCTCTTCGGTACCGACGGGGTTCGAGGCCCGGTCGGCGAGTTTCTGAGTCCCGATCTTGCCCTGGCCCTGGGCAGGGCGGTCTGTGGAGCCGTTGCGATCGAAACGCCCCGCGTCCTCCTCGTCAGAGACACCAGGGAATCCGGCCCCATGCTCGAATCGGCCTTCGCTGCCGGAGTCGCCGCGGCCGGAGGGGATGCCCTGATTGCGGGGGTGCTCCCTACCCCGGCGGCACCGATCCTGGCTACTGCCTACTCGTTCGACCTGGCGGCCGTGATCTCGGCGTCCCACAATCCGCACCATGACAACGGGATCAAGTTCTTCGGGCCGGATGGGCGAAAGCTGGGCGACTCGATCGAGCAGGAGATAGAACGACTGGTCGATGCCGGTGAACCCGGTTTCGTGGACCGACCGGGACGGATCGAGGTCCTCAATGCAGCCGAGGCCGACTACCTCAGGACCTTGCTCGGGCGTTACGAAATCGACCTGCAGGGGGTGAAGGTCGCCCTCGACTGCGCCAACGGTGCCACCTACAGGGTCGCCCCGGAGGTCTTCAGGCGCCTGGGCGCCGAGGTCTCGGCCTTCTTCGTGGAGCCGGACGGGAGGAACATCAACCTCGAGTGCGGATCGACCCACGTCGAAGTCCTGTCCGGGATCGTGGCCGGGGGAGACTTCGATATCGGGTTCTCGTTCGACGGAGACGGAGATCGGGTCCAGGCCGTGGATCGCAACGGCAAGGTCCATGACGGCGATGAGATCATCGCGATCGTGGCAGCCGCCCTGGCGAAGACCGATCGGCTTGCAGGTGGGGTCGCGATGACCGTGATGACCAACTTCGGGTTCCATCGGGCGATGGAAGAGCTTGGCGTGGAGGTCTCGGTCACTTCGGTCGGCGATCGGCACGTCCTCCAGCGTCTCGACGAGCTCGGCTGGACCCTCGGTGGCGAGCAGTCCGGACACATCATCGACCTCGACTACGCGCCGACCGGCGACGGCATCGCCGCTTCACTCGGACTGCTCAGGGCCCTCGACGGGGCCGATCTCGCCGAATCCCCGGCGATGGAGAGACTGCCTCAGGAGATGATCAACGTGGTGGTCGAAGACCGGGATGCATTCACTTCCTCGACCGGGATCCAGTCGGCCATCGAAGAGGCCGAGAGCGCTCTCGATGGTCGCGGGAGGGTCTTGATCAGGCCGTCCGGAACGGAGCCACTGATTCGGGTCATGGTCGAGGCCCCCTCTGCGCAGGAGGCCCTCTCGATCTGTTCCAGTCTTGCCGGCACAGTGGAGTCCGAACTCTCCGGTCGGTAGACGGCCAGACCAACGAGTAGCCTTACCGCCTTCATGTGCGGGATCATCGGATATGTGGGTCACCGGCCCCTCGAGGACTGCGAGCGGCTGCTCGTGGCAGGTCTCGAGAAGCTCGAATACCGGGGATACGACTCGGCCGGGCTGGCCTTCATCTCCGGCGCCTCGGTCGAGAAGGTAAGGGCCATCGGCAACCTGGAGCAGCTGAAGGAGGCCCTTCACGCCGCCGGTCTCGACCACCCGGTAGGGGAAGAGGGAAGTGCATCGACCGGCATCGCCCACACCCGGTGGGCGACCCACGGTCGGGTCACCGAGGAGAACGCGCATCCCCACTCGGACGCTTCCGGGGAGGTCGAGATCGTCATGAACGGGATCATCGAGAACCACACGGAGCTGCGCCGAAGTCTGGAGGCCGACGGTGTCGCCTTCTCTTCAGAGACCGATGCCGAAGTCATCTCCCACCTGATCGCTGCCGAGTTCGACGGTGACCTGACCGCAGCGGTCCGAGCTGCGAATACCCGGCTACGGGGGCACTACTCGTTCGTGGCGATGCACGTCAGCCTCCCCGGGACCCTCGTCGCGACCCGGTGCGAGACCCCGCTGGTCGTGGGCGTGGGGGATGGCGAGAACTTCATCGGCTCGGCGATCCCGGCCTTCATGGCCGAGACCAGGAATGTCCTCGAGATCGAGAACGGTGAGATCGTCACGGTAGGAGCCGACACGATCGAGATAGAGGCCTCCGACGGGAGCCCGGTCCAGAGGGAGCCCGAGCTGGTTACCTGGGATGAGGAGGCAGCCGAGAAGGCCGGCTACGAGACCTTCATGATGAAGGAGATCCACGAGCAGCCCGAAGCGATCGCCGAGACGATCCTCGACCGCCTCTCGGGCGACGCCTCGATCGACCTTTCCGATGTCGGCCTCGACGATGACTACCTCACGAATCTGAGGCGAATCGTCGTGGTTGCGTGTGGCACCTCCTACCACGCCGGCCTGGTCGGCCGGTATGCGATCGAGCGGTGGGCCCGAATCCCGGTCGAAGTCGACATCGCTTCCGAGTACCGGTATCGGGATCCCGTCGTCGGCCCCGGAGACCTCGTCGTCGGTATCACCCAGTCCGGTGAGACCGCCGACACGCTTGCCGCCATGCGGCTCGCACGGGAAGCCGGGGCCACCGTGCTCGCGGTGACGAACATCATGGGCAGCCAGGCGACCCGGGACAGCGACGCCGTCCTCTACACGCGGGCCGGACTCGAGATCGGCGTAGCTGCCACCAAGACATTCGTCGCCCAGGTCGCGGCCATGTACCTCCTGGCTCTTCGACTGGCCGAGCTGCGGGGAACTCTGGATCCCGGGGAACTCGCCGCCCTCGTGGCCGACCTCAGGAGCATTCCCGACAAGATGGACCGGACGATCGATTCGGTGTCCGAGATGGTCGTCGAGATCGCCCGTCGGCATGCCGACCAGAAATTCTTCCTCTATCTCGGTCGCCACATAGGCCTGCCGGTCTGCCTCGAGGGTGCCCTCAAGCTGAAGGAGGTCTCCTACATACCGACCGACGCCTATGCCGCTGGCGAAATGAAGCATGGGCCGATAGCGCTGCTCGACGAGTCGACCCCCGTCGTCTGCGTTGCCACCGACAGTCCGATCCTCGACAAGGTCCTTTCCAACATCGAAGAAGTGAAGGCTCGGGGTGCCGACACGATCGCGGTGGCGACCGAGGGATCCGACAGGGTCGCCGAGGTGGTGGAGGAGACGATCTTCGTGCCCGAGACCGACTGGGTTCTCCAGCCCCTCCTGGCGATACTCCCGCTTCAGCTCCTGGCCTACCACGTGGCTCGCATAAACGGTCTCAACGTGGACCAGCCGAGGAATCTGGCCAAGACGGTCACGGTCGAGTGAATCCGGGGCCGCGCTGGCCCCTGCCTCTAGGATCCCGACAGTGACCGTGGTCGGGATAGGGATGGATCTGGTGGAGATAGGACGGCTCGAACGGGCTCTCGAGCGGCGTCCCGCCCTCGCCGCGAGGCTCTTCACGGATCGCGAGCTCCGGGACTCCTCGGACCGGCGAAGGCCGGCACGGCACCTTGCGGCAAGGTTCGCGGCCAAGGAGGCAGTCCTCAAGGCGATCCCGGTCGATCGCCCTGTAGCCCTCCGCGAGATAGAGGTGGTCGGCTCTGCCCCGCCGGGCATCGAGTTCCGGGGTGAGCTCGCCGAAGTCGCCCGGACCGGGGGATGGACCACCCGGATCAGCCTCACCCACGAAAGGGAGATGGCCGGCGCCGTAGCGGTCGTCGAGGTATCGGAACGGTGAGTCTTCCATTCTGGCTCGATCCGGTCTACGACGCTTCCACGATGGCGGCGGCCGACGACTGGGCGATCGAGCAGGCCGGCATACCCTCGCTGGCCCTGATGGAGGCTGCGGGCGAGGCTCTCGCAAGGGAGACCGAAGCGATTGCCGGACCTGGCCCGATCAAGGTCATCTGCGGAAAGGGGAACAACGGGGGCGACGGTCTGGTTGCGGCCCGTCACCTGGCTTCCTGGGGCCACGAGGTAGAGGTCCTCATGATCCTCGGCACCGAAGGTCTCAGCGAGGATGCCCAGGCAAATCTGGAAAGGCTCCAGGGGGTGGCTCTCGTCGAGGGGCGCGATGCCCTCGATGCCATCGAGGGGGAGGCGACGTTCGTCGACGCGATCCTCGGGACCGGTTTTTCGGGGGCGCCCCGCCAGCCGGTGTCCGACGCGATAGAGGCGATGGGTGGAGGCTCGGGGCCGGTGGTCGCATGCGATGTTCCGACCGGAGTCGATGCCTCGACCGGCGAGGCTCCCCTCGCGGTGGCTGCAGATCTGACGGTCACCTTCCACGGGCTCAAGATCGGCCATCTCGTAAACCCGGGCAAGGGCCTCTGTGGGGCGGTGCGGGTCGTCGAGATCGGAATTCCCGATGCCGCACCGACCGGCGATGCGGCGGGGCTAATCGGTCCGGAAGTCGTAGGCCTGCTCCCGGTTCGAAGTTCGGCATCGACCAAGTTCAGTTCGGGGCGGGTCTCGGTGGTCGGAGGCTCCAGAGGTCTGACCGGGGCCGTCTGCCTTGCCTCGGAGGCCGCTGCCCGGGCCGGTGCCGGATATGTGACCGCGGCCGTGCCTTCTTCGCTCGAGCCCATCTTCGAGTCGAAGTTGACCGAGGTGATGACGCTCGGATGTCGTGACGATGGCAGCGGCACCTTCGCCCCGGAGTCGGCCAAGGAAGTGATCGCCCACTGCGAAGGCGCCAGTGCCGTCCTGCTCGGCTCGGGAATCGGAAGGTCCCCCGAGGCGAAAGGGCTCGTTGGCGAGGTGGTCCGGGCCCTCGATTCACCGCTCGTGATCGACGCCGATGCACTCTCGGTCCTCGGACCCGGGCTCGCCGCGATTGCGGCGAGGGAGGCTCCGACAGTCATGACTCCCCACGCCGGGGAGATGGGACGGATGCTCGGGGTCGATGCGGGAGAGGTAGAGGCCCGACGCATTGCATCTGCGGTCGAGCTCGCCGAGAGTTCCGGGGCGACAGTCGTCCTCAAGGGCGACGACACCGTGATTCGGAGCGGGAACGTGACGGCGATCAACGACCTGCCCTCCCCGGCTCTCGCCACTGCCGGGACCGGTGACGTCCTGGCCGGGGTCATCACCGCCTTCCTTGCCAGGGGAGTCGAACCCCTCGCCGCCGCCGCTGCCGCGGTCATCTCTCATTCACGAGCAGGCCGGGTCGCGGCCGACAGAGTCGGCCTGCCGGAAGGCGTGGTCGCTTCCGATGTCATCGGCGCCCTCCCGGAAGCCATCGCTTCGTTCGGCGATTCGGACCGTGAGGTCGAATAGACTCGTCCCCATGGCTACTGTTGCGGACATCATGGACAGCGATCCGGTCTCGGTCGCCCCGGACGACGACATCAAGACGGTGCTCGACCTCCTGCGCGAACACGACCTTCCGGGTATTCCCGTGGTCGACCCCGATCGCAAGGTCGTGGGGATCATCACCGAGTCGGATCTCGTGATTTCCGACGAGGACTCGGACTTCCACCTGCCTCATTACGTGAACATCATGGGCGGGATCGTGTTCCTGGAATCGATGAAGCACTTCGAGGAACGGGCGAAGAAGGCCTTTGCGGCTTCAGCCGCAGACTTGATGACGGCCGATCCGCTGACGGTCACCACCGACGACGAGGTCTCGACGGCGGCCCGGATCATCTCCGAGAAGCATCACAACCGCCTCCCGGTCGTGGACGGGGAGGGACGGCTGGCCGGAGTCGTGACCCGGGTCGATGTTCTGGCCGCCCTGACCGGCAGTTGACCACTACCGACCTCCGCGCCCGCGCCCGTATAGACCTCGGTGCCCTGAGGCAGAACTTCGGGGTGATCAGAGATGCAGTCGGACCCGACGTCGAGGTCTGCGCGGTCGTCAAGGCCGACGCCTACGGGCATGGCCTCTGGGCCTGCATGTCGGAGCTGGTCGAAGCCGGGGTGGACCGGGTAGCGGTAGCCACGGCCGACGAGGCGGTGGCGGCCCGGGAGGTTTCGGCCGACACACCGATAGTCGTTCTGGGCGCCCTGACCGAACGGGAGCTCGAGGTGGCAATCAGCGTCGGTGCGGAGATCTCTGTCTGGGACGAAGGGTTTCTCACATCGGTCGCAGCCGGATCGGTTCGGGAGGGGACTACCACCAGAGTCCATCTGAAGTTCGATTCCGGGATGGGGCGCCTCGGCGCCCAGGATCCCGAACGTGTCGCCTCGCTGGCCGAGACGGCGGCGAGCTCGGAAGGCATCCACCTCGAGGCTGTCTGGACCCATTTCGCGACCGCTGACGAGCTCGACGGACCGGGGGCGGACTTCCTCAGGGCCCAGCTCGATCGCTTTCTGGAGCTGGGCGAGGGCCTGAAGGCCACCTACCCGGGCCTCCTGCTTCACGCGGCCAATAGCGCTGCGCTGCTGAGGGAGCCCGATTCCCGCCTCGACATGGTCAGGCCAGGTGTCGCCCTCTACGGACTGGATCCGTTCGGGAAGAACCCGGCCGATCGTGGACTGGAGCCCGTGATGAAGCTGGTTTCCGGTGTCGCATCGATCCGGGTGATCGAGCCGGGCGGCACCGTCGGGTACGGACGCAGGTGGGAGGCACGGGCCGAAACCGAGATCGCGACGGTTCCGATCGGCTACGGCGATGGATACCGCCGTGGACTCTCTGACAGGTCCGACGTCTCGATCGGGGGAAGGAGGTTTCCGGTCGCCGGAACCGTCTCCATGGACAACATCGCGGTCGAACTCGGGCCGCCCGGCAGCTCCGGCGTCTCGATCGGGGATGAGGTGATCCTCTTCGGTGGTGACGATGCCGAGCGGATCCTGGCCGAGGAGCTGGCCGGCACCCTCGACACGATCAACTACGAGATCACTTGCGGGATATCCCCACGGGTTCCGCGGGAGGCGCACGGGAATCGGGAGTGAGCGCCTCCGGCAGCCACTCCGACCTGCTCGCCTCGGATCTCGTCGAGCGGATATCGGCCCCGGTCCTGGCGGTCGGGAGCCGGGCGTGGGTGGTCGGGGGTGCGGTCCGTGATGCATTTCTGGGCTCGCCAGTAACGGATATCGACCTGGCGGTAGAGGGGTCTCCGGAGCCCGTTGCGAGAGCCGTCGCGGATGCTCTCGACGGCGTCGCCTTCGAGCTCTCGGACGAGTTCGCGACCTGGCGGGCTGCTGATCGGGACGGTGAGTGGCAGGTAGACGTCGCCGCGCTTCGGGCCGACGGGATCGAGCAGGACCTGCGCCTCCGTGACTTCACCGTCGGATCGATCGCGGTCGCCCTCGAGGACGGTCAGCTCGTCGATCCCCTCGACGGAAGGGGTGACCTCGACCGGGGCCTCCTGCGGGCCTCTGGCCCGACCTCTCTCCTCGACGACCCGCTGCGGACGATGCGGGCGGCCCGGCTCTCGGCCCAGTTCGGGTGGGCGGTCGAACCGTCGACCCTGGACCTCGCGAAGGAGGCTGCCGTCGGGCTCCCGGGGGTCGCCGGAGAGCGAGTGCTGGCCGAGTTCCTGCTTCTCATCGGCTCCCGTGATCCCCTCAAAGGGATCGAGGCAATGGAGCTCGTCGGTGCCATGGACCAGGTGCTGCCTGAGGTCGGAGCAATGAGGGATGTGACACAGGGTCCGAACCACCATCTCGATGTCCACGGCCACACGCTCGAAGTCCTCGAGGGCGTTCTCAGGATCGAATCCGACCTCGAGGCATTCACCGGAGCGCTTGCTCCCGAGACCTCGGCGATGCTGGCCGAACCCCTCGCCGACGGAGTGGACAGGGCCGTCGGCCTTCGCCTCGGGGCCCTCTTCCACGACTGTGCCAAGCCCGAGACGAGGACAGAGACCGACGGCTTCATCGGCTTTCGGGGTCACGACGCAGTCGGGGCCGAGAAGGTCGGGAAGATCTTCGGCCGCCTCAGGTCGAGCCGGGCCCTCAGCCGCCACGTCGCCGACCTGACCAGATATCACCTGATCCTCGGTTTCATGGTCCATGAGATGCCCCTGGATCGCCGCAGGATCTATCGATACCTCCGCGATACCTCTCCGGTCGCGGTCGACGTGACCCTGCTGACCGTCGCTGACAGACTTGCCGCCCGGGGTGCCGGTCCGGTGGCCAGCGCCGAGATGGTCGAGGCCCACCTCGAACTCGCCCGGACGATGGTGGAGGCCGGTCTGGCATGGCACGCCGATGGCCCACCCGAGGTGCCGCTGCCCGGGGACGTGCTGGCATCTGAGCTCGGAATTCAGCCGGGTCCCGAGTTGGGACGGGTGATCGAGGAGTTGCGCGAGGACGTTTACGCCGGCGATGTGAAGTCTGCAAAGGATGCTGTCGAAAGGGGCAGGCAGCACCTCGATACGGACTGAGTAGTAGCCTGATCCACCGATGGCAAAAGAGGAAAAGATCGAGATGGAGGGAGAGATCACCGAGGCTCTCCCGAACACGATGTTCCGCGTCAAGCTGGACAACGATCACGAGGTGCTCGGCCACATTTCAGGCAAGATGCGCCGCCACTACATCCGCATCCTCCCTGGCGATCGGGTCAAGATCGAGCTTTCTCCCTATGACCTGACCAGAGGGCGGATCACCTACCGCTACAAGTAGTCGTTCACGTTCTGCCCGATCCGGGGCGCAACTAGGCTCTCGCTAACTTGTTACTCAATAGATGCTCATGACCTCAAAAAACAGGGTCGATGCGGGTCGGTCCCGATCGGAATCCAGGGTTGTGCTCCTGGCCGGCGCGATGTTGCTGCTGGCGATTTCGGTCTTCACCGCGGGCCTCATCGCTCGAGCCAATGATGCCGATGCCCGATCCGAGCGGCGAATCACCCTCGGAAGTGGAACCAAGAATCTGAAGCCCAACTGCGGAACGGACTTCTCCAGGGACTGCACGGTCGAGGGCAAGGTCACGGCGTATCAGCTGAAGCGCTCCGACTCTCCCAAGCCCCAGCCCTACGCCGTTCCGTGGGCGGGCAAGATCGTCTCCTGGTCCATCTCGCTCTCGAGGCCGACCAAGCGGGAGGTCAATGACGGCGGAGTCACCCGACCGGCCCAGTCACCGTTCTTCAATGACCTTTTCGGCAGCCCGGCAAGTGCCGGCATCTCCGTCTTGAGGCGGGTGAACAGGAAGCAGAAGGGTGCCCCCTACTGGAAGATGGTTCGCCACAGTCCTGTGGAGGTCCTGAATCCCTACTTCGGAACGACGGTCCGTTTCGCCCTCGAGAAGCCGCTGAACGTGATTCCGAAGCAGATCGTCGCCTTGACCATTCCGACCTGGGCGCCGGCCCTCTGGAAGCCCGCCTCCTGCAACTTCGACGCGATCACCGGGGTGAAGGATCCCGGTGCGTGTCGCGTCGCCGAAACCAACTACACATGGCGCGGGAGTCGTGCCGTCGGCAAGTGCAGGCTGGGAACCGAGTCGAACGGCGAGCCCAACGAGGCGCTCGCGAAGACCAGGCCCCAGCAGAAGGTCAACTCGGTTCGCAGGTACGGCTGCTTCTACGGCAGCAACGCACTTCTCTACACGGCGACGATCGTCGGCGAAAACTGACGAACTGCCGATCGTGGTCGGCCGGTCGTGGCCGAACCTTCGGTGAGCCGATCAGGAAGGAAGGCCGCAGAACTGGCACTCGGCCAGATCCCGGGCGGTGAGCTGCTCGCAGCGCCTGCAGATCCTCAGGTTCATCGGGGTCCGCGGTAGTGATGAGTCCGAGGGGGCAAGAGGAAGGATCTTGGCTACGGGCACGAGCTCCTCGCCCGTCTCTTCGTCTCGGTAGACCGCATCCGAACGGTAGTCGGCGATCGACTCCCTGCCCGAGGCGGGGGCGCGGAGGCGGAAGAGCTGTCCGGAATCAGTAGGCATCGAGTTCGGGGAGAATAGCCGGAAATGCGGATCCTGATCTTCCACGGCTACCTGCTCAGGGGCACGGGCAGCAATATCTACAACGCCAACCTCGCCAGGGCGCTCAGGAAACTGGGCCACGAGGTGCATCTCTTCTGCCAGGATGGCGCGCCGGCGGAACTGGAGTGGGTCGACGCGGTCGGGGGGTGGGGGTCCGATGGTCTGGAGATCATCGACCTCGGTCGTGAGCCGGGCACCGGCTCGGTCACCGTCTATCGGCCTCCCATCGGGCAGATCCTTCCCGTCTATGTCGAGGATCCCTACGAGGACTTCGAAGCCAGGGCATACCCCGGGCTGACCGACGACGTGATCGAGCGCTACGTCGAGGTCAACGTCGACGCCGTGCGGGATGTCCTGACGGAAGTCGGCCCGCCCGATGTCGCTCTGGCCAACCACCTGATCATGGGTCCGGTGATCCTTCGTCGTGCCGGTCTCGACGGATACGTGGTCAAGAACCATGGCTCGGACCTCGAATACACGATCAAGCCCCACCCACGCTTCGTCCCGTGGGCAGCCGAGGGGCTGGCCGCGGCTGGCGCCGTTCTGGTCGGCTCGGCCCACACCGCGCGAAGCCTCTGGGCTGCGATACCCGATCTCGACCTCGAGGCCGTGACGGGCCTCGGTCCGCCCGGTGTCGAGCCGGAAGAGTTCCTTCCGATCGAGCCGTCTGAGGCCGGGGGCCGTCTCCTGGCACTGGCCGATCGGTTCAGGGCTCTCGGGTCAGAAGGGAGGGGACCGATGGGGCGGGATCCGATCCGGGCGGCAGAGGCCCTCGATCGAATGGCAGATGCCGAGGGCCCCCGGGTCGCCTTCGTCGGGAAGCTGATCGTCTCCAAGGGCGTGGATCTGCTGGTTGCCGCCTGGCCACTGGTGCACCGCGACAACCCTGGGGCCGAACTCGTCATCGCCGGCTTCGGCGAGTACGCCGAGTCGCTGGAAGGCCTGATCGGCGCCCTGGGAGAAGGTGACCTGGGGGCCGCGCTGGAGATTGCCGGGCGGGGTCGGGCCGCCGAAGGCGGGGACCCCGATCCCCTCGCGATCCTCACCGGGTTCCTTTCGGACCACCCCGAGGGCTACCGGCAGGATGCGATCGATTCGGCAGGAACGATCCACCTGACCGGGAGGCTGGAACACGACGAGGTCGCAGGCCTGCTTCCGGCATGTGACGCGATGGTCGTCCCCAGCACCTTCCCCGAGGCCTTCGGCATGGTCGCGGCGGAGGGGGCGATCTCGGGAATCCTGCCCGTCTGTGCCCGGCATTCCGGCCTGGCCGAAGTGACGGCCGTTCTGGCCGATGACGTGCCGGAGATCGCCGATCTCATCTCCTTCGAGGTCGGCCCCGGTGCAGTCGGTGAGATCGCCTCCTGCCTCAATGGCTGGCTGGAGATCGAGAGAGGAGAGCGGGTGTCCCTCGGTCGGTCCCTGTCGGAATCGGCAGACCGGCACTGGAGTTGGGAGGGAGTCGCACGCGACCTGATCGCCGCCTCCCGGGGAGACCTCCGCCCGGTCGTGACCGACCAGTAGGACCGGTCACCGCCCGCTCCGTTCCGCGAGGGGCAGGGACGAGGTTGTCCAGCGGCCGGCTCCACTAGAATGCCGGGAGTCTCATGCCGAAGGTTCCCTACCTGAAACTGACCCTCGCCTCCCTCGCCATCGGCGCCGTGATCTCGGTGCTAATGCTCCAGTACGACTGGATGGGCGACGCCGCTTCTACCGCAGCCGGTCCGATCGACACCCTGCTCGACTGGATGATCGTGCTTTCGTCCTTCACCTTCTCCGTCGTATGCGTCTTCCTCGCCTACGCTCTCTATCGCTTCAGGGTCAAGCCGGGGGACGAGGGCGACGGCCTGCCCATTCACGGCAACACGAGGCTCGAGGTCATCTGGACCCTGATCCCCACCGTGATCGTCCTTTTTGCCGGCGGGTACAGCTGGATCGTCCTCGATGAGGTCGAGAGCAAGGAAGCGGATCCCCTGATCGTCAATGTCTACTCCCAGCAGTTCGCCTGGACTTTCGGCTATCCGGGGGAGGGAAACAAGTGGTCTGAGGGCGAATTCCATGTGCCTGTGGATCGTCAGGTCGTCTTCAAGATGAATGCTCAGGACGTGATCCACTCCTTCTGGGTTCCGGAATGGCGCATCAAGCAGGACAACGTCCCCGGGATCACCACGGATGCAGTAATCACCCCCGACAGGGAGGGCACATTCCAGCTCGTCTGCACTGAACTCTGCGGGGCCGGGCACGCGACCATGCGGGCAACGGTCGTCGTCGAGTCCGAGCAGAAGTTCAACAAGTGGCTCAAGGGACTGGACGACACCGTGCCTGAGGGCCTGTATCTCACCGCAGATCAGGCGATCGATCTTCAGAAGCAGATCCAGAAGAACTCCGGGGGCATCGATGGCAGTGGCATCGAGCAGACCGGCAGGAAGAACGTAACTTCGTCATGATGGAGGTCAGCAGATGGCGCATGCTCTGAAAGAACCGGGCTGGTACAGGGCCGCACTCGGAACCGTCATCGGAGCCGCCTTCGGCTTCTTCCTCGTAGTCGGCCTCCGTCTCCTGGCGGGACTCGATGCCTTCCAGACAGAGCAGACCGGCTACCCGCAGCTGGTGGTGCCTTTGATCACGGCTCCCTTCGGCTTCCTGATCGGGTTCGGTGCCTTCGACTACTGGTTTCGCTGGGCAGCGGGAAAGCCGACGGTCCCAGATGACCACTCCGGTCACGGCGCCACCCGGTGGCAGGACTACTTCACCTTCAACACCGACCACAAGGTCATCGGGATCCAGTACATCGTCACCACCTTCTTCTTCTTCTTCATCGGTGGCGTCCTCGCCCTCCTGATCAGGGCCGAGTTGGCCCAACCGGGCACGCAGGTCCTCGACGCCAACCTCTACAACGGCGTTTTCTCGACCCACGCGGTCGTGATGATCTTCCTCTTCATCATCCCGATGTTCGCCGGGATCGCAAACTACGTGCTGCCGATCATGATCGGTGCGCCCGACATGGCATTCCCGAGGCTGAATGCGCTCAGCTTCTGGCTCCTGCCCATAGCCGGTCTCATCTTCCTCGGAAGCTTCCTCGCGCCCGGAGGCTCATTCGATGCCGGATGGACGGGTTATGCACCCCTGTCGACCGGGGCACCGGTAGGGCAGAGTTTCTTCAACATAGGGGTCCAATTCGCAGGTGCGTCCTCGATCGCCACCGCGATCAATTTCCTGGTCACGATCATCACCATGCGTGCGCCCGGAATGAACCTGTGGCGAATGCCACTCCTGGTCTGGGCCAACCTCTCGACCTCGCTCCTGGTCGTCGGCGCCACCCCCTTCATCGCAGGCGTCCAGTTCATGGTCTTCTTCGACCGGATCATGGGCATGAACTTCTTCCAGTTCCTCGAAGGCGGCAACGTCCTGAGCTACCAGCACATCTTCTGGTTCTACTCGCACCCGGCCGTCTACATCATGATGTTGCCTGGCTTCGGCATCATCTCCGAGGTAATCGCGACCCACGCCAGAAAACCGGTCTTCGGATACCGATTGATGGCTCTCGCCCTGCTCGGGATCGTGGTTCTCGCCTACTCCGTCTGGGCCCACCACATGTTCGTTGCCGGGATGTTCTCCTGGCTCAGGGTCCCGATCATGATCACGACGCTGCTGATCGCGGTGCCGACCGGGATCAAGATCTTTTCCTGGCTCGGGACCCTGTTCTACGGGAAGATCCACACCTATTCGACAGCGATGCTTTTCTCGCTCGGATTCATCGTGACCTTCACCGTCGGTGGCATCAGCGGTGTCATGCTGGGCTTGGTTCCGCTCGACATCCACATGTCCGACACCTACTTCGTCGTTGCTCACATCCACTTCGTGCTCTTCGGCGGCTCGGTCTTCACGATCTTCGCCGGCATCTATCACTGGTTCCCGAAGATGACCGGTCGGATGTACGACGAGCGACTCGGACGAGTCCACTTCTGGGGCACCATGATCGGGACCTGGGGCACTTTCATTCCCCAGCACTGGATCGGCCTCGACGGGATGCCCCGCCGCGTCGTCGACTATGCCACCCAGTACGGAGACTGGAACCTGGTCATCTCGGTGTTCTCCCTCGTCCTCGGGCTCGCCCAGCTCGTGTTCCTCTACAACATGGTCGTGAGCTGGAAGTGGGGTCCGAAGGCCGGAGACAACCCGTGGCGCTCGAAGACCATCGAGTGGCTGGTGTCTTCGCCCCCGCCGACGTTCAACTTCGATGAGATTCCGCGAGTCGTCGGCGGTCCCTACGAATACGGAACACCGGGTGCGCGTCACGCAATCATGGGTGGTGAGGATGCCGAGACATCCGTGCCCGAGCCGAAACCCTCGACGGTCGCCGCACCTTCGTAACCGTGCAGTCCCTGCTCCTATTCCTGAATGAGGTAGCTGGCGGCCGTAAGCTGCTCGAGGCTGCCCGTGAGAAGGCCGGTGATGCCTCCTACGTGGTCGCCGTGGCGCCAGCAAATCGTCCCGCTGCCGGCCAGATCGTCGACTTCGAATCACCGGAAGAGGCGGCCCGAAGCAGGGTGGAGGTGACCCTCGCCGTGCTCGATGAGTTCGGGATCGAAGCCGTAGGTGAGGTGCTCGACCCGGCCCCGGAGCTCGCCATCGGCGACGCAATCAGGGCTCACCGCCCGTCGGAAGTGCTGATTTCCTGCCTGTATGAGACCAGGTTCGGTTTCGCCAGACGAGACCTGGTCGAGTGGGCCAAGTCCGAGTTCGAGCCGGAGACGACCGTGACCCACATCCCGGTCCGGATCGGGGACGATTCGATCCGCCAGGACCTGACTCACACGCTCGTGGTCGGCAATCAGACCCTCTCCGACGATGGCCTCCGCCAGAGGCTCCTCGATCTGTCGAGCGAGAGGCCTCACAGGTTCACCGTGGTCGCACCGGCAACCGAGGGGGTCTCACCCGCATCGGTGACGAGAGGACTTTCGAGCCTGATGGCCGATCTCTACCGGGAAGACATAGACGTCACCGGACAGCCGATCGCGACCGACCCTTTTTCCGCGATCAAGAACGCGATCGAGCACTACCGGGTGGATGACGTTCTGATCTCGACCCTCGCTGGAGATGATTCCAAGTGGCTCGAGGATGATTTGATCGGAAGGGTGAGGGAGTACACGGACAAGCCCGTGTCTCACCTCGAGGCAGGGCGGGCCCCCGAACAGGTCGCGGCCGCGGTAGCTGCAGGCGGCAGTGACTCGGGCGCCTTCGATGTCGAGGACGCTTCGGTATCCGAAGGGTCGGACGAGGAGTAGAGATGGAAAGCGCAAGCATCACCGCAACCGGTCAGGCGACCACCGACGACCATCACCATCATGGCCCGCCGGCCTACCACCAGAGCGCCCGGATCGACCAGACCGTCCTCGGGATCCTGCTGTTCATCCTCTCGGAGATCATGCTCTTCGCGAGCTTCTTTGCGGCCTACTTCTTCATCAGGGTTGTCACCGGTCCGGAGACCTGGCCTCCTCCCGGAGTCGAGCTGCCCGTCCTCATTGCCGGCATCAACACGGTCGTGCTCATCTCCTCGAGTTTCACCGTCCACTACGCACTCGAGGCGATCCGCAAGGACAATCACGACGGCCTGAAGCTGGGCCTCGTCCTGACCTGGCTTCTGGGTGCGACTTTCCTCTTCATTCAGATCAACGAGTACATCCACATCGGTTTCACGCCCAGAGACGGCGCCTTCGGCTCCATCTTCTTCAGCCTCACCGGGCTCCACGGTGCTCACGTCTTCGTCGGTCTCCTACTGCTGACCTTCGCTACCGTGAGGGCCTTCAGGGGCCACTTCGGACCGGCCCATAAGGACCACCTCGGAGTCGAGGTTCCGGGCATCTACTGGCATTTCGTGGACATCATGTGGATCATCGTGTTCGCGTCCATCTACATACTCTGAGCTACCGGCCTCCCAAACTGGGGAATCCGCTCGAGTCCGAGCAGGCCGCCTTCCGCTGGGTGGTGGCGGTCGTAATAGCGACCGGTTTCGTGATCCTGATCGCCCTGCTTATTTCGAAGCCCGTCGCCCTCATCGTCGGCCTGATCCTCGTCGGGATCGTGACCGTCAGTGCGATCAAGGGAATCATCGGGATGCTCCGACCGCCCGATGATGAGGACGAGGACGGATCGGGTCCCGACCGCCCGTCCTGAACCTGGCGGAAGGACCGGGTCGTTAGGGATCGTTCAGGAGGTCGAACTACCCGGCCTGGTCCAGTAGGACTTGACCAGCGGTTGAGTGACCTTCCAGACGGTCTGCTCGCCGGCCTGAAACGAGTGGGTGTCGCCGGGGCTGAGAGTGATGCGAGTGCCGTCGGCCATCTCGACCTCGGCGTGTCCCTTGATGACGAGGAACGATTCCTCCAGTTCGGTATCCGAGAAGGTTCCGGGTGTGCACATCCAGAAGCCCGCGACCTCGGAGCCGTTCTCCGCTCTGGCGATCGGGAGATCGAAAGCTTCGGGATCTCCGTCCATCACCTGTTCAGGATCGATCGGGTCGGACACGAACTCGCTGAAAACTGGGTGAAACCCGTCGAACAGTTCGTCCATCGGCTCAGGATAACGGGGCCGACTCGGCGGCCGATCGCCTTCCCTTGCTCCAATCGATCTGGCCGGCGGTGCCGACCGACCAGAGAACCGCAATCCAGATCAGGGTGGCCAGGGCCACGTGGAACCAGACCATGATCGCAGGCAGGTGCAGGAGCCACTGCCCGATGCCCAGGCCTATCTGGAGCACGATCATCCCGGCCACGACACCGACCGATTTCAAGGCCCTCCTGTCGCCCCCCGGCCGCATGAGGATGAACATCACAACGATCGTCGCGAAGAGGAAGAGGAACGCAGCGGTCGCATGCTTCTGGGCTATCCAGGCGAGGGTATCTTCGCCCTTGAAGTCGAACCTCTGGACCAGCTCCTTGTCGTGGTCGCCGGGGTGCGGGCCGGAAGCCGTCGTGATCGTCCCGAGCAGCACGGTCAACTGACCGAACGGAATCAGGGCCCGAACCGACCAGACGCCGAACGGGTCGGGGGAGAAGGCGCGCTCACCTGGTTCGAAACGGGAACACCAGAAAAGGGCAAAGGCGGCATCCAGGAGGATCATCGAGAGCAGGAAATGTCCGATCACCAGTTCGGGGGGCAGGTGATACTCGACCACGAAGGCACCGAGGACGATCTGACCGATGACGCCAAGTGGCAGGAGGGCCCCGAAGACCGCGAGATGCCACCGGAACGGCTTCCGGAGGAACGCGAGCAGGGATGCTGCGATCACGGCGAGGCCGACGAATCCCGTGAGCAGCCGGTTTCCGTATTCGATCCAGGCGTTGAGTTGGCTCGGCGGGATGTAGTCCCCGTAGCACTTGGGCCAGTCGGGGCATCCGAGTCCCGATGCCGTGAGTCGAACCGCCGATCCCGTGAAGACGATGAGCACGAGCGCGATCAATGCGACCGTGGTCACCTTGACGTAGGTCTCGGGAGATATTCCGAAGCTCTTGATCCGGTGGACCACCTGCTTCACCTTCCAGTCTTCCGTCCGGGGCGCTCGCCCCGCGCCTCAGTTTCCGTTCGGACTGGCTGCGTAAGTGACAAGGAAGTCGACCAGGTCGTCCAGCTCCTGCGGAGGCAGGTTCGACCACCTGTTCGGCATGACGGCGTTCTCATACCCCTTGGCCTTGGTGGCGTTCGGGTTGACGATTGCCTGCTTGATCGCGGCGCGGCTCATCTCCGGTATGTACTCGTTCAGGTTCGGTCCGAGCACGCCTGCCGACTGGGCAGCTTCGAAGATGTGGCAGGAGCCACAGCCCTGGTTGGCGTAGACCTGAGCGCCGGGACCCTCTCCGGGTGCCTTCGGCGGCTTGGCTCCGGGGACGCCGGCGTAACGGGCGACATAGGCAGCCACATCTTCGGCGTCGTTGCCAGTGACGATATTCGCGGGCATCGAGACTCCCGGGTATCCGTCGGTCGAGGGGCGAGGATGGTAGATCTGGTACTCGACCACGCTCTTGACGGTGTCTTCACTCATTCCTGCTGCTCGTGCTGCCCCGAAGGCCGTGTCGAGGTTCGGACCCTGAACGCCCTGGCTCGCGGCCGCGGCCATCACGTGGCAGGTGCCGCACTTGGCGTTGAAGAGCTGGCGCCCGCGATCCTGGAACCCGCCCGTGATCTCGGCCGAGCTGGAGGCCCCACAGCCCGAGGCGACGGCCGCAAAGAGGGCTGCTGCCGCTAGGAGCGAGGGGATCTTGATCAGGTCGAGGCGGAATGGCATCGGGCTCTTCGGAGCATTCTAACGGTCGGGCAGGTCTTTACGAAGGCAGCCCCATAGGCTAATCTGGAGATCTAGTAACGATTGATGCAAGCGGGTTTCGGTCAGCGAGGAGGGCTGGATGGAGGTCAGGGTCGGCATGTCTCAGGTGGTCCTCAGGGTCGGACAGGGGACTACGCTCAGGGAGGCTTCTTCGAAGATGGTCGAGCGCGGGATCGGGGCGGCCCTGGTCGAGGACGACGAGATGCCGGTTCCGAGCGTGATCACCGAAAGGGACGTCCTACGGGCCGTGGGCACCGGACTCGATCCCGACCGAGAGGTCGTCGGTGACCATATGAGCGAGAAGGTGATCACGGCCTCTCCTGACTGGAGCATGGAGCGGGCCGCGAGCGAGATGTCTCGTCGCGGCATCAGGCATCTGGTCGTCTGCGAGGAAGGTGAGCTGGTCGGGGTCCTCTCGATGCGGGACATCATGAGGGTCTGGACCAGTGACGGGGCGACCTGCGAAGGACCACCTGAGGTAGGCCCGAGCTAGGAGCGACTCTCCTCGGCTCCAAGAGGCCGAAGTTGTCGAATCAGTCTTCGACAGTGGGAGCGTGGAAGCTCTCGACCGGGATCTCGGCCCGTGGAGCGTCCTGTTCCCGCGGGAGGGCGTAGAAGGCCCGCACGCCCCTCAGGATCATCGCCCTGAGCGCAAACACCACGAAGGCAGCTCCGAGGATCGCCAGCCACAGCGGCGGGATCATGAAGCCCGAGGCGAACGTGCCGGCGAGGAGGCCGAGGATTCCGAAGGCGAAGACGACCGGGGCCCAGGACGGGGCCGGTTGGCGAATCGTTTCTGTCGGCTTCGGGATGCCCGCTTCTTCGTTCATCTCGGCTTGGCCTCAGGTCGCCAGGTAGAGGGTCGCTACGAAGAATGTGAAGGCGAAGATCACGGCCGCTCCCGAACCGAGGAGCAGTCCTGAGGACAGGAGTTTCTTCGAGGTCTGACGGTCCATTGACGGAAGTTCTATCAGGCGATGGCGTCGACGGCCATCGCGATGAACAGAAGCGCCAGGTAGGCGAGGGAGAAGAGGTATGTCCTGAGCGTCACGGACTTGGTCGGGTTGGTCAGGAGGGTCACCGCAAAGGCCGTGAAGGCCAAACCGAGAACGAGGGCGGACACCAGGTAGATGGGTCCGAGCAGCCCGGTCAGCACCGGACCCACGGAGACGATCAGCAGGATCACGGTGTAGATCAGGATCTGCCTGCGAGTGAAGGCTTCGCCCTTGACCACCGGGAGCATCGGGATACCGGTGCGGGCGTAGTCCTCCTTGATCATCAGCGAGAGGGCCCAGAAGTGGGGGGGTGTCCAGAAGAAGATGATCAGGAAGGGCCACGCAGCTTCCCAGGTGAGCGCCCCGGTGGCTGCAGCCCAGCCGACCAGAGGCGGAACCGCGCCGGCACTTCCGCCGATCACGATGTTCTGGGGAGTCAGGGGCTTGAGCCAGACCGTGTAGAGGAGGACGTACCCGAGGAGGCCGACCATCGCCAGCGATGCTGCGAGGAGGTTCACGGTGAACCAGAGCTGGAAGAAGCCGATGACCCCGAGGCCGATGCCGAAGATGAGGCCGTTGACCGGATCGATCCGACCCTCGACCAGCGGGCGGTTCGCGGTGCGCGCCATCTTGGCGTCGCGGTCCCGGTCGATGTAGTGGTTGATTGCTCCGGCCCCGCCGGCGGCGAGGAATCCGCCCAACATGGTCCAGAGGATCGCCGAGAGGGCCGGGCCGGACGGGTCTGCGACGAACATCGTCGCGACCGTGGTCAACAGAAGCAGACTGATGATCCTGGGCTTGGTGAGGCTTGCGTAGTCGAGTATCACCGACTTGGTGTCGGCTATCGCCTCACCGGCCGATCGTCTGCCGACCCGGTTACCGGTCGCTCCTGCGCCGTCGAGCATGACTCTCAGGCTACCGGCTCGGACTCGCGGGTTTCCCTGGCCTCCCCGCTGTCCATCTTCGCGAGCACCTCTCGTATGTCGGACATCGGGTTGGCGCTGCGGACATCGGGAAGGACGTCGAAGTTGTGGGGCGGCGGCGGAGACGTGGTCAGCCACTCGAGAGTCTCGCCTCGCCAGGGATCGGGCGGCGCGGGCTTCTCTTCGACCCGGCTACGGATCAGGTTTCCGATCGTGAGGACCAGTCCCAGGAACAGGACGAGGGTTCCGATCGAAGAGACCAGATTGAAGAACCCGAGGCCTTCGCCTCCGAAGAATCTGAATGCGTCGGTCACCTGACCTTCTACGCCTGCACCGAACAGGGGAACCAGAGCGATCAGTCCACCTGCGTAGGTGAGCCAGAAGGACTTGGCGGCTCGCTCTTCGTTCAGGTAGGTGCCCGTGAGCTTCGGATACCAGTAGGAGAGGGCAGCCAGTCCGCCGAAGACGGCGAAGCCGAACAGCGCGAAGTGGGTGGCAGCCCAGGCGTCATAGGTCTGCTGGAGCTGGGTCCCGATCGCGAGCATCGACTGGCTCACCTCCACGATCAGTCCCACTGATGCAAAGGAGAGCGCGCCCATTGCGTAGCGAAGGGGGGCCGACATGTTGAAGTCGTTCTTCGCCACGGCAGAGATCAGGGACTGGAAGATGACTCCGAAGGGAACGATCAGGGCGATCGCGAGGAACATCGAAAGGTACTTCCAGAAGGACGGGATCGGAGCCGTGTACATGTTCTGGGTCCAGGCCAGGGTTCCGAGGATCGCGATCGCGATCATCGACCGGACCACGGCGTTCCTGCCCCTGAGTGGCCTGCGGGTGAAGGTCTGGACGATTTCCGTGATCGCCCCGATCGCGAAGATGGCGACGAGCATGTAGGTGCCCGCCAGGAAAATGTAGGAGAGGTGCTGCCAGAGCAGTGGCGCTCCACCCGCGCCACCGGTGAAGAAGCTGCCGCCCAGTCGGCGATCGACCAGAAGCATCGTCAGGGCGGCAAGGAAGATCGGTGCGATGAAGAGGAAGAGCCACGAGGCGATGGCGCCCGACCAGACGAAGACCGGGGCCCTGCGCCATGCCATGCCCGGGGCCCGCAGGTGCTTGAGGGTCACCAGCAGGTCGATCGCCAACATCAGGAGGCCCAGCGTCGCCATCCCGGTCGAGACGATCCAGGCATCGACACCGTTGTTGGTGGTGAAGGCCACCTCGGAGAAGGGCGGCAGGGGATTGATGCCGGCCTCGGGCGGCGTGAACAGGATCGTCGAGTAGAGGAGTGTGCCGCCGAGCATGACCAGCCAGACGCCGATCTGTCCGAGCCTCGGAAGTGCTGTCCCTCGACTCCCGATCATCAGAGGGATAAGGAAGTAGAAGAGTCCGAAGGCCAGCGGCAAGGCGAAGAAGAAGATGCCCGTGGCTCCGTACATGGAGAGCAGCCGGTCGAACGTCACCGACTCCAGCAGCCCGTTTTCGGGCACTGCCAGCTGAATCCGGAGGATCACCAGTTCCACGATCGCCAGGAACAGGGCTCCGACTGAGGTTCCGATCAGGAGACGGCCGATGTCCTTGTGGTCGGCACTCGTCGCAAGCTCGACCCACCGGGGCCGACCGTCCTGCGAACCGTCCGTGGCGACTTCGGGCCGATTCCCGGGCTCGGTTCCGGCAAGCGTTTCGCCGACCGCTTCGGGCTCCACCTGCTCCGGTTCGACCACGACCTCCTCGGCCACCTCTTCTACGCCGTCCTCTGCGCCGTCTGGTGTCTCGGTCATTGCCCCATCGCCTTCCTGGCCTCGTCGGCGAGGGTCTTCTCGACGTCGTCCTGCGCGAACTGGATGTCGGTCTTCAGCCTCTTGACGTAAGTCTCGTAATCATCCGGGCTGACGACTTCGACCACTGCCTCCATGTCCGCGTAGCCCTGCCCGGAAAGGACTGAAGCCCACCCCCGATGTATCCCGGTCTCGTCGGCCCGGAAGTAGATCCGGTTGGTCTTTCCGGGGACGGCCTGTGCCTTGCCGGTGAGGGTGGGAACGTTCCAACCGTGGATGACATCGCTGGAGACGAGATCGAGGCCGACCGTCACCCCTGCCGGCACGATGAGTCGGTGATACCCGAAGGCCCCATTGGGATAGGAGAATCGCCAGAGCCACTGCTGGCCGGTCACTTTCACGTTCAGCACCTTGTCGGCGTCGGCACCTGCAACGGTCGCTTTGCTCTCGGGCACGGAGCGCGAGCTGCTCGAATAGATGGTGCCGACCACGAAGAGTGCGATGGCGAAGACCGAGAGCAGCCCAGCCACCCTGCCGCTCGACCACTTCGACTTGGCTCCCGAGTTGGCGACATAGAGGGTCCTCGGCTTGGCTGCGCGGGCGATTGCGAGGTTGATGCCGAAGATCGCGATGATCGCCAGGAGGAAGACGATCGTGTGCAGGGTGTTCGCCTTCGCGATCCCGGGCGAGCCTGCGTCGGGATTCAGGGATAGAGCCCAGGCGGGCTCGGCGAACAAGACCGCAAGGGCCATGGACGCGGCGACGGCGGACGCGACTCGGACATTTCTCGGAACGGGGAGCAGCAAGGCGCGGCCATTCTAGTCGTAAGAGGCGGACGAGCGGCGTCATGTCCGAACCCGTCGATCCGATCTGGCCTACCCTTTCCGAACGATGCTCCGTGGAAGGCTCCCCGGCAGGCCCGGCAGGACACGTGGTTCCCGCACCGCGACGATGCTCCGAGCCGTCTCGGTTGCGGGACTGGTGGCCGCGGTCGCGGTCCCTCACATCCGCAGGCAGCTCGGGATTCCGGCGGTCGTGACGGTCGCCTCGACTCTCGCTGCACCGGCTGCCATCGCGACCCTTTGGCCCCGATCCCGTCGACGGGACCTCGCACTCTTCTTCAGCCAGATGTGGGCCTTCGCGGTGACGCATGAACTTCCCTATGACGACCCGGCTCGTCTCCGGAAGCGCCTGCTCATCGAATATCCGATCCGGGCCGACAGATGGCTCGGCCGGGGCCGGTTGCCCAATGCCCGCCTGCAGGAGGCCCTCCACGGCGGACCGGCAGGTGCGGTGCTGACCAGGATTTCGGCGTGGGCCCATTGGATCTGGTTCGTCCAGCCCTATCTCGCACTCTTCTGGATCCTGTTTCGTGATCGCGGTGCCTTCCCGCACTCGGCCCGCCAGATGGCCGCCGTCTTCGACCTCGGCTGCGTCGTCTATTTCGTTGCACCGACGGCTCCGCCGTGGTGGGCTTCCGAGAACGGCTACACCGAAGACAGGGTCCAACGAGTCATGGTCGAGTTCGGGGAGAGGATCTGGGGCCCGATCTGGACCCGGGTATTCGGAACCCTGGGGAGCAACCCCTGGGCTGCCATGCCCTCCCTCCACTTCGCTACGGCTCTGATGGCGGCCATCCTCCTGACCGACACCGGTGGCAGGCTGCAGGCAACGCTCGGCTGGGTCTACGCCGGCACTCTCGGTTTTGCCCTGGTCTATCTGGGCGAGCACTACGTCGTCGACCTGATCGCCGGAGCCGCCATCGTCCTCCTGGTCAGGCGCGGAGAGCCCCTCGCCCGACCTCTCGCACACCTGGTAAACGAGAGGTTGCAGCGTCTCGAGGCGATCGCGGCGGGCGGCAGGACGGCGTGACGGGCGAAGAGACCGAGACGGTCGATCGAACCGGTTCCGATCTGGTCGAGGATCTCGACCAGATTCCCAACCCGCTCGACGAATCGGACGAGGCGGCCACCGGGGGTGGTCTTCCCTCGATCTCGACTCGGGCCGGGATACAGACCGCCCTCCTGATTGTGATCCTCGTAGTCGGGATCTACTTCCTGCTTCCGAAGTTGGCCGGCTTCGGCGATGCCGTATCGACGATGACCAGCGCCGACCCGGTCTGGGCAGCGATCGCGATCGGGTTCGGCGTGGCCTCTTTCGCGACCTACATCGCCCTGTTCAGGGCCGTGGTCGGTGGTGAAGCATTCCCGATCACCCTGCGGGAGGCCTACGAGATCAACATGGCCGGTTTCGCCGCCACCCTGCTCTTCTCGGCCGGGGGAGCCGGGGGCATCGTCCTGACCTACTGGGCGCTTCGGCAGGGCGGGATGGCCCGTCGTGACGTCGGCATCAGAATGATTGCCTTCATTGCTCTCCACTACATCTTCTATCCCCTGGCAGTTCTCGTCTTCGGGATCCTCCTCGCGACCGGGGTCCTGAGTGGCAGTGAGTCGGTCGAGCTCACGATCGTCCCTGCAGCGATTGCAGGCGTAGTGATCCTGCTCGGACTGGCAGTAGCTCTGGTGCCACAGGACATCGAGCGGCAGCTGCGATCCCTGGCGGCCCGCAGACCGTCGGCCAGGTTCCTCTCCCGCCTGGCGGCGATTCCGGCCACGGTCTCCGAGGGATTGCGAGTTGCCCTGCGGTTGATCACCCGGCCGGGGCGGGCCGGACTTGCGGTGGTCGGCGCTATCGGCTTCTGGGCAGCCAACATCGGGATCCTCTGGGCCTCTTTCAAGGCACTCGGGGTGGCCGTCCCCTTCGGCGTGGTGGTGATGGGTTTCTTCATCGGCATGGCAGCGAACCTGATCCCGTTCGTGCCGGCCGGCGTGGGGGCGGTCGATGCCGGGATGATCGGGACCTTCGTCCTGTTCGGGCTTCCCGAGGCCGAGGTCTTCGGGGCCGTTCTGATCTATCGCCTGGTCGCTTTCTGGCTTCCGATTCCGCCAGGCCTCATCGCCTTCTTCCAGCTGAGAAAGACCGTCAAGCGCTGGCGAACCGAGGGCCTTCCGATCGACCGGAGTCCTTCCAGCGACTTCGCGAGGACCGTCCATCGATGACCGGGGCGTGGAGGCCCCCTCTCGCACGAATGACCGGGATGGCGGAACCTTTCCGTTACTTCATAAAGTAAAGTAGCCCGCAGGCTTCGAAGCAAAAGCAAACCGGCCGGCCCCTCCTGTCCCGGCCCAGAACGATCGGGGAACCGTGGAAAGCAGTGGCAAGACCGAGAACATCATCATCGTCGGCGGCGGGCCGGCCGGTTACACGGCCGCGATCTACGCGGCCAGAGCCGAGTTGGAGCCCCTCCTGTTCGAGGGCTTTGAGTGGGGAGGTCAGCTCCAGAACACGACCGATGTCGAGAACTACCCGGGCTTTCCCGAGGGGATCATGGGACCGGAGATGATGGTGAAGTTCCGGGAGCAGGCCGAGCGTTTCGGGACCCGATTCGTCACCGACGACGTCGACCGGATCGAGCTCACCGATGGCGGGATCCAGAAGGTCTTCGTCGGCGACGAGGAGTACTCGTCCAACTCGATGATCCTCGCCATGGGGGCCGAACCCCGCAGGCTCGGCATCCCTGGCGAGATGGAACTCTCGGGACGCGGGGTCTCCACCTGCGGGGTCTGTGATGGTGCCTTCTTCAAGGACCGGCCGACCATGGTGATCGGGGGTGGCGACTCGGCCATGGAGGACGCCACTTTCGTCTCCAAGTTCGCTTCGAGTCTCGAGCTCGTTCACCGGCGGGACGAGTTCCGGGCCTCGATGATCATGCAGGAGCGAGTACAGGAGAATCCCAAGATCTCGATCCGCACGCCCTGGATTCCGGAGGAGTTCCTGGCCGGGGAGGACGGAGCCCTCGAGGCGGTCCGCCTGAGGCGCGCCGACAACGGGGTCGTGGAGGACGTTCCGGTCGCCGGGGCGTTCGTCGCCATCGGTCACATCCCCCGGTCAGAGCTGGTCTCCGATCAGATCGCGACCGACGACGAGGGCTACGTGAAGACGGATCCGGGTTCGACCAGGACCGACCTCGCAGGGGTATTCGCGATCGGTGACCTCGTCGACCACACCTACCGACAGGCCATCACTGCGGCCGGGTCGGGCTGCCAGGGAGCGCTGGATGCCGAGTGGTACCTGCGGGACCACTCCTTCGAGTAGCCCCCGCGTCCCGGCCACAGACCCTCCCGGTCAGAGGGCTCCGATCCTCCTCAGCAGGTCGGTCAGGATTCGGGCCGTGGCTCCCCAGATCAGGTGCCTTTCGACCTCGAAGGTAGGGGTCCGGATCGGAACGCCCCTCCTGACCAGACGTCGCATCGCGTAGCCCTTGGTCAACTCCTCGATCCCGATGGTGAGGATCGCGGCGACCTCGTCCGGGTTGGGAACGGGCCGGGCTTCGTCCGAGAGCAGGCCGACGAATGGCTGGATCCGGAACGAGGTCACGAACGTGCCGACCGGGGGGAGGGCGCCAAGGATCTCGACCTCGGCGGGATCGATGCCGACTTCTTCGTGACTCTCGCGAAGGGCCGTATGCCTTGGGCTGGGGTCCGAGGATTCGATCTTGCCGCCCGGAAAGGAAATCTCCCCGGCATGTTTTTCCAGATGGTCCGGTCGCTCGGTGAACAGGATCTCCGGTCGACCAGTCCAGTCCCTTATCGGGATCAGGACCGCGGCGTCCCGGCTTCCGTGGACGGGCATCCCTACGGCATCGGTGTCCGAGATCAAGGCGCTGGCCAGCTCGTCGGCGTGGAGTTTCACCGCACTAATGATGACGGGGCGCGGGGTGGCCCGCCGGAGCTGGCACTCAGGAGGTGTGCACTTCGACCTGCGTCGCCTCGGCCAGGAGTCGATGCACCGGACATCTGCCGGCGATCCGCGAGAGCCTCTCTCGCTGTTCTTCGTCGAGGTGATCGGGCCAGGAGACCGAGACCGTGAAGAGGTTCGGGTTCGGCCCTTCGTATTCGGTCGCGACCTCGACCTCGAGGCCGGTCAGATCCCACTCTTTCCGATCTGCGTAGACCCTGAGGGTCACCGCCGTGCAGGATGCCAGCGCCGCACTCACTGCCTGGGAAGAGGTAGGGCCGGCTTCACCGTCCGAGAGCGGTCCCGGCTGATCGAAAACGATCGTCTGCGTCCGGTCGCCTGCAGACAGCTCTACCTCGCAGGGCAGGTCGGGGCCGGTCGTGACCCTGGCCGTCGTTCCCATCAGCCCCTTCCTTCGAACAGCTGTGGCGAATCGATGTCTGCGTATCGGGCCATCGCAAAGCAGAGGTCCGAGGCCCGGTTGATGAACCCGATGATCTCGTCCGAGGCGAGCTCTTCGGCCAGCTTGATGCTCACCACGCGACGTTCGGCCCGGCGTATGACCGTGCGCGCGACGTCGAGCTGGGCGGAGAGGGCGTTGCCACCGGGGATGACGAACTTGGGGGGGAGCTCGACCCGATCCATGTACTTGTCGATCAACGGCTCGAGGCCGGCAGTCATTTCGGCCGTCACCCGGCTCACACCGTCTTCGAGACGCTCGGCGGCCTCCGGGGCGGTGGCCAGCTCGGCTCCCGCCACGAAGAGGTCGTTCTGCAGAGAGAGGATGTCGCCCCCCAGCTCCGCTTCCGCCTCGTCGCAAAGCGCCCTGGCCACTCCGAGATGCGAGCAGGCCTCGTCGAGGGTTCCGTATGCCTCGGTCCTCAGGTCAGGCTTCGGAACACGGCCGCCGTACCAAAGTCCGGTCGTCCCGTCGTCGCCCTTCTTGGTGTAGATCTTCATCGTTCTCCGTCCTGACTTAGCGGGTTGAAAACCATTCCCGAGAGGAGTTTCGGAAAGAAGTAGGTCGATTTCGGAGGCATCGTTTCTCCGGCTGCGGCGACCTCTCTGACCTGCTCCACGGGCGTAGCCCTGAGGATGAAGGCCGCATCGGCCCGACCTGAATCAACTGCCTCCAGAGACGCATCGATCGTCTTCGCGTAACCGATGCCCCTCTTGGCCTCTACATCTTCCTCCGACATGCCGAGCATGCCGTCGAGCACGGCCTTCTCGAGTATCGCCGCGTCGAGGTTGCGGTAGGCCTCGCTCACGGTCCCCATGCTGCGGTCGAGCGACGACCGATCAGAGAGTTCGATCATCAGTGCCGTTCCGTCTGCGTCGAAGTAGCCGAACCTCCCGATCCCGTCGAGGCCTTCCGGGTCCAGCCGGTCCCGGTCCACCTCCTCGACCGAGAAGGCCTGACCGATCCCCTCCCTGAGGCGCCCGCGGCCTTCCGCTCCGAGGCCCGAGAGCAGGCGGTGGGTGGGGAAGACTGTGAGGCCCGGATCATCGAGGCCGGTCAGGGCCATCAATGTGAAGCCGTGGGGTCCTTCGCCACCGATCTCGTCACGGTAGACGCGAGCTGTCTCGTATCGGTGGTGACCATCGGCGATCAGGAGCTCGGCGTCGGCGAGTTCGGCACCGACTGCGGCGTGAATTGCCGGGTCGGTGATCTTCCAGAGACGATTGACCGTGCCGTCGGGATCGGTGACCTCGGCCCAGGGCTCGCCCCGGGTCGCGGGCTCGACCAGCGGCCAGGCATCCCTGGTGCTGAGCGAGAAGATCGGCGAGAGGTTGTAGCGCGTGGCCCTGGTCAGGTCCAGCCTGTCCTGGCGAGGTCCGGGCTGGGTCCGTTCATGTGGCCTGATCAGTCCGGGCCCGTAATCGGTGACCCCGACCCTCGCGAGGATCGAGTTGCGACTCCTCGGGCTTCCGTCCGGACCGGTGTATTCCTGGGTGAGCCCCCACAGGCTCGGCTCTCGGTCCTGAACCAGAACGCCCGCGAGGGTCCAGCCGTCGAGCACCTCTGCCGCGTGGGCGTATCTGTCGCCCCCTTCACCGGGGGACTCCGGGAGGTCTAGCTCGACCACATTGAATGGTGACCGTTCGAGCAGGGCGGCCCGCTCGGCATCGTCGATGACGTCGTAGGGAGGTGCCGTCACTGCCTCGAGCGAATCGACTGCGTCGAGGTTGTAATGGAGGGCTGCGAAGGGCTGAACGTCGGCCATGTGGCAACCGTAGCGGCTGGGCCGGGAAGACGGCGGACGATCGCCGAACTACCCGTGCCCGGGTAGGATTCCGACGATGGAGGCGAAGGTCACGAACGGCGTGGGAGGGGCTGCCGACGACAGGCCGTGGGCCCTGATCGGAGCCGGCCCGAGCGGTCTCGGAGCCGCCCGGAACCTCGCCAGACGAGGCATTCCCTTCGTCGGCTTCGAGAGGCACACCGATGTCGGAGGCCTCTGGGACATCGACAGCCAGACCAGCACCATGTACGAGTCGGCGCACCTGATCTCGTCCAAGACGACGACGGCCTACGACGAGTTCCCCATGAGGGATGAGACTGCGGACTACCCGAGCCACTGGGAGATGCGCGAGTACTTCCGAGACTACGCAGACACCTTCGACCTCAGGCGCCATTTCCGGTTCGGGGTATCGGTCATCCGAACCGAGCCCAGGGAGGACGGCGGCTGGAGCGTGACCACGAAGGACGAGCAGACCGGTCGGGAGCAGACCGGGATCTTCGCCGGGGTCATCATCGCCAACGGGATCCTTTCCGAGCCGAACGTCCCCGGGTTCGAGGGGGAGTTCGACGGGGAGATCGTCCACACTTCGCAGTATCGAAGGCCCGAAGCGTTCAGGGACAAGCGGGTCCTGATAGTCGGGGCCGGGAACTCCGGCTGCGACATCGCCGTCGATGCGGTCGGGCAGGCCCGGTCGGTCGATATGAGCCTCAGGAGCGGGTACTGGTTCTTCCCGAAGTACATCCTCGGCCGGCCATCCGACACCCTCAACGAGGGCAGGCCGCTCCCGGCCCCGATCAAGCAACGGATCGATTCCCGCCTGATCCGGCTGATCACCGGGAATCCGGCTCGGCTCGGCTTCCCCGAACCCGAAGGCAGGATCTACGAGACCCATCCCGTCATGAACACCCTCGTGCTCTACCACGCCGGTCACGGCGACATCGTCATTCGGGGTGACATCGAGCGCTTCGAAGGTTCGGCGGTGCGGTTCGTGGATGGCACGGTCGCCGACTACGACATGGTGATGCTGGCGACCGGCTACCGGCTCCATTATCCGTTCATCGATCCCGGCCACCTCAACTGGGACGTCGAATCGGGTGCCTCGGGACCAGATCTGTATCTGAACATCTTCACCCCTCGCCATCGGAACCTCTTCGTCCTCGGGATGGTCGAGGCGACCGGTCTGGGTTGGCAGGGCAGGTTCAACCAGAGCGATCTCGTCGCCGAGTTCATCCAGGCTTCGAGCGAGCGGCCCGGGCAGGCCGAGGAGATGTGGCGCAGGGTCAACGGCCCTCGCCCCGACCTCTTCGCCGGCTACCACTACCGGCAGCTCGACAGGCTGCCCTATTACGTCAACAAGGACGCCTACCGCGATCAGATCACCAGGCACCTCGATCTGTTCAGGGTCGGGGCGTCGGCTTGACTATCCCCTTCGCCAACATCGACGAGGTTCGGCTCAACTTCGACGAGTCATCACTCCTCGTCCTCGCTTTCGTCCTCGGCTTCATCATGTTCGGGATCGCGCTCGACACGAAGCCGTCCGACTTCAGGGCAGTCAGGGGGAATCCGAAGGCTCTCGTGGTCGGCATCGGCGCGCAGTTCATCGCGCTCCCCGCGATCACCTTCATGCTCACCCTCCTGCTCGGTGTTGGCCCATCGATCGCCTTGGGAATGATTCTGGTCGCGTGTTGTCCACCGGGCAACATCTCCAACGTCCTGACCTACCGATCTGGCGGAAACGTGGCCCTCTCGGTCTCGATGACGGTCATCTCCAACCTGATCGCGATCTTCGTCATGCCTCTCAACATCGCATTCTGGGGAGGCATCCATCCAGAGGCCTCGACGATCCTCGAGGTCGTGGAGCTGGATGCGATCGAGATGCTCCTCGACATCGCGATCGTCATCGCGATCCCCTTCATCGCCGGAATAACCATTTCCCGGAAATATCCGAAGTTCGCCGCCCGGGTTCAGCCCTTCGTCAAGCGGTTCAGCCTGATCGCGCTCCTTGCCTTCATCCTGATCGCACTGTTCGGGAACTTCGAGGCCTTCAAGGACTACATCCTCATCGTCCTTCTCGTGGTCTTCCTCCACGACACGCTCGCGCTCGCTCTCGGCTACGGGATCGCGGCCGGAACCGGTCTCTCTGAGTACAACCGCCGGGCCGTGACGTTCGAGGTCGGGATCAGGAACGCCGGCCTCGGCCTCGGGATCATCTTTGCCTTCTTCGACGGCCTTGGCGGCATGGCCATGGTGGCGGGAGTCTGGGGCATCTGGGACATCGTGGCCGGCCTGCTCCTGGCCGGGTGGTGGGCCCGCAGAGGGTCGGGCTCCGACGCGAGGGGAGCGACCTGAGATGCCGGGCAAGCGAGTGTTCGTCACCGGCGGCGGAGGGTTCCTGGGAAGCTCCGTAGTCGCCTGCCTCGCCCTGGATGAGGAGGTCGAGCTGGTGGTCAGCGGCGACCTCTCGCTCCCGCCGGACGACGAGAGGGTCGACGGGGTCGAGTACGAGGTGGCCGACGTGACTGATGCCGCGCTGATCTCCGATCGGATCGGAGTCCATGGGGTCGATACGGTCGTCCATCTGGCGTCGATCGTGAATCCGGGTGAGAGCACCACTCCGGAGGTCGAATACATGGTCGACGTGGAGGGGTCACGAAACGTTCTTGCTGCATGTCTCGAGCATGGAGTAGGGAGGGTGATCGTCTCGTCCAGTGGTGCCGCCTACGGCTACCACGCCGACAATCCGGAATGGATCACCGAGGAGTGGCCGACCAGGGGAACCGCGACCTTTCCGTATTCGCTCCACAAGGCTCTGGTCGAGGAGGAGCTCGCGTCACTCAGGGAGTCGAACCCCGAGCTCGAGCAGGTGGTTTTGAGGATCGGGACGATCCTCGGCGAGACGGTCGACAACCAGATCACGGCCCTGTTCGAGAAGCCCCGGCTCCTGAAGGTGAGGGGGTCGGACTCACCGTTCGTTTTCATCTGGGACGAGGATGTGGTCGCAGTGATCGTCCGGGCAGTCCTCGGCGGGCCTGCCGGCATCTACAACGTCGCAGGCGACGGGGCGATGACCGTGGACGAGATCGCAGACGCCATGGGTAAGTCGACGATCGCGGTCCCGGCCGGCCTGATCCGGTCAGGCCTGTTCATCTCCAATCGGCTCGGAATCAGTCCCCACGGTCCCGACCAGATCGACTTCCTCCGCTACCGGCCGGTCCTGGACAACTCCCGGCTGAAGGAGGCGTTCGGCTATGCGCCCGCCCGGACCAGTCGGGAGGCCTTCGGGTCCTGGCTGGAAGCCCGCACGCACCGGTCGACCGATCGTCCATAGACTCACCAGCCGGACGGGGCGTGGCGCAGCCTGGTAGCGCACCTGCTTTGGGAGCAGGGGGTCGCTGGTTCAAATCCAGTCGCCCCGATTCCGAACGCCTACTCGAATGCGTCTTCGGCGACCTTCTCGGGGGCTCTGCCCTTCGGGACGAAGATCAGCGAGAACAGGAACATCAGGGCCATGACCCCGGCGATCACGTAGAAGACGGTCGAGGTGGAGGCCGCGTAGGCGCTCTGGATGGCGGCAAAGATCTTCTCCCCATCGGCCCCGGACGGGCCGCCCCTCGGGCCGCCACCTCCGACGACCTGGGATGCGATCCGGTCCGCGACGTCCTTGGGGATACCGACATCCCCGAGCTTCCCTTCCAGGTTCAGTCGGTTCTGGGTAATCAGGATCGTGCCCAGGATCGCCATGCCGAGGCTGGCGCCGTAGTTCCTCACCGTCTGGGTGATCCCGGTGGCTTCGCCGTAGCTCGAGCTCGGCGCCCGGTTGATTGCATCCGTATTGGAGGGTGCCAGTACCAGCCCCATCCCGAACCCCGAGAGGATGATCCAGGGTGTCTGCGATGACCAGGAGAGGTCGGGCAGGCTGTTGGCCCAGAGGAAGAAACCGGCCGCCGCGATCGCCCCGCCCGCAACCACTGCCGGCCTTGCCCCGATCTTGTCGAGTATCCGGCCGCCGACCTGGGCCGCGATCGCGAAACCGATGAAGAAGGTGAGGATGTAGAGGCCTGCGTTCTGCGGGCTCTGGCCGAGCGAGAGCTGGGCATAGGTCGAGGTGAAGAAGAAGAGCGGGATGAACCCGAACGAGAGGAGAAAAAGGACGACGTTCTGGGAGGCGAAGGCCCGGTCGGTGAATATCCGGACCCTGAGCAGGGGGTTCTTGACCTTGACCTCCCGCAGGATGAAGGCCGCAATCAGGAGGGTGCCGAGGGCTATCGATCCGATCGTCATCCACGAACTCCATCCCCAGACGCTCGATTGCTGCAGTCCCAGCACCGAGAAGGCCATCCCGCCGGTAACCAGCACGGCCCCCGGGACGTCGAGCGGAGCCGGGTTCCTCTTGTCGGTCGGCTTCGAGTAGGCGATGAGGGCCAGGGCGATGATCGCTATCGGGACGTTGATCCAGAAGATGGCCCGCCAGTCGATCGTGGTGAGGTAGCCCCCCGCGATCGGTCCGATCGAGGTCAGGGCACCGGTCACTCCGAAGAAGATCGCCAGGGCCTGTCCACGCTTGCGAACCTCGAACGAGCCGATCACGAGGGCCAGGGCTGCCGGGATCATCATCGCGGCCCCGACTCCCTGGAGGGCGCGGAAGAAGACGATCCAGGCCTCGGCGAAGGAGTCGTTCGGAGTCAGTCCACAGAGGGCCGAAGAGATCGCGAAGGTGATGACGCCGATCGTCACCATCCGACGGCTGCCCATCGTGTCGGCCAGTCGGCCCCCGAGCGCGAAGGTCGCCGAGAGCGCAAGCAGGTAGGCGTTGACGATCCACTGGATTCCGGTCTCGCTGAGCTGGAGGTCCTGCTCGATATCCGGGATCGCGATCGAGACGATCGTCTGGTCGATGAAGGTCATCCCGACGGCGAAGACCATCGCCGCCAGAACCCAGTTACCGCCTTTTCCGGCCGCTCCCCCCATCAGCCGATGAGGGTAACGCCTTCGATGGATGCCGCCGGAATGACCGCCCGGTCGCTCAGGGGTGGACGATCAGGGGGGTCAGCTCCCAGAATGCCCAGCCTGCAATCAGGAAGGCCACGATCAGGATCGCAGCCAGAACGGGTCTCGACCATTCCCACACGGAAACGATCCTACTTCGATCCGAACGGCCCGTTCAGCCCCGGCGCAGCACGACGATGCGGTGGGAGTTGGTGCCCCGGGAAGCGTTGTCGACCCCCCAGAGGTGGGAGGTCTTGGTGAACTCCTGGCTGTTGATGACGACACAGACCGGGCTGAGCCCCGTCCCCTCTGAAGCCTCGAGAACCATCTCTTCGAGACGTACCGTCCCGCTGCGGACCTCCCCGACCTCGAAGCAGACGTGGCCCCCCGGCCTTAGCAGTCGTCGTTGCTCGATCAGAGTGGCATTCACCATCTCGGTCCACTGGTCGAGTCGGGAAAAGGTCGAAACCTCGACATCGCTCGGGTCGATACCGGCGAACCAGCACCTGAGCCAGTTGTCTGCTCGGTAGTCGATGACGTCGAGAAAGGGGGGAGATGTGACGACGATTTCGACCTTTCCCCCCTCGACCTCTGGGGTATCCCAGGCTCTGCCGGTCACCAGATTCGGCGCAGGCAGCGAGCTCAGGACCTCGCGGAGGTGGTCGTTCATGTCTCGCAGTAACGAGCGCGACTTCTTCAGGATCAGGGCCTTCACGTCCCGGACGGGGGGTTCCTGGCCGCGCTTTCGGTTTATCTCTAACTGGCGCTTTGCCGAAACGGCTTGATTGGGCGGCAGGGTGTAGACCGAGAAGAACCCCGACGAGTGCCCGGTCAGCCTTGTGGTCGCGACCATCCGAATGAAGGCATCGGTCGAGTCCAGAGACCCCGCGGCCTCTCGATCCAGGAAGTATCGGCGCAGGGAGATCAGTGATCCGAGGGTCTCCGGGTGGTAGAAGGCGAGGAGCTCGTCGAACCCTTCATCGCAGTCGGCGTTCAGGTCCACGTCCCCGAGTCTCTCCTCGACCTCGGTCATGGTCGGTGGGTTCAGGCGAGGGGAGGCCAGGATCTCGCTGAGGGGATTGATGTCCGCTCCGCTCACCGGACGCCCCTTCAGCGCCGCCTCGACCACTGTCGTCCCGCGCCCCATGAACGGGTCGTGAACGGCCCCGCCGGGGGCTGCGAGATGGTCGATGAAGAAGGCCGGCAACTCCGGCTTGAAGCAGGCTCGGTAGGGGACCTCATGCAGACCGTTACCGCGCCTCTGGTCCGAGGTCCAGAATTCGTTCGTGAAGGTCGGTACGTCCGCGGTCTCGGTCACTTCGGTCTTCCGGCCGAAGTGGTCGAACTCCCGAAGCAGCCGAAGGAATCCGCCTCGGTCCGGTTTCGCGGGAGAGATCGATGCGGTTCCGGTCTCCATTCGTCTGAGGGTAGAGGCGCACTCCGACGGGCCGGGCGACCGTTGGTGTTACCTTCGACTCAGGCCGGGCGACACCCAAGGACAGGAGGCACCGAATGGAAAGGCTCGAAGGCAGGACTGCACTGGTCACCGGAGGGGCCAGCGGGATCGGCAGGGCGACCGCGATCCGATTGGCCTCGGAAGGGGCAGCAGTCGTCGTCACCGACCTCGACGAGGAGGGCGGCAACGCGGTCGTGGGCGAGATCGAGTCGGGTGGTGGCCAGGCGGCATTCACGAGGCACGACGTCGCGGACCCCGATTCCTGGCGAGCGGCTCTCGACTTCGCAGGCGCGCGGTTCGGCGGCCTCGACATCCTCGTGAACAATGCCGGTATCGGGGATACGGCCTCGATCGAGGAGACCGAACTCGAGGACTACGAGCGGACGATCGCGGTCGATCAGACCGGGGTCTTCCTCGGAATGAAGACTGCGGCTCCCCTTCTCGAAGAGTCTGAACACGCATCCGTGATCAACATCAGTTCCATCTTCGGGACCACCGGCGGGTTCGGCGTATCGCCCGCCTACCACGCCGCCAAGGGGGCCGTGACCACTCTGACCAAGAACGCGGCGCTCCACTGGGCCGCAGACGGGATCAGGGTCAACTCGATCCACCCTGGCTTCATCGACACCCCGATGCTGGCCCAGGCGAAGGGAACCCCTTTCGAGGACCTCTTGATCGAGACCACCCCGATCGGCCGCCTCGGGAAACCGGAAGAGGTCGCGGCCGCAGTGGCATGGCTCGCCTCCGATGATGCAACCTTCGTGACCGGGTCCGAGGTCTACGTCGACGGCGGCTATACGGCACGCTGAGGTTCCGACCACGGCGTTCCCTAGGGTCTCGCGGAGTGGAGGACCGAATAGGCGAACTGAAGGCCGCAACGCCGGAGCAGGTGGCAGTGGTCCAGCAATCCTTCCTGAACAAGGTGTTCGGGTGGATGTTCCTGGGGCTGCTAGTCACCGCCGCGGTGGCTGCCTACTTCAGCCAGACCCTCGACATGCAGCAGTTCGTCGAGGACAACCCGTACATCTTCTTCGGGGCCATCATCGGCCAGTTGGTGCTCGTCTTCGTGCTGGTTGGTGCGGTCGCGGCGATGTCGCCGGCGGTCGCGGGTCTGGTGTTCCTTCTCTACTCGGGCCTGACCGGGTTCGTCTTTTCGATGATCGTCTCGGCCTACACGCCCGGTTCGATCGCCTCGACCTTCGCGATCACGGCCGGGATGTTCGGAGCGATGGCGCTCTTCGGTTTCGTGACCAAGCGCGATCTGACCAGTCTGGGCTCGATCCTGTTCATGGCGCTGATCGGCTTCATCATCGCCAGCATCGTCAACATCATCTGGTTCAACGAGACGATCTACTGGATTCTGACCGGGATCGGGATCGTGATCTTCTGCGGGCTGACCGCCTGGGACATGCAGAAGCTCAAGCAGATGAGCACCCAGGCCATGGACGACGACACCGCCGACAAGGCGGCGATCGTCGGGGCACTCTCGCTCTACCTCGACTTCATAAACCTCTTCCTGCTGCTGCTGAGGATCTTCGGCCGATCGCGCTGAGCGGTCCGGCTCAGGCCTGCTCGCGTGGCCTGATGACCATCTCGAGCGAGTCGTCCTCGTGGACCGAGCACTCGGTCTCCCAGCGGCCGGCCCTGTTCAGGGGGATCGTCAGCGTCTGCCCGGGGGAGATGGGATAGCCGGCGACGAACTGGGTCGAGCCGTCCCGATTGACCACTTCGAGGACGTCGCCGACCGTCCCGCGGATCCGATCCGGAATCCCCGGCACCTTCTTCCCGGCATCCGTCAACTCGGTCGCATTGGCCGGGATCACTAGCCGGACCGTTTCACCCTGCCCTTCTCCGCTCCCGCCGCATGCCGCGAAGGCAATGGTCGCCGAAGCTGCCATTGCCAGCATGACCAGACGAAGCCCCCGGCCCGGAAGGACCGGGGGCTTCAAAACCGGACTCCCGGTTCGGTCAGTTGTCGCGGGCAATTGCCTGAACTGCAATCTCGCCGGCATTCTCGAATTCGAGAGTGATCTGATACTCATCGCCGGCTTCGATCGGGTCCTTCAGGCCCATGATCATGATGTGGTAGCCGCCGGGCTCGAGCTTCACCTCTTCACCGGCCGGGAGGGCGATGCTCGGCACCTGCTTCATCCCCATCATCTTCATCTGGCCGTCCATTTCGGACATGCTGTCGGAGCCCATCTCCATGTCCGACATGTCATCGGAGTCGGCCATGTTCCCCTTGCCCGGACCCTTCTGGTCGCCCATCTCCATGTCGTCCATGCTTCCGGAAGTGTCTCCGGAGTGAGAGTCCGTCGTCTCATGGAGCTCGACGGTCTCGGCGATGTTGCTCGCAACGCTCGCTCCGACGAGCTTGTCGTCGACCGGGCTTTCGAGGTCCATGTAGGCCGCGGTCATGTCCTGAGTGCCCGGAGTCACCCGGATCCAGGGATCAGAGACCGAGACCTCGTCCGAGCTAGAGCCGCTTCCACAGGCTGCCAGCGCGCCGGCAGCGATTACGGCCACCGTCAGGGCGATTCCGCCACGGAACATGCGCCGCCCCCTGCGGGACGAGCCATCTGCCTGCGTCTCGGGAACTGCACTTTCTGCACTTGTTGCACTTGCTGTCTTCATCCTCATCTGTTCCTTTCGTTCCTTGTTTTCGCTTCATTGACCGCCCGCCTTCCGGCTGGACCTGTCACGTTTCGTCGTCCTCAGGGGCCTGCCCCAGAAGTTGCGCCAGGTCCGAGGCCATCGCCGATGGTTCGGTGGCGAACGGCCACTCGACAACCACGGTTCCTTCATCGTCGACGGCATAGAGCTGGGCGGTGTGGCTCACGTCGTAATCACCTTCTGAGTCGGGAGGCCCGATCCGATGGGATGCCCCGAAGACCTTCTCGGTCGCCCGAAGCCGCTCCCTGTCAGTCGTTCTGAGCGAGGAGAAGTCCCGGGCAGGAAAGAAGTGTCCGAGGTATTCGTTCAGCACCTCGGCCGAGTCCCTCTCGGGATCCACGGTGATCATGGCGACCCGAACCCGGGACCTGTCCTCTTCATCGAGCTCCTCCAGCGCGAGCCTGAGATCGGCGAGCGTGGTGGGGCAGACGTCGGGACAGGAGGTGAAGCCGAAGTAGACGAGCATCACGCCGCCAGACCGGCCGGCCAGCGCCCCTGCCCGGTTGTCGCTTTCGGGATTGACCTGGGGTAACCGCAGCCTCCCCACCTCATTCGGTGGGGTCCTGGTCATTCCGTTCAACTCATTCGGCTCGCCGCTTCCATTCCCCGATTCGCACCCGCTCGCCACCAGCCCGACGGAGACCGCCGTAATGGTCGCGAGTAGAGCGAGGATCGGTGATCGAAAGACGGGCCTCCGGCACCGCTCGAAAGACGGTCGCCACATTGTGGGCCTCCTGTCCTGCTCGATCGATCGAACCGGGAACCGACTCGATCACCTCGTTACGACTCAGATGGTGAGAGCAGAAGCCGGTGGGCCGCGCGTTCCGAATCCGAGGCCGGCCAGCCCCGAAGGGGACATTGCCGTGATGAAGTCGAGTGATGCCGGGCGGGGCCGCGCCTGGCCCCTGTAACGGACGGAGTCCAGCCAACGAACTGCCGCTGCGATCGCGCCTTCTCCGGGGAACAGGCCCGCGATCAGCGGAATGAGCAACGCTAGTGCAGGGGTCAGCCCGAGCAACAGGCCGAGGTCTCCCGACGCCGTGCCCACCAGAGCCACCGCGACGAGCACGACCGCTGCCGGTATCGATCGATCGATCATTGATTCGATTCTAGTTCCTGCCGATGGTCGAGCTCGGCCGGTCATCCCTTCAGGAAGGCTGCCGGTGCACCGAAAAGGGCTGCCGGGAAATCCCTTCGCGAGCGATCCATCGCCTGCTGCAGCGCCTCGGTCGCCTGATGACCGTGAATCGGACCTCCGTGACCCATGAGGAGGTGCTGCGGCAGGTAAGAGGCGAGAGCCCCCTTGGGCGGAGCGAGGCGAAGACCGAGGTGTATTCCGGCCCCCGCACTGCCTGGCCTGTAGAAGCGGTTGGTCCCGACGGCTTCGGCGACGACCAGGACCTGTTCCTCCTGCCACCAGAGGGCCTTCTCCTTCCATATTCCGGAGTCGACCACATCGATCACTTCGAAGGGCGAACCCTCGATCGCCTCCGGGAGTCGCAGGAGGTCCACCCCCAGACGTTCGGCTACCTCACGGCAGTCCCGGTTGTGCCGATCCAGCAGTTGGACCACGGCTGCCGGCTCGCCAAGACCTGCCACCTCGGCCATTGCCTCTGGATCGTCGACGGGATCGATGATCCAGACCCTCCCATCGGCGAGGAGCGCGTGGCTCGCCCGGGCCATCGGTTCGTCGATCACCCAGGTGATCCCGATCGGAGTGCGGTCTATAAGTCGGGTAGGCATACGGGGCAGTCTAGTGCGGTCCCGGTCGGCCGGGACTAGGATCTAGGTCGAGATGATCTTCGGAGGTAAGTCCACAGAAATGCCCGGCCCCGACGAGGCCCTGCCCGGCCGCACGGGGTATCCCTTCGCGATCCCGGAGGCGCACCGCGTGCTCGGCAATCCTCTGCGGGAACCGTTCCCGGACGGAGTGGAAGTCGCCTACTTCGCAATGGGCTGCTTCTGGGGCGCCGAGAGGCTCTTCTGGCAGAAGGACGGCGTCTTCACCACTGCGGTCGGATATCAGAACGGCTTCACGCCCTATCCGACTTACGAAGAGGTCTGCTCTGGGAGAACCGGGCACGCCGAGTCGGTCCTGGTCGCCTTCAGGCCCGACGAGGTTTCCTACCGGGAGCTGGTCGGCCTCTTCTTCTCCGAACACGACCCGACTCAGGGGATGCGCCAGGGCAACGACGTCGGGACCCAGTATCGATCCGGCATCTTCTTTTCCGGCCCGGAGCAGGAGGAGATCGCGATCGGTATCCGCGACCGTTACGAGGCCGACCTGGACGCCGTCGGCAAGGGGGGGATCACGACTCTGGTCGAGCCGGCAGGAACCTTCTACTACGCAGAGCCCGAGCACCAGCAGTACCTCGATCGCGTCCCCAACGGCTACTGCGGGCTGGCCGGAACCGGAGTCTCCTGCTCGATTTGAGGGCAGGTCGTGTCGCAAGGTCCGTTCTAGGGGCAGGAATAGCCACGCAGATGCTCAAATAGGGTTTCGTGATGCTCCCCTCGACAGGCCCATCGGCTTGACTCCCGATCTCGGCTCCTATCTGGCCGGGGCTGCGGCGCTTGCCGGCAGCATCCTTGCGCTGTGGCTCGCCGGCTACTGGCTGAGGCGCTGGATCGTCCCCGAGTTCTCGGGTGCCCTGGCCAGGCTCGGCGACATCACTCTCGCCGTAGCGCTCTTGATCCTCGTCCTTCAGCTCCTCGGTTCCTTTTCCCTCTTGACGTTCGGCTGGATCGCGGCCGGCTGCATCGTGATTCCGCTGCTCGTCGCAGCCCTCGCCTGGAAGATGGCGCCGGAAGACCACGTTGCCGAGGTCGCGGCTCCGTCGGTTCCTGGATGGGCCTTGCTCGTGGCCATTGGGGTTGCCTCCTGGGCGGTAGCCGAATGGACCTTTCCGACCCAGCTGAGCCTCGACCAGGGGATGTTCGGAGGAGACACCACCTGGTACCACATGCCGGCTTCGGCCCGGTTCATTCAGGACGCCTCGATCATCCCTCTCCACTTCACCGACGCCCTGAGGCTGGCCGTCTGGTTCTACCCCCAGAGTTCGGAGCTGATGCACGGGGCCATGATCGGCCTGATGGAGACCGACTGGCTCTCTCCGCTCTTCAACATGGTCTTCCTCGGGGTCGCCCTGCTCGCCTGCTGGTGCGTCGGTCGGCCCTATGGAGTCGGTCCTGCCTCCCTCGTTGCCGGAGCCATCCTGCTGAGCTCCGGCGTGATGATCGAAACCCAGCCGGGCGAGGGCCGAAACGACATCTTCGCCTTCGCCTTCCTGATTGCGTTCGCGGCATTCCTGATCAACGGGCATCAGCGCAGGGCCCCGTCGGGCGGAACTGCGGTCGAAGACCGGCCCGATCCCGACGCACCGCTCCTCGACCGCGGCCCCCTGATCCTTGCCGGCATCGCGGCCGGAATTGCGATCTCGGTCAAGGTCTCGATGCTGGCGCCGGTCGGAGTCGTTCTGATCGGGATGGTCCTGATCAGCGGTCGGACGAGGTGGTTGAAGACCGCCCTGTGGCTCGGCATTCCGCTCGTCCTGATCGGCGGTTACTGGTACTTCCGGGCCATGGTCTACACGGGCGGCAATCCCGTGCCTGCGATCGGGTGGGGTCCTTTGCACCTTCCCCAGCCGGACCAGATGCCGCTCGATCCAAGACCCAGGTTCTCGGTCGCCCACTACGTCGATCAGTTCGTCATCTACCGGACCTGGTTCTTCCCGAGACTGCAGGAAGCCCTCGGGGTGCTCTTTCCCCTGATCCTCGCGATTTCCGGTGCGGCAGCCGGTTATCTGGTCCTCAAGTCCAGGAACAAGGTCCTTCGGGTGATCGCCGGAGCCGCCCTGATCACGGCGATCGTCTACGTGTTCACCCCGCTTACTGCCGCCGGCGAGGAGGGCTCACCCCGTGGGTTCTTCACCAACACCAGGTATCTGATGCCCGGTCTGCTCCTCGCCATGGCCTTGCTTCCCCTCGCAAGGCCCCTGCGGACCCCACCCGAGCGTGCGAAGGTGGTCCTCATCTTCCTGACCGCGGTCTACGCCATAACGGTGCTCACCAGCCCCAAGTGGTCGACCATGTATCTCCCCGGAGCCGTCTTCCTGACCCTCGCGATCGTCTGGATGCCGGTCGGGTTGACCTGGCTGAAGGACAACGGCCGGATCGGCCGGATCGGGATCGTCTCGACGGTCGCTGTGGTTGCGCTTGTGGCGGCGATCTGGGGTCGGGGCGAAGAGGTCGGCTACGCCGAGAAGCACTACACACGCTCGACCCTGTTCCTCCAGGACGGAGGCCCCCAGGAAACCTATGACTTCGTCCGCGACCTCAGGGACAAACGGATCGCCGTCGCCGGATCCGGTCAGATGGTCTTCGGCCAGTACGGGTTCTACGGCGTCGATCTCTCCAACCACGTCCAGTACATCGGTCAGGAGAGCGATCTAGGCACCTACCGGCTCTTCGCCCGTTGTGAGAACTTCAAGCGAGAGATCAACGAGGGCAACTACGACTTCATCTTCACCAGCGAGTTCACCCAGGATTCGCCGGATGCCCCGTATCGCTATCCGGTCAGGGAGTGGATTGCCTCGGACCCGGCCGTGACGGAGGTTGTCGCCGAGCCGGACATCACGCCCCAGCCGGCCTACGTCTACAGAGTCGAGGGCGAGCTGGATCCCGGACTCTGCGCCGGTTCCTGACCGCCGAACCCGGCATCCCGGAGACGAAGGAGGCCGGGTGGCTTTATCTTCGTCTTCCTGCCCCCGTAGCTCAGCTGGATAGAGCGCCGGCCTTCTAAGCCGGATGTCGCAGGTTCGAATCCTGCCGGGGGTGCTGGTCGGCAGGGGTCCGGAGAATCGCCGGCCGTCGGCGATCGGTGCTTGACTGCCGCGGATGGATTCGAGCCGAGACCCCCGGATGACTCCGATCGCGATCGTGATGGTCCTCGGTGCGATCACTTCGGTCCAGCTCGGGACCGCACTTGCCGTCGGCCTGTTCGACGATGTAGGGGTATTCGGTGCCGTTTTCCTCAGGACGGCGCTGGCCGCCGTGATCCTGACCCTCGTCTGGGGAAGTGGGATCGCGATGTTGAGGAGTCACCCGTTCCTCACCCTGGCCTTCGGCTTCAGCCTGACGGCCGTGACCGTGCTTCTCTATCTCAGCATCGAGCGGATTCCGCTCGGGACGGCCGTCACCATCGAATTCATGGGCCCTCTCGGAGTTGCCGTCGCGACCTCCCGTCGCCCCAGGGATCTGCTCTGGGTCGCTCTCGCCGGGCTCGGAGTCTGGCTTCTGACCGGCGGCGTGGACGGGGGTGAGCTCGACCCGGTGGGTGTCGCCTGCGCGTTCGGGGCCGGCTTCTTCTGGGCCCTCTACATCCTGTTGGGGCGCAGGGTGGGCGAGCGTTCGGCCGGTGGCGCCGGGCTGGCGGTCTCGATCACCGTTGCCGCACTGATCGCAGCTCCGCTCGGTATCGGCCAGGGAGGAATGGACCTGCTGATCCCCTCGGTCCTCGGGATCGGGCTCGTTCTCGCCATCCTCTCGGCCGCTCTGCCGTTCTCGCTCGAGATCGAGGCGATGCGGCGAATCCCCTCGGGAACCTTCGGGGTGATGATGAGCCTGGAGCCCGCGATAGCTGCCATGACCGGCCTGGTGATCCTGGCTCAGTCGGTTACACCGGTGGAAGCCCTCGCCATCGTCCTGGTGATCATCGCTTCGACCGGTGCCGTTCGCTCGGCGTCTGCTCCGAGTGGCGGGGCCGTTCAGCCCTGAGCGGTGCCCCTTCGACCCGGTCCCGGTAGATTGATCCGTCCGCGGTGGACGTAGCTCAGTTGGTAGAGCTCCTGGTTGTGGTCCAGGCGGTCGCCGGTTCGAGTCCGGTCGTCCACCCTCTTCACGTGCCCTGGTCCGGCAAAACCGGGGAACCCTGGTTTCGGTCCAGGTCGACCAGCGAGGCCCTGGTCACCGATTCGGCTCCGAATCTTTCCCGAAGGTCGTCCACCGCCCGGTCGAGGGAGCCGTCACCGATCCCGTCCCGTCTGTCGTCGTCGCCCAGCGGGAGGGTCATCTGCATCGCCTCCGAGCTCTCGAGAGACTCGAGGGACACACCGATCAGGGTCAGTCCCAGCCGTTGAGCCTCCGGCCTCATCGCATCGAGCAGGGCTCGTGCATGGACGAGCAGTTCGTCGGTCCCGTCAGAAGGAACCGGGAGCGAACGGGCCCTGGAGGCCCTGGACATATCGCCGAACCGAACCCCGACCGAGACGGTACGGCACGCCCTGCCCGCTTTTCGCAGGCGCCCCGACGCCCTGTCTACGAGTGATGCGAGCAGAGCATCGACCTCGGCATCGGTCCTGGATCCCTTCGGGAACGCGCTCTGGGCGCCGATCGACTTCCGCGGCGCCCTCGGGGAAACCGGACGGGGGTCCCGGTTGTTGGCGAGGTCGATCAATCTGGAGGCCGAGGAGCCCCCGACGACCGCAGCAAGCCGGGAGGGATCACAGGTCGCGATTTCGCCGATCGTGGAGATGCCCATCCCCCGGAGCTTGACCGAGGTGACGCCCCCTACGCCCCAGAGAGACTCGACCGGAAGGGGATGGAGGAACTCACTCTCTCTTTCGGGCTCGATCACGAGCAGTCCGTCGGGCTTCGCCCGGGCGCTCGCCATCTTGGCCATGAACTTGGTTCTCGCAACGCCTACCGAGATTGCGAGGCCGACCTTCTCGCGGACGGCTCTGCGAAGTCCCTCGGCGGTCTCTCTCGGATCGCCCGAGATGTGATCGAGTCCGCTCGCATCCAGGAAGGCCTCGTCGATCGAGATTCCCTCGACTACCGGTGAAGTGTCGCTGAACACCTCGTAGACCTCGCGGCTCACGGTCGAATAGGCATCCATCCTCGGAGGTACGACTCTGGCCTCGGGACAGAGCCTGAGCGCCTCCCGGACCGGACTTGCCGTCTTTACGCCTAGCGCCTTGGCCTCATAGCTGCAGGCGAGCACGACCCCGGACCCGACGATCACCGGCAGGCCTGCGAGCGCGGGGTCGTCCCGTTGTTCGACCGACGCGTAGAAGGCATCGAGGTCGGCATGGAGGATCGGCGTCTTGCTCACCGGTTCAGGGTCGCAACGGGCGAGGACGGAACCATCTGCCCGAAACGGGTACGGTCCCATCGTGTCGAACGGGGCTACAGATTCGATGATCGAGGTGGACCGCCTCTCGAAACGGTTTGGATCAGGAGATGACGCGGTCGACGCAGTCAAGTCGGTCAGCTTCAAGGTCGATCAGGGCGAGATCTTCGGACTCCTGGGGGCGAATGGGGCCGGGAAGTCGACGACCGTCCTCATGCTCACCACGCTCCTGGCTCCGACCTCGGGAGACGCTCGGATTGCCGGCTACTCCCTGAGTAGTGACGGTGCCGGCATCAGGCGTTCGGTCGGTGCGGCCCTCCAGGACACGGGCCTCGACCCGATGCAGAAGGGCGGGGGGCTGCTGGAGCTGCATGCCCGGCTGTTCGGGTTCGACCGCAAGGCGGCTATCCACCGGAGGGACGAGCTGCTCGATCTGGTCGGACTCCGTGATGCTGCCGATCGCCGCATCGGTGAGTATTCGGGCGGAATGAGGCGGCGCCTCGACCTCGCTGCCGCCCTCGTCAACCGGCCCAGGGTCCTCTTCCTCGACGAACCGACCACCGGTCTCGACCCGGCATCGAGGCGGGCGATCTGGGATGAGGTGGGGGTCCTTCGAGAGTCCGGAGTCACCGTCCTGTTGACCACCCAGTATCTGGAGGAGGCCGATCAGCTCGCAGATCGGGTCGCGATCATGGCCGACGGGGAGATCGTCTCGACCGGAACCCCGGCCGAGCTAAAGGCCGGACTCGGTGCCGACGTGATCGAACTCGCTTTCGATGAGGAGGGTGTTGCCGAAGAGGCCGTTTCCGTGATCGGTCCGCCTGCCAACCGGTTGGGCCAGGTCGTCCGGATTCCGGCGGCGGATGGGCCGGCCGAGCTGGCGAGGGTCGTCGGCCTGCTCAAGGAAGCCGGGATCGAGAGCTCCTCGCTCTCGCTCTCGCAGCCGACCCTCGACGACGTCTTCCTGAACATCGTCGAGTCGCGAGGCGAGGGGGTGGGCAGGTGAACGCGAATCCGGTCGGGGGAGATTCAGCGCCGCGGAAGGAGGGAGTCGCATTCGGACTCCAGGTGTGGCTGCTTACCGGTCGGTTCCTCGGGAACGCGATCCGGCAGCCCGCCGTGATCCTCCCGAACCTCGGGATCTCGATCTTCTTCCTGATCGTCTACTACGGCTCATTCGGAGATTCCCCGGCGATCGTCCAGCTGACCGGAGGCAACTACCTGAACTTCGTCCTGCCGGTCACCGTTCTGTTCGCTTCGATCAGTGGCGGTGCGGCCGGACTGACCCTGGTCGAGGATCTGGAGTCCGGCTACTTCAGGAGACAGCTCAGCATGCCGCTGTCTCGAACCGCGATGGTCCTCTCGGCGATGCTTTTGGGGGCGATCCAGGTGACTTTCGAGGCGATCCTGATAATCGCCCTCGGGCTGGTCCTGGGTGCCGACCCGGCGGCCGGCGCACTAGGACTCCTCGCCCTTCTCTTCTTCTCCCTGCTCTGGGGACTCGGGTTCGCCGGTTATTCAGTTGCGACCGGGCTTCTGACCGGCAACGCCCGGGCGGCCCAGTCCGCCACCTTCATCTTCTTCCCTCTGCTCTTCCTTGCCCCCGTGTTCCTGCCCTTCGACCAGCTTGCTCCCTGGATCCAGGCCATCGCCCGGGTCAATCCCACGACCTACATGCTCGAAGGGATGAGGTCCCTGATGATCGACGGCTGGGAGCTCTGGCCGTTGGCCAAGGCCCTGATAGCGGGGGCGGCCTTCGCCCTGGTGACCCTGATCTGGGCGGTCCGGGTCGCGATACGAAAGACCTCGCGGGCCTGAATCCCATCCGGGGGCTCGGGCATCTGGGAAGATGGACCGATGGAGATCTCCGGGAGTCGAATACTCCTCGCGGGCGCCACTGGCGTGATCGGCGGCAAGCTCGCCGAGGCCCTTTCCGAAAACGGTGCCCGACTGTTCCTGGCCGGGCGCGATCCCGGGGCGCTGGCCTCGATCGGGGAGCGCCTCCAGTCCGAGACGGTCGTCCTCGACTACTCGGAGCCCGAATCGGTCGCCGGCGCCGTCGAGGCGGCGGTTGCCGGGCTGGGAGGTCTCGATGCGGTCGTAGTGGCCACCGGCGCGGTGGCCTTCGGTGAAGCTCGCGATCTCGACCCCGAGGTTCTCACGAGGCTGATCGAGGCCAATGCCACCGGGCCGATGCACCTGATCTCGGAGTCTCTGAAGAGGCTCGAGCCCGGGGGTTCGATCGTCGCGATCACGGCCGTCGTGGCGGAGTTCCCGACCGCGGGAATGGCTGCCTACTCCGCCTCCAAGGCCTCTCTGGCAGCATTTCTCTCTGCCCTTCGACGCGAGGTCCGCAGGCAGTTCACGGTCCTCGAGGTGAGCCCTGGACACATGGAGACGGGGTTCGCCGGCCGAGCGCTGGCCGGAGAGCCACCGGCGATGCCGGAGCCTGAAGACGTGGACGATCTGGTCGGGGTGATCGTCCAGTCGATGATCGACGGTCGGCGGGAGATCCGTTACGACATCCGCTCCCGTGAGCTGCAGGTGAAATGACGGAGGCAGTCCTGGTCGCCTGCGTCGGCTCGACTCTGTTCATGGTCGGTCTGACCTGGTTCGTCCAGGTCGTCCACTATCCGCTCTTCTCCCGCGTCGGCCAGGATTCCTTCCCGGCCTACCACGAAGAACACTCGGCTCGCACCACCTGGGTGGTGGCCGCTCCGATGCTGATCGAGCTGGCGTCCTCCGTGGCCCTGGCACTGAATCCTCCTGACGGTCTCGCTGCGCTCGCGACGGTCGGGGCGGCCCTGGCGATCGCGATCTGGGCAGTCACCCTGATCCTGGCCGTTCCAGCCCATTCGGCGATCGGCCGGGAAGGGCTCGGCCCGGACCTCCATGCGCGGCTGCAGCGGGCGAGTCTGATCCGGACCTGGCTCTGGACCCTTCACGGGGCCGTAGTCCTGGCAATGGTCGTCGACGTCATCGATCTGACATGAGCTCGACCGATCGAGATACCGAGCCGTCAGAGTCTGCCAATGCCCCGAAGACTCTCGGTTCGGTCATCGGTCACGCCACCGTCGCGGTCCCCATCGGGACCGGGAGAGATTCGGCCGGGTCGACCCTGGAGGCGCTCAGGCGCCACGAACTGGAAGAGGTCCGGGAGATTGTCGTTCTCGAACACCAGCGGCCGGTCGGTCTGGTCTCGATCGAGTCGCTGCTCACGGCCGATCCCGAGGCGGCTCTCGGCTCCATGATGAATGAGGACTTCCCGGTCGTCACATTCGATACCGACGAAGAGGTCGCGGCCCATTCCCTCGTCGAATCGGGTGACGGCTGTCTGGTCGTGGTCGGACCCGGCGGAGGGTTCGCCGGCCTCGTCTTCGCCGATCAGATGCTTCCGGTGATGCTTGCCGAGCACGAAGAGGACATGGCCAGGATCGGTGGTTACATGGCCGGATCGAGGGAGGCCAGGACGGCTGCCAGTGAACCGGTCCTCAGAAGGCTCTGGCATCGGGTCCCCTGGCTCCTGGTCGGTCTCCTCGGGGCGATGCTCTCTGCAGTCCTGATGAGCGCCTTCGAGGAGGATCTCGAGGCCAACGTCCTGCTCGCGCTCTTTGTCCCGGCGATCGTCTACATGGCCGGTGCGGTCGGGTCCCAGACCCAGACGGTTCTGATCAGGGCCTTCGCCGTCGGGGTGCGGACCAGGGACATCTTCTGGCGGGAGGCTTTGACCGGGGCCATGGTCGGGGTGCTGATCGGAGCGGTCTTCTTCGTCTTCGCCGTGCTCGGTTGGGGGGACACCGGGGTGGCCCTTGCCGTCGCCCTCGCCCTCGTCGTCAGCGGTCTCGCCTCGACCTTCATCGCGATGGCACTGCCCTCGCTGTTCAAGCGCCTGGGCCTGGATCCCGCCTTCGGATCTGGCCCTCTGGCGACCCTGCTTCAGGACCTGCTCTCGATCCTGGTCTACTTCGGAGTGGTAGGCATCGTCGTGCTTTGAGGCACCTTCGGGCGGCCGCGCGATGCTCTGCTAGCTTTGCGGTCTCCGGGGCGGGAGAAACCTTCTTCAGTTTCCGGGGTTGAACAGGAGAGATGATGACCTCTACCCATCGGGAAATCGACTCGAAGCTACGCGTTGGAACGGCTCTGGTCCTTGCGACCGCGCTCTTCCTGCTGGTCGGGTTCGTCGCTATGCCCGGCCGCTCGGCAGGAAACGGAGGCACTCCGACCGGCTACAACCCGAACGACCTGCCGGTGGCCTCCTGCTTCTGGACCGGTGCCTTCACCAGTTCGAACCCGAAGACCAACGTCGCTTACCCCGGCACCGAAATCACCTATTGGGGGGCCAAGTTCATCACCCCGCCCGGGGCGGTGCTCACGTTGAAGGGCAGATTTCCGCACGCCCGCTACTCGTCGCTCAACGCCTACACCGATGACGGGGTCTCGACCGGCTCGCTCAGTGACCGGCAGATCAGGCCTGACGCAGGTTCGATCAATCCGGGCATTCCCGGGAAGGACCGTCGGGCGAAGAACCGCAGCTACACGGTCACCGTGATCGGCGAGGAAAGGCCTGCCGTCGCCGCCCCCAACACTCTCTACGCGGCCCCCGTCGACGGGGCTCACCAGGACATCCTCTACCGCGTGTACATCCCCGACAAGGGTCGGGACGGGGCCGGGGGAACCGGACTCCCGACGCCGTCACTGAGGCTTCAGGACGGAACGGTCCTGACCGGGCAGGCGCTCTGCGACGAGATGAACTCGATTCACGACTACACCAACACCCTTCTTCCCCAGGGGGTCTACTCCAACCTGATTCAGGGCAAGGGGCCGACCGAGACCGCGACCAACCCGGCGTCGCCGACGGTCAGGTTCGGCAAGTACTTCAACCTCCCGACCTCGCTGGCCAGGTACCTGACCCCTGAGGAGCTGGAGACGGCCTGGGCCTTGAACCCTGAATACGAGGGCACCCAGTACGACAACAGCGACGCCCGTTACATGACCGGCGCCTTCAGCTTCGACTTCGGCCAGGTCGTCGTACTGAAGGGCACGCTCCCGACCACGCCTCGCACTCTGAGCGGCGAGAAGAAGATGACGAGTGGACAGCTGGTGGCATGGGACATGTGCATCGTTCAGTCTCTGGTGACCACGAAGACCCACCGGTGCGTATTCGATGAGCAGTTGCCGCTGAGGGGTCGGGATGGGCGCCAGTACACGATCGCGATCTCCCGTCCCGAGAACCGTCCCGCGAATGCCGTGGTTCGTTGCGGGGTGTGGTGGATGCCAGCCGACCCGGCGGGCGATGGTGCAGGACGGCCCAACGTAGGGCAGCTGCTGACCAGGAACGTGCTTCCGTCGTCACGATTCAAACAGTCGAGCTGGGACGTCGAAACGCCGTTTTCGGCCGATGCGATGAAGACGATGGGTGCCTACTACCCCAAGGGCTCCCACATGAGCAAGAAACAGTTCGAGCGGTCGGGTTGCAGGAAGAAGAAGTGAACCCGGAGTCCGAACCCGGTCAGGGTTCGGACGGGGATAGAGGGGGGCCGCCCAACCTGCTTCTGCTGATCACCGATCAGCAACGGGTTCCCATGCACTGGCCCGCGGAGCCGGGCTGGGCCGAGCGGTTGACGCCTGCAGATGCCGAGTTGGCCAGGACCGGCATCACCTTCCGGAACGCGACCTGCGCCAGCGCGATGTGCTCGCCGAGCCGGGCCTCGCTGCTCACCGGGCGCTGGCCATCCCGCCACGGGGTCGAGCTCACCCTCACGCAGGGTGGAGCGCAGATCAAGCCGGAAAACGGTCCGGCTTCGCTCAGGCTGGCAATCGCTGCAGTCCTGAGGGGGGAGATCGGATTGCTCGAGGCGGTCAAGGTCATCTTCCGGTCTGCCACCCGGCGTCCCGATGCCGGGCCGGATGAGCGGGAACTCGACCCGACCACGCCCAACATCGCCACGATCCTCGGCAGGGCCGGCTACCGAACCGTCATCAAGGGCAAGTGGCACCTCACCCAGCCGGTGGACGGCGACGGCTGGAGCGAAGCAGACGCCATGCGTCTGGCATCGGAGTTCGGCCTCGAGGGCTGGGTGCCTCCGGACGCCGGGGAGAACATCGAGCCGTCCCACTTCGGTGGTGGATCGTTCGCGGGGCGCTCGAAGGAGGGATACGACGAGGATTTCTGCCGTCAGGTGGAGGATTTCCTGGCCGACCCTCCGCCCGAGCCCTGGGCCCTGATTGCCTCCATGGTCAACCCCCACGATGTCCTCGCATACCCCTCGTCCTATTCGGAGGGCGGTTACGGGCCCGGAGATTGGGCCGATCTCGGCGAGGTCGACCTGCCGGCGACGGCCAGGGAGAACCTCAAGGGGAAGCCGAAGGTCCATGTCGTTCAGCGCTTCGGCCAGACGAGCTTTCTCGGTCCGGTTACCGGTGAGGAGGAGATGCTCGACTACTGCCGGTTCTATGCCCATCTGCAGCGACTCGTCGACGAGAAGGTCGGTCGCATAGTCGAGGCGTTGGGGGACCCCGAAGATCCCGGATCGCTCAGGTCGAAGACCCTGGTGGTCAGGACCTCCGATCACGGCGAGATGGGCATGGCCCACGGCGGCCTCAGACAGAAGACATTCAACGCCTATGACGAGACGATCAGAGTCCCACTCGTCTTCTCGAACCCGCAGCTCTTCCCCGGACCGGCCGAATCGAGCCGTCCCGCGACCCTCTGCGATGTGCTCCCGACCCTGGCCTCGATCGCCGGCATCGATACGGCCGGCGACGGCATCACGGGTCGGGATCTGACCGGTGAGCTTGCCCGGGAAGCAGCCCACTCGGCGAGCGGGTTCGACTCCCTGTTCTCTTCGGGCGGAAGGGCCGACGAAGGATCGGCTCCGGCCCATTTCACCTACGACGACCACCAGTCCGGTACCGCCTATACGAATGTAGCTCCGCAGCCGAACAGGATCAGGGCCGTGAGGTCCGAGGATGCGATGTACGCGGTCTATTACGACCCCGGGGATCCCGGCAACCGGGAGTACGAGCTCTACAACCTCGGTCGCGACCCTCTTCAGATCAGGAACCTGGTCGACGTCTCGACCGGGGCCGTGATCGATCCGGCCGACGAACCGCTTCGCGCGGCGATGGCAGGCGAGCTGGACGTCGCGATGGATGAACACGGAACCCGGGTTCACGCGGGGAAGTGAACGAAGGAAACCGGGAAACCTTCCGACGGTTCGTCGCGATCGGCGACAGCCAGACCGAGGGAGTCGGGGACGCCCCGCACCCCGACGGCTCGGATCGAGGCTGGGCCGACAGGTTCGCAACCTCTCTGGCCAAGAGCAACCCGGACCTCCTGTACGCCAATCTCGCCATCCGTGGTCGAACCGCAGGCCAGGTGATCGAAGGTCAGCTCGAGCCGGCCCTTGCCCTCGAACCCGACCTCGTCAGCGTGATTGCCGGCATGAATGATCTGATCCGACCGGGGTTCGACCTCGACGAGGTGATCGGGATCCTCGACACGATGGAGAGGGCCTTCATAGAGGCCGGAGCGGTGGTGATCACGATCACCTATCCGGACCCCGACGGCCTCGGCCCCCTGGGCGGCCTGATGGAGGATCGGGTTCGGGCCTTCAATCAGGGAATAAGGGACTCCGCCCGGTCGAACGGCACTCGTGTGCTGGACCTCGAACCGATCAAGGCAACTGCCGACTCACGGATCTGGCGACCGGATCGACTCCACCTGAATCCGGACGGCCACGAGCGGATGGCCCAGGGGATGCTTTCTCTGGTGGCACCGGAGCTCGTCGATGAGCGGTGGCGGACTCCCTTGCCGCCGGTGCCGGTCAAGAGCGGGGGGGAGGCATTCATGGACGAAGCCGAATGGTTCTTCCGCTATCTCGCTCCCTGGATCGGTCGGAGGATCGCCGGCCGTTCATCGGGCGATGGCCGTGTTGCCAAGAGGCCCACCTACGCTCCCGTTCCGGATGGTGAGACAATCGCCCCCGAATGAGTGAAGGAGCCCTCCACCAGATCCCCCTGATTGCAGCTTCACCCGGGTTCTCTTTCTTCGACGGCTACGCATTCGGGGTCTTCTTCATCGGGCTGGCGCTCTTCGTTGCGATCTGGGCACTGTCCGGGCATCGCCGAAGGTCGGTCACCCCAGCTGCCGTCTACCTGTTGCTCGGGGCCGCTGCAGCGATCGGCCTCAACCTCCTGGATATAGGACAGCTCGACCCGATCACCGATTCCGGGGTGATCGAACGCCTGTCCGAAGTCGCCGTGATCGTCGCTCTCTTTGCTGCGGGGCTGAGAATCGACCGTCGTCTCGGCTGGCGTCGGTGGCGCTCCACCGTCCTGCTGATAGGGGTGGTAATGCCGGTCACTATCGCCGCCGTCGCCCTCTTCGCCAACACCCTGATGGGCCTTTCACTCGGGGCGGCGCTGCTGCTCGGAGCCTCCCTCGCGCCGACCGACCCGGTTCTCGCACGGGGAGTCCAGGTGGCCGGGCCGGGGGAGGGCGACCGCACCGAGTCCCACTTCGCACTCACCTCGGAAGCCGGTCTCAACGACGGCCTCGCGTTCCCCTTCGTACTTCTCGCCCTCTTCATCGCCGGGGAGCCCGGGGTCGGCTGGTTCGCGGAGTGGTTCACGGCCGATGTCCTTTACGCAATTGGGGTAGGGGTCTCGATCGGGATCGTCGGCGGTTTCTCGATCGGATATGCATCCGACTGGCTGAGGTCGAAGGGGCTGCTGAATCCCCAATACGACGGATGGGTCGCCCTCGCCGCCGTCCTCCTGATCTACGGATTGACCGAGATCTTCAGCGCCTATGGCTTCCTTGCAGCCTTCGCCGGCGGCCTCGCCTTCCGTCGTTACGAGTGGGACCACGAGGCTCATCACCGGGTCCACACCGGCTCCGACCTGGTCGAGAACATCCTCGAGCTGGCAATGCTCGTCCTGCTCGGCAGCACCATCACCCTCGTCGGGCTCGAGCAACCGGGGTTCTGGGGCTGGATCCTCGTGCCGGTCCTGATAGTTCTGATCCGGCCGCTCGCCGTGCTCGGGTCCTTCATCGGCTCATCCGTCCCGATGAGGCAGAGAGCCTTCATCGGCTGGTTCGGGATCCGGGGTGTCGGATCGTTCTACTACGCGGCCGTCGGCATCGGGGCCGGAGTCCTCTCGCTCGAGGAGGCCTCGACGATCTACTGGACGATCATCGCCTGCGTCGGCGTCTCGATCCTCGTCCACGGAATGACGTCCCGGCCGGCAGTCAAGAGTCTCGAGACCCACGGCTGCGAGTGAAGAGAGGTCAGCGGCCCGAAGCCGTGATCCCGGCCCAGGCCGCATCGGCCAGCGGGCGGCGATAGTCCTCGAGACCCCGCGGCAGGAGGCCGGCGAGCCAGAGCTTCGAAATCTCCTGGGTGGGGGCGAATACGACGGCATGAAGGATCGCGAGAGAACCGCAGGGCAGCTGGCTTGATTCCCTCTCGTGGTCGAGCCACTCCCTGAGCTCCCCCATCCAGCGCCCATTCGACTCCTGCAGTCTCGGGCCGAGCGGCCCGGCCATGGCGCCATGGCGTCCAGCCGCAACCAGGCGGGCGAGGTCGGGGTCACCCGCGGTCCACTCGATGTGCAGGTCGACCAGACCCTTGACCGCGGCCTCCGGGTTGCCCCGGTTGTCCCGGAGTACGTCGAGCGAACTGCGCTGGTATTCCTCCAGAGCCTCGACGATGCGTAGGTCGGAATCGGAACTCGGTTCGGTAGCCATCGACCGATTCTTTCATCGGGCCGCCCGCACCATCGTCCCCTACGGGTAGAGTCCCATTCAGATGAACCATCCCCCTATGGACGATGGACGACGAGCCCGGCTCTAGTACCGGGCGCCTTTTGGCTTCGCTCCGGAAGGCGCCCTCCAGATGATCGAACTGGTCCTGCTCGCGATCGCGCTGCTCCTCGTTTTGCTCTGCGGCATTTTCGTCGCGGCCGAATTCGCCTTCGTGACCGTCGATCGGCCTACCGTGGACAGGGAGGCCGAGGCGGGTGACCGGCCGGCCCAGGGGGTTCAGAAGGCACTCCGAAGCCTCTCCACCCAGCTCTCTGCATCTCAGGTCGGCATCACCCTGACCAATCTCGGGATCGGGTTCCTCGCAGAGCCATCCCTCGCCGCCCTGCTCGAGGGACCGCTCGGATCGCTCGGGGTTTCGGAGGGCGCCGTCGCGGGCGTGGCTCTCGCGATCGGATTCATTCTGGCCAATGTCGTCACGATGATCTTCGGAGAGCTCGTCCCGAAGAACCTCGCGATAACGCATCCCCTCGGCACCTCGAGGAAGGTGCAGGGGTTCCAGCGGGGCTTCACGATCGCTTTCGGTCCCTTGATCAGGGCGTCCAATGCGTCGGCCAACTTGATCCTGCTCCGCCTCGGCATCGAACCACAGGAGGAACTGGCTTCGGCCCGCTCGGCCGAGGAACTCGTTTCCCTTGCCAGGAGGTCGGCACAGCAGGGCACTCTCGAGCTTCCGACCGCGGAGCTCCTCGAAAAGTCGATCGAGTTCGGCGAGAGACATGCCGACGATGTCATGACCCCGAGGGTGAGGGTGTCGGCCCTGGCTCCCGATCAACCGGTCGTCGACGTGATCGAGGCAGCGAAGAACTCGGGTCGCTCGAGGTTCCCGGTGGTCGAGGAAGGCAGTGAAAGGGTCGAGGGGATCGTCCATGTGAAGCACGCCGTCGCGGTTCCCTGGGAGGACCGCTCAGAGGTTCCGATAAGGGAGGTCATGGCCAAGCCGGTCCTCGTCCCGTCGAGCATGGAGCTCGATCCGCTCCTGACCGAGCTCAGGAAGGTCGGACTCCAGATCGCCGTGGTGGTCGACGAGTTCGGCAGCTTCGATGGAATCGTGACGCTCGAGGATCTGATCGAGGAGATCGTCGGCGAGGTGCGCGATGAACATGACCCCAGGGAGGAGCCACTGGTCCCCAGCGGACCGGGTTCCTGGCGCCTGTCGGGACTCCTCAGGCCGGATGAGATCTTCGAGGCAACGGACGTGCAGCTGCCCGAAGACACCGAGTACGAGACGGTCGCCGGCCTGATCGCCATGCGTCTCGGCCGGGTTCCGGGACAGGGAGACACGGTTCGGGTGGAGGCCCGGGGGCCCGAGGGCGAGACTCTCCAGGTCGGTCTGGCCGTCATCGGAATGGACGGTCTCCGTGTCGACCGGGTCAGGATGAGGTTGATCGAAGACGAGATGGAGACCGGGGAGCTGTTGCTGCCATGAGTGCCGCGGTGGCAATAGTCGGTTCGATCCTGCTGCTCGGTCTGAATGCCTTCTTCGTCGGTGCCGAGTTCGCGATCATCTCGGCCCGTCGGTCCGAGATCGAACCGAAGGCAGAGTCAGGCAGCCGGGTGGCAATAGTGACGCTGCGGGCGATGGAGAACGTTTCGCTGATGCTTGCCGGGTGCCAGTTGGGAATCACCCTCTGCACCCTGGGCCTCGGTGCTCTGGCCAAGCCTGCGCTCGCTTCGGCCCTCGAGGGACTGCTCGGAGATATCCAGGTTCCCGATTCCCTCTCCTACACGCTGGCCTTCATCATCTCGCTCGCGATCGTGGCCTCCCTGCACGTCGTGATCGGCGAGATGGTCCCCAAGAACATCGCTCTCGCCCGGCCCGACCGGTCGGCCCTCGCCCTCGCGATCCCGCTCCGCATCTACTCGGTCTTGATCTACCCCCTGATAGCCCTGCTCAACGCCGGTGCCAACGGGATCCTCCGCCTGCTCGGAGTCGAGCCTCGTGATGAAGTCGCGAGCGCCTTCACCCGTGACGAAGTCTCCGGCCTGGTCGAACAGTCCCGTCGCGAGGGAAAGCTCGACGTCCACGAAGTTCGCCTGCTTTCGGGAGCGCTGGAGTTCGAGGAGAGAGACGTTCGCTCCGTAGTGCTGCCGATCGAGTCGATCGAGACCGTCCCGGAGGCCGTAACCCCTGCAGAGGTCGAGCGGCTCTCTGCCCGAACCGGCTTTTCCCGGTTCCCGGTAGTCCGTGACGGCCAGATGATCGGTTATCTCCACCTCAAGGATGCTCTCGAGTTCGAGGACGTCCATCGCAACCGGCCGATCGCGCAGTCGTGGGTTCGTCCATTGCCCACGGTCCGGTCGAGGGATCGCCTCAGGTCGGTGCTCGAAACGATGCAGTCGGTAGAGGCTCACCTCGCCCGGGTCATCGATGACGAACGCCGGACGATCGGGGTCGTGGCACTCGAAGACGTGCTGGAAGAGCTGATCGGTGAAGTGAGGGACGCAACCCGGCGCCCGGCCGTCTGATCGTTTCAGGCCGTCGAAGGGTCAGGATGTCTGGCGTTCGCCGAACACGGCTGAACCGACCCTGACGATCGTGGATCCCTCCTCGATCGCAACGTCGAGGTCACCACTCATCCCCATCGACAGCTCCCTCATCTCGATGCCGTCGATCGAGGCTTGACGGATGGCCTCGGCGGTCTCCCTCAGGGTGGCGAGACTCGGGCGCGTCACCTCGGGGTCGTCGGAGAAGAGGCCGATCGTCATCAGGCCCGTCACTACGAGGGCATCACGGCTGGCCACTTCCCGTGCGAAATCGACCGCGTCCCCGGGCTCGATCCCGAACTTGCTCTCTTCGCCCGAGGTGTTGACCTGGATCAGTACCTCCCGGGTTTCCCCCTCCCGTTCGAGTCGGGCCTGGAGCTTGTTGGCGAGCGACAGCCGATCGAGCGACTGGATGCAGCTGACGTAAGGGACCAGTGCATTGATCTTGTTCGACTGGAGGTGACCGATGAAGTGGCGTTCGTAGTCGAGGTCCGCAAGGGCTTCGTACTTCGGCCTGACCTCCTGGACCCGGTTTTCCCCTACGAGGCTGGCTCCGGCTTCGATCGCGACCCTGATTCGCTCCGGTGGGACGGTCTTCGTCGCGAGCAGCAGCCGGACCGATCCCGGCTCACGCCCCGCTGCCGAGGTAGCAGCGGTGATCCGCTCCTGGACGGCCTGGAGCCGGTCCCGAATGGCTGCGGAGTCTCCGGATTCGAGCGAGTCGGTCATCGCAGGTGAGGTTCGGTGTGCCCGTTCGGAAGCGATGACCGCCCGAGGGTCAGGCCCTGCCTTCGGCCTCGTATTCCTTCAGGTAGCCCTCGAACAGCCTGAGGTGCCCTTGCTCGTCGGCAAGGATCGTGATGATCATGTCCTGAGTGACCGGATCGACCCCGTCGGTGGCCTTGATGACCTCCGTGTAATACGCGATCGCCCCGGCCTCGGCCTCGATTACGCCCTTGATCACCGGGACGATGTCGGCCGCATCGTCACCCGGCTGGAGGTAGCTCTGCTCGGCCTTGAAATCCATCGAACCCGGGACGACTCCGTAGAGCTCCTTGATCCGCCGGGCGAAGAGCTGGGCATGTCCGAGCTCCTCCTGAATGTCCTTTTCGAGCGAGGCCATGACCTCCTGGGCGCGCACGCCGTCGGGGTTGATCGAGTTCGCGATGTAGCTCATCACGGTCTCGATCTCCATCCAGTAGGCCTTGGTGAGCATCGCGACGATCCCTTCGCGCTGTTCAGTGGTCGCATTTCCGAGGATGCCTTCGCTCATTGGAATTCCTCCGTTCGTTGCCCGTCCAGTCCGGCTTCGGAGCGGTCGGAGACGGTTTTTGGGTCGTATCGGAAACTAGCACCGGCCGGGATCGCCGGCTCGGCTCCACCTGTCGGAAGGCCCGTGGCGGTACCCTGATCGGTAGAAGGAAGCCCCTCCTGACTCCAACTGACCGATGAGCCCGACCCTCGTAGCGATACTGGAAACGATCCCGCTCACCGCGGCGGTCTTCCTCTACTGGAATCGCGCGATGAAGCTCTCCTGGGACGGCCGCCCCGTCCCGGTCTGGAGGCAGGTCTGTTTCGGCTCGGGTCTCCTGCTGGCCTCGTTCGTCCTTTTCAACCCCTGGGGTTACCTGGCCGAGGAGCTCGTGATCGCGCACATGATCGAGCACCTGATCATCGGCGACATCGCGAGCCTCCTGATCGTGCTCGGGTTCACCCGATCGATCCTGCAGCCCGTATTGGCGCTTCCCTACATCGGCCGGCTCCAGGTCCTTGCCAACCCCTTCATCGCCTTCCCGCTCTGGATCCTCAACCTCTACATCTGGCACATCCCGACTTTCTACGATGCCGCTTACGGAGGGGCGCTGATCCACGGTCTGGAGCACGCCATGTTCCTCGGGTTCGGTGTCCTGATGTGGATGCCCGTGTTCGGTCCTCTCCCGACCCCGTCATGGTTCGGACCCGGCGCCAGGATCGTCTACACGGTCGTGGTCAGATTCGGGGCCGCCATCCTCGGGAACGTGCTGATGTGGAGTCAGGTGACGATCTACGAGAACTACGCGGCTGGGCAGGCCAAGTGGGGGCTCAGCGCCGTTGCCGACCAGAGCATCGCCGGCGTGATCATGATGGTGGAAGGGACCTTCCTGATCCTGGGAGTCCTGGCCTGGACCTTCTTCGAGTCGGCCAGAATGAGCATGAGGAAGCAGGAACTCCTGGACCTGGCGTTCGA
>CAJAIJ010000033.1 GCA_903939845.1 uncultured Solirubrobacterales bacterium
ATGTGCATCGCGAACGAGAGCGCCTGCATCTGGCGGGCCTCGAGCAGGTAGGCCTGATCTACGGCCGGAAAGGCCGCTCCGATCGTCGTAAGGATCTCAGTCACTGGTTCCGCCCTCGATGGGATCGAAATCTAGCGGAGCCAGAGGTCACCCGATCGAGACCATCCGTTCGATCGGGACCCTCGCCCTTGCGGCGAGATCCCCGTCGACCTTGACCTCGAACTTGGTGTCGAGAAGCGAGTCCCGGAGTTTGGGGAGGGTGATCATCTTCATGTACTTGCAGAAAGCCATCCGGTTGGCCTCGATCAGCTTCGCCTCGGGAGCTGCCTGGGCCATCGGATAGAGCATCCCGTTCTCGGTCGCGACGATGTACTCGCCTTCCGGATTGGCCTTGACGTGCTCGATCATCCCCGAGGTCGAGAGCATGTGCACCCCTTCGGGATCGATGTCGCCGGAGGACACGTACTCCATGGCCTGGGTGGCACAGCCGCACTCGGGATGGATCAGGAACTCGGCGTTCGGGTGCTCGGCCCTGGTCTTCTCGATGTCTGACGGCCTGATCCCGGCATGGACATGACACTCGCCGTCCCAGATGTGGAAGCGGTCCCTCTTCGCCGGGTCGTCCTTGAGCCCGGTCGCCTCGGCGACGAAAGCGCCGAGCCACATGTCCGGACCGAACAGGATCTCCGTCTCCTCGCCGTGCTCGTTCCAGATGTGGTTGACGACTTCGACGGCGTTGGACGAGGTGCAGCAGTAATCGGTCTCGGCCTTTACCTCGGCCGACGTATTGACGTACATCACGACTACCGCCCCCGGGTGCTTGGCCTTCCACTCCCTCAGCTGGTCGGCGTCGATCGAGTCGGCCAGGGAGCAGCCTGCGTCGAGGTCCGGAATCAGGATCGTCTTCCCAGGCGAGAGGATCGAAGCCGTCTCGGCCATGAAGTGGACACCGCAGAAGACCACGAGTTCGGCCTCGGTCGCCGCAGCCTGCCGTGAAAGTCCGAGCGAGTCTCCGACATAGTCGGCGGCGTCCTGAACCTCGGGAACCTCGTAGTTATGGGCGAGGATGACGGCGTTTCGCTCCTTCGCGAGCTGCCCGATTTCGGCGCTCAGCTCCTCGATCTCGACCGGATCGAGCGGTGCCGGCATTCCGGGCTGGATGACGGGGAGTTCCTGCGGAGCCATTCATCTACTTTACGCCCTGGCCTGTCCCTGCGTGGATGTTGGCCTCATGGCGGTGCGACCCTCGGTGCCAGCGCCGCCGCCTCCTGACCCGACACCTCGTCGAGCGAGCGACCCATCGGCTCGATGCGGAAGGCCACGGTGACCAACAGGCCGAGGACGGTGCAGCCGGCCACCCCGAACAACAGTGCCTCTGGACCGACCGAGTCCAGAAGTATCGGGAAGAAGAAGACCCCGATTGCCGCACCGAGCTTGGCGCAGGCAGCTGCAAACCCGTGACCTGCCGCCCTGACGTCAGACGGGAAGACTTCGGCCGGAAGGGCGAAGGTGGTGGCATTGGGGCCGGCGTTCATCATCAGGTTGAACAGGGCGAAGCCGATCGCGACCATCGGAATGTGTTCCTCCCCTCCACCGGGGAGGCCCTCGGCCAGGCCGAGGATCACCAGCGCAACGGTCATCGCCGCGAAGCCGGTGACCTGAAGTCTGACTCTTCCCACCCGGTCGACCATGATGATCGCGATCAGGAACCCGATCGGCAGGAAGATGTCGAGCAGGGCGGTGGCTTCGGTCGAGACGATGTCGTCGGTGATGAAGCTCGTGTCGGCGCTGGTGACTGCGATCGCGGCTATGAGGGTGGGTGTGAAGATCCCGACGCCGTAGGTCGCTATGTCCATCAGGAACCACGGCACGGCCGTGAAGATCGTCCGGCGTCTCATGTCCTTCCTGAAGAGCTGGGGCTGGATGAATGCCTTGAGCCCCTCCGGCACGGGGGCGCTCCTCCTGCGATCGGTCTCGGTCACCTCTACCGGCACCCCCGAGAGTTGCTCGGCCACCTCGATCGCCTCTTCCTCCTTACCGTTCTGTGCCAGCCACCTCGGACTCTCTGGAACCTTGCGCCGGAGGTAGATGATCACCAGGGCCGGGACGACGCCGAATCCGAGCATCCAGCGCCAGGAATCGACCTCGGGAAGGAGGTTGAGGACGACCACGCCCACCACCGCACCAAGGAGGATGCCGACGGCCTGCATCGCGAAGCCCCCAACCAGCCACCGACCTCGGCCCTTGCTGGGGAGGATTTCGGCCAGGTAGCTGGCAGCGATCGGGTAGTCGAGGCCGATCGCAACTCCGAGCATGAACCGGAATGCGACCAGGGACCAGATGTCACAGGCAAAGATGCAGAGCACCGAGAAGACGACGAACATGATCAGGTCGAACTTGAAGATCCGACGGCGGCCGATCTTGTCGCCGAGCGGGCCGAGCAGACCGGCCCCCACGACTGCGCCGAGAATCGCGGCAGCCGAAACGATTCCGGTCTGGGCGGCCGATGCCCCGAAGTCCTTCGCTATCAGGGGGTTGGCGACTCCGATGATGAAGAAGTCGAACCCGTCGAGCATGATCCCCAGCGCGGCAAGGAGCCAGAACTTCCTGTGGAGGGATCCGAACTTTGCTCCGTCCAGAGCCTCGCCGAGTGGCTTTCGGGCAGGGGTCCCTTCGACCTGAACGGCGTCACTCATTGCGGGCTCGATCGATCTGCTCGACGCACGGAACGAGCGAGGCTACCCCTAACGGGGGGTCGATCTGTTTCCCGGAAGTGAAACGGTAATCCCCGGGGTCAACCTCGGTCGACCTCGACCAGAAGGCTGAAGTCCAGGTTGGGCGCGGAATGCGTCAGCGCTCCGACTGAGATGAAATCGACCCCGGTTCCGGCAATGGCGCGTGCGTTCTCGAGCGTTATCCCGCCCGAGGCCTCCAGGGTTGGATCAGGGCCTCCAGCCCGGTCCCGCAGGGCGACCGACTCACCAAGTCCTTCCAGGTCCATGTTGTCGAGCAGGATCCGATCGACACCGGCTTCGATCGCCTCGCCGACCTGCTGGACCGTCTCGGCCTCTACCTCGATCGGAAGGTCGGGCGCTTCGGCCCGACAGGCAGCCACCGTCGCCGCAATTCCTCCGGCCAGGGCGATGTGGTTCTCCTTTGCCAGGACCGCGTCGAAAAGACCGGTCCTGTGGTTCTCGCCGCCGCCGGCAGCGACCGCTGCCTTCTCCAGCAGCCTCATGCCCGGAGTCGTCTTCCGGGTGTCGAGGACCCGGGTCCCCGTTCCTTCCAGTTCACGTACGAACCGGGCAGCCAGGGTGGCTATGCCGGAAAGATGACCGAGGAAGTTGAGCGCAACCCTCTCCCCCGCCAGGACGGCTCGGGCCGGACCGGTGATCACGGCGACCTCGCCCGGCACTTCCTCGATCCAGACTCCCTCCGTCACTTCCGGTTCGACGCGATCTACGCCGACCTGCCTGAAGACCTCACGTACGACCTCGAGACCGAAGACCACGCCGGGTTCCTTGAGGAGAATCCGGGCCGATGCGTCGGCATCATCCGGCACGGTCGCGGCAGAGGTGACATCTCCCGGGCCGAGGTCCTCGCTCAGCGCCAGACCGATCAGCTCGATCGTTCCCTTGGGCAGCTCGTCCATCCCGGGAGCCTAGGCCGTCCGGTTCAGGTATTCCCGGATGAAGCCGTCGATGTCGCCGTCCAGCACCCGCTGGGCGTCGCCCACCTCGTACTCGGTCCGATGGTCCTTGACCATCGTGTAGGGATGAAGCACGTAGCTCCTGATCTGCGAACCCCATGCGACGTCCTTGACCTCGCCGCGCTCGGCGTTCACCTCTTCGGCCCTCTTGCGCTCCTCCAGTTCGATCAGCTTGGCCTTGAGCATCTGCATCGCGACTGCCTTGTTCTGGGTC
>CAJAIJ010000034.1 GCA_903939845.1 uncultured Solirubrobacterales bacterium
TCCCGATCGAACGGATGGTCTCGATCGGGTGACCTCTGGCTCCGCTAGATTTCGATCCCATCGAGGGCGGAACCAGTGACTGAGATCCTTACGACGATCGGAGCGGCCTTTCCGGCCGTGGATCAGGCCTACCTGCTCGAGGCCCGCCAGATGCAGGCGCTCTCGTTCGCGATGCACATCCCTTTCGTCTGTTTCGGTGTGGCCTTCCCGGCTCTGGTCATCTTCATGGAGTGGCTCGGCCAGAAGACGGGGCAGCCTCACTACACCGAGATAGCCCGTCGGTGGTCCAAGGTCATGATCACCCTGTTCGCGGCAGGAGTGGTGACCGGAACCCTGCTCAGCTTCGAGCTCGGGATCCTCTGGCCCGGCTTCATGTCCAACTTCGGCGACGTCTTCGGGCTCGCCTTCGGCCTGGAAGGTTTCTCCTTCTTCATCGAGGCGATCTTCATCGCGATCTACGTCTACGGCTGGGACCGGATGTCGCCCCGTCTCCATCTGCTCACTGGCGTGCCCGTCATCGCCGCCGGGATAACGGGCTCCCTGATGGTGATCGCCGTCAACGCCTGGATGAACAATCCTGGCGGGTTCGACATGGTCGGCAACGAGGTGACGGACGTCAGGCCCTGGGAGGCGCTTTTCGGCAACGCGAACCTCTGGCCACAGCTGACCCACATGTACGTGGCCGCCTACATCGCGGTCGGTTTCCTGATGGCGGGCGCCTACGCCTTCCTTTGGCTCAAGGGCAGGCGGGACAAATACGTCCGGACGGCGATGCTCGTTCCGCTCGCCGTGGCCGTCGTGGCGGCCCCGGTCCAGCTCGTGATCGGTGACTGGTCGGCGAAGAGCGTCGCCGAAAACCAGCCGATCAAGCTGGCCGCGATGGAGGGTCTCTACAAGACCACCGATGGTGCTCCCGAAACGATCGGCGGCTGGTACACGAAGGACAACAAGATCGAATACGGGATCGAGATCCCGAAGATGCTTTCCCTGCTGGCCTACCACGACCCGAACGCCCGGGTCCAGGGCCTCGAGACGGTCCCGCCTGAGGACCGCCCCCCGATCAACGTCGTGAGGATCGCTTTTCAGACGATGGTCGGCATCGGAACCTTCATGGTCCTGCTGTCGGTCTGGTTCTTCCTCTCCTGGTTCAGAAAGAGGCAGGTCCCCCGGTCGAAGTGGTTCTATCGCGGCGTAGTGATCGCCGGACCGGCAGCTCTGATCGCCACGATTTCGGGCTGGGTCGTCACAGAGGTAGGCCGGCAGCCCTGGGTCGTCTACGAAATCCTGAGGACCGAGGCCGCGGTCACCGGTGCCGACGGGATCGTCTTCGGCTTTGCCGCGCTGGCGATCGTCTACTCGATCCTGATCGCGGCAACCATCTGGGTGCTGGCGAAGATCGCCCGAAAGCCGCTCAGTCCCGGAATCATTGACGAGGTCGTCTCCGACGGAAAGGAGACCCCGGTTGCTGGCTGACGTACCGGCGATCCTGATTCTGGTCGGCATCGCGGCCTACATCGTCCTGGCCGGGGCCGACTTCGGCGCACCCTTCTGGGCGCTGACCGCACGAGGCGACAAGGCCGAAGAGATCAGGGAGCAGACGCACCGCTCGATGGCGCCGGTCTGGGAGGCCAACCACGTCTGGCTGATCTTTGCTCTGGTGGTCTGCTGGACGGCCTACCCGGAGGTCTTCGGCTCGATCTTCTCCACGCTCTGGATACCGCTGCTCCTGGCAGCGATCGGGATCCTGATGAGAGCCACCGCATATGTGGTGGGAGGGGTCGCCGACCGAACCGCAGTCGGCTGGGTTTCGGCCGTCTCCTCGCTACTCACACCCTTCATGCTCGGCACCGTGATCGGGGCGATCGCCGATGGCCGGGTCCCAGTCGGAAATGCGGCCGGCAACCTGATCACCAGTTGGGTGAACCCGGTCTCGATAACGATCGGGATCCTCGCGGTGGCATTCTGCGCCTATCTGGCCGCGATCTACCTCGCGGCCGACGCCCGGCGGTCCGGGAAGGAGGACCTTGCCGAGGCGTTCCGGGTCAGGGCGATTGGAGCCGGGGTGGTGTCTGGAGTCCTTGCCATGGCCGGACTCGGAGTGATGGCCGGAGACGATCGCTCCATCTATGACGGACTCGTCTCGGGATCCGGCCTGATCGCCGTGATCATCTCCGGCGTCGCCGGCCTGGCGGCGATCGTCCTGCTGTGGACGCGGAAGTACTCGGCCGCCCGCGTAGCCGGCGCCCTCGCAACCGTCGCGGTCGTGGCAGGGTGGGGCCTGGCTCAGTCCCCCGAGATCCTTCCGGGGTTGACCGTCGATGAGGCGGCCGCCCCCGACAACGTCATCATCGCCCTGTTGTTCGCGATCGCGGTCGGGCTGCTCGTGCTGGTCCCCTCGATCGTCCTCCTCTATGGCCTCGTTCTGGGGGGTCGGTTCGACACCGATCCGGACAAGGCCAAGGGCATTCTCTCCGCGCCGAGCACCGGCATCAATCCGATCTCTCGACCGGGACGGGGTGCGATCGCCACCGCCGTCCTGCTGCTCACGATCGGTGCGTTGCTGGGAGTGGGCCTCGACGGCGGCGTGCTCATGTACCTCGGGATCTCGATGCTGCTTGCCGGAGTTGCGACCGGGGCGATCCTTCTCGCGAGATCCCTGCTGGACACCGGCGTCGAGTAGCTCGACCTCGCCGTCGCGGCGAGCGAACTCGCTATCGGCCCGGGTGATCTACCGGGTGATCGCGACTCTGACGGGGAATCCGACCGGCGCCAGCCAGTCTCCAGGCAGGAACGCACCCACGACCCTGTTGCTGCCGTAGCCCCTCCTGTTCACCTTCTCGACCCGGCCCAGCGTGCAACCGGCTCGACCAAGAGCGACTCTGGCCGAGGACTTCGAGCGCCGGAAGAGGTTCGGGACCCGACAGTAGTCGGGCTTCGGACCCGGCTCGCCTTCGGTGCCGACCGGGTTGACCCCCGAGAGTTCGATCGTCTTCTGCCTCACCCACGATCTGATCGCATCGCCCGAGACTCTGGTGTCGACCGAGGGCAGGTTGCCACGGCAGAAGTAATCACCGAAGCTGGTCAGGCCCACCAGACGAAAACCGTCGCTGGTTCGGGCAAACAGGGGACCGCCGCTATCACCGCCGCAGGTCGACGAACTCCCGGCCGAACCCCCCAGACACACCATCGTTTTCGCGGCGTAGGAGGGTCCGTTGTCACGACGACAGACGACGTCGGGGAGTATCACCTGAGCTGCCGTCCTCAGACGATTGCTGACCCTGGCACTGCTCCAGGAGGTGACTCCCCACCCGGTTGCAGTGACCTTGCGGCCGGGAGTCCAGACGGCAGCCTCGGGGCTGCCGGCCAGGCGGATCACCGGAGCCGTCAGCTGCCTGTCGAGCTTCAGAAGGGCGACGTCCCAGGTCGCCGAGCCGGACCACTCCCGGTAGCGCCTCGACCCGTCCGGGCGAAGCGCGAACAGTGCCTTGCGAACGCCGGCCACCTCTCCGGTGCCGGTCTGATTGAGCCAGGTCCTTCCGGCGATTACCGTGATCGCCTTCCGCTCCGATCTGGAGAGGCCCGAGACGCAGTGAGCCGCCGTTACTACTACGTCCGGTGCCAGGAGCGAACCGGTGCAGAAGTAGCGATCGGCCGGCTTCGAGTCCCCGCCCCCGGATCGCGGTCCGATCAGGGCGACCTGCCACGGGGCATCCGTTATCGAGGCGGCTTTCCCATTGACGATCAAGGGGGTGGGCCGCACGGAGGACCCCTCGTCTGCGACCGCGGACTGGCTGAGGATCGTCACGGAGCCGACGAGGGCCACAGCCGAAATGACGGCGACGGTGAAAGCCCTGGCGGCCTTTGGTGTTTCCCTGCCCGGCAACACCCTTCAAGCTTACCGGCCGGTATCCATCCTCATTTACTGATACTTTGCTAACACGATGCTAATACTTTTGCACGACAACCTCGACCGGGAGGAGTTGACCCGGTCCCGGGGAATACAGCCCACCGGATGGCATTTTCGCGACGAAACAGGAAGGGTCACGACTCGGCCTCGACCGAGGTCGAGCTGGCCAGGCAGGCCAGAGACCGCCAACGGCCTCGCAAGGGCGGTGCACCGTTGATCGAGCTCCGGGATGTCAGCAAGGTCTATCCGGGAGGCCATCTCGCACTCGACAGAGTCTCCCTTGCCGTCAACCGCGGTGACTTCGTCTTCCTGGTCGGTCCGACCGGCTGTGGCAAGTCGACCCTGATCAAGCTCCTGATCAGAGAGCTCGAGCCGACCGAGGGCGTGGTCTCCATCGCCGGTCGCGACATCGGCAACCTTCCCGACAAGAAGATCCCCCAGCTCAGGAGGAACATCGGGACGATCTTCCAGGACTTCAAGCTTCTCCCGAGCAGGACCGTCTACGAGAACGTCGCCTACGCGCTCCAGGTGCTCGGAGCCTCTCGCGCAGAGATCAGGAGAAAGGTCCCCGAGACGCTCCGTCTGGTCGGGCTGTCGACCAAGCTCCACAACTATCCGGACGAGCTTTCGGGAGGCGAACAGCAGAGAGTTTCGGTAGCCAGGGCATTCGTGAATCACCCCCCGCTGTTGCTCGCGGACGAACCGAGCGGCAATCTGGATCCGGTCACTTCGGTCGGAATCATGCAGCTGCTCTACCGGATCAACAAGACCGGAACCACCGTCGTCGTGGTGACCCACGA
>CAJAIJ010000035.1 GCA_903939845.1 uncultured Solirubrobacterales bacterium
GCGATCCTCGTTGCCGGCGTGGCCGGACTGGTCGGTGGCGCGGTCTCGATGGCGCTCGGCGAGTACGTATCGGTCAGCAGTCAGCGCGACAGCGAGCGAGCCCTCGTCGCCAAGGAAGTGGGCGAGCTGGCCGAATTCCCGGAGGCCGAGTTCGCGGAGCTCGAGTCCCTGCTCCGGGACCGAGGTCTCTCGGAGGAGACCTCGCGGCAGGCGGCCCTGGAGATGACCGAGCACGACGCGCTTGCGACACACCTCGAGTTCGAACTCGGCATCAAGGAAGAGGAGTTGGCCAACCCCTGGCATGCGGCGTTTTCTTCTGCGGTCGCCTTCACGGCCGGTGCGATCCTGCCGCTGATCTCGATACTCCTTCCACCGGCCGACCTGCGCGTGCCGGTCACGTTCGTGGTCGTGCTCCTGACCCTCGCCCTGACCGGGGCGATCTCGGCCGACATCGGCGGCTCCTCGAAGCGCCAGGCGGCCACCCGCCTCGTCCTCGGAGGAGCACTCGCCCTCGCGGCCACCTTCCTGATCGGCACCCTGCTCGGCACCACCGTGGCCTGAGCCTCCCGAGCACGAAAAAGACCCCGGGTCTCCCCGGGGCCTCTTCTAAATCCAAGAAGACTCAAGAAGTCTTCCGGGACTGGCTTCCAAGGTGAGACGCGCTTTTTTCGGTCCCGACGCGCCTGACAAGGCGAGGCGCGGAGCGATGGTCACCGCGACCAAGCCCCGTGAGGGAAAAGAAAAGGCCCCGGGTCTCCCCGGGGCCTCTTCTAAATCCAAGAAGACTCAAGAAGTCTTCAGGGACTGGCTTCCAAGGTGAGACGCAGTGCGGGGGTGGCCCAGGACCAATCCAGAGTGTGCCTCGGGTGGGGTGGCAGTAGCAGCGCTACGACGCCCTACCCGAGGTGCGCTCTGGAGCCGGTCAATGGGCCGCCCCAGCCTGCGGATCACCGCAGGGAGCCAGTCCTTACATCATGCCGCCCATACCGCCCATGTCGGGCATCGCCGGCATTCCTCCACCTTCCTCCGGCGGCTCGGCCACGATGGCCTCCGTCGTGAGGATGTTCTTGGCGATCGAGGCCGCGTTCTGCAGTGCCGAACGGGTCACGACGGTCGGGTCGAGGACTCCTGCCTTGACCATGTCGCCGTACTCGCCGGTTGCCGCGTTGAGGCCCTCACCGAGCTTGAGCTCGCGGACCTTGTTGACCACGACCGAGCCCTCGAGTCCACCGTTCTCCGAGATCTGACGGAGCGGCTCTTCGAGCGCGCGGTGGATGATCTGGGCACCGGTGCGCTCATCGAGATCCTCGATCTTGTCGAGCGCGATCGCGTCCTGAGCGTTGAGGAGAGCGACTCCGCCTCCGGGGACGATCCCCTCCTCGAGTGCGGCACGTGCCGCCTGGAGGGCGTCCTCGACGCGGTGCTTCTTCTCCTTCATCTCGGTCTCGGTGGCAGCGCCGACCTTGACCACGGCGACGCCGCCCGCGAGCTTGGCCAGGCGTTCCTGGAGCTTCTCGCGGTCGAAGTCGGAGTCGGTGTTCTCGATCTCGGACTTGATCTGGTTGATCCTGCCCTTGATCTCCTCTGCCTCTCCGGCACCGTCGATGATCGTGGTGGTGTCCTTGGAGACGACGACCCGACGGGCCTGACCGAGCTGGCTGAGCTGGGTGTTCTCCAGCTTCAGACCCATCTCTTCGGTGATGACTTCACCACCGGTCAGGATCGCGATGTCCTCGAGCATCCGCTTGCGCCGGTCACCGAAGCCGGGCGCCTTGACGGCGACGCCGGTGAAGGTGCCACGGAGCTTGTTGACCACCAGGGTCGCGAGGCACTCGCCCTCGACGTCCTCGGCAACGATCAGCAGCGGCTTGCCACCCTGCATGACCTGCTCGAGGATCGGGAGGATGTCCCGGACCGAGCCGATCTTCTGGTTGGCGATCAGGATGTAGGGGTCCTCGAGGACTGCCTCCATCCGGTCCTGGTCGGTGACCATGTAGGGCGAGATGTAACCCTTGTCGAACTGCATGCCCTCGGTGAAGTCGAGCTCCATCCCGAAGGTCTGGCCCTCCTCCACGTTGACCACGCCGTCCTTGCCGACCTTCTCGATCGCGTCGGCGATCACGTTGCCGATGTCGTCATCGGCGGCCGAGATTGCTGCGACGCGGGCGATCTGCTCCTTGCCGCTGATCTCTGCCGACTGCTTGCCGCGCAGGTTCTCGACGACTGCGTCGACAGCGGTCTCGATGCCGCGACGAAGCGCCAGCGGGTTGGCCCCGGCGGCGACGTTCTTCAGTCCCTGCCGGACGATGATCTGGGCCAGCAGGGTCGCGGTCGTGGTGCCGTCACCGGCAACATCGTTGGTCGCCGTGGCGACCTCGCGGACCAGCTGTGCGCCCTGGTTCTCGAAGACGTCCTCGACCTCGATCTCGCGAGCGATGGTGACGCCGTCGTTGGTGATGGTGGGCGCGCCGAACTTCTTGTCGAGCACGACGTAGCGCCCCTTCGGACCGAGGGTCACCTTGACCGCGTCGGCTACTGCGTCGACGCCTGCCTGGAGCGAACTCCTGGCGTCTTCTGCGAACTTCAGCTCTTTGTGAGCCATTTCTCAACTACCTCCTGGAAGTCGTTGTCTTGATCTAACGGGTGGGCGGGTTACTGGACCTTGGCCAGCACGTCCGACTCACGCAGGACGAGGAGCTCCTCGCCCTCGACGGTGATGTCGGTGCCGCCGTACTTGGAGTAGAGGACCTCGTCGCCCTCGCTCACGTCGAGCGGCCTGCGAGTCCCGTCCTCGGCAATCGCACCGTCTCCGACGGCCACGACCGTTCCCTTCTGGGGCTTCTCCTTCGCCGTCTCGGGAAGGACGATTCCACTCGCGGTGGTCTCCTCTTCCTCTACCGGCCTGACGATCAGCCTGTCCCCTAGGGGCTTCAGCTTCATCTGTTACCTCCGATGTCTTTCTGGTTTGCCGTTTTTACTGCCTGTAAGCATCGATCCGGATATCTCCCGCCGATTCCGGAGGCCGACGTCGACTTCCCGTGGCCTGCCTGTCGGCCGTTCTTCGGATCAGACCCGGAGAACGGCTTGACTATGCGGAGAGGGGGTTTCCGAACTTCTGGCACTCTCGGGGTGAGAGTGCCAACACCGGAAACAATACAGGAAACTCGCTCACGGTCAAGTGAATGAACGGAAGAATGAACGGAAATCTAAGTGGCCTGGACTGAGGCCCGGCCGAAGTGCTGGCCGGCCTGCTCAGTTAGGCGAGGGAACGGTTCCGAACCCGATCCCGGGCTCGACGATCTGGGAGAAGTGGATCACCGTGATCAGGGCGTCCGGCTCGATCGGGCGGTCATAGATCTGCTCCAGGAAGGCCCTGGTCTCCTCGACCCGACGAAACTCGGGATTGTCGCGCTCGACGTCCCGGGGCGAGAGCTCCGAGAGCCGCTTGACCTCGACCTCGTCGATCACGGCGGAGAAGATCTTCTCGCGGCGGGAGTGACGGGAGCCCACGGTTACCCAGACGACCTGGCTTCGCTCGTACTTCGCCCGTTTGTCGCCGAGCCGGATCGTCGCCGTCTTCCGACCCCGCTTGAGCTGGTCGGCGAAGAAGGGCGAATAGAAGTTGAGGGCGTAGAGACCGTCGGGCATGAGTTCAGAATATGTAGTTGCGGAGCTTGGCGCTGTCGATGATGGTGACCCGACCGCGACCTGCCCGAACGACGCCGGCCCGATCGAGGTCGGCCAGGAACCTGCTGACGCTCTCGCGGGAGGTTCCGGCGAGCTGGGCCAGGTCGGCCTGGTTCATCCTGATCGTGACCTCATGGCCGCTGTTCTCGTCCGCCTCCTCGGAGGCGAGCTGGAGCAGGACGCCTGCGACCCGCGAGGGGACCGTCTGGAAGGACTGGCGGGAGATCCGCTCGTTGGCTGCCCTGAGTCGCCTGGTCAGGGCGGCCGCGATCTTGACCGTGATGTCCGGGTTACGCTCGAGCAGGGAGAGCATGTCGGTGGCAGGGAGCGCCAACAGCTCGCCCTCGCCGCCGAGGGTCTCGACGCTGGCCGACCGAACCTCTCCGTCGAGCATCGCCAGCTCGCCGACGATGTCGCCCGTTTCCAGTGTTGCCAGGGTGATGGCCCGACCGTCGGGATGCTCGCGGGTCACCCGGAAGGTGCCGGACTTGACCACATAACAGGCATCGGACTTGTCGCCCTCGTGGAAGACCCGGACCCCCTCGGGGAAGCTCCTGGGCACCGCGACGCTGGCGATCCTGCTGAGCTCGGTCTCGTCGAGCTCGGCGAACAGGGGAACGCTCCTGAGCAGTTGGACTGTCTTCTCCTCGGCCTCGCTCACTGGCTGAAGTATCCCGCACCGGGGCTTCGGGTGGCGGTGTCTCGACTACGTCTGACAGCCGGGACACCAGTAGGTGGTCCGGTTGTCGACCCCCTGGCCCCGGGAGCGGACCGGAGTTCCACACCTGATGCAGGGCCGACCGGCCTTGCGATAGATCCGGCCGGGCCTCCTGCCGGTCTCGACACCCCGCTCCATCTGCCGGGCCGCCGTCTCGACCAGACGGGCCATCAGGTCGGGATCGATCGTGTCGACCTTCCGCCACGGATCCACCCGGGCCTCGAAGCAGGACTCGCTCTTGAAGATGTTCCCTATCCCGGCGATCAGGCGCTGGTTCAGAAGGGCCTCGCCTATCTCCAGACCATGGGCGCCGAGGAGGTTGGCGGTGCCGAGCTCGAGGGCCTCCGGTCCGGCGAGGACGTCGGGGCCGAGCAGAGCCAGACGACTGTCGCGCCTGAGCTCTGCCGGTCTGATCAGGCGCATCATCGTGCCACCGAACTGGACCAGGGTGGTTGCACCGAGATCGAGGACCAGCCAGGCAGACCTCCGGGGTCGCTTCCACCTCTGGCCGGGTCGATACGCATACCAGCCGCCGTTCATTCCCATGTGGGCGTGGAGGGCCAGGTCATCGCCCAGGTGGAGGACCAGGTGCTTGCCTCTGGTCTCGGCCCGGACCAGGCTGCGCCCCACGAGCTCGTCGACCCTGGGGCCGATCGGGTTCTTCCGGTTCGGAGCCTCGGCAGCGAGGATGAAACCGTCACCGAACGCACCTTCGATCCGGCGGGCCATCCTCAGGACTGTGTCGCCTTCGGCCATGGTTCTGCCTCAGGCCGGAGCCACAAGGCGGCGTGGCTCGCGACCGAAGCCGGCCCGGGTGAAGGCCTCCTCCCTGCCCGATCCGATCAGGGGCTCCCCGTCGAACCGCTCGACCTTGAGCGGCGGGATGCCTTCGTCGCCGGCCGCTTCGGCCAGATGTTCGAGGCAGCGGTCGAGGTCGGGGCCGTCGAGATCCTGATCGAGGCGGAGGAGACCCTTGCCGCCCTTCTCGACATAGAGAAGGGGGACGCCGTCCCTGGCGAGCACGAAGGACCCGGCCGTGCGGGCCGGGCGGCGACCGCTCTCGAGCTTCGGCCAGGGCAGCATCGCCCCCCAGGGGCTGGCCGGGTCGGTCGAGGCGATCAGGTTCAACGAGCCGTCCGGGCGGGGCTGGGAGCGAAGGCGCTCGACCGCACCCGAGAGCGCGAACTGGGCACCGCCGAGGCCCTCGATGAAATAACCCCGCTTCGCCGTGCCCAGGACCTCGAGGTTGGCCAGCTCGGGGTAGATGGTCGAGAAGCCACCCTGGATGCCTTCGGCGAGGGCCATCTCCCTGGTCAGGATCCCGTAGCGCTCGAGCATCAGCTCGGCCTGGGCCCGGAGGCGAGGCCCGACCGGAGGAGCTCCTTCGAACAGCGGCGCCGTCAGCGACCACCTGCCCTGGACGGCCGGACCGGCAGCCTTCCTGCCGGGAGCGAAACGCCGCCCCCTGCCCTGGCGTTTGCGCCGGACTTCGAGCCGGGGGTTTCTAAGCGGTGCGAATGAATCGTTGGTCACCTCGCCGGCGAAGGCGAGATCCCAGAGGGCCTCGTGGAGCTCCTCGGCCGGGAAGTCGAGCGTGGCCGCGAGGTCGATCCAGAAGGTCGGGCCCGAGGCGAGCGCCTCCCGGAGCGCATCGTGGGCTTCTCCTTCGGGCGCGTCCAGCTTCGCCAGGGCTGCCGGGGGACCGGCAAGGTGGACGTCGTCGCGGAAGTAGAGGGCGACCCTCCCGTCGGAGCGGCCCACCGATCCGGCCCCGATCCAAACCAGCTCTCCAGAGGTGCAGAGCTGATCGAGCCAGGTCGGATTGAGCCGCCCGACCCTGCGGGGCAGGACGTCGCGCTCCCAGACCTTCGGGGTGAGCGCCACACCCTGGAGCGGGACCAGGACCTCCCTGAGCCTGTCGATCCCGGCCCCGGCCTTCCCGGTCCGGTCGACCCCCTGCCAGGAGGCGAGGAACCGGGCGTACTCGGCCGGCTCGGCCGGCTCGGCCTCCTGTCTGAACCTTGCGAGGCTCGCCCTCCGGATCCGCCTGAGGACGTCCGCATCGCACCACTCGCGGCGAGTCCCTCCGGGGAGGATCTCGCCCCGGACCAGCTCACCATCCGTCTCCAGTGCCTCGAGCGATGCGGTCGGATCGACTCCGTAGCGATCCCGGAGCTCGGAGGTGAGGAAGGGACCGTGGCTCCTGGCCCACCGGGCGAGGAGATACGTGAGCGGGTTCTCTCGCTCCTCCAGGAAGGAAGCCGGGAGGCCTCCCGGGGGCGGGACCCCGAGGGCGTCTCGATAGAGGCCTGCGTCCTCGGCCGCGATGAATCTCTCCTCGCCGTTGATCCGGACCGCAACGGCCCGCCTTTCCCGGACCAGGTTCTCGATCATCGAGGAGGCCGAGTAGCCGGGTGCCACCCGTTCGGCGAGCTCCGCCTCGGTCAGGTCCCCGAGCTTCCTGAGGACCTGCTGGAGGGCATCGCGATCCTCGGCCCGGGTCCGGGGGTCGAGGTGCTGGAGGGTCTCGATCACCTCCTGCAGGGCGTCGCGGTCGATCAACTCCCTCAGCTCGTCCTGACCGAGCAGCTCCCTGAGCAGTTCGCGATCGAGCGAAAGCGCGGTTGCCCGGCGCTCGGCGGTCGGGGTGTCCCCTTCGTACATGTAGGTCGCGACGTAGTCGAAGAGCAGCGAGGAGGCGAACGGCGAGGCCGACCGGGTCTCGACCTCGACCAGGGTCAGATCACGGGAGTGGAGGCCCCGAAGCAGCGCGTCGAGCCCGGCCAGGTCGAAGACGTCGCTCAGGCATTCCCGGTAGGTCTCGAGGATGACCGGGAATCGCGGGTACTCCCGTGCCACCTCGAGCAGGTTCTGGGCCTTCAGACGCTGCTGCCAGAGGGGGGTCCGCTTGCCGGGGTAGGCGCGGGGGATGAGGAGCGAACGAGAGGCGTTCTCCCTGAACCTGGAACCGAACAGGGCAGAGCCGCCGAGCTCGGCCACGATCAGGTCCTCGACCTCGTCGGGCTCGATCATCACCAGATCGGAGGAAGGCGCCTCGTCGGCGTCGGGAAGATGGATCGCGATTCCGTCGTCCGAGTAGATCGCGTCGGCCTCGAGTCCCTCGCTCTCCCGGAGGCGGTTGGTGATCGCGAGTGCCCAGGCCGCGTGGACCCGGCCGCCCCAGGGCGACAGGACGCAGAGGCGCCAGTCGCCGATCTCGTCGCGGAAGCGTTCGATCACGATCGTGCGGTCGGAGGGAATGACCCTGGTTGCAGCCTGCTGATCGCGCAGGTAGTCGACCAGGTTGGAGGCGGCCTGCGGGTCGAGATGGTGGCTTCCGACCAGATCCTCGGGCTCGGCGTTGACGGCCTCCCGACTGAATGCGCCGATCGCCTTGCCGAGTTCGGCCGGCCGTCCGATTCCCTCGCCACGCCAGAACGGGATGGCTCCCGGGGCGCCCGGGGCCGGAATGACGATCACCCTGTCCCTCGTTATCTCCTGGATCCGCCAGCTCGACGCACCGAGGAGGAAGACCTGGCCGCTGCGGGCCTCGTGGACCATCTCCTCGTCGAGTTCACCGACCCTCCGACCGTCCGGGAGATGGACTCCGTAGAGGCCACGGTCCGGGATCGTCCCGGCGTTGGTCACGACCAGGGAGAGGGCACCCTTGCGGCCCTCGATCGTTCCCTCGGTTCGATCCCACACGATCCTGGGCCTGAGGTCCGAGAAACGGTCCGACGGATACCGGCCGTCGAGCATGTCGAGCACGTTCTCGAACTGCTCGCGAGAGAGGTCCGCGAAGGGTGCAGAAGCGGTCACCACCGCGAAGGCATCATCGACCTCCCAGGTCGCGGTGGCGGCCATCGCGACCAGATGCTGGGCGAGGACGTCGAGCGGGTTGGATGGGATCGCCGTCTCCTCGATCTCGCCGTCGCGCATCCGCTGGGCGACCACGGCGGCCTCGAGCAGGTCGCCCCTGAACTTGGGAAAGATCCGGCCCTTCGAGGTCTCGCCCAGCCCGTGCCCGGCTCGGCCGACTCGCTGGAGGCCGCGGCTGACCGACTTCGGCGACTCGACCTGGATCACGAGATCGACTGCGCCCATGTCGATCCCGAGTTCGAGCGAAGAGGTCGCGACCAGGCACGGGATCCGGCCCGACTTGAGCTCCTCCTCGACCTCGGCCCGCTCCTCGTGCGAGAGGGACCCGTGATGGGCCCGTGCGAGCAGCGGGACGGCCGGATCCGGAGTCCTGCCGTCGAGATCATCGCCCTCTTCGCCGGTGTCCAGCTCGTTCAGTCTCTGGGCGAGCCGCTCTGCCGCCCTCCGGTTATTGACGAAGACGATCGTCGATGTGTGCTCCCTGACCAGCGAGAGGATCTCGGGGTAGATCGCCGGCCAGATCGACCGGACCGGCTCCTCCTCGTTGGCGGCGGCGCCGGGGTTGGCCATGTCCTCGACCGGGACCACCACCTCGAGGTCGAGCGCCTTCGGCTCGGTCGCGTCGACCACGGCACAGTCCCGGCCCGGGCCGGCCAGATAGTTGCCGATCCGGTCGAGCGGTCGCTGGGTCGCCGAGAGGCCGATCCTCTGGACGCGGCGGTCGGGATCGTGGTCGGCGACGAGGTGTTCGAGCCGCTCGAGGGTCAGTGCCAGATGGGCACCCCGCTTGGTCCCGGCCACGGCGTGGATCTCGTCGATGATCACGGCCTCGGTGGTCGGGAAGATCTCGCTGGCCTGAGAGGAGAGCATGAGGTAGAGCGACTCGGGTGTGGTGATCAGGATGTCGGGTGGCTCCCGCCTCATCCGGGCCCGCTCCTTCTGGGGAGTGTCGCCGGTCCGGATCGCGACCGAGAGGTCCGCCCCGATCCCCTTCAGCGGGGCCTTCAGGTTGCGCTCGACGTCATAGGAGAGGGCCTTGAGCGGCGAGACATAGACGATCCGCACCCCGGGTTCCCGCTCGGGCTCGGAGGCCAGTCGATCGATCCCCCAGAGGAATGCAGCGAGGGTCTTGCCGGACCCGGTCGGGGCCGAGATCAGGGTGCTCTTGCCCGTGGCGATCTGGCTCCAGCCCTCGGCCTGGGCCCTGGTGGCACCTTCGAAGGAGGCCTCGAACCACCGACGGGTGGGCTCGGAGAACAGATTCAGTGGTTCCGTGGTCGTCTCGGCGGGCATCTGTAACCCACCTACATTACGCCCCGACCGGGTCCGCGACCGGGCGGTCCGGTCAGTCTTCGGTCAGCGAGACGCCGTACTGCTTCAGGTACCACTCCCGGTATTCGCCCGATCGGACCGGCTCCCACCAGGCCCGGTTCTCGCGATACCACTCGACCGTCCGCTCGAGTCCCTCCGAGAACGAGACTTCGGCCTTCCACCCGAGGGCCTCGGTCTTGCCGGAGGAGAGCGAGTAGCGGACGTCGTGGCCCGGTCGGTCCGCTACGAACGAGATCAGGTCCCGATCGGCGCCGGTGAGGTCCAGGATCCGTTCGACGACCTCGATGTTCTCGACTTCGTCCGGTCCGCCGACGTTGTAGACCTCGCCGGCCAGACCGGTCTTCAGCACGGTCTCGATCGCCCGACAGAAGTCTTCGACGAAGAGCCAGTTCCTGACCTGCTTCCCGTCTCCGTAGATCGGGATCGGATCGCCGTGCAGGGCGTTGAGGATCGTCAGGGGAATCAGTTTCTCGGGATGCTGGCGAGTGCCGTAGTTGTTGGAGGCGCGCACGATCAGGGCCTCGAGCCCGTAGGTCTTGTGGAAGGCCGACACCAGGAGGTCGCCGGAAGCCTTCGAGGCCGAGTAGGGAGAGGAGGGATCGAGGTGGGACTGCTCGGTGAAGGTCCCCTCGTCGATCGAACCGTAGACCTCGTCGGTCGAGATCTGGACCATCCTGATCCCGGCATCGCGGCAGGCCTCGAGCAGGACGAAGGTGCCGGTCACGTCGGTCCGGATGAAGTCCTCGGGCGAATCCACCGACCTGTCGACGTGACTTTCTGCCGCGAAGTTGATCAGGGCCGAGCAGCCCTTCAGCGAGTTGGCGACAGCGGCACGATCGCAGATGTCGGCCTCGACGAACTCGAGTCGATCCTCGGGCAGGCCATCGAGGTTGTCGCGTCGGCCGGCATAGGTCAGGCGATCGATGACGACCACCTCTGCGTCTCCGTTCGAGGAGAGCAGGTGCCTCACGAAGTTGGAACCGATGAACCCGGCCCCTCCGGTGACGAGGACCTTCATCGGGCGCCTCTCGCGGCGGCGTTCTTCATCTGCTTGAGGTAGCCGGCGAGTCCTTCCTGCCAGGGCGGCAGCTGGATCGCGTTCGGATACTCGGACTCGAGGGCCGAGAAGGCCGGGCGTGCTGCCGCTCGGCCGAGCATCGCCGAATCGGTCGCGAGGGTGTTGACCTCCATCCCGGCCCGGTCGAAGATCTCCCGGGCGAAGTCGTACCGCGAGCAGTGGCCGGCACCGGCCATGTGGTGGATTCCGTAGGCGTCCGAATCGAGCTGCCGGAGCAGGCCCTGGGCGAGATGCCACGTCCAGGTGGGCGAGCCGACCTGATCATGGACGACCAGCACCCTTGCCTCGGTTGCCCCGTTCCTGAGCATCGTCTCGACGAAGTTGGAACCGCCGATGCCAAAGGTCCAGGCGGTCCTGACGACCATCGAGCGACGGTTGGCGAAGAGGGTCGCCTCCTCGCCGGAGAGCTTCGATCGTCCATATGCGGAGATCGGGGCCGGGACGTCGCTCTCGACATAAGGGGTGCGCTTCTTGCCGTCGAAGACGAAGTCCGACGATACGTAGATGACCTTCGCCCCTATCTCGGCCGCTGCCGCAGCGACGTTTCCGGCTCCGGTCGCGTTGACGGCCATGGCCTCGGCCTGGTGCTCCTCGGCGCCGTCTACATCGGTCCAGGCGGCGCAGTTGACCACCGCATCGGGTTTGTAGACGGAGATACCCTCCATCACGGCCCCGGCATCGGTTACGTCCAGCCGGGTCCTCGGGCAGGCCCTCACCTCATGGCCGGACTGCTCGGCAGCCGCGACCAGGTCCTGTCCGAGCATCCCGTCGGAACCCGTTACAAGGATCTTCATCTCGAGACCTTCATTTCGGGTCGACCTCCGTGTCCGTGAGGCGCTCGGGCGGCATCACGTGACCTCGATCGCCGAGTTGTCACCGACCATCAGGTGGATGGCTTCGGAGCTGCCCTGCCTCCTGCCGACCCGAACGTTCCTCCCGAGCAGACTGGCCTCGATCGTCGCTGCGACCTCTTCGATCCTCGAACCTGCGAGGACGATGGAGTTCTCGATCGAAGAACCCCGGACCACCACGTCCTCGCCGAGGGCCGTGTTGGGCCCGATCCGGGAGTTCTCGATCAGGCTGCCTGCTCCGATCACGGCCGGGCCGGTCACGGTCGAATCCCGGATCACCGCCCCCTCCGCAAGGACGACGGACCCCTCGACCGCGGAGTTCTCCACCGTGCCCGACAGTTCGGCTTCGACCTCTTCGAGCACGAGCCGGTTGGCCTCGAGGATGTCGTCGAGCATCCCGGTGTCCTTCCACCAGCCTTCGACGATCTCGTAATCGACGGTCATGTCCCGGTCGATCAGTGCCTGGATCGCCTCGGTTATCTCGAGCTCGCCTCTGGCCGACGGCTCCAGCCCTTCGGCCATCTCGAAGATCGATGGGGTGAACATGTAGACGCCGACCAGGGCCAGGTCGGAGGGCGGATCCTCGGGCTTCTCGATCAGGTTGACGATCCTGTCTTCCTCGACCTCGGCGACTCCGTAGGAGCTCGGGTCCGGGACCGGGGTCAGGAGAACCATCGCATCGGATTCGCCCTCGCGAAAGGAGTCGACCAGGCCCGAGATGCCGTTCTTGAGCAGGTTGTCGCCGAGGTAGGTGACGAATGGGGAGGAACCGATGAAATCACGGGCTGTGAGGACCGCGTGAGCCAAACCGGCCGGCCTGTCCTGGACGATCCAGGTCACCGAGGCACCGAAGGCCGAGCCGTCCCCGACGGCCTCGCGGATCTCGTCGCCGGTCTCGGGTGCGATCACGATCCCTATCTCGGTGATCCCGGCCTCGACCATGGCGTCGATCCCGTAAAAGAGGACAGGCCGGTTGGCGACCGGAATCAGTTGCTTGGCCGAGGTATGCGTCAGGGGACGAAGCCGGGTTCCGGCCCCTCCCGAGAGGATCAATCCCTTGAGCGCCTCCATCCCGGCAAGGCTATACGGCAAGCGGGTAGGTGCGCTCTGGCAAGCCCGGGAGACCCTCCGGTCCGGACCGTCGGTTCAGAGCCCTCCGCCGAGCTTCCGGTGGTCCCAGCTGATCGTGTGGATCGGGATGAACTCGATCACGACCCTCTTCGGTGCCTGGGCCCGGTAGGCCTCGACCGCCTCCGGCGGCGGTTCGGAATCTCCCGGCAGGTAGCGGGAGGTCATCCCCAGGGCGTACTCGACCACGAAGTCGAGATCGTCGTGGATCACCGTCTCGCACTCGAACATCACGCCCCTGAGGTCGCCGTACTGGTCGTAGCCGGCCTCGACCAGGACGGTCGCCCTGGGATCCCGCTCGAGGTTCTTCACCTTCTGGGACTTGCGGAAGGTCCAGGCGAGGATGTGGCCGTCGCGGACCAGATACCAGAGCGGCATCGAGTGAGGCCAGCCCCTGGGCCCGAAGCTGGAGACGATCGCGACCTTCTCCTCTTCGAGGAAATCCCCGATCTCCTCCGGGGTCATCTTGATCTCGGCTCTCCGGTTCACGGTTCAAACCCTAGCGCCGGTCGACCGTTTCATTCCTCGAGGTCGGCGGCGATCGCCCCTTCGGCCTCGAGCTTCTGGAGGTGGGCCTCCATCACGATCGCCGCGGCCGGCCGGAGCTGCTCGGGAACATCGGACCAGACCCGGTCCAGGAGCGCCATCCTCGAGCGCTCACCTTCCGAGATCGCCTCTACGAGGCCTCGCTCTCTGGCTTCACGGTGCTCGATGTACTCGGTCAGCTTCGCATCTGGATTCGTGACCCAGGGGCCGTGACCGGGGCAGATCAAGGAGGAGCCGAGGTCCCTCACCCTTCGAAGCGAGGCCATGTAGGCGGCGAGCGAGCCCCCGTCGGGCGGGACGAAGCTCGAACCGAACCCGAGCACGAGGTCTCCGGCGAGGCAGGCTCCCGTGTCCGTGAGGAAGACGAAGTGGTCGGTGGAGTGACCGGGGGTCGCACAGGCGGTCAGTCCGCCAACGGCTTCGCCCTCGACCGGGTCGGTCGGCTCGATCCCGAGCGACTCGACCGCTCCCGAGTGGTCGCTGTGGGAATGGGTGAGCAGGACGCCGCCGATGCCGCCCCTCTGCTCGGACAGTCCGATGATCCGGTCGAGATGTTCCCTGTTGTCGGGCCCTGGATCCACGACCCAGCAGGGGTCGGAACCGACCAGGTAAGTGTTGGTCCCGGTCAGGGTCATCGGCCCGGGATTGCCTGCCACCACCCGGTAGATCTCGGGGTGGCCGGGGGCTTCCTCGTCGAGTACCTCCATTGCGCCGATGCCGGGTCGTTCCCGTTCGGCGGCGACCCTCAGGCCGCCAGTTCCTTGCAGATCGCCTCGCGGGCCTCGGGCGGATCGAGCACGACCAGATCGCCCGCACC
>CAJAIJ010000036.1 GCA_903939845.1 uncultured Solirubrobacterales bacterium
AGGGGTGCCGGAGACGGCAAGGGCCATCTCGACGGAGGCCCCGATCAAGGCCCCCGTCTTGAGTTCGTGGAGTCGAACGAGGCCCTCGGGACCGAGGGAACTCGCGGTCACGTCCACGAACTGGCCACCGACCATCCCCTCCACGCCTGCCGCCGCCGAGAGGACCCGAATCGCCTCGAGGATCTGGGCCGGCGGCCACGGGCCGACCGAGAGCAGAGCCACGGCCTCAGCGAACAGAGCATCGCCCGAGAGGATTGCAACGGCCTCACCGAACTCGACGTGGGCGGTCGGCTTTCCCCGGCGCAGGTCGTCGTCGTCCATGGCGGGAAGGTCGTCGTGAACCAGAGAATAGGTGTGGACCATCTCGATCGCGGCAGCGGCCGGGAGGAACTCGTCGACGGGCCTCTCCAGGGACCTGCCGGTTGCCAGACAGAGGACGGGTCTCACTCTCTTGCCCCCGGCGAGCAGTGAATACCGCATGGCGGCGCCGAGACCGATGGTCTCGGGACTGCGAGAGAACTCGAGCGATTCGAGGTAACGGTCGACCTCGACGCGGAGGTCGTCCGGGTAGCTCACTCTTCGCTCTCCACCCTCGCGACCTCGGACTCGGTCTCCCCGACCGCTTCTTCGGTCAATCGGGCAGCCTCACCGGCGAGCTCGACCGCCCTCGCATCTTCCAGCGACTCGTCGCCGAGGGCCGTCGCGATTTCCGACAGTCGGGTGGCGATCTGGCGGAGCCTCTCCGTCGGCGCCATTGCCATCACTTGGCACCCGCCGTTCCTGCCTCGCGGGCAGCCGCCCCGAGAATGCCGTTGACGAAGCCGGGCGCGTCTGTGCCGCTGTATTTCTTGGCGATCTCGACCGCCTCGTCGATCGCGACCTCATCGGGTACATCGTCCGAATACTTCATCTCGAAGAGGGCCACCCGCATGATGTTCCTCTCGAGGGGGGCGATTCGATCGAGATCCCAGCCCTGGGCGTGGGTGGCGATTACGGCATCGAGTTCCTCGAGGTGTTCGAGGACTCCCTCGGCCAGCTCGCGAGTGAAGGGCGAGGCGTCGTCCAGAAGGACCTCGAGATCACGCGAGGTCACGTCCCGCTGGTAGCAGGCGAAGACGGCGTCGCGGCGCTGGTCGGATCTGCGCATCGGGTGAAGGTTAGTGGTCCCGGGACCGGTCGCTCCCACCGGTTCCCTCGCCCCAGATCGTCACGGTGATCCGCCGGGAACCACCGGAGTTCCTGTGCTCGCAAAGGAACAGACCCTGCCACGTCCCCAGATCGAGACGCCCCTCGGTGACCGGGACCGTCAGCTCGGTCGAGGTGATCACGGACTTGACGTGAGCCGGCATGTCGTCTGGCCCCTCAGCCGTATGGGTCCATCGGAAATCCTCGGAGACCACATCGTCGAGCCATGCCACGATGTCCCTGGGTACGTCCGGAGAGGCATTCTCGGTCACGGCGAGCGAGGCCGAGGTGTGCCGGATCATCAGATGAACGAGTCCGACTCGGTATTCCGCAAGCTCGGGCAGGGAGGCCTCGACCTCCGAGGTGATCGGATGGATGCCCCTCGGCCGGGGCTCCAATGCAATCTCCCTTCTGATCAATTGACCGGTGGAACGGATCCTGTGCGGAATGCTCAGGCGCGGGAGACGTATTCACCGGAGCGGGTGTCGACACGGATCAGTTCCCCCTCTTCGATGAAGAGCGGGACCTGAACCTCGACTCCGGTCTCGAGCGTGGCCGGCTTGGTCCCGCCTCCGGAGGCCGTGTCACCCTTGAGTCCCGGCTCGGTCTTCGTGACCGTCAGGTCGATCGCGCTGGCAACCTGAACGTCGGTCGGGCTCTCATCGACGAAGAGGACATCGACTTCGTCGTTGGGTCTGACCCACCTCATCGCCTCTTCGGCGAGCGATGCGTCGAGTTCGATCTGATCGTAAGTACGGCTGTCCATGAAGACGATTGCGTCGCCGGATTCGTAGAGGAACTGCATCTTCTTCGACTCGGTTCGTACCGGCCGGAACTTCTCGCCTGCACGGAAGGTCTTGTCGAGCACCGAACCGTCGTCGATCCGCCTCAGCTTCGTCCGAACGAAAGCCCCTCCCTTGCCTGGCTTGACGTGCTGGAACTCGAGGATCCGGAAGATCGTTCCGTCCACCTCGATATGGGTTCCGTTCTTGAACTGATTGGTCGAAATCACGTGGCAAGTGTAAGCAGAACCCGACCAACGCCGACTTGCCACTGCGGTAATACTGGGGCCATGACCGACGAGAGACCCGAGTCCGAAGAGATCCTGGAAACCCCCCGACTGCTCGAAGACCTGTTGCGGTCGAACGGACCGTCCGGCTACGAGGCCGAGGCGGCTTCGGTCTGGCGTGAGGCGGCGTCGTTCGCCGATCTCGCCACTGACGGGCTCGGCTCGAGCATCGCCACCATCGGTGGCGACGGGGAGTCGCCCCTGGTCGCGGTGGTCGGACACATCGACGAGATCGGACTCGTCGTCACCCACATAGACGACAAGGGCTTCATCCACTTCACCAACATCGGTGGCTGGGATCCCCAGATCCTGATCGGTCAGCGGATCGTCATCTCGGGCAGGAACGGTTCCGTGGAGGGTGTCGCCGGTCGCAAGCCGATCCACCTGCTCGATCCCGAACAGCGCAAGCAGGTCGTGAAGCTCAAGGACATGCACCTCGACATCGGGGCATCGGACCGGGATGAGGCCGAAAGACACGTCTCGGTCGGCGACCCGGCCGTTATCGACACCGAGCCGGTGCGGTTGCTGGGCAACACCCTGGTTTCGAAGTCGCTCGACAACCGGGTCGGTTGTTACGTCGCTCTCGAGGCCCTGCGGAGGGTCAATGACGATGGAGGGCCTCCCGGGCGGTTCGCGGCTGTCGCCGCCGTCCAGGAGGAGATCGGTCTCTTCGGATCCAGGACTGCGGCCTTCACGGTCCGACCGGACGCTGCGGTGGCGATAGACGTGACTCACGCCACCGACGCCCCCGGGATCGACGAAACACAGATCGGCTCCCATCCGTTCGGTTCCGGACCGGCCATCGGCCGGGGTTCGACCCTCTCGCCGCGAGTCTTCGAACTGCTGCGGGATGCCGCCGAGGAGGAGGAGATCCCGTATTCGGTCGGCGCCAGCGGCAACTCGACCCACACCGACGCCGATTCGCTTCAGATTTCACGTTCGGGCATACCGACGGGCTTGATCTCGGTACCGGTCCGATACATGCACTCGCCGGTCGAAATGCTGGATCTCAGGGACCTCGAGAACACGGTGAGGCTGGTTGCTGCGTTCGTCCGGCGGCTCGGTCCCGATACGGACCTCAGCCGCTGAAGTTCCTGCGGCCGCAACTCGGGCGTCCGGAGAGGGTCTAATATGCGAGGGGTTACTTGGAGGCAGAGGGCGACCCTCGGGTCGTTCCCGTCGTGAAACGAAAAAAGGGGAACCAGAGGCAATGACTTTCACTTCCGGCCGTTCCGGCATGTTCATCCCGGGCCTTATCACCGCATTGGTCGCATCACTGCTGCTCGTCGCGGGATCGATCGATGCCGCCCAGGCAAAGGTTTCGGTGAAGATCGCCACCGCCGATCAGGCCGCTCTGGTCAAGGCCGGGAAGCTGACGGTCAAGGTGACCTCCAGCGGGAAGGGCATGGTCAAGGTTGCCGGTGTCGCCAACGGGAGGGCCGACGCCTTCAAGGCCGTGACCGTGAAGTTCTCGAAGAAGGGATCGAAGACTGTTTCCCTACCGATCTCCAGCGCCGGCCGGTCGAGCCTTTCGACCTGCGGTGACAAGCAGGTCAAGGTGACTGCCTCCGGTGGCAAGAGCGCCACCAAGAAGCTCAACAAGGGCGGACCGAACTGCCGTCCCGTCCCGCTCGGCGACGACCCGGAGCAGTGCGACTGGCTCGACCCCACGGTCTGCCTGCAGCCGTTCGCCAACGACTACTTCACGAAGAGCGACTCCTCTAGCGAGACCGGTCGCCGCCTGAACTTCGGCGCTACCGCAGGTCCCAGGACCACTGAGGGCAACTACCTCGACGTCACCGACATGAACCGGGCCGACGGTTTCAGTCCCGGCAACCTGATCACACTCAAGATTCCGGGACTCGATACCCCTGAGGCCTTCGAAAACAGCGGGATTGTTCCGATAACCGACCTCGGCCAGTACGACGATCCCGATCAGCCGGTGATGGTCATCAATGCAGAGACGGGCGAACGCCATCCGATCTGGGCCGAGATCGACTCGAACCCGACCACGGTCGACCCCGGTAACGGCAGCGCTGGCGGGATCGGCGAGGACCCGGACAACACCGAGGGCGTCAACCTGATCATCAGGCCCGCCGTCAACTGGGATCACGCGACTCGCTACATCGTCGTGCTGCGGAACCTCAAGAACGCCCAGAACCAGACGATCCAGTCTCCGATCGGGTTCCGGGTCTACCGCGACAACCTCCAGACCACCCAGAAGCCGGTCGAGGACCGTCGCGCGAAGATGAACTCGATCATCAACACCGCAGTCAACGAGGGCGGGGTCACCCGCTCGAGCCTCTACATGGCCTGGGACTTCACCGTGGCGAGCGGCGAGTCGGTCACTGGCAGGGCGCTGGAGATCCGTGATGACGCCTTCGCACGCCTCGGTGATACCGACCTCTCCGATCGGATTGTCACGGGCTCGTCTCCGAACGTGACCATCACCCAGGTGGCCAACAACACTAACCCGAAGGTCCTGAGGAGAATCGACGGAACCATCGAGGTTCCGTGCTACCTCGACTCGGACAACTGCGCTCCGGGCGGAACCTTCCAGTTCAATGAGGCGAACGAGTTGATCATTCCGCCCAACAAGACGGCGACCTTCCCGTTCCGATGTCAGATCCCGAAGAACGCCACCGCCGCCAACCCGACCACTACGGGCACCTACGGCCACGGCCTGCTCGGTGCTCTGACCCAGGTCGGAGCGCAGGAAGAGGTCGGCCTCAGGGCCAACACGACCTGGTGTGCCGTCGACTGGGCGGGCTTCTCCGACAAGGACATCTCGACCGTTCTGGCGGCACTCAACGACATGTCCAACTTCAACAAGCTGGTCGACCGGATGCAGCAGGGCTTCGTGAACTTCATGTACCTGCAGCGGGCACTGATCCATCCCGACGGCATGGCCGACCTGCCTGCCTTCCAGGACGGTGACGGTACGACCGCGGGAGACTCATTGATCGACCTGAGCGCGGGTGATGAGACCCGCGGCCAGTACATGGGCATCAGCCAGGGCGGGATCATGGGCGGTGCGCTTACGGCACTGAGCCCCGATGCCGACTACGGCGTGCTCGGAGTACCGGGGATGAACTACTCGACCCTGCTCAGGCGCTCGGTCGACTCCGACCAGTACTTCAAGAACGACACGATCGGCCTCTACAAGTACTACCCGGACTTCGGCAACCGGATGCTCCTGCTGTCGATGGTCCAGCTGCTGTGGGATCGGGGCGAGGCGAACGGCTACGCCCACTTCATGACCGGCGACCCGCTGCCGGACACCCCGCCCCATGAGGTTCTGATGCGGGTGGCGTTCAGCGACCACCAGGTGGCCAACGTGACTGCGGAGGTCGAGGGCCGGACCATCGGTGCAGCGATGTACGACCCGGCCCTCGTGCCAGGACGCCACTGGAGCGCCGATCCCTACTTCGGCATGGAGAGGGTCGACGATTTCCCGTGGAGCGGTGGCAGCATGCTGGTCTACTATGACTCGGGAGGAGTCAACTTCACGGGCAAGCGCGGGGTCGGAGTCATCACTCCCCCGAACCAGAACGTGCCGCCGAGGTCCGAATGGGGCTACGGCCGCGATCCACACTCGGACCCGAGAGCGTCCGAGGCCGGGATAACCCACGCGATCGAGTTCCTCAACGGGCCGAATCTCGATGGGCTCAACCGTGGGACCGTGAGGGGATGCCTCGCGATCACCGGGCCGGGCGGCGACCTGGTGTCCGGGATTCCCGACAGACAGCCCGGTGACAATCACTGCTACGCCAACGGCTGGAACGGATACTCGGAAGGCGATAACTGAGCAGCCGTCGTCGATTCACGAAAAAGGCCGGGCCGGGAGGTCCGGCCTTTTTCATGCCCTCTTGCGGGACGACCCACCGGAGCTGTGTAGCCGTACGGAGCCAGATGCGGATTACCGGACCCGAATCCTTACGAGAAAGAGACCGGCCCCCTCAGACCGGTCTCTTCCTACCCTCTCTCCTGTAAGGCCCCTCGCCTTGTTCGGAAAAACCGTCTCTGCGAGCCGGAAACCGTAACCCGTTGAACATTGTGTGACGGTCATCACAGAATACATGAAACATCTGCAACGTGCATCTTCGGTCGCCGGGCAGGAATCGGGCGCTGCGGGGTCTACTGGGTGACCGTGAGAGTCTTGGGGTGCGAGCTCAGATTGGCCTCGATCCCTTCGGATCCAACGACCACCAGATCCTCGATCCTGACCCCGAGACGTCCCGGAAGATAGACACCGGGCTCGATCGTCACCACGTCACCCTCCACCAGGGTCTCCGTCGATCGGGGACCTATCCGGGGGTCTTCGTGGATCTCGAGTCCGACGCCGTGCCCGACGCCGTGCCCGAACCTGTCGCCCCAGCCGGCCGCCTCGATTATTTCGCGGGCAACGAGGTCGACGGCGGCGCACCCGGCCCCGGACCGGACGGCAGCCAGGGCGGCCTCATTGGCTTCGAGCACGACTTCGTAGACCTTCATCGCCTCGTCATCGAGCTCACCCGTCGCAACGGTCCTGGTGCAGTCCGAGCAATACCCGTTGAGACGCGAGCCCATGTCGATGACCACGAGCTCTTCGGGTTCGATCCGACGGGCGCCCGGCTCGGCGTGCGGGTCGGCTCCGTTGGGTCCGGCAGCCACTATCGGCAGGAAGGACGGCTCTGCCCCTTCTTCCCTCATCCGGGACACGATCTGGCCGGCAACCTCGGCTTCGGTCCGACCGATGAGCCCGCTCTCGAACACTTCACCCAGGATCCGGTCCGACAGCTCGGCGGCCTTCGCCACCGCAGCGATCTCACTGGCATCCTTGGACCTCCGCAGACCCTCGAGCAGATCGCCCGCTGCAACGAGCTCCACCCCGCCCCCGGCCGCGGACTCGAGTCTCGCGGCCGACCTCACGGTCAGGTGACCGTCCTCGATCCCGGTCCGCCCCGGAAGTCGCGAAGAGAGGCTCTCGACCCAGTCGCCCCGGACTATCTCGACCTCCCAGCCGGGCATTCCGTCGGCAACCCTCTCCTCGTAGCGGAAGTCAGTGAGGAAAGACCGTGAGTCAGGCCCTACGAGGCAAGCGCCGTTGGATCCGGTGAACCCTGTCAGGTATTCGACGCCTATCGGGCTGGTGATGAGAACGCACTCGACGTCCCGCTCTGCCATCGCCTCGACCAGCCTGTCGGCCCTGGTCGAGTAGTTCGAGTCCATCACCTCGTGCCGAGAGTGTCGGCGACGACTTCGAGGGCCTCCCTGTAGCCATCGGGACCCTTGCCGGAAACGACGGCCGCCGTGAGACCGTCGAAGACGGAGACCTTCCGCCAGTCCTCGCGCGCATTGACGTCGGAGAGATGCACCTCGACCGTCGGAACAGGGTCGACCGCCAGGGCGTCCCCGATCGCCCGGCTGTAGTGGGTCCAGGCGCCGGCGTTTATGAGGGCTGCGTCAGCGGTCTCGGAAAGCCTGTGCAGGTATCCACAGAACTCGGCCTCCGAGTCGGTCTGGAAGAAGATCGGATCGAGTCCGAGCTCGCGAGCCCACCCGGAGATTCGGTACTCCAGCTCTGACAGCGAGAGCCCTCCGTAAAGCTCGGGATCGCGCTTTTCGAGCACGCCGAAGTTCACCCCGTGCAACACGGCGACTCTGTTCTTGGAATTACTCAACGAACCAGTTCCTCCACGGCCTCGCGAACCTTACCGTCGGGGAGGATCACGCCGGTCCGGGGGTTCCCGGGGGTCTCGAGGGTTACGAACCCGACACCTTCGGATGTCTTCTTCTTGTCGAAAGCGATCGCCTCGACGACAGCATCGACGCCGACTTCCGGACTGAGCTCGACCGGGAGGCCGTGGAGCACGTTCAGGCGCTCGACCTCCTGCCTGAGGTCGTCCGCGTCCGAGAGCCGAAGGGCTGCAAGCAGGCCCAGGGCTACCGCCTCACCGTGGCGATAGAGGCCGTAGCCGGTAGCGGTCTCGATCGCATGGCCCACTGTGTGGCCGAGGTTCAACTGGGCCCTGACGCTCGACTCCCTCTCGTCTGCCGCGACGACATCACACTTGAGTCCTGCGCAACCGGCAATGATGTCCGGCCGATCGAGGATCTCGCCTCGGTCGAGCGACCTGATCTGCTCCCAGAGTGTTCCACCGGCGAGGAGGCCTGTCTTGATCACTTCCGCCATCCCTGCTGCCAGCTCTTCGGGTGGCAGGGTCCCCAGCATGTCGACGTCGGCAATGACGGCCGACGGCGAATGAAACGCACCGACGTAGTTCTTGCCCTCCGGCAGGTCCACCCCGGTCTTTCCCCCTATCGCGGAGTCGACCTGGGCGACGAGGGTGGTTGGGACCTGCAGCACCGGGATGCCGCGCTGGTAGGTCGCGGCACAGAACCCGGCCAGGTCACCCACGACACCGCCGCCGAGCGCGATCACACCATCGGAGCGCGACGTCCCGAGGCGTGCCATCTCGCTCAACACCTCTTCGGCGACCGTCAGAGACTTTGATGACTCGCCGGGGTGGATCGAGACCGTACCGATCGTCGGGGGCAGCGAGCTCCCGTAGATCCCGCCTACCGCATCATCGGTCACGAGGACGCAGCTGGACGCCGGCAACGACCACGGCGGCGCATCGACGGCAAGTGAAGGTCCGGCTATCCCCCTGCCGACGATCACCGGATAGGAGCCCGAGTCGCCGGTTGCCCAGATCAGGAGTGATCCGGCAGGAAGGTGCTCCATGAACCGAATGGTCGGGAGTGCATCAGTGATGTTTCGACGACCGTCGGCCGGAAGGTGAACGTCGGCGACCTCGCGGTAGAGGGGCTCCCTCTCGATGAACAGTCGGTCGAAGCCGTCGCGATCGCGAGCCAGCGGTCGGGCGCTGCCCTCGACCCTTCGCCAGGCCTCCTCCGGCTCGATCCCGATCCAGATCACCCGGTGCCGGGGGCTCTTCAGGGCTTCGCGAATCGAGGCCGACCCGATCGACCCTCCTCCCAGGGCCACGGCCTCGAGTCGGTCGTCGGCGAGCGCCTCGAGAGTCACTTCGAGTTCGAGCTCCCGGAAGGCAGCCTCGCCGTCCCGCTCGAAAAGCGTCTGGATCGGGCAACCGGCCCGCTCCTCGATCCGGGCATCGACATCCAGAGTCTCGAGGCCAGACTCGGCAAGCACGGACAGGGCCGAAGACTTGCCCGCGCCCATGAAGCCGACCAGGCAGATCATCGCCAGTCGATGCGTTCCTTGTAGGAGGAGAGGGCGTCGAGCACGTCGTCTATGTGGTCGCCACCGAACTTCTCGCGGTAGGCCGCCGCGAGGACGAGGCAGACCATCGCCTCGCCGACAACAGCTGCCGCCGGAACGACGGTGGAGTCCGTTCTCTCCTTGTGGGCCTTGGAGGCCTCGTGGGTCTCGGTGTCCACCGAGCGCAGGGGCTTGGTGAGGGTCGAGATCGGCTTGATTGCGGCCCTGACCGAGAGTGGCTCGCCATTGGTCATGCCACCTTCGAGGCCGCCGGCGTGATTGGTCTCCCGGAAGAATCCCTTCTCCTCGGAGTGGAATATCTCGTCGTGTGCCTCGGATCCCGGACGGGAGGCGACGTCCCACGCCTCGCCGATCGAGGCACCCTTGACCGACTGGATCGAACAGATCGCCTGAGCCAGGCGTCCATCCATGCGGTCCTCCCAGGAAATGTGGCTTCCAAGGCCTGGCACCAGCCCGAAGACCCGCACCTCGAAGGTGCCTCCGAGGCTTTCGTTCTTCTTCCTCAAAACGTTGATCTCCTCGACCATCCGGGCCGAGGCCTCGGGATCGAGGCAACGCACCGGGTCATCGTCCACGGCCGCGAAGTCTTCCGGTCCGAGATCCTCGGAGACATCGACCTCGACCGAGGCGATGCGGGTCACATGGCTGACCACCGTCACCCCGAGTGCGGTGAGGAAGGCTCTGGCGATCGCTCCGGCCGCAACCCTTGCGGCGGTCTCACGGGCGCTCGCCCTCTCGAGAATGTTCCTGAGATCGCTCTGCTTGTACTTCCACATCCCGACCAGATCGGCATGACCGGGCCTCGGGAGCGTTATTTCCGGAACGTCCTCATCGACGGGCCACGGGTTCATTCGGACGTCCCAGTTCTGGTAATCGCGGTTCGCCACCAGTGCAGCGATCGGGCTTCCGAGCGTGTAGCCGTGCCTGACCCCGGTCCTGATCTCGACCGCGTCGGTCTCGATCTTCATCCGGCCGCCGCGGCCATGCCCGAGCTGCCGTCGGGCCATGTCACGGTCGAGGGCCTCCCTGTCGAGCCGTAGTCCGGCCGGAAGCCCTTCGACGATCGTGACCAGTCCCGGTCCGTGCGACTCGCCAGCTGTTGTGAAACGGAAAGACATGTCGACACTTAGGGTATTCGGAGCGAATGTTCGATGCCTCCACCAAAGCGACCTGACCGATGGCGCCCCGCCGTCTCGTACTGACGATGATCTTCCTGCTCGCGGTATCGACAGTGGTCGCGATAGTGGCTCCCGACCCTTCCGAGCTAGATCAGCGGGCAACCGATCGGCCCGAGACGAGCCGCGGGAACGGGCGCTCGACCGGGACCACCGGGTCGAGTGAGACCCGAGACCCCACCCCCGAGCGGGAGGCCGGCCGTCAGGGTCGAGCCCGAACGGCCGAGACCGCCTACGTGACAGTGAAGGCCCGAGACTCGATCCGGCAGATCGGAGCTCGACCGGCACAGCGGCTCGTCCTCGTGATTCGGTCGAGACGGGTCGTCGATCTCGCGATCCCGCGACTCGGCCGCACGGCAACTGCTGACAGGTGGGCGCCCGCGGTCTTCGATCTGGTCATGCCCGACCGCCGGGACGACTTCCTGGTCGAGGATCTCGCCGAAGGCCGAGCCCTGGCCAGGATCGCAGTTCGCTAGCTCCGGGCGGCTGTCCTCATGACTTCGATCGAGGGCTCGAGGCCGGTCCAGAGCCCGAGAGACAGCGCACCCTGCCTTACGAGCACCTCGATCCCGTCGACAGTGCGGGCGCCGAGCTCGCCGGCCGCAACCAGGAGTTCACTCGGGCCATCTGCGTAGACCATGTCGACCACGACCTGACCCGATCGGAACCCCTCCGGTTGGAGCGGAAGGTCTGCAAGCCCTCCCTCCCCGTTCAGTCCCGCTGCAGTCGAGTTGACGATGACGTCGTAGTCCCCGACCCGTGGCTCGACGAGGGCTTCGACCCCGAGCTCGGATGCGACCGCCTGCCCCCGCTCGATCGTCCGGTTCCAGAGATCGACGGCGTGCCCTGCCCCGGCGAGCGCCCAGGTCGCAGCCCTGCCGGCCCCTCCGGCCCCCAGCACCAGGGCCCGTCCGGCCGGAACCTCCCCTATCGCGGCCAGCAGCCCGGGGGCATCGGTGTTCTCCGCCCTGATCCCGTCTGGTTGGAAGATGAGGGTGTTGGACGCTCCGATGCCCTTCGCCTCCGGGCCGACAGAGTCGGCCAAGGCCAGGGCGGCCTCCTTGTGGGGAACGGTCACGTTGGCACCGACGAACCCGGAATCCGACATCGACTCGACGAGTTCCCGAAAACCGTCGGGGTCCACGTCGATGGCCTCATAGGTCCATGTCTCTCCGAGGCCGAGATCCTCGAGGGCGGCGGCCTGCATCGCCGGGGATCGGCTGTGTGCGACCGGGTGGCCGATCACGGCCAGTCGCCTTCCGGGAGAACCTGCCTCGCTCACGGGCACACGGTTGGCGACCCGCCGGCCTCGGCCTGAGCCTGCTGGTATTTGGCGACGTTCCGATTGTGCTCGGCGAGGTCGTCCGAGAAGACGTGCTCGCCACAGGTTCCGGGCTTGACCACGTAGAGCCAGGCATCGGTCTCGGCAGGCCGCGCTGCGGCCTCGATCGAAGCGAGGCCCGGGCTTCCGATCGGTCCGGGCGGCAGCCCTCCGTTCAGTCGGGTGTTATAGGGAGAGTCGATCGCGAGCTCGCTCTGGGTCAGGGGCTGCTCCCAGTTGTCGACGGCAAATCTGATCGTCGCGTCGATGAAGAGTGGCTCGCCACGGGACAGGCGGTTGTAGATCACCGCGGCCACGGTCGGCCGCTCCCGAGCGACGGATACTTCGCGCTCGACCATGGAGGCGATCGTGAGGACGTCGTAGACGTTCAGGTTCTTCGACTTCGCATAGGAGAGATCTACCGACTTGATGTTCTGCCGGAATGCCTCGAGCTGCTGGTCGACCAGCTCCTGCACGCCGTCATCGGGCGCGAGTTCGTAAGTGGCCGGGAAGAGGAAGCCCTCCAGGTTGCTGGCCCGGCCCTGGGCTCCGAAGGCATTGGGCCGCAAGAGGGGCGAGGCTACGGACGCCTCCATGTAGTCGCCCTTCAGGCCAGCATCGGCCGCTACCTCCGAAGTCTCAGAGCGGCTCAGCCCCTCGGGGATCACGACCGTCCGGGTCTCCTTCTGGGGAGGTTGCCCGAGCTCGGCAAGGGCGGCACCGAAGCTCATGTCCTTGCGAAACGTGTGAGGGCCGAAGAAGAGCTCCGACCTCTTGCCCGAGATCGTGGCCCGCACTTCGAACAGGGTGGCATTGGTGACGACCCCCTTCTCAGCCAACAGGTCTGCTACCCCGCTGACTCCGATCCCGGCCGGGACCACCAGTCCGAAGGGCTTTCCTTCGCCATCACCCTTGAGCGGCTGGAAGAGAGCAAAGAAGGCGACAACCAAAACCAGTACGAACCCTCCGACCACGGAGCCAAGGACGAGCCCCCTGCGGGAGCCCGGCCCCCCGCCGCCGGCAGTCGAGCGGCGCTTCATCCTCTCGGCCCGCCGGGCGGCACGCTCGGCTGCGTCCGGGTCGTTCGGGTCGGCAGACGGGAGGTCGTCGAACCAGAGCTTTCGGTCCTGATCGGTCACTGCGGTCCTCCGTCACGGACACGGAGTGCCTCGAGGAATCCTTCCAGCAGGTGTGCTGCCGCGATCGAGTCTTCGTCGGCCTTGCTCCCTGTTGCCCTGCGCGTCTGTGAGGCCATCCGGGTCGTGAACCTCTCGTCGTAGAACTCGATCGGGAGGTCGCAGACGGCCCCGAGCTCGGCCGCAAACTGTCGCGTCACAGCGGCCTGATGGCCCTCCTCGCCGGAGAGCGAGCGAGGAAGGCCGATGACGAGCATCTCGGCCTCACGCTCGGAGGCGATCCGTGCGACATCGGAAGGGTCGGGCGGCTCGGCTGCAGGAATCGGGGTGGCGAGGGTGCCGGTCGGATCAGAGATAGCGAGGCCGGCACGCGCTTCGCCGTAGTCGATCGCGAGAACCCTCATCGTCACCGGGATCCCAGGATCGAGCGGGCCTGCGCGAGGGCCTCGGAGATCCCTTCGGGCTTCCTGCCCCCGGCCTGAGCCGTCTCATCGCTTCCCCCACCTCCACCACCGATGAGTGGCGCGAGGTCCCCGATCAGGTCCTTTGCCGAGAGGCCACCGTAGCCGTCACCGGGGATCAGGACCACGAGACCGGTCTTGCCGCTCTCGGTATCGGCCCCGGCGAGGACGACTGCCGCTTCGGGATTCCGGGAGTGGACGTCCTTCGCCATCCCGAGGATCTGTTTGGTGTCGGGGGTCGGAACCTCTGAGATCACGGCAACGGAGGTCCCGAGGGGTTCGATCGCCTCGGCCAGCTCCGCCGCGAGAGAGGCCTGCCTGGCCTTCCACTCTTTCCTGGCCGCGGCTTCCACTTCGCTCAGCTTCTCACCGGCCCTCCTGGCGGCCGAGACCGGATCCCTCGGATCGCCGAGGATCTCGCCGACCTGCCTGAGTTCTCCTGCTCGCTCGCGATGCCAGTCGATCGCCTCCGGACCGGTAATGGCCTCGATCCGGCGAACGTTTGCAGCGCTCGAGCCTTCGGAGACGATCGCAAAGATCCCGACCTCGGCAGTGTTGGTCACATGGGTGCCGCCACACAGCTCCTTCGAGACGCCCTCCACCTCGACGACCCGAACCCAGTCGCCATACTTCTCGCCGAAGAGCGCCATCGCCCCGAGCTTCTCGGCCTCATCCTTCTCCATGACCATCCACCGGACGGGCGCGGCGTCCTTGATCCACCCGTTGACCCTCTCCTCGATCCACTCGACCTCTTCGGGAGAGAGCGGCTCGGAGTGGTTGAAGTCGAACCGGAGCTTCTCGGGCGTCACCGCCGAGCCGGCCTGATGGACATGGCTGCCCAGCCGTTCCCTGAGTGCCGCGTGGAGGAGGTGGGTCGCCGTGTGGTTGGCCATCGTTCGAAATCGGTCCCTGCGATCGACGACGGCCTCGACCGTTGCACCCTCGACCGGTATGCCGGACCCGTCCTGCGAGCCATTCGGCTCGACCGACACTTCGACGACCTGGTCGTCACCGATCCTGACGACGTCGGTGACCAGGGCAGACCCCCCGTCCCAGGCGATCGTGCCGGTATCTGCCACCTGTCCCCCGCCCTCGGCGTAGAAGGGGCTCCGGTCGAGCTTCAGCAAGGCCCTGCCGTCATCGGTCTCCTCGATCGCCTTCACTGCCGTGGAGGCAGAGAGAGCTTCATAGCCGACGAACTCGGCGGGCGCGGATCCTGCCGCAAAGGCCAGGATTTCCTCGTGCCTCTCCCCCCTGCTGCCCTTGGCGGCTCCCGAACGGGCCCGGCGCCTCTGGGCCTCCATCAATTCCTCGAAGCCCTGGTCATCGACGGCCAGGCCCTTCTCGGCGATCATCTCCCGGGTCAGGTCATAGGGGAACCCGTATGTGTCGTGGAGAAGGAATGCATCATCGGCGCTGATCCAGGAGTTCCCGTCGGCCAGCGCCCGCTCGACGACGTCGTCGAGCATCGCGGTGCCCCGGTCGAGTGTGCGGCCGAAGCTCTCGACCTCGGAGGCGACCCAGCGATCGACCAGCTCGCGTTCGTTGACCACCAGCGGGTGGGCATCGCCCATCATCTCGATCGTCCGGTCGGTGAATGCCGTGAGCCAGGGGCCTTCGAGGCCGAGTACGCGACCCTGCTGGATCGCGCGTCGCATCACCCGGCGAAGCACATAACCACGCTCTTCGTTGGAGGGAACCACTCCGGCAGCGAGCAGGAAGGTCATGCCCCGGGAGTGATCGGCCACGATCCGCATCGCCCGGGTCACCTCGGGCGAGGACTCGTAGGACTTGTCGCTCATCTCTTCCGCCAGTTCGATCAGCGGCGAGAACAGATCGGTCTGAAATACCGATGGCACCCCCTGGAGAATCGCCGCCATTCGCTCCAGACCCATACCGGTATCGATGTTCTTGGCCGGCAGCGGGGTCAGTGAGCCGTCTTCAGACAGGTCGTAAGTCATGAAGACGTGATTCCAGTACTCGAGGAAGCGATCGGAATCATCGCCCGGCCGGACTTCGTCCCCACCGAAATCCGGGCCCCGGTCCAGATACATCTCTGAACAGGGGCCGCATGGGCCGGTCGGACCGGCCTGCCAGAAGTTCTCCGACCGCGGGAGCCTCACGATCCTCTCGTCGGGGACCCCTATCTCCTTCCAGATCGCGATCGACTCTTCGTCGGGTCCGAGGCCGAGCTCGTCATCGCCACCGAAGACGGTCACCCAGATCAGTTCGGGGTCGAGCCCGAGGCCTTCGACCGAAAGCTCCCAGCCGAACGGGATCGCGTCCTCCTTGAAGTAATCGCCGAAGCTGAAGTTCCCCAGCATTTCGAAGAAGGTGAGGTGACGCATGGTCTTGCCGACTTCCTCGATGTCCGGGGTGCGGAAGCAGGTCTGGGAGGAGGTGAGCCGTGACGAAGGCGGTGTCTCGCGGCCGAGGAAGTACGGCTTGAAGGGCTGCATGCCGGCAACGGTGAGCAGGGTCGAGGTGTCGTCCGGCGCAGGTATCAGGGAGGCCGAAGGCAACCTGCGGTGATCCCTCTCCTCGAAGAAGGAGAGGAAGGTCTCGCGAATCGTGGCTGAATCCATGGAGCGCATCGGTGGCGGAGCCTATTCGATAGTGCCGTGGCCGACGACGGCCTTTCCCCGCATCAGGACGGCGGTCTGGCCGGGAGCCGCACCGGCGAACCCGTGGCCGAGCACGACATCGACCCGATCGTGAATGCCGACCGGTGCATCGACCTTCGCCGGGACTGGATCGGAGCGGTATCGGAGCCTGATCCGATCGACCGTGGAGCCGTCCCTGTGGAGGGTGACCCTCGCAAGGCCGACCCGCTCCACCGTCAGCTCGTCGAGGTCACCGATCGTCACCGTGTTGGAGGCGGCGTCGATTCCGGTCACGTATCGAGGCTCTCCGGTTGCCACACCGAGGCCGCGTCGCTGCCCCACGGTGAACTGGTGGTGGCCCCGGTGCCGTCCAAGGACCTTCCCACCTGCATCGACCACATCGCCTTCCCTGTCGCCGATTCCGCCGTGCCGTGCAAGAAAGGCCTCCTTGCCCGTACCGGCAAGGAAGCAGAGGTCCTGGCTCTCCGGCTTTCGTGCGACCGAGAGACCATTCTCTTCCGCTATTTCGCGAACCCTGACCTTCGTCGTCCTCGCGAGTGGGAAATCGAGCCGCTCGAGGCGCTCGGGGGCGATCGCGGCGAGCATGTAGCTCTGGTCCTTCTTCGGATCGGAAGCTTCGGCCACGAGAACTCCCTCTCCATCGTGGACCAGGTCGGCGTAGTGCCCGGTGACGAGTCTGTCGGCGCCGATCCGTTCCGCCAGATCGGACATGGCGTCGATCCGGACCGATCCGTTGCAGAGGATGCAGGGATTGGGTGTCTTGCCGGTCCGGTAGCCCTCGACGAATCCGGCGACGACGCTCGAGCGGAACTGCTCCTCGAGGTCGAGGGTTATGTGGGCAAGGCCGAGCGAATGCGTCACTGCCCGCGCCGACAGGACGGCCTCGGGCGAACAGCAGGCCCTGGTCCCATCCGTCTCCGGGTCGGCCCAGAGCTTGACCGTGATCCCGACCGGTTCGAGTCCGGCATCGCGCTGCATGAGCGCTGCGACGGCGCTGTCGACTCCCCCGGAGACGGCGACGCAGACCCGATCGGGTGCCGCGGTTGCGATCGTCGCCCCCGACGAGGCCGCAACCGTGATCGCCCGGTGGAGGGCATCGACGGCCAGGACTGCCGCGTGGCGGCTGACCGCACTGAGTCCGCCCAGCTCGGCGTCGAGGTCGTCAGGGGTGATCCTGGCAGCGTCGAGGAGTCCCGAGCCGTCGACCATCCCGGCGAGGCATGCCGCAGAGGCACGTATCGCCGCGCAGCCCTCGGCCTCGGCCGTGACCCGCCGGATCTCTCCGGTCGAAGAGGTTTCGAGCGAAAGACGGACCAGATCCCCACAGGCAGCGCCCCCAGAGGCACCCGTGAAGGCGCCCTCGCCCGGATCGCCCCGATACGAGGGGTCGCGGAGGTAGTGCTCGATCTGGTTTTCGGCCCCTAGATCCACTATCCAAGGGTAAAGGGATAGCCTCGGGAATCGAGAGATGACCTGGACCGCAAAGGACATACCGTCACAGCGAGGAAGGACTGCGGTCGTAACGGGCGCCAATGTCGGTCTGGGACTCGAGACCGCGACCGAACTGGCCCGAGCCGGAGCAACGGTGGTTCTGGCCGCGAGGGACCCCGCCAGGGCCGAGTCGGCGATCGCATCGATCGGCTCTTCGATACCGGACGCAGACGTGCGTTTCGTCCCCCTCGACCTGGCCAGTCTGGCTTCGGTCGCCGAATTCTCGGAAGCCGTCGCCACAACCTTCCCTGACGGCCTCGATCTGCTCATCAACAACGCCGGGGTGATGATGCCGCCCCGGAGGGAGACCGAAGATGGATTCGAGCTCCAGCTCGGGACCAATCACCTCGGCCACTTCGCCCTTACCGGCCGACTTCTCCCGATGATGGGCGACCGCGATGGCTCCCGCGTCGTAACGGTGAGCAGCGGCATGGCGAGGATGGGCCAGATCGACTTCGACGACCTGCAGGGTCGGCAGAGCTACAGTCGCACCGGTGCCTATGCCCAGTCGAAGCTGGCCAACCTCGTGTTCGCACTGGATCTCGATGACAGGCTCGAGAACTCCGGGTTGAAGACGAGAAGCATGGGAGCCCATCCCGGCTACGCTGCGACGAACCTCCAGGCGGCCGGGCCGAGGATCGGCGGTGGACTCGGAAGCACCCTTGCGGCGCCATTCATGGCACTCGGCCACAGACTCCTTGCCCAGAGCGCCGAGGCCGGTGCACTGCCGACGCTGAGGGCCGCAACCGAGCCCGGGCTTGCCGGCGGTACATACATCGGGCCCGATGGACCGGGTGAGATGCGTGGATCTCCCGTCCCGGTGAAACCGGTCGAAACTGCCTCGGACCCCGAGGTCGCAGAACGTCTCTGGGAGGCGTCTGTCGAGCTGTCCGGGGTGGACTACCCCTTCCTCACCGCCTGACTCGCTCTTCGCGTCCCGATACCGGTAGCGGGCGGAAAAAAGAGGCTCCAACCCGCCGTCGTCGCCTCCGGCATTGATCCCTTGTTTAAAAGGTGGGTGCCTACCTCCCATCCCGCGGGGGACTCGGAGAAATCAGCTCCCTTGCCGTTGATGTTGGGTCAATTTATGAAGTGACTAACGAACGGGTTCGAGCCTCGAAGGAACGGTAGCAGCACGCCGAGCGCCGAACCTGTGCCTGGCGACCTCAGTCGTAGTTGGAGAGGAAGGCCTCGGCGTCGGACCAGTCGTCGGGAGACACCTGCAGGTGGATGTCTCCCCGGCCGAATTCGTCGAGCTCCCAGTCAGAGGTCAGGACTGCCTCGAATCCGGCCTCCCGAAGCTGCTGGGCGAAGGCCCTCGCGGTCTCCAGCTCTCCGAACTCCCGAACCACCTCCCACTGGTCGAACCGCGGGTCGGCGACATGGAGGACGGGATCGCCGCCGGTCCCGAGCAGTCCCCTGATCCGGTCGCGGAAGCCCATCGAGGCCCTCAGGAGGACTTCGGGGCTTGCTTGCGGCTGGTCAGGCCGACCTCCCTGAGCTGGTGGTCGTCGACTGGTGAGGGTGCCCCGGTGAGCGGATCGGAGCCAGATGCCGTCTTCGGGAAGGCGATCACGTCCCTGATCGAGTCGAAGCCTGCCAGCAGGGCCGCAAACCGGTCGATCCCGTAGGCGATGCCGCCGTGCGGAGGGGCTCCGTACCTGAGTGCCTCCAGCAGGAAGCCGAACCTCTCCTCGGCCTCTTCGTCTTCTATCCCTAGCGTCCGGAACACCTGGCGCTGTACATCGGGCCGGTTGATTCGGATCGAGCCGCCGCCGAGTTCGACGCCGTTCCAAACCAGATCGTAGGCCTGAGCCTTCGCAGAGCCGGGATCGGCCGGGTCGAATTCGCCGTCTGGAGCCGTGAATGGATGGTGGAGCGCATTCCAGTCGCCGGTATCGGGATCCTGCTCGAACATCGGCCAGTCGACGACCCAGACGAGCCGGTCGGGCCCCTCCGGGATCAGGTCCCACCTCTCGGCCAGACGGGTTCGGAGTCCGCCGAGGATGCCGGCCGCGACGTGGTGTTCATCTGCTGCGACGAGCATCAGGTCGCCCTCTTCGGCCCCGAGCGCTTCGTTCAGACCCGTCTGCTCCTCGGCCGACAGGAACTTCGCGATCGGAGCACGCCAGCCTCCGTCTTCGCAGAAGGCCCAGACCAGGCCCTTGGCTCCGAGCTCGCGGGCCTCCTCGATCAGGCCGTCGAGCTGAGCCCGGGGCAGGTCCCGCTCGCCGAAGTTGATCCCGCAGACGGCTCCCCCGGACTCGATCACCCCGCCGAATGCCTTGAACTCGGTTCCCCGCAGGACTTCCGTCAGGTCGACGACCTCGTGGCCGAACCTCATGTCGGGACGGTCGGTCCCGAACCTGACCATCGCCTCATCCCAGGAGATCCTCGGGAACGGCGTGGCGGCATCGACGCCCATCTGGCCGAGCAGATAGGCCATGAGCCTCTCGTTCAGCTCGATCACGTCCTCGACACCGACGAAGGACATCTCGAGGTCGAGCTGGGTGAAGTCGGGCTGCCGGTCGGCCCTCAGGTCTTCGTCCCGGAAGCAGCGTGCCACCTGGAAGTAGCGCTCGAAACCCGAGACCATCAGGAGCTGCTTGAAGAGCTGGGGTGACTGGGGCAGGGCGAAGAACGAGCCTCGGTGCTGACGGCTCGGGACGAGGAAGTCCCGCGCGCCCTCCGGGGTCGACCTGGTCAGGACGGGCGTCTCTATCTCGAGGAAGCCGGACCGGTCGAGGAAGCTGCGCATCTCGGTGACGAGGCGGTGGCGCAGCGCTATCGCCTCCTGCATTCGGGGTCGGCGGAGATCCAGGTAACGGTGCCTGAGGCGCACTTCCTCGCCGACTTCGGACCTGAATCCCTCGATCTCGAAGGGAGGGGTGTCGGACTCGGCGAGGATCTCGGCCGCCTCGACATGGATTTCGTACTCACCGGTCGCCATCTCGGGATTGACCGTCCCGGGATCCCTGGCGACAACCCTTCCCCTGGCCGAGACGACGAACTCGGGCCTCAGGGTGTGTCCGAGATCGAAGGAGCCCCCCGACTCGTCCGGGTTGAATACGAGTTGGACCATGCCGGTCCGGTCCCGCAGATCGATGAAGACGAGTCCACCGTGATCGCGCCTGCGATGGACCCAGCCCGAGACGACGACCTCTTCTCCGACGCGATCGCCCAGCACCTGTCCGCACCACGTGTCGCGATACTCGTTCGGCTTCAGAAACGGTGCGTCTTCAGACATCGGTCTCAGTCTTTCACTTTCGTCAGGCACGCCAAGCCCCAGGGGCAACCGGCACCCCGGGTCACGGGTCGCTCTCAGTTCAGGTCGAGACCGGCGAGGTCACCCGGATCGATCGTCTGCTGTTCGCCCGTCTCCATCCGCTTCAGCTCGCCCGAGCCGTCCGTGTTGAGGATCAGGGTCCACCGCGCACCCGTCCTGTCGGCCTGCTTGAGCTGCCCCTTGAGGTTGCGTCCGGCAATGTCGATCCCGGCCGAGAGGCCCTTGAGTCGCAACTCCCGAACCAGGACGACCGCCCGCTCCCGGTCGCCTTCGTCCGCCCATGCGATGAAGACATCGGGGGACGGGGTCTCGGTCTCGGGATCCAGGGCCAGGAGGATCCGCTCGACTCCGGCGGCCCATCCGACGGCAGGGGTCTCGGGGCCGCCGAGCTGGGAGATAAGTCCGTCGTATCTGCCGCCGCCGCCGATCTCCGACTGGGCGCCGAGCCGATCACAGACGAAGGAGAAGATCGTCCTCGTGTAGTAGTCGAGGCCGCGAACCAGTGTCGTGTCGAGCTCGAATTCGATTCCGCCTGCCCGCAGCAGGGCCTGAACCTCGTCGAAGTGCTCGCGATCGGCGCCATCGAGGTGATCGATCAGCCTGGGGGCACCCTCCATCACGACTGCGGTCCCCTCGTGGTCAGAGTCGAAGGCCCGCAGCGGGTTGATCTCGATCCGCTCCCGGACGTCTTCGGAGAGCTCGCCGGACCGCTCCCGCAGGTAACCCTTCAGGACCTCGAGGTAACTGCGGCGGGCGTCCAGCGAGCCGAGACTTCCGATTCTGAGGGTCACGCCCGGAATACCGAGCTCTGACACCAGCTCGTCGAGCAGAGCGATCACTTCGAAATCAGCCAGTGGAGACTCGGTGCCTATCGCCTCGACACCTATCTGGTGGAACTGGCGGTAACGACCGGCCTGGGGCTTCTCGTGTCTGAAGAAAGACCCCGCATAGCCGAGCTTGACCGGCTGAGGCAGCCGACTCATCCCGTGTTCGACGAAAGCCCGACAGACCGGTGCCGTTCCCTCCGGCCGGAGCGTGAGGCTTCGGCCACCCTGATCCTCGAAGGTGAACATCTCCTTCCGGACGATGTCGGTCGAGTCGCCGACCCCCCTCTGGAACAGTCCGGTGTCTTCGAAGATCGGAGTCTCGATGGTCCCGTAGCCGGCCCGCTCCCAGATCGCCCGCGCCGTTTCGACCACCAGCCGATGCCCGGCCATGGCGTCGGGGAGGATGTCGGCCGTCCCCTTCGAGGCTTTGAACTTCTCGGCCACGGTCAGGCCTCGAGCTGGGCGAGAAAAGGGTTCGTCTCGAGCTCGGCCCCGATCGTGGTCACGCCCATATGACCCGGGTAGACCGTCGTCTCGGGCGAGTGGCCTTCGACCAGAACCTTCAGAGATTCCAGCAGCACCGCCCAGTCGCCTCCCGGCAGGTCGACCCGACCGACAGACCCCTGGAAGAGGACGTCCCCGGAGAAGACGGCACCGAACTCGGGTACCGAGTAGGTGACGTGGCCCGGACTGTGGCCCGGGGTGAAGATCACTTCGAACCCGATCCCCGCCAGATCGAGGCTCTCGCCACCCGAGACGGTCTCCTCCGCCTTCCAGCTCTCGAACGGGCCCATCCCGGGCCACGGCACGTAGGTCATTACGTCCGCGAGGATCGGGACCTCGATCTCGGGACAGTAGACCGGGGCGCCGGTTGCGCGGGCGATCGGAGCTACGGCTCCGATGTGATCGAAGTGGCAGTGGGTCAGGAGGATTGCCTCGAGCGTCATTCCCCTCTCTGCGAGCGGGGCCATGAGGCGGTCGGCCTCATCGCCGGGATCGATCATCACGGCCCGGTCGGAGCCCTCCCTGAAGACGGTGAACGAGTTCTCGGCGACCTGCCCGACGGTCGTGCCGATGACCTCGAGGCCGGGGCCCGTCACTTCTTCTGACCGGCGCGAATCCGGGAACGTTCCCGACGCTTCCACATCATCGAATCCATGTAGTAGCCGGCCGGGATGTAGAAGACGAGCATGAATATCCCGATCGGCAGAGCCTCGGTGAAGGAACGACCGAACAGGAGCATCAACAGGGCGATGAACACGACCGCGGCGATGATGCCCCGGATTGCGGCGCTCTTCCAGGTCGGGGGACGGTCGAGTCTCGAGGCCCTCGGTTGTGAGGCCTTCGACTTGACCTGCCCTTTTGCCTCGGCTCGACTCTTGGGACGTGACTTCTTCCGGGTATCGATACTCCCGGCCTGAGTTCCCCGATGCTTCTTGACTCGCTTCTTCCTGGTCTGGGCCACGGTGGAAAGTTACCGGTCCTGAGCCGCGTCTTCACGCCCGGGAGCGGTCATTCCAATTCGGTCAGCCGGTTCTCGATCAGGTGGTGGTCGGGATCGAAGCCCCGGATCGGAACCTCTGCCGGGTAGTCGACCATTGCCGATGCGGGAATCAGGCCGATCAGCTCTGCCTCGACCGCCCTGCCACCGAGCTCCTCGGACAGATCGGACACCAGCTCCACCACCTCGGCCAGTGGGAGCGAGGCCGGGTCCTCGACGTTCATCGACACCTGCTCCCTGCCGGTGGAGAGATCTATTCCGATCGCCCTGAGGCCACTCGGCCCTCCCCCGCTCTCGCGGATCTCTGCCGCGATCGTGCTGGCGATCCCTTCCGGCCCTCCCTCGATCTCGACATTGAACGCGGCAAGCGGTGGTCGGGCCGTGACCAGCGTGGCCCCGGCGGTCGGATGGGGCAGGTCCGGCCCGAGATCCGCAACGAGGTCACCGGACGACATCCGTTGCCATAACCGATCGAGGCCGCCCCGCCGGAACCAGGAACGCTCTCGCCTCTCGGGAGCGGTCGCCATCTCTCCGTAGAAGAACACCGGGATCCCGAGATCGGCAAGCGTGCCAGCGACCTCGGCTGCGGCCTCGAGACACTCATCCCGGGAGTGCTCCCCGGTCCAGACGAACGGAGCCACGTCGATCGCCCCGACCGCCGGGTGACTGCCAGACCAGTAGGACATGTCTATCTCCACGAGTGCCGCGCGCGCGAGGCCCGCGACTGCGTCTACGACCGGTGCGGGATCCCCTCCGATCGTGAATACGGACCGGTTGTGATCGATGTCGGAGCTGGAGTCGAGCAGTCTGGAACCGCTCGCCGATGCGGCGAGCCTCAACTTCTCGATCGTCCCGAAGTCCCTGCCCTCGGAGAGGTTCGGGACCGAAAGGATCGCGCTCAAACGAGCAGCCGGCCTTCCAGAGTGACCGGGGTGTCGTCGATCGTGACTTCGGGCCGGAGCGAGACGACGTCGAGATGCACCGGGACCTGGACGTTTCCGCCGATTGCGGCCGAGGCCCCGAAGGCCACATGAGCGGAACCGGCGATCTTCTCGTCTTCGAGAATGTTCCCGGTCAGAGTCGCCTTCGAGTTCGTCCCGATCCCGAGTTCGGCAACGTTGGTTCCGTCCGGTCCATGCTCGGTGAGCAGTGCCATGAGTCTGGCCCCGTCATCACCGGAAGCCTCCACGAGATGGCCGTCCTCGATTCTCAGGACGACCGGCTCCGAGACCTTCCCGACTCCGGCCATCGAGCCGTCTACAACGAGAACGCCATCGGCCGTGGCGGGTGAGATGAAGCCTTCCCCACAAGGAAGGTTTCCGAACGCCCCCGGTTCGGTCAGCTGCCCCGAATCGGGAATCGCCCTGCGCCCCTCCAGGCCAAGCCGGAGGTCCGAGCCGTGATCACATGTGATTCGGGCCTCGGTGCCTCGATCGAGCATGGCAGCGACCGCGCTGCCCCTTCGCCTCAGCTCCTCCATGTCGTCGCTCATTACCCGGGCCAGCATCTCCGACGTGACTCCTGGAAGGGTTGCGGTTCTCGTGCCGGCCTCGGTTGCACGCCTTCTGGCATCGGTGTGGGAAAGGGACTGAACGGTCGGAGCGATCAGGACGTCGGCCCTTATCATCGCTTCGGCCACGGTGGCAGGCGGTTCACCGGCGTGCGACGAACGCTCCGAGATGATCGCCAGCGTGGCCTCGGCTCCGACAGCCGCTGCCCTGTCGCGAAGAGCTACCCCCAGGCCGGAAGTTGCCGGGTTCGCCACCACCAGGACCTCTTCGCCTGCCCCGACCCCGAGGCAGTCGGTCACGACGGTTTCGATCGCGGCTTCGAATTCCTCTTCCATGGCTTCGAATGTATCGCCGACGGACGACCCTCGACCGGACGGCATGGCTCTCGCTACCGTTGATCGAGTGAAGAGCTGGCACCCGCCGCTGATCCTTCTTGCCGTGCTCGGAGCCGCCGTAGCCGGATTCGTGCTCGGCGGCCCGGGGCTGGGCATCACGACGGCGGGCCTCTGCCTCGTCGGTCTCGTCGTGGTGGCTCTGCTGAACTCGCCGATCGAATCGATCGGCCGAATGCCGCACCCCGAATCGGCAAGAAGGATCCTGATCGTGTCGACGGTTCCGATCGAGGATGCGGGCACGGTGGCCCGACTGGCTGACGAGATAGACCTGGGCGGCGCAGCGGTGGAGGCCGAGATCAGGATTCTGACCCCGGCGAGACCGGGATTCCTCGATCGTTGGGCGACAGACCTGAGGAAGGCCCGAGAGCGGGCTCAGAGAGACCTGGTCATCTCGGTCGCGACCTTGGCCCTCTCGGGAGTGACTGCCGACGCCCACGTCGGCGACGAGGACGTCGGCCAGGCGATCGAGGACGAACTGTCCGAATTCGATGCGACCGAGGTCTACCTCGTGACCGCCGAGACCGGCCCGGAGGCCGATCAGGCGGTGCTTCGGCTCGCCGATAGGGTCGTTCCGCCCCTTCGGCCGATCCATGTCTCCCCTCCCGGTGATCGAAACGGAGTCGACTAGGGTCTGGGGATGACGAAAGTGATCGAGACATCTGACCTGGTCAAGAGCTTCGGTGCGACCAGAGCGCTCGATGGGTTCGATCTTTCGGTCGAAGAGGGCACGGTCCACGGCTTCCTCGGTCCCAACGGGTCGGGGAAATCGACCGCGATCAGAATCCTCCTCGGGATGATCCGCTCCGATGCCGGAAGCGCCCGGGTCATGGGCCTGGACCCATGGCGGGACTCACGAGCGATCCACCGGCGAGTCGCCTACGTACCCGGAGAGGTGAACCTCTGGCCGAACCTGACCGGCGGCGAGGTTCTGGACCTCCTCGGCGGGCTGAGGGGAGGCTTCGATGAGGGGCGCAGGAGAGAGCTATGCGAGCTCTTCGAGCTCGACCTTCGTGGAAAGGGCGGCTCCTATTCGCGCGGGAACCGCCAGAAGGTCGCCCTGGTGGCGGCGCTTTCGGTCGATGCCGACCTCTATGTCTTCGATGAGCCGACCGCGGGGCTGGACCCCCTGAAGGAGGTGGCCTTCCAGCAGTGCGTCAGGCAGGTGCGCGAGCGCGGTGGAACCGTCCTTCTGTCCAGCCACATCCTCGCCCAGGTCGAGCAGCTCGCCGACGACCTGACGATCATCAGCAAGGGCAGGGCGCTCGAGTCGGGCTCCCTCAGCGAGATGAAACGGATAGCTCGCTCGAGGGTCGAGGCCACCGTCTCCTCCGATCCATCCGGCCTCGACCTGATGCCGGGAGTGCACGATGTCGAGATCGACGGGCCCCGCGTCTCCTGCTCGGTCGATCAGGACCGGCTCGACGAACTCCTCCGGTGGCTGCTCGAGCGAAACGTCACCGATCTCATAACCAGGCCACCAACGCTCGAAGACCTCTTCCTCGGCGAATACCGGAGCGACGCGGACCGGTGAGGGATCGGATCCGCGATTCCTTCGCCGGAACCGGAAAGCTGGTCAGGTTTGCCCTGAGGAGGGATCGGATCGTGCTTCCGATCTCGGTCGCGGCGTTGGCGATCTGGATCCTCCTCTACCCGATCCAGTACGAGATCTATTACCCGACCCAGTCCGAGATCGACGCCTACGCCGCGGCCACGGCAGGGAACGCCGCTCTGGAGGCCTTCCTCGGGCCAGGTCGGGCGATCGACACTTTCGATGGCCTGACCGCGTGGGAGATGGGGCCGGTGTTTTCGATCATCGCCAGCCTGTTCGCGATGTTCATGGTGGTCCGCCACACGCGCTCTGACGAGGAGGACGGCCGGACCGAACTGCTCCTCTCGGCCCCGATCGGAAGGCTGAGTCAACTGGCTGCAGCACTGGTCGTAACCGGTGGCGCGCTCGCCCTGCAGGCCGTGCTCTGGTGGGTCGGGCTGGTGGCCTTCGGACTCGACCCGGTCGGGACTACGGTCCAGGTCCTGGCGATCCTCGGGTGTGCCTTCGTCTTCATGGCCCTGACTGGAGTCGTGACCCAGGTGGTGAGCCACGCCAGGTCCGCGAGGGGCGTGGTCGGCTCTCTGATCGGAGCGTTCTACGTGATCCGGGGGGTCGCAGACCTGGGCGACAATTTCCTTACATGGCTCTCACCGATCGGGTGGGCAATCGCGACGCGGCCCTTCTCGGATCCCTCATGGTGGGTCCTGCTGCTGCCATTGGCGGCGACGGTGATCCTGACCGCGACGGCCTTCTCCCTGCTGTCGAGGAGGGACCTCGGAGCGGGTTACCTGAGACCTCGACCCGGTCCGCCTGCCCTCAGGAGTCGCCTGCCTGCGCCGATGGCCTTCGCGTGGCGGATCCAGAGGGGTGCGCTTCGGGGCTGGCTGTTCGGATTGGGAATCGCGGCAATCCTGTACGGCTCTCTCGGAAAGGAGGTCGAGGCCCTGCTGGAATCGAGCCCCCAGTTCACCGAGGCGCTCTTTGCCGGAGGGGAGATCACCGACTCTTACTTCGCGACGATGCTCGACTTCTACGCGATAGTTGCATCGGGCTTCGTGATCGGATCGGCGCTCAGGCCCGGATCCGAAGAGAAGGCGGGCAGGGCGGAACTGGTGCTCGCCAGCGGGGTCGGCAAGGTCCGGTGGGCCACCTCCCACATCGCGATCGCATTCCTCGGCGCAGTCCTGCTGATGCTCGTCTGCGGGTTCCTGAGCGGAGTCGGCTTCGGGCTCGCGGGCGGCGGCTTCGACCGGCTCGGCGATCTCGTTGCGGCCGGGCCGGTTTTCGTACCGGCGACCCTGGTTCTGGGAGGAGTCGCCGTTCTCTCATTCGGTATCTCGCCGCGGGCCTCGTTCCTGCCTTGGGCTGCACTGGGGATCTCCGCTCTGATCCTCACCCTCCAGAGTCTCTCCGCGATATCCGAGCGCCTGGTGGACCTTTCGCCCTTCAGCCACCTCCCGCTGGTCCCGGCGCAGCCGATCGAGTTCTGGCCCCTGGCCTGGCTGACCCTTATCGCGGGGTCGCTTTCAGTCGTGGGTCTGGAGCTGTGGCGACGCCGTGACCTGAACTGAAGTCGCCGACCCGGCCGAGTTCACGGCCTCAGGTGGGAGCGCGCCGGAACGAAAAAGGGCGACCCTCGGGCCGCCCTTTTTCAACACTCGGTCCCGAGGGAGTTCAGCCGCCGTATTCCTTCTCGTACTTCTCGCCGATCTCCTCGCCCTTCTTCTGCCACTCCTCGCCCGTCTTCTCGCCCTGCTTCTGGGCCTGCTGACCTATCTGTTCACCTTGCTTCTGGGCCTGCTGACCTATCTGTTCACCTTGCTTCTGGGCCTGCTGACCCATCTGTTCGCCCTGCTGCTGGGCCTGCTGACCCATCTGTTCACCCTGCTGGGCGGCCTCGTTGCCCGAGTCGCTGCTGCAGGCGGCCAGCCCGATCGCAGCCGGCACGAGAACGATTGCCATCGCCAAACGCAGATGCCCTGAATCAACTCTCATAGCTTCTTTTCCTCTCTCCGATTTCCAGGTCGAGATGGAGCCGATCCGACTCCACCCACGACCAGCCTATCCCCGAACGGCGGAGGCTTCGTCGTCTGACTCTCCGGGCCGATCAGTGCGCCCGAGCAGGGCCAGCGCGAGGACCAGGCCGATGACCGCTGCGAGAACCCCGACGAACATGGCATCACCGGCCGCGACCTCGAAGGCTCCGTCCGTTGCCTTCTTGACGAGGTCGGGAAGGCCGACCGGAGTCTGGGAGCCGGTGATCACGTCGAGCAGACTGGTCTCGGTCCGGCCGGCGAAGGTATCGGGACTAGCGTCAATCTCGGCTGCGAGCTTCGACGATGCCCGGCTCTGGAACACAGCCGTTGCGAGAGCGACCCCGATCGATCCACCGATCATGCTGGTGGCCTTGAATACGCCGGAGGCGACCCCTTCCCCCGCTCCGGAGGTGGTGACGGCGAGCTCGGTCGCCGGGGTTATCTGGAGTCCGATCCCGATCCCTACGAGGATGAAGCCGGGGAGCAGAGACCCATAGGTCCCGTCGAGGCCGGTCAGCACCAGACAGCCGATGCCGAGGAAGAGCATTCCCAGGGCTATCGCCAGACGAAACCTTCCGGTCCTCGTCATCCACTCCCCGATCAGGTTGAACAGGAGGATCGTTGCAGTGGCCGGAAGCAGTAGCGCGCCTGCGGTCAGGGGATCCTCGACGAGGACGATCTGGAGGTAGAGCGCCATCAGGAACACGACCACGGCAAAAGCCACGTTGGCCAGGAAGTTGGCAGAGACCGCACCCATGAACTTCGGCTTCGAAAAGACCGAGAGCGGAACGAGGGGATCAGCGACCTTTCGTTCGACGAGGGCAAAGAGGATGAATAGAACGATCGCGCCGCCGAAGAGCAGGACGAGCTCCCCGCTGGAGGCGGTATCGAACTGGACCAGTCCGAAGGAGACGAGGAGCAGCCCGCCCATGATGAGGAAGGCTCCCGGGACGTCGAGCTTTCCTCCGTCGTCGTCGCTCGACTCCGGAGTGGTCTTGAACACGAGGGCGAGGAAGGCGAGGCCCAGCGGGATGTTCACCCAGAAGATCCCTGGCCAGCCGAAGGCGTCGACCAGCCCACCGCCTATGAGGGGACCGACTCCCTGTCCTCCCCAGGCAACGGCGATCCAGATGGCGACGGCCTTCGGCCGTTCCTCGGGGGGAAACCCGACCGCCACCATCGCCAGCGAGGTCGGCAGGATCGCGGCGGCCGCGACGCCCTGGATCACCCGGCCGCCGACCAGCTGTTCGACGCCGCCGGCCAGGGCCGCGACGACCGACCCGACCAGCAGCAGTGCGCCGCCGGCCATGAAGATGAGCCTCCGACCCTTGAGGTCACCGAGCCGACCGCCGACGATGATCAGCGAGCCGGCCAGGAAGTAGCCGCTCACCGCCCACTGGAGAGAGTCCATCGGATCCTTGAACTCCCGACCGATCGTCGGCAGCGCGATGTTGATATCCGTTGCGGTCAGCCAGACCAGGAAGGTGAAACCGCACAGGCCGACCAGCGACCACCAGCGATAAGGGTTCAACGGACCGCTCGGGACTTCTGCTCCGTGGCTCATCGGTGGAAAAGCATAGGTTTCCGATCGGTCGGATCACGGGAGAGATTTGGCCGCCCCCGGCCACCTCCCTGTCCGGATCCGTGGCTAGTGTCGCGGCCGTGATTCCGGATCCAGTCTCGGTCCCGCTCTGGCTCGACCTCCCGGCCGTAGTCGTCTCCGCTCTGGGAGGAGCACTGGTAGCGTCGCGCGCCGGATTCGACCTGAGCGGAGTGTTCGGTCTGGGGCTGCTGACCGGCCTGGGCGGAGGAATCCTCAGGGACCTCCTGCTCAATCAGGTTCCGGTTGCCCTCGAGAAACCGGAATACATCATCGCTGCCGTCCTCGCTTCTGCCCTGATAGCCGTCAGCGCGCGAGTAGTGGACAGGTTCATCGCCCTGGTGATCCTGCTCGACGCCGCGGCGCTCGGGCTCTACGGAGTGACAGGCATCAACAAAACCCTCGCTTTCGGGTTCGATGCCTGGTCGGCCGTCCTGGTCGGGATGGTTGCCGCCCTCGGGGGTGGAGCCCTGCGAGACGTTGCCACCGCACGACCTCCCGAAATATTCCGAAAGGGAGGCCAGCTCTACGCCACCGCCGTCCTGATCGGACTGCTCGCCTATCTGATCGCCTGGTGGTCGTCTGGTGACGAGGTGATCGCGGCGATCGCCGGGGTAGCAGTGACCTTCATCGTTCGCGTCATGGCCTGGCGGCTCAACCTGGTGCTGCCGGGACCGCTCCAGATCCCGGGCAGCGAAGACGAGACGGACCGGACGACTGCCGGCCGACCCGGCGATTGAGCACGGGGTAACCGGGTCTTCACTTCTTCCGTCCGAAGGCCCTCTTAGATTCCTCCCCGAATGATGGCTGCTCTATTCATCGTCTGGCTCGGCGCCTTCGTGGCGGCCGCCAAGGGACGTCGCAACCTCTCGATCGTGATCGGCCTCGCGGCCCTGATCCTTTCGCTTGCGATGTTCAGGTTCCATGTCAGCGACAACATCACCTTGAGCCTCTGACGATGACCGGCACCTGGGATACCCGAACGGTCGTCCGCCTGCTCAACGGCCTCGGAGCGCTGGTCGTGTTCAGCGTCGTGTTCGGTGCGTACGGAATCCAGTTCATCTTCCTCGAGCCGCCCTGCCCCCTCTGCCTCCTGATCAGGATCGGGATGATTGCGACCGGTCTCGGGCTGGTCCTGAACGCGATGTACGGCCCGAAGCCGATCCACTACGGATTCGCGCTGCTCGGGTGCATATTCGGCGTGATCGTCTCGCTGAGGAACATCGCGTTGCACATCGTGCCCGGAACGGGTTCGTATGGCGATGCGGTCTTCGGCTTTCACCTCTACACCTGGGCCTTCCTGGTCTTCATGGCGATGATCATCGTGATCGCGGTGGTGATGTTCTTCCAGCGCCAGTTCGACCCGCCCTCGGGACCCTCGCCGAAGATCGTCACGGTAGTTGCCACCATCGCCCTGATCGTGGGCATCGTCCTCTCGGCGGCCAACGCCTTCACCACGGCGGTCGAGTGCGAGCTCGGTCCCTGCCCCGACAACCCGACGAGAGTGCTCTGACATGCCCGAGCTGACGCCGATAATCGCGACCGCTTCGCCGTTCTACTGGATCCCCTTCCTCTTCATCTTCGTCGGCCTCTTCTTCGCCCTGTGGGGCGCCCTGAGGGAAGATGGATCCGACCTCACCGAGGTCGAAGAGCGCGAGAAGTAGGACCTCTGCCTCGTCGCCGGGCCGGCGGTTTGGAATAGACTCGACCGCCCCGCCGGGGTAGCTCAGCTGGTTAGAGCAGCGGAATCATAATCCGCGTGTCGGGGGTTCGAGTCCCTCCCCCGGTATCTGCTGCGGCCGCCGTTCATCGCCCTCGGGAGCGTCGGAGGGCGAGGTTTGGGTCAACTTATCCCGAGGGCCTCTTCGAGGGAGATGGTCGGGCCGACGAATGAGCCCTGGATCGCATCCACACCCAGATCGCTACAGAGATCTGCCGTTTCACGATCGGTCACAAACTCGGCAACGACCTCTATGTCGAGGCCCCGGGACATATCGCTGACCGCCTTGACGATCAGCCGGTCCTCATCCGAAGTCACCATCGACCGAATGAACTCGCCATCGATCTTGAGGATGTCGATCGGAAGCATCTTCAAGTAGTAGAACCCGCCGAATCCGGCCCCGAAATCGTCGATCGCAACGCGACATCCGATCTCCTTCATCTTCTCGACGAACAGGCGCGTCCTCTCGATGTCATTGACGCAAGCCCCCTCGGTCAGCTCGATACTGAGTCGGCCGGGCTCGACCCCGGCATCGCGAAGCATGTCGGGGATCCGCTCGGGGAGATCGCATGTGTAGTCGAGGGAGGCCGCGGTCAGATTGAGCGAGACCGCGCTGGAATCATCGGGGGACGCGGCGAGCCGTTCGATGACCGTCCGAACGACCCATTCGTCGATCTCGGCCGAAAGGCCGAACCGCTCGGCCGTGTAGAGAAAGGTCGGGGGATAGACGACACCGGCATCGGGATCGTTCATCCTGAGCAGGGCCTCGACCCTTACGACCGATCCGGTCGAGAGGCTCTTGATCGGTTGCGCCTCGAGGAAAAGCCCTCCGCCGTCGAGTGCCCGGCGTGTCCGTTCGGCCCAGGTCAGCCGCATCGACTTGCTTATGTGGGGATCGTTCCCGAGAGTGAAGTCGACCACGCAGTTCCTGCCGGCACGTTTGGCCGCGTAGAGGGCGGAGTCGGCCTCGGCCAGCAGATCCTTGGCCTCTACGTCGTCCCGGCCACCGAGCTGGGTGATCCCTCCGCTCGTGCTCAGGGTCACGGACCCGATGCCTTCCCTGTCGACCTCGATCGGATTGTCCCGAAGGTGGCTGAGGATCTCGTCCGCGACGGCACGGGCCCCCTCGCCATCCGTGCCGGGAAGGAAGATCGCGAACTCATCGCCGCCCAGCCTGGCGACGACGTCGGTCTCCCTGACGAGGTCGGTCAAGATCGTTGCGAATCGCCGGAGAACCTCGTCACCGGCTGCGTGCCCTGCCGAGTCGTTGACGAGCTTGAATCTGTCGAGGTCGAAGCTGATCAACGAGGCAGCCCCTCCGTAGCGACGCTGATAGGCGACACCCTTGTCGATCTCCTCGTAGAACCTCCGGATGTTGACCAGTCCGGTCAGCGGGTCATGCTCGGCAAGGTACTGGAGCCGGGACTGGTATTCGCGGCGGTCGGAGATGTCCTGGACCTGGACCAGCCGGACGCGTCCTTCGCTTCCCTCTCTGCTCTGGGTCGGTGAAAGGGTCACCAACACCCACATCCGCGAGTGATCCGGCCGTTCGAATGTGTGCTCGAACTCGACCTTGCCAGAAGCCCTGCCGGTTGCCCTCACGGACTCGGCACCACGTGACCACCGGTCGAGTCCGAGGAGGGTGGCGCCCTGCCCGAGCAGCTCCTGACCCGGAACGCCCGTGATCGATACCAGGGCGTCATTCACCTTGACTATCCGCTCGATGCCGTCGGAGCCGACCTCGACCACCGCGAAGCCGATCGAGGAATCCTCGAACGAAGACCTGAAGAGGCTCAATGCCTCCCGGTCGGAGAGTCCGAGGGCCTCATCGCGTTGCTCACCGCTTTCAGCCACGGGCCCTCACCACCTCCTGGGCATCCTGAAGGTCTCCTCCACATACCCGACCAGGGCGAGCGGAGACATCATCGGCTGGTAGGCGATCAGGTAGGAGATGAACCCGATCGGGTTCTTCCTGACGGTAAGGCCGGCCTCGTCGAAGGAACGTCGCTGCATCCGGAACATGAGCAGCGAAAGCATGAGGTTGATCGGGATGACGGCGAGGGTGATTGGTCCCACGATTGCGAAGTTGCCGGTCAGGGCGAGAATGACGCCGGGCAGGAAGGCGAAGGTGTAGCAGAAGTCCATCCATGGGAACAGGCAATCGATCAGGATGCCGTGGGTCGACTTTTCGCGCCGCTTGACGATCCTCAGTCCGTAAGCCCGCAGGCTTTCGATCATCCCCCTCGCCCATCTCGAACGCTGTCGGGCGAGCTGTCGGAAATGTTCCGGGACCGTAGTGAAGGCCAGAGCGGTCGCCTCGAACGAGGTCGAGTAACCGGCGGCCATGAGGGCCCAGGTCATGACGATGTCCTCACCGATCGAGTCGGGCCAGCCACCGACTTCCTTGACTCTGGCCGTCCGGTAGACCGAGAAGGAACCCTGGGCGACCAGAGTGGACTGCCAGATCGCCTGTGACCTCTTGATCGCCGCTATTCCGAGTTGGTAGTCCCACTCCTGGAGTCTGGTCAGCCAGTTGGTGCGTGAGTTCCGGGCCATCACGGCTCCTGCCACTGCGGCCGTCTCGTCAGTTGCCACCAGGAGGCGCCCCACGGCGCGCCTCAGGGCTTGGGGCGATGGCAGGGTGTCGGCGTCGATCGTGGCCATGATTCCGGTATCGACTCGGGCCAGCGCTCTGTTCAGGGTGAGGGCCTTGCCGGAGTGGGGATAGGGGTGGATGGTCACCTCCCTGTCCTCGCGGTCCAGGGAGTCCCTCACCGCAGAGACGATCTGCACGGTCGCGTCGGTCGAGCCGTCGTCTGCGACTGCGATCACCAGCCTGCCTGGGTAGTCGGATGCGATCGCATACTCGAGGGTCTCGGCGATGTTCTTCTCCTCGTTGAACGCTGCGATCAGCAGGGTGACGTCGGGCCAGTCCCGATGTCCGGCGAGGTCCAACTCGGGATCGAGGCTGCGAGGCCGATCGAGCAGCAGGCTTGCGAACAGAAAGGCGTTCAGATAGCCGGGAAGGATCGCGATTCCTCCAATCACGAAGATCGAGACCGGAAGGGTTATCGATACGGCAAGGTCCTCTATCCAGGGCAGGGCGAGCCAGACCGAAAACCCGGCCCAGGCGAGTCCGACGATTACCGAGAGCCAGAACCTGAAATCGAGAACGAGGTAAGGCAGCTTCCTGCCGAGGAAGGTCGTCGGACTCTGGGCCGACGGGGTCTCTATCCCCGCGGCTTTTGAGGGAACTGCGTTGAGCGATTCAAGTCCGGGAATCCGGTCCCCTACCGGGCGGCCAATCCCGGCCACCCCATCTAGAGGCCCGAAGGAATTCGGACCTGCTCCAACAACATAACAGCCGTACCAAAGTTGCTGTCCATCCCGGAAGCTCCGGGTGGAAACCGGCGTCGAAGGAAGTGTTGAACCCGATACCCCGGGGCCGTGAGCAGGGTCCCCGGGTGAATCTGGACAACAGGTGTCAAGCCTCAGAGCATCTGCCATGGGGCCGGACGGCGAGCGACGAGCTGCACCACCGCTCCGGCACCGGTGTGACCCCGGCCCTCGAGGACGTCCCGATCGATCTCTCGGGCCAGAACCAGGTCGAGGCCGGCGACTTCGCCCTGAAGGGTGGAAAGGTCGAAGAGGCGCGAAGAGTCAGGTGGCCCGCCGGTATCGCGTTCGGCCTGTTCCGGACGGTAGGCCTCGAGGATCAGGGTTCCTCCGGGCTTGAGGGAACGGGGGAGCCTGGTGTGGAGATCCCGCCGGACTTCGGGAGGCAGATGGGCAAAGATCGAGACGATCAGGTCCCATCGATCCGAACCGAGGTCGAATTCGGCCAGGTCGGCGGTGATCACCTCCACCTCCACCTCGCGTTTGGCCGCCAGCACCCGTGCCTTCTCCGATCCCCGGGCCGAGATGTCGACGGCCGTAACCTCGAAACCCCGCCCGGCGAGGAACACCGAGTTCCTCCCTTCCCCATCGGCCAGGCAGAGCGCAGCCCCGGGGATGACCCCTTCTGTTTGCTCCACCAGGAAGTCGTTCGGTTCTGTCCCGTAGAGGTATTCCCCGGCCGAATACCGATCGTCCCAAGCCTGACCGTCCGCTGATCGCTCCGACATCGGGGCCTTTTTACCGAATTCCGAGCGCCTTCGGTACGTGCCGGATCGCCTTTCTTGTCCCTTCGAGTCGGGAAATCCCTCCGCTCGACCCCGCGGGGCGATAGCTTGTAAGAAGTCTCGAAGCTCGCAAGCGACCCGGCCCGATTGGCCGTGAAGGAGGACTTCTTTCCGATGAGCACCGCGACAACACCCGGTCTGGACCGCACCAGGATCAAGGAACTCACCCTCAGGGAGGAAGAGGCCCTGAACGCCCGGACCAGGAAGTCGGGCGAGATGTTCGAGGCCGCGAAGAAGCACCTCTCCGGTGGCGTCGCCAGCTCGTATCAGCTTCGCGAACCCTGGCCCATCTACATGGAGCGGGGAGTCGGACCAAAGGTCTGGGACGTCGACGGAAACGAGATGTACGACTTCCACAACGGTTTCGGATCGATGGTCCAGGGCCATGCCAATCAGGCGATCGGCGACGCAGTCATGGAGCGATATGGAATGGGCACCCACTTCGCCGCACCGACCGAGGACGCGATCGCGGTGGGCGATGAGCTTGCCCGTCGCTGGGGTCTGCCGAAGTGGCGATACACGAACTCCGGTTCGGAGGCGACCATGGATGCGATCAGGATCGCCCGCGGGCACACGGGGCGCGATGACGTAGTCAAGATCTTCGGCTCCTATCACGGACACCACGACACGGTGATGGTCTCGATCGGGGTGGAGTACGACCAGATCGGCAACCACGAGGACATGGCTTCCCTTCCCTACGGTGCCGGCATTCCCCAGGCAATCGTCGACCAGGTCGTGGCCGTTCCTTTCAACGATGCAGGTGCGATGGAGCGCCGTCTGATCAGGATGAAGGACGAGGGCCGACTTCCGGCCTGCGTGATCATGGAGGCCGCGATGATGAACCTCGGTGTGGTCCTGCCGGAGCCCGGGTACCTCGAGGAGGTAAGGCGGATCACCAGGGAGATGGGGATCGTCCTGATCTTCGACGAGGTCAAGACCGGCCTGACCATTGCACCCGGAGGTGCGGTCGAGAAGTTCGGGGTAGAACCCGACCTCGTGACCCTCGCCAAGGCACTCGGCGGTGGCTTCCCGGTCGGGGCGATCGGAGGTACTGAAGAGGTCATGGCCTGTGTCGCGGACGGCTCGGTCTACCAGGTGGGCACCTACAACGGAAACCCGCTCTGCATGGCCGCCGCTCGGGCCAACCTCGAGAAGGTGATGACGCCGGAGGCCTATGTGACTTTGGACCGGCTGAACGACCGGATCCTCACGGGATGCACCGAGGTGATCGAGAAGCACAACCTGTCCGGCTATGCGGTCGGGATCGGGTCCAAGGGGTGCGTGACCTTCTCGCCGACGAAGATCATCGACTACGAAACCTTCAAGGCCAACCAGGACGCGGAGCTCTGCGATCTGGCCTGGCTGTTCAACATGAACCGGGGGATCTTCATGACTCCGGGTCGCGAAGAGGAATGGACCCTCTCGGTCACCCATACCGACGAAGCGGTCGACCGTTACGTCGAGGTGTTCGAGGAGATGGCCTTCGAACTGATGAGGCCCTGACGCCCGTCGCCCGGGCTCAGAAGACGAGCAGGACCAGGCCGAGGACCAGAAGGACGGCAAGGAGGCCGGCGATGACCTTGACCAGCTGGCCCGAGAGCAGGACATCGGGCTTTCCGGTGGCGTCGTTGTCGATCCCGAGCTCTTTCATCTCCTCGGCAATCTCTTCTTCTGTCTCGGGGGGCTTCTCCATGCCGACACCATATGGCAGGGAAGCGTGAGTCGGCAGGAGAGCGAGATGCCGGACCTCGATTCAAGTGGCCTCGAGGTCGAGGAAAAGGTCAGGCTGGACCGGAATCTGGCCGAGTTGCTGCAGGAGTTGAGGCTTGCCATTCCGGGGGTGACCGTCCTGTTCGGCTTTCTGCTTGCCCTCCCCTTCCAGTCCCGATTCCCCGAGGTAACCTCCTTCCAGGAGGCGGTCTACTTCGCGACGCTGCTCTTGACGGCGCTGTCGGCGATTCTCCTGATCTCGCCTACCGCCTACCACCGACTCACCTTCAGGCACCGGATGAAGGGACACCTGGTTCCCCTTGCGAACCGCCTCGCGATCGCCGGACTGATGGCCCTGGGTCTCGCAATCACGGGTGTGGTCGTGCTGGTGACCGACTTCCTCTACGGACCCCTGACCACTGTTCTGGTCGGGGGCCTCTGCGGAGCCCTGTTTTTGATGTTGTGGCTGATACTTCCGGTTGCCGCCCGAATCGAGGAGGATTCCGACTGACCATGGCTCCGATGGGCGATGAAGACGTCGAACGTTGGCTGTCGGCGATCGAACCGAGACCGGCTCCCGGTAGCCGAATCGAGGTGATCTACCTGGCTCACGAGGTCGCTGAGAGCGGCCTCGATCTGAACCGGGTCCGGATCTGGTTCGAGGACAAGGGGGGCTGGGGTTTCCTCGACGGGGTGCCCGAGCCCTACTTCGAGATCGTTCGGGAAAAGGCCCCGTCCTATGACCCGAATGCCCTCACCTACGCGGAGCACATGACGAACGAGCAGCCCTAGGGCTCGACGACCGCAAACCAGGGGCTGAAGCTGTCCATCCGGTCGAACACAGCAAGCCACGGCCCGGGGTCAGGGTCGGCCGTGACCGCACCGGAATCGAACGCAGCCGCCGGCTCGGTGACTCCCGAGACGATGTCATCGAGGGTCGATCGATCCATCGTCACCGCGGCGTCGGGTGAGCCGACCGGTGGGCGTCCAGTGTGGTTGAGGACTCCGTTCACGACCCTGAGAGTCGCCTCGTCGCCAGTGTCGCGAAGGACGAGATGGATGGTGAGGTCGAGATCTTCGGACTCCCTTCCGTTCAGCCTGACCGCCAGGTAGTCGAGCATCCGGGGAAGGGGCAACGCCTTGATCGAGTCCGGACTGGCGCTCTCTTGCATTCCCGGGATGTCGGGGGTTCCGAACCGCAGTTCCTGGGCTGCGGTCAGGTAGGCATTCCTCCAAGTGGCCGACTCGGTCTGGTAGGCAAGCTGCTCCATGGCATCGGCCGAGAGTTCCCTGGCCTCCCGGTTGTCCGGCTCGGCGAAGACGACGTGGTCGAGCACCTGTGCTACCCAGCGATACTCGCCGGCGTCGAAGGCCTCACGGGCCCGCTCGATGACCGCCTCCGCCCCTCCCATGTATTCCACATAGCGTCGGGCAGCTTCGACCGGGGTAAGAGGATGAAGCCGGGCCGGGTTCCCGTCGAACCACCCGAGGTATCTGGTGTAGGTCGCCTTGACGTTGTGGCTCACAGTTCCGTAGTACTCCCGGACGGCCCAGTGATCGGCCAGCTTCTCGGGAAAACGGATCTCCTCGGCTGCCTCGATCGGGGTGAGGCCATGGTTGGCGAGCCTCAGGGTTTCGTCGTTGATGTAGCGGTAGGCGTCCCGTCCGAGAGCGAGCATCTCCTGGATTCGCTCGCTTCCCCAGACCGGCCAGTGGTGCATGCCGTACATGACCTCGGCCTCTCCGCCCCACCTCTCGAGGGTCTCGTTCAGGTAGTGGGACCACGCCCTCGGATCCCTCACCTGAGCGCCCCTGATCGGGTAGGTGTTGTGGAGCGTGTGCAGACAGTTCTCGGCCGCGGTGAGCGCCTTCAGCTCGGGTAGATACCAGTGCATCTCTGCCGGAGCTTCGGTGTCCGGGGTCAGCATGAAGTCGAAGGTGAGGCCGTCAATCTCGACCGGGCCGTTCGACGTGATCTCCTCGGTCGGCGGAATCAGGGTGATCGTCCCGAGCGAGATCGCACTCCCGATCCCTACCCCTACCGTGCCCTTCTCATCGGGCGCCAGCAGGGGTCCGAACTGGTACATCGCCCTTCGAGTCATCGCGTTTCCGGCGACCACGTTCTCGGAGACCGCTGCATCGAGGAAGCCCTCCGGGGCGATGATCCGGACCTTCCCGGCCTTGACGTCTGCTTCGTCGACGACGCCCCTCACGCCGCCATAGTGGTCCACGTGGCTGTGTGAGTGAACGACTGCCACGACCGGCCGCTCCGGTCTGTGTTCGAAGTAGAGGTCCAGTGCCGCCCTTGCAGTCTCGGCCGAGATCAGAGGGTCTACGACGATCAGGCCGGTGTCACCCTCGATGATCGTCAGGTTCGAGAGATCGATGTTTCGAACCTGGTAGACGCGGTCACAGACTTCGAACAGTCCGCCTCTGGCAACCAGGCCAGCCTGTCGCCACAGTCCAGGGTGGACGGTGTCGGGGGCCTTGCCCTGTACGAACGAAAGCCGATGGGGGTCGTAGACGAACTGGTCGTCAGCACCGGTGACGGGTCCTTCGGGGAGCGGTGCCAGGAATCCCCGGGCGGCCTCCTCCAGGTCGCGCTCGTCGGACCATGGCAGGCAGGAATGCGCCTCCTGCTGCTTCGCCCGTGTGTGAGCGGTTGCGTCCTTCCTCTCGGTGCCCTCGTTCATCCCGCAACCACCTTCCTCTCGACGTCCCCAAAGGGGCGATCTCTCATTCTGTCGAAATCCAGACGGTCAGGTCCACCGATCCGGTGACCGGAGTCCTCTCGGGGAGAGCCGCCATCCTTTCTTCCAGATCCTCCCTGTCGAGTCTTCCTGAACTGGGACCCATCGCGACGACGTCTGCCACCTCGCTTCGGAAGAGGTCCATCTTCCACTCGACGCGGTCCGATCGAAGTGCCGGACCGACCGGCGCCATCGCCTCCTCGAGGCGCCTCTCCTTTTCGGAATCGACAGAGATCATGCCGAACCTCTCGATCAGCTCACCCAGGTGCCCGGGACCGGGTGTAACCGTGATCGCGACCCCGCCGGGACCGAGAACCCTCGCAATCTCCTCACCGTTTCGCGGCGCGAAGACATCGGTGACGACGGCGACCGAGCCATCGACCAGGGGCAGCTGTTCCCAGACGTCCACGACCGCTCCGGCGGCCCTCGGGTGACAGCGCGCCGCCATTCGAGCCGCAAACTTCGAGTTGTCGAAGCCGAGTCCGAGGCGCTCCGGGAGGTCTTCGAGCGCCCTCTCCAGATGTTGACCGGTCCCGGTGCCGATGTCGACCACCGGACCCTGAACCTTCTCGATGGGCACCGAGGAGATCGCCTTCGAGAGGGCTATGCCGAGAGGCTCGAAGGGTCCCGCGGCCAGGACCCGGTAGCGGGCGGCAAGCATCTCCTTCGAGTCAGCCGTATGCGTCCCGCCTTTCGGCCCGAGGAGCGTCACATATCCCTGTTTGGCGACGTTGGCGGTGTGTCCCTGCTCGCACAGGAGGGAGCTATCGACCCGCGCGAGGTTGCCCCCACAGACCGGGCACCTGATCCATTCGAGGAATTCGTCTAGCGATGCCAAGGTGGTGGTGCGGGCGACTCGTCAGGGCCGAGATAGGCCGGGAACCAAACCCGACGAAAAACCAATCAGCCGGGACTGATGCCACCGCTCGGCGCAGCACTGCCTCCACCGCCAGAGGACCCTCCGCCCGGGGCGTAACCGCCGCCTGTGTCGGGGGCAGGTGCGGGGGCAGGTGCCGGAGCCGGTGCTGGAGCAGGAGTGGGAGTCGAGGTCGAGGAATCGGGATCCGTGCCGTCTCCACTGTCAGAGAGCTCGGGCGTTCCAGTGGGGGCCTCGGGCTCCTCGGTGCAGGCGGTCAGGCCATACGAGTCCGCAGCATCCTGGAAGCTGACCAGGGCGGTCTCGTCTCCCTCGGAGTCGGCGAGTTCCCGTGCGGCTGCGATCACCTCGGTCGGTGCCGTGCCGTCGGACGGCTCCCCGAGTTCGTCGAGGCGATCGGCGAGGCCGAGATAGATGTCTCCGCGCTGGTCCGCCTTGGAGGCCTCGTCCGTGGCTTCCGAAGCGTTGATGGTCCCGATCGCGGCGTTGACTTCGGCGCAGATCTGGTCGGCCTCCGAGATCAGTTCGGCCTCGGTCAGGACGACCTCCACGGGGGCCGTCGTCACCGGGGCCTCCTCCTGATCGTCGCCGCCACCACAGGCACCGAGGCCGAGGACCACTATCGACGCGATCGCGAAATGATGGATTCGAAGCTTCGACATCCTCATAAAGGTAACACCGAAGCCGGTCGGGGCCCCGTTTCTCGCGGCCTTCGAACCTGCGCCGAAACGGCGACAACGGTAGGGTTCAGGGTCTCGCTGCGGGGTAGAATAATGGTAATTCGCGCGGTTCTGGTCCGTGAAATCGGGGTTCGAGTCCCTGCCCCGCAGTTTCCATCCGGCTCGGGTTCTCTCACCACTTGAGGTCGAAGGACACGACTCCCGGCTCATCCTCGTTGGCACTGAAGGCGACCGGGAGCGTCTTGCCTACCTCTCCGATCAGATCGCTCTCGGGCCTGACCTCGACGATGTACCTCGCGGAGTGACGGTCCTCGCCTGTCGACTCGGCCCTGGTGACCGACTCCACCGCTTCGGCCTTGCGCAGCGCCCGTTCGGCAACCGCCGCCATAGCGAGCTCGGGAATCGGACGCATCACCACCTCGATCGACTCCGAGGGGACTGCACGTCGCCGACCGCGAACTCCCGAACCGGCACGAGCCCGGCGGGGCGGGCCCTGTTCGAGTCGATCGATGCGAGCGCCCAGACCCTCGACCTGCCGGGCCAGTTCATCAACGGCTTCGACCAGTCTGTCCAGTCTTTCGGAAAGCCGATCGTCTCCGACCTGCCCTGCGCCGACATCGTCCACGGGATCCCCTTCGGTCTGACTCAAAGATCCTCTCCTCTTCGCAGGGGCATCGAGGCGGCGATCTGGGCACCTTCGGCCGTCCGGTATCCGCGTCGAACCATCACCCGCTCAGAGTAGACGACGCAGCCTCACGAAAAAAGGGCCCCGGTCCGAAGACCGGGGCCCTTGAAGAGACGTCTTCCAGCTCAGGGCTAGAAGTTGATGATCGGAATGATCAGGATCGCAACGATGTTGGCGACCTTGATCATCGGGTTGATCGCAGGACCGGCAGTGTCCTTGTAGGGATCGCCGACGGTGTCGCCGGTGACCGATGCAGCGTGGGCCTCGGAGCCCTTGCCGCCATACTCGCCGTCCTCGATCAGCTTCTTTGCGTTGTCCCAGGCTCCACCGCCGGCAGTCATCGAGATGGCGGCGAACAGGCCGACCACGATGACACCGATCAAGAGGCCACCCAGGGCGTTGACGCTGAGGATGCCGACCACGATCGGAACCACGATCGGGATCATCGCCGGAAGGATCATCTCCTTCTGGGCCGCTGCCGTGACGAGGCCGACCGAACGCGCGTAATCGGGCTTCTCGGTCCCCTCCATGATGCCGGGATGCTCCTTGAACTGGCGACGCACCTCTTCGACGACCTGGCCACCGGCCCGGCCGACGGACTCGATCGCGAATGCCGAGAACAGGTAGACCATCATTCCTCCGATGATGAGCCCGATCAGGACGTCCGGACTCGAGAGGTTGAACAGGGAGTCGAGATCGACCCCGGCCTCTGCGGCCTTCTCTTCCAACTCGTACTTGAATGCCGCGAACAGCACCAGGGCTGCGAGAGCGGCCGAACCAATTGCGTAGCCCTTCGTGACCGCCTTGGTCGTGTTACCGACTGCATCGAGCGGATCGGTGACGTTCCGGACCTCCTCGGGGAGTTCCGCCATCTCGGCGATCCCGCCAGCGTTGTCGGTAATCGGACCGAAGGCGTCGAGGGCGACGATCAGACCTGTGAGCGAAAGCTGCGCCATTACGGCGACGCCGATGCCGTAGATACCGGCTAGCTCGTTGGCGACCAGGATCGCAACCGCGAGGACCAGGGCCGGTGCGGCAGTTGCCTGGAAGCCCTGGGCCAGGCCCTGGATGATGTTCGTCGCGTGGCCGGTCTGAGAGGCCTCCGCGATCGTCCTGACCGGACGGAACCTGGTCGAGGTGTAGTAGTCGGTGATCACGAACAGAAGCGCAGTCACCGCGATGCCGATGATGGCACAGAGCCAAAGGTCGGTTACTGTCGCGCCAGCCAGAGCCCCACCGACCTCGGTCACGCCGTTGGCGAGTGGACCGGCCATGAGCCAATCGGTGACGGGATAGAAGGCGGCAATGGAAAGGACGCCCGAGATGATCAGGCCCCTGTAGAGGGCACCCTCGACCTTGTCGGTCTTGGTCGAGACCAGGAGGGCCCCGATGATCGAGGCGATGATTGCCACGCCGCCCAGGACCAGCGGGTACACGGCAAGGGCGGTCGAGAAGTTATCGGCGAAGTAGAGGACGCCGAGCAGCATCACGGCGACCGTGGTTACCGCGTAGGTCTCGAAGAGGTCTGCTGCCATTCCGGCGCAGTCACCGACGTTGTCGCCGACGTTGTCCGCGATCACGGCCGGGTTGCGGGGATCGTCCTCGGGGATCCCGGCCTCGACCTTGCCGACGAGGTCGGCTCCGACGTCGGCGGCCTTGGTGAAGATGCCGCCGCCGAGCCTGGCGAAGACCGAGATCAGGGAGCCACCGAAACCGAGACCGAGGAGCGCGTCGACCGCCTCCTTGTCGGAATCAACGGCATCGAAGGTCGTGAGGATCCCGAACAGTCCCGCCACTCCGAGCAGTGCGAGTCCGACCACGAGCATGCCTGTGACCGAGCCGCCCTTGAAAGCCACGTCGAGGGCAGGCGGAACGCCGCCCTTGGCGGCTTCGGCTACCCGGCTGTTGGCGCGAACCGAGAGGTTCATGCCGATGAAGCCGGCCGCGCCGGACAGAACGCCACCGACCACGAAGCCGAGGCCCGTCTGCCAGTTCTGCAGGATGATGAGGAGGATCAGGAGCGGGACTGCAACCACCGTGATGATCAAGTACTGACGCTTGAGGTAGGCGGCCGCTCCCTCCTGGATGGCCCCGGAGATCTCGACCATGCGGTCGTCTCCTGCGGGCTTGGCGAGGAGGCGCTGGGTTACAACTATTCCGTAGACGACAGCCAGGCTGGCGCAGATGAGGGCGAACAGCACGCCGTAGTCGTTGAGAAAATCGGACAAGATCGGTTTCCTTTTGGTCTCGTTTTCGGGTCTTCAGCCGTCGGTAACCCTATAAGGGGCAGCCGGATAGAAGTCGGCCGGTCCGGGACGGTTTCGACCCCGGTGGCCTTTTCCCTCCGAAATCAGGACCCGCGCGGAGTCCAGAGGCCGGACTCGCCCGCCCCTCCAGCAGGACCGTCACCGGGTCCTGAATCCGGTGAAGGCTCTCCGGTGCCCGGCTGGCCGGCGGGGTCGCCCTCGCCTGACTTCTGGGCGTAGAGCAGCTGTATCTGGCTTAGAGGTTCCCGGATTTCCTTCGAGACCTCCTCCGGAAGCAGCGGCAGGAGCGACCGCACGGCCTCGATGCCGAGCCTGGCCTGGTCGAGATCCACCTCGTCCTCCTTGGCGATCCGACGGGCGGTCAGATTGATGACGCTGACGACCGTCTGGGTCAGGATGTCCTCCATGCGGATCTCGCGCATCTGCTGCTCGAGCATCGCGATCTCCTCATCGCTGAGCTGCGGTCCGCCGGGCTGAGCCTCCGGGCCAAGCCCCGTCACTGGTTCATTCTCGCTTTCTTCCATCGGGTGACTCTATTCGGACGGTGCCCGACGGTGCGAGTAGGTCTCGACGGTCGACCGGACCGACTCCCGGTAGGCATCCTCGATCGTGGCACCCGAGGCCAGCATCTCGCGCTGCCGGACCGCGCCGTTGACATCCGGGAACTCGACCTCGATCCCGAGAGCCCCCCGTGCCTCGGCCGTTCGCTCGACCAGCTGGTCGAGTGCCCTTCGTGCCTCGATCTCCCGACCGGCCCGGAAGTCGACCAGCCTTCCCTCCATGCCGTAGCGGATCGCTCGCCAGAGGTTCTCCTCGATCTCGCGATCTGCGAGGGGTTCGGTCCGGTCGAGCCGACCGGCATCGAGATCGAGGGCGGTCTGAGCTACGAGGGCGACGATCAGACCGCTGAGGGCGGTCGACTCCGCCGCGCTCAACTGGGCATCGCAGATCCGAACTTCCACGGTGCCGAAGGCGTGGTGGGGTCGAACGCTCCACCAGAGCTGGGTCGACTCGACCACCGATCCGACCCGAACTAGGGTCTGGACGAAGTCGGCGTACTCCGACCAGTCGTTGAAGCGTCCCGGGATCCCACAGCGGGGAAAGGTCCGGGTGAATATCTCGGTCCTGACCGAGGCGAGCCCCGTATCGCGATGGTCGAGGAACGGGGAGTTGGCCGACACCGCCAGCAGCAGGGGCAGCTCCTCACGAAGGCGGTCGCAGACGGCGATCGCACGATCGGCACCCTCGATCCCGACGTGCACGTGGAGGCTCCAGGTGTTGTTCCGCTGGGCCACCCAACCGAGGTCGCGCTTGAGCCGCTGGTAGTGAGGGGTGTCGATGATCTCCTGGTCGCGGTAGTCGGCCCACGGGTGCGTCCCGGTCGAACCGAGCAAGACCCCGAGCCGGTCGGCGAGCCCGAAGAGCGCCGAGCGACGCTGCTGCTGGAGGTCGATCGCCTCGGCCATGGTCTCGGCCCGGCCCGAGCGGATCTCGACCTCGGAGGCGATCAGCTCCCCGGCAACCGAATCCCTGAGCGCCGGTTCGTCCTCGGCTGCAGCCCGGAATTCTTCGTAGCGATCGACCAGGTCGAGGGAATCGGGGTCGAGGATCGCGAATTCCTCCTCGAGGCCGATGGTGAAGTCGGTCGAGTCCTCGAAAGCCTGCCTGGCAACTCCGAGATCGAGCGGATCGGATTCGGTCACTTTGGTCAGGAGAGGTAGAAGTAGAGGGCGTAGAGGAGGTCGACGGCCGGGTTCGAGGTGTGAACGGTCACCCCCGGAGGAACCTGGAGCAACTGGTCGGTGTAGTTGAAGATGATCGACACTCCGGCCCCGACCAGACCGTCGGCCACCTTCTGGGCAGCTTCGGGTGGGACGGCGATGACCCCGACGACGATCGATTCCTGGGCGACGACCTCCTCGAGATCTTCGAAATCCCTGATTTCGAGTTCTCCAACCTTGCTCCCGATCCGGTCGGGATCGACGTCAAAGAGCGCAACGACCTGGAATCCGTGATCGGCGAAGATGTCGGATCCGGCGATCGCCTGGCCGAGGTTTCCGGCGCCGAACAGGGCGATGTTGTGGTGACCTCCGGCGGTGCGGAGGATCTTCCGTATCTCGTCGATCAGGAAATCGATCCGATACCCGACCCCTCGCTTGCCGAACTTGCCGAAACCGGAAAGATCGCGTCGAATCTGGGTCGAGTTGATGTGGGTGTATTCCGACAGCTCCTGGGAGGAGATCGTCTGGCGTCCCATCTTCCGGGCCTGGATCAGGACCTGGAGATAGCGGGACAGTCGGGCGGCAACGCCCAGCGAGAGCCGCTCCGCCCTGCCTTCCTCGCGATCCTCGCGGTCCTGCTCGTCCCGTTCGGTCTCGGCCCCGGTCTTCATCCCGGATCAGGCTACCTGTCCGGAAGGGCCGGAAGTAAGACCGACCGCCTCTCTGAATGCTTCCCTGTCGAACAGGAGCTCGCTCACTTCGACGCCATCTACTTCGACGACCGGGATCCGCTCGAGGTAGGCCGCCAGCAGTTCGTCCGAAGACTCGATGTCGACCGTGCCGAGATCGATCATCGACTCCCCTCCCGGCATCGCCTCGATCGCCTCGATCGCCTCTTCACAGAGATGACAGCCCGGCTTCGTAAAGACGGTGACCGTCCGCCGCCTCATGCCCTCTCACCGGTCGCAAAGGCGTCGAAGGTCAGGTATTCGGGCCAGGGCAGGGGCTCGGACCAGTTGGATGCGGCCGCGATCATTGCGGCGTTGTCGGTGCAAAGTGCCATCGGCACCAGTTTGAGCCGCAGTCCCTGGCGCTCGCAGAGATCGGCTACTGCGGCCCTGAGTGGTCCATTCGCGGCGACGCCGCCCCCGAGGGCAACGGCCTCCCACTGCCCGACCGCGAGAGCCCTTTCGAGGCGATCGACCAGCTGTGCGACTACGGCGGCCTGATAGGCGGCGGCAAGGTCCGCCCGGTTGGACTCCACCCCTTCCTCGCCCAGATCACGGCACTTGTAGACCAGAGCCGTCTTCAGTCCGCTGAAGCTGAAGTCGAGCCCCGGCCCGTTGGACATCCCCACCGGGAAGTCGAAGGCGTCGGGATCGCCGTCCTCGGCCAGCTTCTGGAGGGCCGGCCCGCCGGGAAACCCGAGACCCAGCATCCGGGCTCCCTTGTCTATGGCCTCCCCGGCAGCGTCATCCAGAGTCTCCCCCAGCACCTCGAATCCGGAATGATCGGTGACGCCTGCCAGCAGGGTGTGACCACCGCTGGCGACCAGGCAGATGAAAGGCGGATCGAGCGGTTCCGGCTCGAGGAAGTTGGCCGCGACGTGGCCCTGGAGGTGATCGGTCGGCAGGAGCGGAAGCTCCCTGCGGGAGGCGAGACCCTTCGCCGTGCTCAGACCGACCAGAAGGGCCCCGATCAGGCCGGGGCCCGCCGTGACGGCGACCCGGTCGATCTCGTCAATGGTGAGCTCGGCCTCGGCGAGCGCCGCATCGACCACGGGTCCGGCCAGCTCGAGGTGCTTCCGCGAGGCGACCTCGGGCACGACACCGCCAAATCTCTCGTGCGCCCGTTGAGAGGAGATCACGTTGGAGAGGATTCGACGTCCCCTAACGACGGCCGCGCAGGTGTCGTCGCAGGAGGTCTCGATGGCGAGCGTGGTGCCCCCGAAACCTGTCGGACCGGATTCGGTCACTGCCTGGCCGGTCGAGGGGGCTTCGAGAGGGCCTCGCCCGGAACTCCGGCCTCGGACGGATCGCCGCGCCACATGATCAGGGCATCCTCACCGTCGTCCGGGTAATAGCCGGGCCTCATCCCCCACTGGACGAAGCCGAGCTTCTCATAGAGAGTTATCGCGGCACTGTTGGAGGGCCGGACCTCGAGGGTGACCGGACCGGGGCCGATCGCCTCCAGGCCGGCATCGATGAGAGTGCGGGCGACCCCGCGCCTTCGAGCCCTCGGATCCACGGCGACCGTCATCAGGTGCCAGGAGTCGGCATACCTGGTGAAGATGGCGTAGCCGACCGGTCTGCCGTCCAGCTCACCGACGAGCGACACCGAGGATGGGCGCGAAGTCTCGATCGTGAACGAGGCGGCGCTCCAGGGGGCGCCGAACGAACGCCCCTCGATCTCCAGGACCCAGGGAAGGTCGGTGAGGTCGAATCTCCGGAGCGAGATCGCTCCGAGCGAGGCCTCGACAGGCTCAGCTTCCGGCGCCAGGTCTCCGGTCGATCCAGCGTTCGGCATCCGGTGCTCTGAGGTAGATGGGTTCAATTGGTTCCTTGGTCGGTGCGACCGGAAGCGTTCTGGCTGCGCGACAGATGGCGCTTCCGGAGAGTCTGTGGCTTTCGGGTTGGGGTCCCGGTGTATCCAACCCGGCTTGCTCCAGATCGGACCGGAATCGTAGCGCCCCGGGTCCGGCGGCAAACGGGTCCGAAAAGGCCGAAGCAACCCTCCCGAAGAGATCGGCCGGACCTCCGACCGAGGGTTCGAAGAGCTCACGCCCGGAACCGTCATAGGCGGCGAGGAACACCTCCCCTCGGCGAGCATCGAGGACCGGAACCCTGACCGCATCCGCGGGGGCATCGAGCGAGAGCGCCAGGGCGACGAGCGTGCAGACCGGAACGATGTCTACCGGGGACGAGAGGCGGATCCCCTGTGCGGTCGCGATTCCGATCCTCAAACCGGTGAAGGTTCCGGGGCCGACGCCGACCGCAAGTCGGTCGACCTCTCCCCAGCCACCGAGGGCCGCAGCCGCCTCCTCGATCGCCGGCACCAGATCGGCCGAGTGGGTCGGCCTCTGCCCATCCCCGGCAGAGCCCCGGAATTCGAAGGCGACCCTGTCACCGTCGAGGGCGGCAACGACGGTGTCGTCGGTGGCGGTGTCGAACCCGATGATCCGCATTCAGAGGAGGGTAGAGTGCCACCCGAGGTAGGTGTGTCCAGCCATACCCGACCACCGACCAAGCCACCCGACAGGAGGACTCGATGAATACCGGACGCAGGATCATTCTCTCGACCGCCCTCGTCGCACTGGCGGTGCCGCTGACTTTCGGGATCTCGGCCTGCGGTGAGAGCAATCCGGCCAGTGACGCGTTCGAGAGCCGGAAGCAGGAGCTGCAGGATCAGGCCAACGAGGCGATCGACCGGGAGATCGAAGAGGCGAATCGTCAGGCCCAGGAAGCCCTCGACCAAGCCAAGAGCCAGGCGAACGAGGCCATAGACCAGGCTCAGAGTCAGGTCGACGATGCCGTTCCGACGACTCCCGCTCCGTAACGGTTTCGGGAACGGTTCAGAACGGTTCAGTCGTCTGGGAGCACCGTGATGGTGATTCGCCTTCCGCTGTCGTCCAGATGTTCCATTTCGACCCGAATCTCGCGACTCGATCCCGATCGAATCGCCTCTCCACCGCCCCCCGGCCACTCGACGAAGGTGATGCCGGCCGGGTCGAGGTATTCGCCGAGCAGATCCGGGATCTCGTCCGAGAGCGAGCCGAGCCGGTAGAGGTCGATGTGGGAGACCGGTAGACGGCCCCGGTAGGTCCGGCCGATCGTGAAGGTCGGCGACGGGATCGCCCCCTCCACGCCAAGAGCCCTCATGGCCGCCCGGGCGAAGGTCGACTTGCCCGCTCCGACCTCGCCCTCCAGCAGGATCAAGTCGCCCGGCAGGAGGCGACTGCTCAGATCGGCTGCAACCCGTCCGGTTTCCTCCGGGCCGTCGGTCTCAGCGACGGTCTGTCCGGAAGAGGCTCCGTCGCCCCCGTCCGACACCGCACCCGAAGTCACTCGACCACCCCGGGATCTTCGGGCCGGTCCAGGAGCCGGGCCAGAGCGGCGATGTCGCGCCGCATCAGATCTGCCACAGATGTCGACCTCAGAGCTGCGGCCGGATGAAAGAGCGGGAACAGGGTCACGGTTCGGTCGCCGAGCCTTCGCTCCACCGGGACTCCGTGGACCTTGGTGATGCCGGCCGGATCCTCCCTCAACAGTTTGGTCGCAAAGTTCCCGAGGGTGGCCACGACCCTCGGTTCGATCAGCCGTATCTGTTCGGCCAGCCAGGGCCGGCAGGTCTCGATCTCCGAGGGAAGTGGATCGCGGTTGTCGGGCGGCCTGCACTTGAGGGTGTTGGCGATGAAGACGTCTTCTCGGGCTATCCCAACCTCGGCCAACATCGTGGTCAAGAGGTTTCCCGACCGACCGACGAAGGGAACTCCCAGGCGATCCTCTTCGGCGCCAGGAGCCTCCCCCACGAAAAGCAGGTCTGCATCTGCATTGCCCGAGCCGAACACGACCTGAGTCCGGGAATCGCTCAGGCTGCACTTCGTACAGCTCTGAGCTTCACGGAAGACGGATACCAGACTTTCACGCCTCTCGGCCGGGTTGGTCGCCACGGGCCAACCCTATAATCGGAAGCAGCCGTTGAAGGCCGCCATCGAATCTCGAGGTGGACCTTCGTTCGAGGCAACAAGGATCGATGTGAAGCAACTGGAACGCCGTCTGGTATCGCCGGAAGGGAACTGGAACGGAATGAAAGAAGAGCGGGTCTGCAGTCCGTCGTCGGAGATCCAGTGCTGCGCCTGATCGGTGAGGGCAGGATGGGTGGCTCGATGGCCAGGGCGGCCAGAGCCAGTGGTCAGGAGGTCTCGATCGTCGGACGGGGCTTCGACCCTCAAAGACTGGAAGGCGACGAGGTCCTGATCTGCGTCCCCGACGACTCGATCGCAGAGGTCGCGGCCCGGATCGGAAGGGCCTCCTCCCCGCCCCGACTGGTCGGCCATACGAGCGGCGCGACCGGCCTGGACGCGATTTCGACTTCGGGAGCGTCCCACGGGCTCTTCTCGATCCACCCGCTCCAGACGGTGCCGGATAGCGAGACGCTCCTCGACGGGGCTCCCGCTGCCATTGCCGCATCGAACCCCGAAGCGTCGGAGTTCGCCGAAGCCCTGGCCTCTTCTCTCGGCCTCGAGCCATTCGCCGTTTCCGAGGCTCATCGAGCGCTCTATCACGCCGCTGCGAGCATCTCGTCGAACTTCCTGATCGCCCTCGAGCAGACCGCTGCCGAAGCGATGACGGCTGCCGGAGTCGAGCAGCCGCGCGAGAGGTTGGCGCCACTGATCAGGAGGACCGTCGACAACTGGGTCGAGCGCGGCCCGGCAGCGCTCACCGGTCCAGTGGCCCGGGGTGACGAGGCGACCATCGAGATGCACAGGGAGGCCCTCGGGGAAGTTCGGCCGGACCTGGTCGAGTTCTACGACTGCATGGTCGAAAGAACGACTGCCGTTGCCGGCGAGGTGGGATCGGCGGAGGACGGAAGACCTTGAACGAATCCGCCCTCGCCCCAAAGGTGGTCAGGACCCGCGCCGGGATGGCTGCCGAACGGGAACTTGCCCGGGCCGACGGAGTCTCCGTCGGCTTCGTGCCGACCATGGGCTTCCTCCACGAGGGCCACCTCTCGCTCGCACGGGAAGCGTCCAGGAGGTGCGACCGGGTGGTGATGAGCATCTTCGTCAACCCGATCCAGTTCGGATCGGCATCCGACCTCGATTCCTATCCGAGAGACGAGGGACGCGACCTCGAACTCGCAGCTCTCGCCGGTGTCGACACCGTCTACGCGCCGTCGGTCGAGGACGTCTACCCCGAGGGCTTCGCCACCCGGGTAGCGGTCTCGGGCATCACCGAAGTGCTCTGTGGCGACCCGAACTCACGGGGCCAGGCCCACTTCGAAGGCGTGACCACGATCGTGGCCAAGCTCTTCAACCTGATCGATCCCGATCTCTCGTTCTTCGGAGCAAAGGACGCCCAGCAGGCGGCCGTCGTCCGGCGGATGGTCCGGGACCTCGACTTCAGGACCGAGGTCGTCGTGATGCCGACGGTGAGGGAGGCGGACGGGCTGGCGATGAGCTCTCGGAACGCCCGACTGGAACCGGCCGACCGGGAGCGGGCACTGGCGCTCTATCGGGCGCTCTGCGAGATCCGTGACGTCGCGACGGACGGGGATCTCGGTGCTGGGCTGGCGGGCGGCAGGAACCTGCTCGAGGGCGAGGGAATCGAAATCGAGTACCTGGAGGCCAGAGATTTCGACAGCTTCGAGACGGTCGAGGACCTGGGCGAACGTCCGGTTCTCGTCGCCGTCGCCGCCGAAATAGGCGGGGTGAGACTTATCGACAACATCGTCCTCGAAGGGGACGGAGAGGCAATCAAAGACCAGACGGGCGGGCAGGTCGCCGCCGGGGAGGCGAGATGAGATGAGTGCCGGCGAGAGAGATGCAAAGGCGAAGGTGACGACCGCACGACTGATCGAGATGAAGGCGGCAGGTGAGCCGATCGTGATGGTCACCGCATACGACTATCCGACCGCCCAGAT
>CAJAIJ010000037.1 GCA_903939845.1 uncultured Solirubrobacterales bacterium
CCTGGCCGTCTCGTCCCATTCGCCGGTGAGGTCGAACCTGATGCCGTCCAGCGAGCAGTTGTTCTCCTCGGGGATCAGCGGTGCGCCGCCGGCGACGACCACGACCTGGGCCTTGACCGGGAGCTGGAAGCTCGCCGAGCCGCCGCCCGGGGTGAGGGTGCCGACGCCCGGTCCGGTCGCGGTGATCGCGATCGTGACCTCGAGGGCCAGACCGTTGAAGTTCTGCTCGATTACGAGCGGGTCGAACTCGACGCCTTCGAGCGGTACCTCGAGGGCACCGTTTTCGTAGAGGTCACCGGTGAGCCTGAGCTGGCCGCCTTCGAAGGGTGCGCCGTCATCGGCGAGGCCCGGGAGGACCAGGCTGCCGCCCGAGAGGGTGGCCTTGACCGGCTTGCTGTCGCCGGTGGGCGTGATCTCGGTGCAGTTCGGGGGCGTGCCCTGGAATCCGACCGGGCAGCGTGCGACCTCGACGGTCCAGCTGGCATCGACCGGCTCGGAGAGGTTTCCGGCGGCATCGAGCGCCCTGATCCGGACGGTCACCTGGCCGGGCGTGAGGCCGGTCACCTCGAACGGGCTCTCGCAGCCGTCCCACGGTGCCGAGTTGAGCTTGCACTGGAACTGGGCCTCGGGATCGTCACTGGAGAACTCGATGGTCCCGGTGGTGTCGGGCGACGAGCCGGCCGGAGCCGAATCGATGCTCACCTCGGGAGCGGTCGCATCCACGATCCAGCTGCGGGTCGGCGGGCTCGGGTCCTTGACTCCGACGGGCTGGACCGAGCTCACGGCACGCACCTTGACGGAGTGGCTGCCGTCAGCCAGGTCGGTCAGCTGGAGCGGACTCACGCAGGCCGCCCAGGCTCCGCCATCCACACGGCACTCGAAGGTCCCGGCGAGGTTGCTGGCGAAGGAGATCGAGGCGGTCCGCTGACGGGTGAGGCTCGCCGGGCCGGACAGGATCGTCGTCACCGGGGCCTTGGACTGGACCTCCCAGGACACGGTCCCGGGCTGGCTCTGGTTGCCGAAGATGTCTCGTGCGACGACCCGGAACTCATGATCGCCGTCGGCGAGGCCGTCGGCTGCGAAGTTACCTGAGCAGGACCTGAACGGACCGGAATCGAGCTGGCAGAACAGACCCTCGAGGACTTCGGAGCCTTCTTCCGGATGGCCGAAGGAAATCGAGGCGGCCGTGAGCCTGGTGACGGATCCGTCCTCGGGCTGCGAAGCGGTGATCGTCGGTGCGACCGGAGGCGCGCCGCGGACTTCCCAGCTGCGTTCCATCACCGGCGAGACGTTGCCGGCCTGATCGGTGGCCCTGACCCTGAAGGTGTGGGCTCCATTCGTGTTGTCCTGCTCGGAGATCTCGAATGCCCGGTCACAATCGACCCAGTCTCCGCCGTCGAAACGACATTCGGAAGCGGCGACCTCGGAGAGCTCCCTCTCGGCTTCGGCGCCGTCCCACACGATCCAGCCGAAGTCGACCTGACCGGCAGGTGTGAAGGCCGGGGGCTCCTCGAGCATCTCGACCTCGGGGATGGTGGTGTCGATCTCCCAGGAGACCGATGCCGACGCAACTTCGACGTTGCCGGCGATGTCGGTCGAGCCGACCGTCAACTGGTGTGGTCCATCGGCAAGGGGAGCCGAGGTGCCGAGTTCGGTCAGGTCGACCGGGCTGGTGCAGGGCACCGGAGGCAGACCGTCGAGGCGGCAGGTCGAGCCGCTCACGGTCTCATTCGTGGAGAAGGCGAAGGTCGGGTCATCGTCGTTGGTGACCGGATCGGGAGACTGCGTGATCGTGGTCACCGGGGGCGTCCTGTCCACGACCCAGTCGATTACTTCGGGAGCTTCGTCCGGGTTGCCGGCGATGTCCACGCTTCGGACCTCGAGCCTGTGCGCCCCGTCCGAAAGTGCACCGAACCTCTCGGGCGACTGGCAGGTCCTCCAGCCATCCTCGCTGGTCGAGTCGAGACGGCACTGGTAGAACCTGACTCCGCTCGACGTCGTGCTCTGGAGATCGTTACCGGCGAAGCCGACAGTGACGGTCCTGGACTGAGTCCGCCTCACGGCGGTCGGGCCCTGGCCGAAATCGACGGTCTGGACCGAGGTCGTCGGTGCCGTGGCATCGACCTCGAACGGAATCTCGAGAGGCTCCGAGTCCCGGTTGGTTGCCGGATCGGTAGCCGCGGTGGTCAGGACGTACTCGTCGTCCTGCGGGACTGTGAACTGGGGCCTCGAACCATCGGCCGAACCACCGGGGCAAGGCGAGGTCGGGATGACGACGCCGGCGTTGTCGCCCACGACCTTGCAGTCGAAGGTCGAGTTGGCCTGAGTCGATGAGATCACGTAGGCCAGCTGCCTGCTGTTGACCAGTCCTTCCGGACCGGAGGCAAGCGCCGTCTGCGGCGATGCGGTATCGATGATCAGGGTTTCAGGCGTTGCCTGACCGAGGTTCGAGACCTCGTCCGTCGAGCGGAACTCGAGCTGGTAGGTGCCATCGGCAAACGAGGCGTTCAGGCCGAAACCGGGATCGGCACCGAGCAGCGGGAACTGCGAGCTTCCGAGCGCGTCGGACGGGCTGCCACAGTCCTTCCACTCGCCGCTGAGCGGGCCGAACAGGACCCGGCACTCGAAGGTGTTGTAAATCTGCTCGCCTCGTTCGGCGTCAGAGGCCCTGAGCGTGTAGGTCGGGGCGACCTGGTTGGAGAAGCGGGGCTGGAACTGGGGCCGGTTGGAGGTCGGGCCCACTCGCACCTCGGCGACCGGGGCGGTGTTGTCCACCCTCCAGGTCCTGAAGGCCGGAGTTCCGTCCTCGACATCCAGGGCGTTGACCGCCCTGACCTCGAACCTGTAGAGGCCGTCCTGGAGAGAGTCGTAGTCCTGGCTGCCGGTCGCGGCCGTGGCCGAGCTGGTCACCGACTCGCACTCGTCCCAATTCTCGACGACAGTGGCGTTCGCCCAGTCGCCCGTGTATCCGATCGGGTTGTCCCGGAGCAGGCGACACTCGTAATCGACGACCGGCTCCTGCGGGCTCGAGAAATCGAACTCGGCACCAGTCGCCACGGTCGAGCCGAGGAACCTCCTGGTCGGATCCGAGAGATCCGGGTTCTCCAGCGGCGGGGCAGAGTTGAGGTCCCCGCCGTCGAGAACGCCGGAAACGTCGATCGTCGTGTTCGGCCGGACCCTGACGGTAAGGGTGCCTGCCGGACCGGTGCCCCGCTTGTCATCGGTGGCGGCGAAGGCGAATGTGTCATTGCCGGTGTAGTCGGACGGCCACTGGTAGGAGACGTCGTTCTGGTCGAGCTGGGTGACCAGTGCTTCGGTCAGTGAGCCGTCATTGCTGCCGGAAGGAGTGATGCTCACGTAGTAGGGATCGGAGTTGGCGTCGCTTGCCCTGAACTCGACCTCGGAGCCCTGCGGGTCGTCCGCCTCCAGATCGAAGTTCTCGGTCGTCGCCACCGGCAGCGAGTTGATGGTGGTGCTGTACTCGACGATCTTCTGCCTGGCCGAGTCGTCGGCGGCCGTGACGGCACCGTTGTCGGTCACCCTCGCCCGGATCGTGTACGGGCCGGGCGTCTTGCCGGTCGTGTCGAAGGACTGCGTCAGCGCCTCGGCCGGCGGGCTCCCGGCCGAGTCACCCTCGCCGAGAAACTCGAAGCCTTCGCCGTCCGGGCCGTCCGTCCGGTCGCCGTTCAGATCCCATTCGATCACCTGGCCGAGCCCTCCGTCAGAGGTGTCTCCCGGGTCCGAAGGGTTGGCACTGATCGTGTACTCGGTGTCGGTGTCGGGCCTCGGGCCGAGCGTCCCACCGAAGGTCAGGGTCGGATCAGCCGAATCGTTGACCAGAAGCGTCCCGACGTGGAAGAGCCTGTTGAGATCGTCGCCGGCACCCCGTGGGGCGGCCTCGATCACCCAGCGGCCGCGCTGGCTCGGGGCAACGATGTCCATCTGCTGGGTTCCGGTATCCCGGCTCGGGAAGTTGTAGCGGGAACCGGAGACCTCAGTTGTGCAGGGTTGCGCACAGGCGGTGTACGCGCTCCCGTTCCAACGTAGCATCGCCCCGCTCTCGGAGTTCCTCAAACGCCAGCTGACGGCGTCTACGAATCCGGGGTCACCGCCGAGCAGCGGTGCTGGCCGGTTGTTGGTGTTGAACTGGAGCTTGACCGGATCGGCCTTGCCGACAATGGCGTTCATCGTGCCGCTTGGCTGGTTGACCCCGTCGACCTGAAGGATTCTCTGGCTCGAGATGTAGGGGCCGCCGTTCGGGCAGCCGTAGCTGACATTGGTGAGGCGAAGGATCGAGCCGGTCGCGGTCGAGACCTGGCCGTCATCGTTGACGATCCGGAACCAGACCCGTCGATTGTTAGTGGTCGCGGTGCCGCCGCCCAGGCAGACGGCAATCAGCACGGTTCCGTTCGAAAAGCCGTAGCTCCCGAGCGAGGTTCCGACGATCGAGGAAAGCGGGACTCCAGCGGCAATGAAGGCCTGAGAGCTCCCGGGCTTGCGCTGCACGCTCACGGAACCGCCGCTCAGGCCGGCAACCGACTGGAAGGTGCCGGCTGCGGGAGCCGTGTCATTCGTGGTCAGGGTGCTGCTGATCTGGACAGAGGCAATGTCCTGGTCGGCTCCGAGGTCGACCTCGAAGCCGGCCCTCATGTTGTCGCCACCGAAGGCAGAGGCACCGCCGGCCCCGATCACGTCAGACCACCGCATGCTGTTGACGCCCGAGAAGTTCTCGTTCTGGGCGTTGAGGATCGCGACGCCGGCACCTGCGCCGAGGAGCTTCACTGCCCTGGATCCCCCGTCGGTGGAGGTCGCCGAGAGGGCGGCGTAGGCGGTCCGGGTGACCGTCGGGGTGAAGGTGACCGTGACGGTGCAGGAGCCATCCCTCGGGAGAGTCGCGCCACAGGTCGTGGTCCGGACGAATCTCGCCGAGTCGGTGCCACCGACCGACGAGGCCAGGCCATTGATCACGGCGTTACCGGTGTTCTTGACGGTGAAGACGTAGGGCGAAGCGGTGTTCACGTTCACGGCACCGAAGGAGTGCGAGGACTTCAGGGTCGTTCCGGCAGTGTCGTAGATCGCAAACGACTTCACGGCCGCAACTCCGGTGGCGGTCAGGTTCACCGAGGTGTTGAAGTTCCCGGTGGTGGAGCCGACCGCGTCACCGACCGGATGGCCGTTGGTCGAGCCGACCTGGAGGCGGGCGGTCTTGGCCCCGCTCGAGGTCGGGGTGACCGAAACCGTGATCGTGCAGGTCCCGTTCGGAGCGATGCTGCCGCACTGGCCGTTGTTGGTGACCGAGAACTGGGAGGCATCGGTGCCGTCGAGGATCGACCGGGTGAGACCGGCGCCGACGAGGTTGACGTTGCCGTTGTTCTTCAGCGTGAAGGTGTAGGAGTTGGTCTCCCCCGTCGCCGCCTGGCCGAGGTCTCTGGTCGAGAGGATCTCGCTGCCGTCGGCACTCCGGATCTCGGGGAAGGCCCGGGCCTGGATCGAGGTGCCCGAAAGTGCGACGTCGACGGTGTCAGGGTCGCCGTTGGTCGTGTCGAGCCTCAGGGTTGCCTGCTTGGCTGCCCCCTCTTCCGGGTAGTTCGTGGTCGGGGTGAAGGCGACCGAGATCGTGCAGGTGACTCCGGAGAGGAGCGTCGCCCCGCAGGTGGTTCCGGTGATCGTGAACTGATCGGCGTTGGTCCCGATCAGCGACTGGTTGGCCGAGCCGGTTCCCTGGAGGGTGGCGTTGCCGTCGTTTCTCAGGGTAAAGACATAGGGGGTCGAGGAGGTCGTCCCGATCGTGTCCGGGAAGGCGTGGCTCGTCTTCTCGTTCGTGCCCTCCGTGTCGAGGATCTCGGGGATGAAGGTCGGCGCGACGGCGAAGCCGGTCAGCGAGAGGGTGACGGGGCCGCTCGTCTCGTCGGTCGGGTCGATGGTGAGGGTGGAGCTCCGGCTTCCCTGGCCCCCGGCCGAGGCTGGCAAGAACCGGACGGTCACCTGACAGGAGCTCCCGGCCGCGATCGTCGCACCACAGGTATCGGAAGAGATCGAGTAGTCCGAGGCGTTGCTACCCGAGAAGGTGCCGACCGGGTCCGGGATCGCCATGACCCAGTTGCCGGTGTTCTTCAGCGTGAAGGTCTCGAAGGATTCCGCCTCGAAGCCGATCTGGCCGTAGTCGAACGAGGACGTAGCAGTGGTCCCTGCCAGATCGAAGAGCTCCGGGACTCTGGTCTGACCCAGAGCCGAACCCGACAGCGAGACCGTCTGATCGCTGTAAGCGCTGCCACCGTAGTTGGCGGAGAGATTGAGCGTCGCGTTTCGGGTCGAGGTCGTCGTCGAACTGGACGGGTCGAACCGCGTGATGACCGTGCAGGTTGCGGCTACTGCCAACGCAGTCGAGGCGCCGCAGGTGCCGCCGGTGACAGAGAAGTCGGAGGAATCGGTCCCGGTCAGCGAGTTGTTGACTCCCGTCAGGGGGACGTTGCCGGCGTTGGTGACGGTGAATGACTTGGTCGACGAGTTCGTACCCGAGAGGGTGTCGGCGAAGGCGAAGCTGGAGTCCGACACCGTGATCGCCGGGTTGTTGGCCTCCACGGTCCCGGTCCAGGAAGCGGTCCCGGACTGAGTGCCGCCGCTCCATCCGGCGCAGTTCGAGGTACCGGAAGAAGGTCCGGAGCATCCACCACCACCCGAGCCCGAGGCTGCGGCCGTGAAGCTCATCGTCGCGTTCTGGGACCCGACGGCCGCCCCGGACTTGAGCCTGAACACGAACCCGCAGGACTTGTAACCGGTGCCGGTGTAGTTCATGACAAGGCGTATCGAGGAACCGACCGAGCTGCTGTTGGTTCCGCAGTTCTTGCCGCCCGATCCACCTGACTGGGAGTCGTACTCGTAGTTCGAGTTGTTCCAGCTCACCGTTACGGCGATGTGGCGGCGGCCGCTATTCAAAAAGCCGCCCGACTGAGTGTTGGTCCAGAAGAAGATCGTCTGGGTCTTGGGCAGGAGTCCCTGAGCGGTCGTGCCGAAGGCGAGGGTGCCGCCGTTGGCGGTCGTGTTCTCGGAGTTGGTCAGAGCAAGACCGTCGGTCGCCTGCGCCGCAACCGGCGCTCCGAACAACACGACCAGAGCGACGACCGGGGCGATCAGCCACCTCCGTCCGAATCCGGTTCCCGACTTCGACTCCCTGTTTGCCTTGTCTCCCATTTTCTCCCTTGCCACGGTCAGATCTCCCTTGCCCTGATTCCCTGGACTTCCCCTACTTGATCAGGGTCACGTGGCCCTTGAGTTCCTTCCGTTTCTCACCGGCGGCGAGATACTCGACCGAAGCCCGGAACTCGGCTCGCTTCCCGGACGTCCCGGCCCTGGTCGTCACCTTGAACCTCACACTCGTGGTCGACCCGGCACCGACGCTGACCGTCTTGCAGCCGGGGTTCCGCTTCAGCACCGCCGCTGCCCTCAGGCAGACCTCGGCACCAGAGGCAACCTCGCCACCGACGTTCCGCAACTTGATCGTCACGATCATGGAACGACCAGCCTTGACCTGCGGCGGGCTGCTGACGTCGGGGAGGATCAGGGCCGAAGCGGCATCCCGGATGACGTTCCAGGTCCAACTTTCCGGAACCCCGTTGTTACCGACTCCGAGCTTGTGGACAGCGCGGGCCTCGAAGGTGTGCTGGCCGAGGGCGAGATCGAACAGGGCGACGTTGCCCTCGTCGCAGTCCTCCCACTCCTCTCCGTCGAGTCGACACTCGATGTTGTGATCCTCGAGGTTTGGATCACCGAGAACGCCGAACTTGAAGGCTGCGAAGTTGCTGGAAGTCGTCGCAGCCGGCTTCCGCTCGAACACGATCGGGCTGGGCTGCGGCACACCGGACTCGAAGACCTGTACGGCTGGGGTCGGATCGATCTCCCCGACCTGGTTGACCGCCCGGACCTGGAAGTTGTACTGGCCGTAGGGAAGGTTCTCGTAGATCTTCGGAGAGCTGCAGACAGACCAAGTCGAATCGTTGAGTCTGCACTCGAAGGTCGCGAAACCGTCATCCGAGCTGAAGCTGAAGGCCGCATTCGCTCCCTCGACAGCGCTCGCATTGATCGTGGTCCCGGGGGTTCCCCCGATCACCTGCCAGGTGTGGCTGGCCACGAACGGACCCGACCCGGAGTTACCGGCCGAGTCGACGGCGCGGACCTGGAAGGTGTTGAGGCCGTCCTCGAGGCCGACCGGAGAGTAGGGCGAGGTGCAGGTCTGCCACAGCGAGAATGATCCGCCGTTGGCGCTGACGCGGCACTGGAACTTGCCCTCGGGTCCGAGCTCGGAAGGCGTCATGAACTCGAACGAGACGGTGGAACCCGACGGGCTCTCCGGTGTCTCCTCGAGGAACGCACCCGGCGATGTCGTCGCGACCGTGAAGTCGATCTCGGCAGTGCCTGTGTTTCCGGCCGTGTCCTGAACGGTCAGGGTGAGGGTGTGCTCACCGTCGTTGAGGAAGCTCGGCGCGGTCCATGTAGCCGGGCAGTCGTTCACGACCGAACCGGAGTCGATCTTGCAGGTGGTGGTTGCGGGCAGCAGGTTCTTGTCGTCCGCGATCGGGTTCGGATCAGACTCGGTGTAGACCCAGGTCGGGCGGCGGAGGTTGGTCCAGTCGCCCTCGTCGGGTCCCGAGGTGATCTCGAACTCGGGCTCGGTCGTGTCCCGCTCCCAGGAGAAGGAGTCGGAGTTGGCCTTGTTCCCGGCAGCGTCGACCGCGCGGACCGAGAAGGTCCGGTTGCCGTCTTCGAGACCTTCGACCACGTCACCGGAGTCACAGGTGGCCCAGACATCGGCATCGTCAGCGTCAGTCCGGCACTCGAAGAAGACCCGGTTGTCGGTGTCGGTGGTGGCGAAAGTGAATGCCGGCGCTGCCTCGTTGCTGAGGAGGTCGGCATCGGTCAGGAGGCCGGTCGGGCCGGTGATGTCCACATCCGGAGAGGCGGTGTCGACCTCGACCAGTCCGCTGGTCAGCGGGGTGTCATCGACCAGGTCGTTGAGCTTTGCCCGGACCTGAATCTTGTAGGTGCCATCGACCACATTCGGTGCGTAAGTGCCGCCGAGGCATGATTCCCAGGCACGGACTTCGACATCGGCCGAGGTGAGTACTCGACACTCGAAGTCGGAGGTTTCGGCAACGGCCGTGAAGGACCACTGCGGGGTCGAATCGCTGATCGGGGTCGCCGGGTCGGTGATGTCCTTGGTGTCGGGTCGGACCTTGACCGTGGCGGTGCCGTTCGAGGTGCCGCCCTCACGACCGTCGCTGACGGTGAAGCTGAAGGTGTAGGTGCCGGCCGCGTTGCCGGCCGTCGGAACCTGGACCGAGCCGGTGTCCGAGTTGGCGGTGCCGGGGGTGATCCTGCTGCCCTGGCCTCCGATTCCGCCGGAGCCTGCCGAGGTGACGGTGTAGGAGCCGAGCGTGTCGCTATCGGCATCCGTAGCGCCGCTGCTCAGGTCCACGGTCGCCGTATCACCGGCGCTGACCGTTACGGTTGGCGAACCGGGCGAGGGTGCGGTGTTGGACTGGGTCCAGACGCTGGTCTTCGAGTCGGTGTTCCCGAGGTCGTCGGTGACCTTGACCTCGAAGGTGTAGCTGACGTTCTTGAGCAGCGCGGCTGCGGTGTAAGGCGATGAGCAGATCGAGAGAGAGGGTGCGGTCTGGCCCGTCTCGTAGACCCGGCAACGGAAGCCGACGGAAACATCAGGCGGCGAGGAGAAGGTGAAGGTCGGCGTGGCGTCGGTGTTTCCGTTGGACGGACCGCTGTCGATCGTCACAGAGGCGACGGTGTCGGCCGTCCAGCTGCGGCTGGCCGAATCCTCGTTGCCGGCCGGGTCGGTCGCCCTGACCTGGAAGGTGTGATCGCCCTGACTGAGGCCCGAGTAGTCCTTCGGCGAGGAGCAGGCTTCCCAGCTTCCGGAATCGAGTTTGCACTCGACGGTCGCCGTCGGGTCGTCATTGGTGAAGGTGAAGGAGGCCGAGTTCGACTTGACCCTTCCGGAAGGTCCGCTGGTGATGACCACGAGCGGCCTCGTCGCATCGACGGTGAAGTTGGCCGAAGCGGGCTGCGGGTCGACCAGGTCGGTGCCCTTCTTGGCTCTCACCGAGAAGGTGTGGCTGCCGTCGGCGAGGGTCCCGGCCGCGTAGGGCGACGTGCATGTGGCCCACTCGCCCGAGTCGAGCTTGCACTCGAAGGTCGCGTCGTTGATGACCGTGGGGGTCTGTCCGGTCACGGCCCGGAAGTCGAACGTCGGGGTGTTGTCGGTCGTGAGGCCTGGGGTCGAGCCGACGCCGGGACCGGCCGTCAGCTCGGTCTTCGGGTTGACGTCGATGATGACCTGGCCGTCGCTGAAGGCGCCGGAGGTCTGATCGATCGCCCTGATCGAGACGATCGCCCGACCGGTGTAGCCGTCAGGAGCCTTGTAGGTCGCCTTGGCGCTTGCGTCGCCGGTGCTGGTCAGATCGGTCACCGAACCCTGGCCGGCGACACCGCGGAACTGGAAGGTGTAGACCTGACCGCCTTGGTTGGGGAAGACGTCGAGGTAGAACTCGAGCGGGCTTCCTCCGCGGGCCTCGTAGACCGTCTGGCCCGGGATGACTTCCACGGCGGGGAGGGCCTCCGCACGGGAGGCACCGAGCAGGGCTGTCGCCAGGGCAAGCATCGTGACCACTGCTCCGACGATGGCGATGATTCCGTTGCGCCCCAGTCCGCGCTCGAAGCGCGCGCCGTTGCGAATCTCCCCTGCTCCCTGTGTTACCACTTGGTCTCCTCCCAGAATTCCCTGTATTCCCTAGGCGCCAAGGCTATCGCCTTAGTGACGCCAGTCACAGAAACATACAACAAGATGGAAGGTTGCGGCAAGTCGACAGGAAGTTTTTCGAGCGACCCCCTGGAATCGGCCGGATTCGCAGTCAGGCAGCCAAAAACGGCCATGGGGACTGCTGGCGGAATAGCGGGCCGCCCGGATCCTCCCCGCCGGCCGAGCCGTCGAACGAGTTGATCGACCGGAGGACCCGTCCCCGGGCCTCCCTGCCTTTCAGTGTCCTTGTCCCGGTCCTAATCCCGGTCCTTGTCCCGGCCATGTGCCGGCCCCCTACCTTCATATCTTCAGAGTCGAAGGCGCGGTCCCCTCAGTGGGATCCAGCCTGGCCCCTCTACCCTCGGGCTGCCTTCGCAGCGCGCTTCTTGGCGGCCTTTCGGGCGGCCTTGCTGCGGGTACTGGCGGTGGTTCCTCGCTTGATCCCGAGCCTCCGGTTTGCATCGGTGAGGGCTCCGGCTCCAGCCACCTTCGCAAAGATGTTGGCCGAGCCCGACTTCGAGGTCGTCAGGTTGTTGGCGATCGAGGCCGGGGTGACGATGTCGACGAAGGCGGACTGTCCGCTCGGGATCGAGGTCCGGGTGACGGTCGCGGTGACCGGTACCTCCTCGCCTCCCTGAGCGGTCATGGTCGCGCTCAGCGACTGGACCGTGCAGACGGTCTGCTCGACCGGGCAGATGATCTCCAGGAACCTGGTCGAGCGGTTGGCCGAGACGGCGATCACGCTGTCGGTGATCTTGTTGACCTGCGGGACCGGTCCGGAGGGCCCGGAAGGTCCGGTCGGGCCGGTGTTGCCGGTCGGACCCGAAGGGCCGGTGTTGCCGGTCGGACCCGAAGGGCCGGTGTTGCCGGTCGGGCCGGTGTCGCCGGTGTTGCCGGTCGGGCCGACCGGGCCGGTTGCACCTGTGGCTCCGGTCTCACCGGTGGAGCCGGTGGCTCCGGTCGAGCCGGTGTTGCCTGTCGGGCCGGTTGCACCCGTGGAGCCGGTAGCGCCTGTGGAGCCGGTGGAGCCGGTGGCTCCGGTCGGGCCCCTGGTTCCGGTCGGGCCGATCGGGCCGGTAGAGCCGGTTGCACCTGTGGCACCCGTGGAGCCTGTGGCACCTGTGGAGCCGGTCGGGCCGATTGGGCCGGTGGCACCTGTCGGGCCGGTCGCACCTGTGGAGCCAGTCTCACCCGTGGAGCCGGTGGCACCTGTGGAGCCGGTGGCACCTGTAGAGCCGGTCGCACCCGTGGAGCCAGTGGCACCTGTCGAGCCTGTGGAGCCCGTGGCACCTGTGGAGCCGGTGGCACCTGTCGGGCCGGTCTCACCCGTGGAGCCGGTGGCACCTGTGGAGCCGGTGGCACCTGTCGAGCCGGTGGAGCCGGTGGCACCTGTCGGGCCGGTCTCACCCGTGGAGCCGGTGGCACCTGTCGAGCCGGTCTCGCCGGTGGCACCCGTGGAGCCGGTCGGGCCGATCGGGCCGGTTGCACCTGTAGAGCCGGTCTCGCCGGTGGCACCCGTGGAGCCGGTGGAGCCAGTCGCGCCTGTGGAGCCGGTCTCACCTGTGGCGCCCGTGGTGCCGGTAGCACCGGTTTCACCTGTCGAGCCGGTCGGGCCGATCAGCCCGGTCGCACCGGTCGGGCCGGTCGCTCCAGTTGCACCCGTGGAGCCGGTCGCACCGGTTGCTCCAGCGGCGCCAGTGGCACCTGTGGACTGGGCCGAGATCGTCACCGCATCGGTGAGCGTGACCGTCTCGGAGTCGAGTGCGCCGGTCAAAGTCGAGGTGCCGGGGGCTGTGCCGGAAGGCGCGGTCAGGCCGGTCGAGGAGATACCGCTGGAGGAGCCGATAAGTCCTATCGAGCTGGTGAGCGAGCCGCGCGATGCGGTGTAGGAAGCTGCCGACAATGGCGCAAAGCCGACCGTGGTCTTGTCGCCGTCCGAGTTGTATGAGAGGTCAGCCGTGATGGTGCTCTGGCCGCCGACGAAGATCGAGGTCGGGCTGGCAGTCAGGTTCATCACGAGCCAGGGGTCGAAGGAGACGTTCCTACCGGCTACGCCGTCGCAGCCGTTGGGAGGAGTGTTGCCGACCAGGTACGGGCCCCCGTTGCAGCCCCACCAGTTGTTGGTCGCAAGGACGGGATCGATCGAGTCGTTTTCGACACCCACCCCGTTGCCGGCGATCCGGTTGCCTGAGGCGATCACGTCCGTGGTGTCGGGGCCGAGCGTGGACTCGATCAGGATGCCTGCGTCGTTGTCGCGCAGCCAGTTTCTGTAGATGCGGGCGTTGGTCTGGTCCTCGGAGCCCTGGACGTTTACGCCTGCGATCTCACCGACTGTCGGGGTGGAGAAGGTGCCGATCAGGTTGTCAGAGACGGTCTGGGTGCCGGATGAGATCAGCACGCCGTTTACGTCTCCGTTTGCGCCGGCGAGGTCTCCCTCGAACCCGAAGATGATGTCGTTGCCTGCAACCTCGACCGGGTTGGCGCCGGTGGCGGGCACCACCTCGACTGCGTTTTGGGCCTCGTAGATCGTGGAGTCAGAGACCGTAGTCGGCCCTGCGTTCCTGGCCCAGATGCCGCGGCCGGGGGTGGTCGATGCTCCGTCGTTTCTGAACTCGGCGAGGAAGGAGTCGGTGACCCGGAGCTCGGCTGCGGCCGAATCATCGTGGCCTGCCTCGATGCCGCTCTGGGGGATCAGGCGTCCCTGCTCGCCGATCACGTCGGTCTCGTCGATCTTGGTCGGGATCGGGCCGTCGGCGCCTGCGCCGCCGTCGTTGGCGCCTTCGCTGTTTACGACCACGCCGGCCCTTCTCATGTCAGAGATTCCGGTGTCGAAGACCCTCAGGCGCTTGGTCGTGTTCTCGAGGTTCGAGTTGGCCGCGACTCCGTAGCCCGTGTTGACGTTGGGCGATACGTAGCCGGGGCTTATGGCCGAGAGGTTTTCGATCCCTACATCTGCGACCAGGCCGGTCTGGTTTACGAACAGGATGCCTGCGAAGTTGTTGAAGTCCGGATCGTCGGTCTTGTCGAGGCCGTTGACCCAGAGGCTCTGGACGCTCGAGCCACGGGCGACCCCTGCCGAGCCCTTGAAGCAGAGGACCGCGTTCCAGCCGAAGACCGTGTCGCAGGTGGCAGCAGGGGTGGCGCCGGGCCGGATGGAGGTGTCATTGAAACCGGAGCCGATGATGTCGAGGGCCTTGTCGGTCTGAAGGCCGCCGGTGAAGTCACCCTCGCCTATCTGGATCGTGTCGCCGTTCGAGGCATCGGCCTTGTCGGCGGCGCCCTGGAGAGACTCGCAGGCCTCAGAGGTCGAGAGGCAGTCGTTTGTGTCGTCGCCTGTGGTCTCTACGTAGTAGGTCTCGCCGGTGGCCGGTGAGATCGGGCCGCGGGCATTGCCGGAGGAAGCAGAGGCAGAGCCTGCCGAGTTGGTGCCGGTTACGTAGGAGCGGATGAACTTGCCCTCGTCTGCTGACTGCAGGGTGTAAGAGGCGGTGTTGTAGCCGGTGCCGGAGGTGATCAGGGTGCAGCCCGCCACCGGGGGCACGAGGGTTTCGTTGTCGCAGCGATACCACTCGTAGGTGAAGGTCGGTGTCGGGAAGCCGGTCCAGGTTCCATCGGTGGTGGTCAGCGTCTTTCCGACCTGGCGGATGCCGGTGACGGTCGGGGGCGCGGAGTTGTCGGGTGCCGGATCCTCGATCACGGGATCGGTGGCGGCCGAGTAGGCGACGCCGTCAGGCGAGATGCCGTTGGTGGCGGTGACCTTGACCCGGAGCGTCTTGGCGGTGTCGTCCTCGGTCGGGGTGTAGGTGGAGTTGGTGGCCGAGCCGATGTCGGTGCAGGTGGTAGCGGTGCTGCTCTCACTGGTCATGACCCGGTCGCCGGATCCGGTGTCGGCTACGGCGACGAACTTCTCCTGGCCTGCAGGGCCGCCCCAGGTGACCGAGGTCCAGTCGTTGTCGGCGGCAGAGGTCCGGGTGGTCCAGTCGATGCCGTCAGGGCTGGTCATCACCCGATTGCCAGTACCGTTGAGGGACACGGCGACGAACTTCTCCTGGCCTGCAGGGCCGCCCCAGGTGACCGACTGCCAGGTGTGGTCGGCGGCAGAGGTCCGGGTGGTCCAGTTGACGCCGTCAGGGCTGGTCATGACCCGGTTTCCGGTACCGGACTGCCCGACGGCAACGAACTTCTCCTGGCCTGCGGGGCCGCCCCAGGTGACCGACCACCAGTCGTTGTCGGCGGCCGAGGTCCGGGTGGTCCAGTTGATGCCGTCAGGGCTGGTCATGACCCGGTCGCCTGATCCGCTGCTGGCTACGGCGACGAACTTCTCCTGGCCTGCGGGGCCGCCCCAGGTGACCGAGCGCCAGCTGTTGTCTGCGGCAGAGGTCTGGGTGGTCCAGACGATGCCGTCGGGGCTGGTCATGACCCGGTCGCCGGTACCCGAGCTGGAGACGGCGACGAACTTCTCCTGGCCTGCGGGGCCGCCCCAGGTGACCGAGCGCCAGCTGTTGTCTGCGGCAGAGGTCTGGGTACTCCAGTTGATGCCGTCAGGGCTGGTCATGACCCGGTCGCCAAATCCGCTGGTGGCTACGGCGACGAACTTCTCCTGGCCTGCGGGGCCGCCCCAGGTGACCGAGCGCCAGCTGGTGTCTAAGGCAGCGGGCTGGGTGGTCCAGACGATGCCGTCGGGGCTGGTCATGACCCGGTCGCCGGTACCCGAGCTGGAGACGGCGACGAACTTCTCCTGGCCTGCAGGGCCGCCCCAGGTGACCGAGCGCCAGCTGTTGTCGGCGGCCGAGGTCCGGGTGGCCCAGTCCACTCCGGCCAGGGTTACGGTCTCCTCACACCTCTGCCACTGGTAGGCGAAGCCGCTCGGGTCGACCACGGCCGGGTTGGCGTTCCAGGTGCCGGAGTCAGCAGTCAGCTCCACGCCGACTTCGGCCGGGAGGCCGCCGGTGATCGCCGGGGCGACCGTGTTGGTCGGGGCCCTGAGGACCTCGCCGAAGGCGTTCGAGGGTTCGCTGTCGGTCGGGGGCCAGCCGTTGTCAGCGGTGACGTATGAGCGGACGTACTTCCCGTTGTCGGCTTCCTGGAGGGTGTAGGTGTCGGTGTTGTAGCCGGTGCCGGAGGTGATCAGTGTGCAGTCGGGGTCCGTCGGCGGTACATCGGTGGCGGTGTCGCACCGGTACCAGGCATAGGTGAAGGTCATCTCGTCGCCGACAGGTTCGGAGATCGTCGGGTAGCCGTCCCAGGTGCCGTCGGTGGTGGTGACCTGCTGGCCTACCTTGATCTCGGTTCCGCTGACCAGCGAGACTTCCGGGGCCGTGTCGTTGGTCGGCGGGTCGCCCTCGATCAGTCCGGTCTGGGCGCTGTAGGCGACGCCGTCCGGGTCTACCCCGTTGTCGGCGGTTACCTTGACCCGAACCTTCTTCTCGTAGTCGTCGGGCTGGAGCTCGTAGGACTGGGCGGTGGCGCCGGAGATGTCGGTGCAGTTCGGCTCCTCGGTGAGCTTCGTGACCTGGTTCGCGTTCCCGGCGACATAGACGTTGTCAGCCGAATCAATGGCGATGGCGTAGAGGCCGTTATCGGTGTTCCAGTAGGTCGACGAAACACCCGCCGGGGTTATCTTGTTGACCGCGCCGCCGCCGCCAGCGGTGTACACGTTCCCGGAGGAATCGAGGGCGATGTCGTCGGGCTCATCGCCCGTCGTCGCCCAGGTCGGGTCGACAACTCCGGCCGCAGTCACCTTGATCACCCGGTCGTTGCCGTAGTCGTTGGCGTAGACAGTGCCATCCGGAGCAACGACGAGCGAGTTAGGGGTACTGGGTGCCGTGCTGGCCCAGACGGCCGTTCCTGTGCCGTCGGAGTCAAACTTCGAGATCGAGCCGGACAGGTTGGCCGTGTAAATGTTGCCGGCCTGGTCGACCTCGATCGCGTAAGGAATGCTGCCCGTGCTCACCCAATTGTTCTCGGTGGCGCCGGTCGCGGTGTTGATCCTCGTGATTTTGCTGTTCGACTCGTTAGCCGTGTAGAGGTAGTCGCCAGCCGGACTGATCGCGATGTCGATCGGCTTGCCGATGATCGGGAGGTCATTGAAGGGCGTTGTCACGGTTCCGTTCGCGGCAACCTTGGAGACGGTATTCGCGACTCCGTAGTTGGCCGTGTAGGCATTACCGGCGGAATCTACGGCCACTCCATTCGGGAGGTCGCCCACCGTGAAGTTCTGGGCAGAACCCGGCTGTGGGATCCTGGTTACGTTGTCTCCGGAGGCGTTGGCGGTGAACACCGTGCCGGCGGAGTTGACCGCGATGTCGACGGGGGACTGACCGGTCGATCCGAGGACCGTCGGAGCCACAGTGACCCCATCACACCTCTGCCACTGGTAGGAGTAGTCGTCCGATGTGAGCGCCGGGTTGGCGGTCCAGTCGCCGGGGTCGGCGGTCAGCTCCTGGGTGACCGCCTCATCGCCGGAGATGGAAGGCAGCGCATCGGGTGCGGTGCCTGAGTTGGTCGGGGCCCTGAGGACCTCGCCGAAGGCGTTCGAGGGCTCACTTGCCACTGGCGGCCAGCCATTGTCGGCGGTCACGTAGGAGCGGATGTACTTTCCGTTATCGGCTTCCTGAAGGGTGTAGGTGTCCATGTTGTAGCCGGTACCGGAGGTGATCAGTGTGCAGTCGGGGTCCGTCGGCGGTACGTCGGTGGCGGTGTCGCACCGGTACCACGCGTAGGTGAAATACATCAGGTCCGGAGGAGGACCGGGGTCAGTCGTGGTCGGGTAGCCGTCCCAGGTGCCGTTGGTGGTGGTGACCTGCTGGCCTACCTTGATCTCGGTTCCGCTGACCAGCGAGACTTCCGGGGCCGTGTCGTTGGTCGGCGGGTCGCCCTCGATCAGTCCGGTCTGGGCGCTGTATGCAACGCCGTCCGGGTCTACCCCGTTGTCGGCGGTTATCTTGACCCGGACCTTCTTCTGGTAGTCAGCCGACTGCAGTTCGTAGGTGGAGGAGGTGGCTGAGGCGATGTCGGTGCAGGTGAGGGACGGTGTCGCGATTCGATACGGACCGCCCCCGCCATCTCCAACTGCAACTGTCGTTCCCGCGCCGGCGGCCACTGAGTAGCCTCCGATATTCGGAGCTGTCTGCGTAGTCCAGGTGGTGCCGTCGCTACTTGTGGCGATGGCGTTTGAGTCGAATCCTGCTGCGGTGAACTGGCCATTGCCGTAGGTCACCCCGAACCAGGGCTTGCTTGGGATGCTGGTCTGGGTCCAGGTGGCCCCTTCGTCAGTGCTGATCATCGCGGTGTCGCTGGCATTGGTACCGGAGCCTGAACTCACGGCGACCCACTTGCTATCTCCGTAGACGACATCGCGCCAGAACTTCCCGGTGCCGGGAGTCGTGGTCTGGGTGAAGGTGTCCCCGTCGGTGCTGTAGTAGGCCTTGTCGTTACCGACGACAACGAAACGGCCGTTTCCGTAGCCGATCGCCTTTGGCATCGTGTCGAGCGTGCTCGAGGCGGTGGTCCAGGTGAGGCCATCGGTGCTCGTTATCACCGGGCCCGCGGAGGAGACGGCGACGAACTTGCCTCCTCCGTAGGCGACGCTTTGCCAGCCCTGGGTCGAGGGGACGCTGGCGGCGTTGGCCCAGTTGATTCCGTCCGCGCTGGTGATGATCCTCTGAGCCCCCGCTCCGCCGAAGTCACCCACAGCAACCCAGAGACCCGCACCGTAAGTGACGGATTTCCACTGCCAGAGGCTGTCGGGAGCAGAGTCATCCCTTGCGGTCCAGTTGAGTCCGTCCGGACTGGTCATGATCCGGCCTTCGGAGGATGACCCGTTTCCGACAGCCACGAACTGCTCGGAGCCGGATGCGCCGCCGTAGGCCACGTCAAACCAAGGGGCAGTTGTGCCGGCGGGGTTGGCGTATCCATTCCAGGCCTCCTCACACCTCTGCCACTGGTAAGAGTAAGTCGGCGGGGTCGGGTTCGAAGTCCAGTCTCCGGGGTCAGCCGTCAGCTCCTGGGTGACCGCCTCGGGTCCGCTGATCGACGGAAGTGTGTCGTTGACCGGGGCCTGAAGGACCTCGTCGGTCTGGTTCGAGAAGGCGATGCCGTCGGGGTCGACCCCGTTGTCGGCTATCACCTTGGCCCGGACCTGCTTGCCGGAGTCGGCGGCAGCCAGGGTGTAGGAGGAGTTGGTGGCACTCGGGATGTCCGTGCAGGGCGAGGGACTGACTGCGACTCCCTCAGCAAGGTTCGAGACGGAGACCAGGGACTGGTTGGCACCGAGGCCGTTCAGCAGCGACTTACCGATCGAGGTCGAAGGGCTGCTCTTGAAGTTGGTCCAGAAGAGGTTCTGCTCAGTCGAGGCGAGGCCGAAGATCCGGCCGTCTCCGTTGTTGATCAGCACTGCCGAGCCACCGGTCGCCTTGTCGGCCCGGTTGATCGCGTTCGTTCCCCCTACGGCAGCCTCGCCCCAGAACAGCGAGTTGCCGCTGACCGTGATGCCCCAAGGCTGGGATACGAGCGAGGAGACGAAGGTGTAGTTGGGCGAGGTGCCGTCCAGGTTGGCTCGCCCGATCCTGCCGCTGGAGATCCCGTAGTAGTTGGACCAGTAGATGTAGTTGTTGTCGAGGGCGATCCCGGTGACGGCCCCGTTGGGCATCGAGATGAAGCTCGTGTTGACCCCGGTGCCGTTGATGTTGGCCCGGCCAATGTCGCCGGTGCTGAACCCGCCCCAGTAGATGTGGGTGCCGTTGACGGCGATCGACTGCCCGTCGATCGGGCCGGTGTTGATGAAGCTCGAATCCTTTCCTGTTCCGTCGAGGTTGGCGCGGCCGATGGTCCCCTGGTCGCCCTGGATCCAGTAGATGTACTCGTCGCTGACGGCAATCCCGTCGACGTCACCTAGTCCGGTGATGAGGCTCGGGTTCGCCCCGGTGCCATCGAGGTTCGAGACCCCGATCTTGTCGGGGTTGATCACCGAGTAGTCGGTCCAGTAGAGCTTCTGGGTTACCCCGGGCTCACACCGCTGCCACTGGTAGGAGTAGGTCGGGGGCGTCGGCGTCGAGGTCCAGGACCCATCGGAAGTGACATTCAGGGTCTCGCCGACCTTCGGGGTCTCCGTCGTAATCACGGGGTCGGTATCGACCGAAGGCGAGCGGCCTTCGATCTCGCCGGAGATCGAGCTATAGGCGACGCCATCAGGGGATTCGCCGTTCGAAGCCGTGACCTCGACCCGGATGTAGTCCTGGTATTCGTCGGGCTGAAGGGTGTAGGTCGATGAGGTGGCGCCGGAGATGTCATTGCAGTAGGTGACGGTGACATCACAGGTCTGCCACTGATACGAGTAGCCGGCCGGGTTCGGCACCGCCGGATCGGAGGACCAGCTGCCCTTGTTGGCGGTGAGAGTGCGGCCCACTGCCTCGATCCCGGTGAACGAGGGCGCCACGTCATTGGTAGGCGAGATGCCCTCGATCGGACCATCGGCGGCCGAGTAGGCGACGTTGCTGCCTGCCGGGTCGGGCGTGACGTTGTTGGTGGCGACGACCTTGACCACGATGTAGTCGTCGTAGTCGGATGAGACGGCGGTGTAGGTGGTGGTCGAGGAGGGACCCTGCAGCGAGGTAGTGCAGTCGGTGGCCGGATTGGTCGGGGCCGTGGTTCCGCAGTTGAGGAACTCGTAGGTGAAGGTCATCAGGTCCGGGGCCGGGCCGGGCTGGGTGGTGGTCGGGTAGCCGGTCCAGGTTCCGGGGGCTGCGGTGATGGTCTCGCCGATCTTCTCGGTGCCCGAGAGGCTCGGGGAGACGTCCGGGGCGGTGCCGGAGTTCTTCGGCGGGATGCCGTTTACGAGGTAGGTGGTCGAGTCGTTGTCGTCGTTGCCGACGGCGTTGGAGGCGGCGACCCTGACGAAGACGTACTTCAGGTAGTCGGAATTCTGGAGGGTGTAGGTGTCGTCGGTGTTCGGACCCTGCCTCGATACGCAGTTGAGGTTGCCGGCGGCGTTGTCGCAGACGATGAATTCATAGGTGTAGGTCTCGGTCGGGACCGGCGGCTCGCCAGCTGGGCCCCAGGTACCGTCGGTTGCCGTCACCTCCTGCTGGACTTTCTTGGTGCCCGTGATGGTCGGGGCGTTAGTTGCGACCGGGGCGGTGCCGGCTACCGGGCCGGCCGGAGCGGATTCGGCAACGCCGTCGGGCAGCTGATCGTTGTCGGCGGTGACCCTCGAGCGGATGTACTTGTTGTAGTCGGCGGCGACGAGGTCGTAGGTGTCGCCGGTCTCGCCCGGGATCGTGGTGCAGTAGACCAGCGTCGCGTCATCGCAGCGAAGCCACTCGTAGGTGAAGGTCATGTCGAGCGGTGCGGTGCCAAACTGGGGCGGGTTGCCGTTCCAGGTGCCGTCGTTGGTCGCAAGCTGCTCGTAGACGGTGGTCGTGCCGGTGACGGCAGGCGCGACGGCGATGCTTGGCGGGACGCCATCGACGAGATAGGTGGTGGTGTAGGCGGTGCCGGTGTCGGTGACGGGTGCTGCCGTGTTGTTGTCGGCGATCACCCGGGCGGCGATGTACTTCTCGAAGTCGACCGTGACCGGGGTGTAGGAGGCAGAGGTCTCGGAAAGCGCGGTGCAGTCGCCCGGCACGGTGCTGGTGGCAGACGGGCAGCGGTACCACTGGTAGGTGTAGGTCATGGCCGCACCGGCGCCGAGGGGGTCACCATTTTGTTCGGGGACGCCGCCCCAGGTGCCTACATCGATCCCGACCGATGAGTCGATGGTCGGGGTCGAGTCATCGAGGGTCGGAAGGGCAGTTCCGTCAGAGCCGGTGTTGAAGGGCTGGATGCCCCGGATCCTGAAAGTGGTGTTGGAGAGCGACTCTCCCGGGGGCTCCTCTCCGTTGGAGGCACTGACGAGGGCCCTTACGAAGGTGTCGTAGTCGTCTACCCCGAGGGTGTAGGTGTTCTGGTTTGCGGCACCCGGGATCGCCCCCCAGAGGCCGGTATTCCTGTCACGGCGCTGCCACTCGTATGTGTAGCCGGTTGCCGGGTCGACGGCCGGATCGGCATCCCAGGTTCCGCTGGTGACCGAAACTGTCTGCCCTACGGTCGAGGTGCCCGAGAGGGTGGGCGGGGTCAGGTTGATCGGGGACTGGACGGCCTGAGCCGGAGCGGCGAGGGTGAGGAAGGAGAAGTAGAGAGCGGCGAAGGCGAGAGCAGAGACCAGGACAGGGATGACCCTTCCCGAATCTCGGACGGAACCGAAGCCCCGCGCTGAAGTCTCTTTTGTTGCGGTCACGAAGCGACCCCTCTCGATGGAGAATGGTCACTCGTTGACCCCCCTGCCTCAAATCTCCCCATCGGCCACTCTTTGACCGATTTGCTGGGCGGCAGTATAACCCGCTTCTTCGGAATTGCAAGTCGGAATCCTTCCCGCGCGAAGGCACCTTTTGGCCGAGCGTGGGCTACTTCCTGCTCGAGGGAGCCAGCTGCAGCGTGGAGATCTTGCCCGGAGCGTCCCGGAATCCGGACGGGGCTGAGAATCGATGACGAGACTTTTTCTGCTGCGACCAAGCGAACGACCCCTCTCGATGGAGACTGGTCACTCGTTGACCCCCCTTTTCGGAAACTCCCCCATCGGCCACTCCTCGACCGATCTTCTTTGCGTTGAACCAGACGATGTTCAGACGCTTTCAGGGGACCTAAACCGCTATTTCGAACTAAGTAGCGGTTTCCTCTTTTTTTCTTTTTGGAATCTTGTCGGTTCGATCGGCGGAGGGACTGCCCGGGGGTTGGATCGAGGATTCCCTGGGGCCTTTCTCCGGGCCCGGCCGAGGGTTCGGCGGATGAGACCTGAGGTGACCTATATGGTGAGGCCGATGTCCAAGAGTCCTCAAACCGGCCCGAAGATGGCTGGCACCCTTGCCCTCCTGGCGGCCGCTCTGGCAGTGGCATCCTGCTCCGAATCGGAGAGCCCGATCTCCGAGGTCCCAACCCCCTCGGCCGTTCCGGCCCGGGCAGTCGCCGTGGTAGGCGACACCGAGATCTCAAACGACGATTTCAGGGATGCCCTGAAGGTCGGCTTGACCGGATACGACCCGCTCTCCCCTACCCGCGCGACTCCGGAGCCGCTCGACCCCCCGAAGTTCGGGAAGTGCGTCTCGGCCATCGAGCAGAGGGCGCAGGATGACCCCGACCTGAAGGGGCTGAGCAGGGCCACCTTCCTCGACAGCTGCCGCCAGCGATACGACCAGCTCCGGTCCCTCACACTCTCGCGCCTGATCGAGCAGCGGTGGGCCCTGGTCGAAGCCGACCTCGAGGGGCTGGAGGTTTCGGGCCCGGAAGCAGATGCCTTCGTCGATCAGGTGAGGCTCTCCTGGGCGGCCGACCCGGTCAGGTCACGGGCGAGGTTCGAGAAGGCCCTGGCGACCTCCGGCATCTCCCCCTCCGAGCTGAGCGCCAGAGCTGAGGCGGCCGTGGCCCAGCAGAAGCTGGCCTCGCTGCGCGCGAGCGAAGGCGAGAGCCCCGAGGCCGCCACCGAGAACCAGCGCGAGCGCTTCGATCTCTGGCGGTCCAAGACCCTCTGCGCCGAAAGCCTGCTGGTCCCCCAGTGTTCAAACGGTCCCGAGTCCGGGGCCTGAAGGTTCCTACCGAGCCCGATCGACCGGGCGCTACCCGGTGAAGGCCTCGACCCAGTCGAGCCTGCGGTCGCAGAGCTCCCGGTAGTTGGAGGCCTCGACCTCGATCAGGCGGTCGGGTGCCGAAGCAGAGGCGAAGACGAGCGGACCGAGAGGGAAGCCCGGGGTAGTCCTGCCGCCCGGGGTCAGCAGGCCTCCCCGCTCGTACTCGACGGTGACCTTGCGAACACCGGCTTCGAGGTCGGCCGGGCCGATCTCGATGTACTGGCCGTTGTTATTGATCTCTGCCGAGTCGGAGCCGATCTCGACCCCGTCGACCGAGACGGTCGCGGTGCCGCGAGTCGAGCCGCCGAGGAAGACGAACCACTTACCGGTGACGGGCAGGTCGACCCGGCCCGAGGCCGTTCCAGAGGAGCCGGGGACGAAAGTGCCGGAAGTGGTGTCCAGCGACCAATCGGGCGGAGCCGAATCGAGGGTGGCGGCGGCGACCGGTGCCCTGGTGAAGCCGACAAGGCGGCCGCCGGGGCCGGCCTGGGTAGCGAGGTCCTGCACTCTGGCGCATGGGACTGTGCCCCCGGGATCGATCCCCTCCCCGATCGCGATCCGGTCCACGAGGGTTGCCGGGTCGAAGCCGGGCTGGAGCTGCCAGACCTCGTAGAACTTCCCGGCCTCGACCAGCCGGTAGGGCGACGGCGGTCTCGACTGCTGGGGGGAACGCCTGAGGACGACCGTCGGGTAGGTGAAGAGGCCCTGGGCATTCGGGTCGGTCTGGAGCTGGTCCGTGTCGACCCAGGCTCCCGTCTCTGCAGTCGAGCCGTCGGTGAGCGGGATGGTGCGGCGGCGGAGTTCGGAGACCCCCTCGGCATCGAGCTTGCGGAGGAAGTGGCGGACCCCGTAGGGCATGTACTCAGTCATCAGCGCCGGGCCCTGTCCGCGGTAGTCCTCGCCGATCCGCTCCAGCTCCGCGAGCTGATCCTTCGGAGCCAGCCAGACGTCTCCGAAGGCCATCGCGTTCGAGGCCAGCACCCCGGCCGGGACGATGAGCAGGACGATGCCGGCGATCCGGGCCCGGTGGGCGATCGCCTCGGCGGCCTCGGCGGTGCCGGAAGCGAGCCTGGAGAAGTCGAAGGTGCCGGGCGATGTGATCAGGGTCGCTATGCCGACCATTGCGATCAGCAGGAACGAGGCCGTCCCGGTGGCGAGCGCCTTGCCCTGGACCCAGGGAGATCCGGCGAGCCAGATGATCAGGGATCCGAGGCCGGTGCCACCGGTGAGGATGAGCAGGCCTGCGGCCCGCTTTGCGATCGCGGCCCAGACCCCGAGGCCGAAGGCGATGACGGCGGCGATGACGAGGATGACGGCGAGAACGCCGGACCCGGGGGCGAGTCGGAAGTCGGCCGAGGGCCAGGGGCCGGTGTACTGGGCCGGGTTCAGTGCGGTGATCAGGTTGCCCATCTCCTCGCCCGAGGTCAGCGGTCCCTGGGTCGGGGAGAAGAAGGAGCCGGAAGCGAACATGGTCGGGACGGCGATGACCAGCAGGCCGAGAGCGACCAGTCCGATCCTCGCCAGGTAGGACCGAAGCACTCCTCCAGAGGCGAAGTCTCTCGCCTTCAGCTCTACCCGCGCACGCCAGAGCATCAGGGCTATCACCCCGAGAGCGAAGGCGAAGATCCAGGGCATCCCGCCGAAACCCATCACTCCGATCAGGGCCGAGCCGGCGATGATCGGCGCCGGGAGGGTTGCCCTCAGGCCATATGGATCCCTGGTCGGGACCGATGCGGCCGGGATCGGCACAGGGCCCTCTGACTCGTCGTCCTTCTTCCCCTTGCCTTTCTCCTTCTGCTTCTCCTTCTCCTTGCCGGTGGCCTTCACCCCGGCCTTCTTCGGCACACGGTCGGCGAGGCCGACCACCGAGGCGGCGAGCAGGGCCAGGACCATGGCGGTCGCGACCTCCTTGATTCCTCCCCACCAGGCAAATCCGACCAGCAGGGCCGGCTGGGCTGCGACGAACACGACTGCGGCCCGGACGCGGCCGTCCTCGATCACCCGGCCGGCCAGTCCGTAGAACGAGAGCGCCATCAGCGCGGCCATGAAGGCGAGATAGGGCTGGAAGAGCCAGGCCGGATCGGTGGCGGTCAGCTCAGAGGAGACCGCGAGCGGGATGAAGGCGCCGACGGGGTAGCCGGCGGTCAGGTTGATCTGGACGGTCGCCTCATGGCTGGACGGGGCGAGGCCCTCGACCGAGCGGCCGTACTCGAGGACGTGATCGGTGAAGGCGAGCCAGGTCGAGGTGTCGTCGAGCTTCACGTAGCCGGTGAAGGTGGCGTCCCCGGAGAGGATCACCGGAAGGCCGAAGACGACATAGACCCCGGCGGCAGCGAGCCACGGCCAGGGTCCGGCACCCGTGGTCCAGCCGCGGCCCGAGAAGGAGAGGAACGAGACGACGAAGCCGGCAAGCGCCAGAGCCAGGACGATCGGGGTGGTAAGGCCGGCGGTCGATGGAGAGAGGGTGGTGAGACCCCCGATCGCGATGAGCGCCCCGAAGCCGAGCGGGATGAGGAATACGAGCGGGAGGCGGCGACCCGCGATGGACCCGACCAGCAGACCGAGTCCTGCCGAGAGCAGGCCGAGGACGAGCGGGAAGATGATCCAGGAGACGATCAGGGGACCGGAACGATAGCGCCGCTCTTGGCGAATGCGAGCGCTTTCTCCGGGTCAGGGTGGAAGACCTCGACCTGGACGTCGGGATCCTTCCGGAAGGCGATGATGACGCTGGTCGGCCGCGACTTGGGCTGCACGGCGACAGCGCCGGGAATGTCTACCCGAGCGTTCCCCTTGTCCTTCAGCAGGCCCGCGGTTGCATTCAGGGCTCCCGGGTAGGGGTAGCTGCCGATGTCGAGGTAGGCCGGGTCCGGGTCATCGGCCTCGGCGTCCTCGGGCAGATAGCGGAGGTGGACGTTGCCGGCCTCGTCGGTGCTGACCCCGACCGGGTCACCGCCCTTCTCTCCCGCCCAGAAGACGGCGTGTCCGACCTCTTCGGGAAGGCCCGGAACCTCCGAAACCTCGACCTTCTCGGCATTGGCGTAGGGACTCGAAGTCATCATCGTCTGGGACTGATCGTCACCCCCGGAGGTGGCCGCAAGGTAGATGGCCCCGATCACGAGAACGAAGGCGGCGACGATGAGGGCCCGGGCGCCCGGTCCGAACCGGGGGGCGTCGGCATCGATCGAATCCTGTTTCGAGGGTGTGGCCTGAGTGTCGTTCATGGCTCGTCGCGTGTTCTTTTCTGATTCTTCCGACCGGATCCTTCGACGCGGACGGACCTTCAAGGCTAACCGAGAGGCTTTAGGAAACCTAAAGGCAGGGGAGGACCGTTGCCGGTCGGGCGGCAGGGTCCGGCTGCGACAATCCCGAACGTGGAAGAAGAGCCTCAATCTGCCGGGCTGGACGGGACCGACCCCAAGGCGAGCCCGCGGGAGCGCCGGGGGATCCCGGGCGATGGCAAGGCGGCCAGAAAGGCGCAGGCGATTCTCGACCGGATCGAGCACAGGCGCGAGGTCCACAAACAGCTCCACTGGGTCCCTCGGGTGATCGTGGTGACCTTCGGATTCCTGATCCTGCTTGCCGGGCTGGCGATGCTGGTGCTGCCCGGGCCGGCGATCATCGTGATCCCGATCGGGCTGGCGATCCTCTCGCTGGAGTTCCTCTGGGCCGAGATGCTGCTCGACCGGGCGCTCGAGTCAGGCGTGTCGTTCGGAGGGTGGCTCGGCCGTGCGGTCCGGAACCGTCAGCTGGTGCTGGCCACGGCGGCAGTTCTGGGGGCGGCGGCCGTGATCGCATTCACGATCGTGATCTGAGGGTTTTGCCGGGCGGGGCTAGCGGGGTCCGACAACGCTGAACCGGCGTGTGACCGGGGCGGTCAGTCGGCCGTCTGAGGCCTTCGAGACCACGGTGAAGAGATGCCTCCCGGGAGCGAGCTTCGCGGAAGGCTTCCAGACCGTCCCGCACGGAACCGGGCGGGTCCGGCCGACCGAACAGAGGTTCTCTGTTCCGGCTTCCGGAGCCGAGAGCCTGAAGGAGGGCCTCCGGGACGCGGTCCTGGCGGGAGCCGAAAGGATCCGGGGTGCGAGGAGTGCCTTCGGCTGGAGAACGGTCGGAGCGGGATCGTCGCCCTGCCCAAGGTCATCTTCGGGGAGGGGATCCGGCTCTGGCTGCTCGGGTTCGGGCCTGGGTTCCGGGTCGGGCTCCGGATTCGTGATCGGAGCGGTGGTCGAATCGGGCTCTCCGAAGATCGTGTAGTCGGGGTTGGGGGTCACTATTTCCCAGGTGTGAAGCACCGGTGCCGATCGGTTGCCGACGAAGTCGATCGCGACTACCTCGAAGGTGTGCTCGCCGGGTTCGAGGCCCTGGTGCTCGGTCGGCGAGGTGCAGGCGGTCCAGGGACCCGAGTCCAGACTGCACTCGAAGGTGGCCTCACGATCGGAGCTCCCGAAGGAGAAGCTGGCAAGAGTGGTGACCGTGGTCGGGAGCGGGCTTGCGGTGATGTTCACCGGCGGTGCGATCGTGTCGACCCGCCAGGACCAGGCCTGGGGGGCGCTGACCCGGCCTTCAGGATCGATCGCCATGACCTCGAAGAACTGGTTGCCGTCCTGAAAACCGGCAAGGGCGATCGGAGACCGGCATGGCTTCCAGGCGCGGCTGAAGATGAACCCGAGGACCGTGCTTCTGCAGGAGAGCGTCGTGCCAGGGGTCTGTTCGATTACGAACTCGGCCGTCCTGAAAGCCGTTCTGCCCGCCGGTCCGGAGGTGATCGAGACGGTCGGGGCGGACCCGTTCGAGTCGGGCGGCAGGTTCGCGGTGGTCCAGGTGTAGCTGGCTGCAGGGCCTTCGTTTCCGAGCGGATCGAAGCCCTTGACCTCGAAGGTGTGGCTGCCGTCAGAAAGCGACGACAGAGTGGTGGGACTGACACAGGCCGACCACTCCCGGGAATCGAGCCGGCACAGGAAGGTCGCCTTCGGTTCGGAGTTCCAGGCAAAACGGGCCGTGGGGAACGGAGAGGGATCACCCGGCTTCGTGGTCAGTTTCACCTCGGGACCGGTCGTGTCGACCGTCCATTCGAAGACGGCCACCGGTCCGGCATTGCCGACTGCGTCGGTCGCCTTGGCCCTGAAGACGTGGGGTCCTTCCGCGAGTCCGGTGAGGATGGTCCCCGAGTTGCAGGGTTCCCATTCGCCGTCATCGAGGCTGCACTCGAGCAGGCCCACATCGCCCGTGGTCTCGATCGCGAAGCTCGCAACGGTCGAGGAGGTGGAGGTGTCCGGGCCACTGGTGATCCGGGCCTCGGGAGCGATCGTGTCGACGGACCACTCGACGACCTTGGGCTCACCTGTGTTGCCATAGCCGTCGGTCGCCCGGATCGAGAAGGCATGTGATCCGTCGGCGAGGGCAGAGAGCTCGACCGGACTGGCGCAGGGGGCCCAGGGGCCGTCATCGAGGGAACATTCGAAGGTCTGGCGGCCTGCCGTCTCGGACGAGGAGAAGCGGAAGATGGCCGTCGAGCCGGTGGTGGCTGCGGGGGCCGAGCCGATCAGGACCTCCGGCGGAGTCCTGTCCACCGTCCAGCCGACGCCGACCTTGGCCTTGTTGCCACTCAGGTCGGTTGCCTCGACCGACACTTCGTTTCGACCCTCCGGGACATCGGTGATTGTGATCGGCGAGGTGCAGGATTCGAGCGGTCTGCTGGTGCCCGAGGTGACCGGGCCGGTGTTGTGCCAGCACCTGAGCGTTACCTCCTCGGATACCCGAAAGGCGACTTCGTAGGTATTCGGATCGATCTTCCTCGGCTTTTCGAGGTTGACGGTCGGAGGCGTCGTGTCCGGAGGGACGTACTCATAGTCGACCCTCCAGTGCAGTCCCTGGGTGGCTATGTTCCCGGCGGGGTCGATCGCCCGGACCTGGACCCAGTGATCACCCTCAGACAGGCCGGACAGTGTGTGGGGCGAAGGTGGGCAGGGACCGAAAGGTCCGCTGGGCCAGGGAATCCGCCCCTGGCGGCCATCGGGGAGGTCGTGATACGTGTATCTGATCGCCGCGGGCATCTGACAGGTCAGTTCTGCGGTGGGGTCCGAGGTCGAGAAGGTGAAAGAGGCCGAGGTTTCGTTGGTGTAGGGAACTTTGTTCCCTACCTTCCTGATGGTGGAACGGAAGTTCACGGTGGGCTTGACCGTGTCCACCGTCCAGTCGTGGGTGATCGACGCACCGTCAGAAGAGGCAACAGTGAGGGAGTGTGAGCCGTCCTTGAGGTCGGGGATCGTGATCGGCCCGGCGCACTCCCAGATCTCTCCGCCATCGAGCTGGCAGGTCGTTGGCCCGGAGGCCTCGAAGGCGAAGTCCGCGGAGGTCTTGTTGGTGAGCTCCGGCGGGACGACGGTGAACTCGACAGTGCCGACGGGGGCAACCGTTGGATCCTCCTGGGCAGCCGCGCCCGAAGCGACACCGATGACCGCTACTGCCGAAATCAGCCCGAACACCACTCCCGAACGCAGGACCCTCATGGTTCTCCCCTGGACGATGAACGGACACATCATGTGGACCGCACATTGATTCGACTGGAAACACACCCATCCGTGGAATGTGTGACACGAACATACAGGTAACGAATGAGGGTGTGGTCAATAAGGGTCGGTCGGGAACGAACGCTTGCCGTGGGGTGGGACGGAGTTCGACGGCCCTCAACGGGGTGAGCGTAGCCGGCAGTGGGAGGCGGTTCCGGACTACCGAGACCGGCAGCCCGGATCGGTGCGGACCGGTTCTTCTTCCGGGCAGGGGCCTTCGAGGCAGGGACGGGACTGAAACTGTTCGGAATCGTCGAGGAGTTGACGGTCTCTTGAGTCTCTTGATGAATGACTGTGTGAGGCCTTCGGGTAAGTGCGTCGGGTGGGACATGGAGAAGGGCGGATATTCGGGATGACAACGGTGTGCTACGTTTGCTACGAAATGGCGAAGACCATCCCCCACAGGGAACTGAGGAACAACAGCAGCGAGATCCTCGAGCAGGTCCGAAACGGCGAGACTTTCGAGGTGACGAACCGGGGCGAGCCGGTCGCGATCCTCTCCCCTCCCGATCGACCGGCAACCGACAGGCTGCGGATCAGGCCTGCGACCGCGCGGGCCGGGTTCGGGAAGATCGAGGGAGTCGAGATCGAGGGGCGATCCGGGGAGACGCTCGACGAACTTCGCGGAGAGCGGTGACGGTCACCTCGCCCCCTTACCCTCGGGGACTGGTCCAGGGATCTGGCGGCTTGGAGTGACCACCTATGTCGAGACCTCGGCGGTTGCGAAGCTGCTGTTCGCCGAGGAGGAGTCCCGGGCGCTCAAGGCCTTCCTCGATCGCACCGTCCGGGATTCAGGGTCCGTCTTCTCCTCGATCCTGCTCGAGACCGAGCTGAGGAGAGCGGCGCTCCGGCACCGGGCGCCGCAGGACCTCGTCACCGATGTGATCGGCAGGTTCGATCTGGTCGAACCCGACCGGGCGATCTACCGTCAGGCCGGCCTGCTCCCCGGTGACGGCGTGAGATCTCTGGACGCCATCCATGTCGCCATCGCCCTGAGGATCGAGGCCGAGCAGTTCGTCACTTACGACGAGCGCCAGGCCGCGGCGGCAGCCGGTGCCGGGCTGTTGGTCGTCTCCCCGGCCTGATCTCGCGGGGTGGGCTCCGAAGCGGGGGGCACCGGTTGGCGGTGAAGTTTTGGAGGTCGATCTGGGGACCCCGGTGATTTGCGGTGACTCGTTGCGGGATCGTTGCCGTTGTCATGCATTGATGAGCGGAATGGATTGACGATGCCTCCCGTGAGAGGAAGGAATCGGAGGATGGAGCAAGACGACTCCCATGTTGGATCCAGGGCCGGCTCTGATGGATGAATGGAGGATTGATGTCGAGAGGACGGTGTGCCAATCTATGTGTATGCGCTTACACATCACACTCGATGACGAACTCGTTGCTGAACTCGACCGGATCGCCGGCCCCGGAAAGAGGAGCGCCTTCATCACGGCCTCGGTGAGGAAGGCTCTGGATGAAGCCAGGCGATGGGACGGGATCCTGGAATCACTCGGTTCGCTGCCGGAGGACGGCGGGCAGTGGGGAGAAGATCCCGAGGCCTGGATCGACCGGGAACGGCGGGCCGATCCAGACCGGGTGGGCTGACCCCTGCGACTGGCGCTCGACACGACCGTTCTGATCGATGCCCTCAGGGGCGGAGATGCGGCGGAGAGGATCCGGGAGCTGCACAGGGCCGGGGGCTCCACCCCTTGGATATGCGCCGTGAACGTCGAGGAGCTATACCGGGGGGTCAGAGAATCGGAGTCGACAGCGGTCCGAGTGCTCGTCGACGGCCTGCGTCTGGCACCTCTGGGGAAGAGAGAGGGTGAACTGGCGGGCCGGTGGAGGCAGGAGTTCGCGGCAAAGGGGGTGACCCTGAGCCAGGCGGACTGCCTGATCGCGGCGGCTGCGGCCGGGGTCGGGGCGACGCTCGCAACTGGGAATCCGAAGCACTTCCCGATGGACGATCTGAGCACGGTGCACTGGCCGGTTGGGGGCTAGACACGGTTGGGCGTAAAGCCAAACGATCTCCGGTGAGGGCCAAGGCGTCGCCAGCCAGACCTCCGGTGCCATGACGACCGCCAGGCTGCGGCGGCCTCCGGTGCCGGGCTGTTGGTCCTCTCTCCTGACTGACCGGAGCCAGACAGCGGCGCGTGCCTTGCTTGCCTGATCGGTAGAAGCTCTACCTGACGACCTTGACCGTCTTGTTGACGGTCCTGCCGCCGGCGTTTGCCGAAGTGACTGCCACCTTCGCCTTGACCGTGCCGGTCTTGCGGAACTTCACCTTGGCAGTGATCGTCCTCGTCGCTCCTGCGGCGACCGATCCAACCGAGGTATTTACCGAGACTCCGCGGCCCGAGATCTTCGCCCGGACCCCGGTGGCAGTGTCGCCACCGGAGTTGGTCACCTGAATCCGGTAGGAGACCGTCTTGCCCTTCCTGGCCTTGGCGGGACCGGTGACCCTGACCCGGGAGATGGAGGCGGCCCCCTCCCGAACCGTGAGGCCGGTGACGCCGATCAGGGAGTCGCTGATGATGATGTTGGCTGCATCCGAGCCATCGAGGTTTGCCCGGCCGATCGAGTCGCCGCTTCCGTAGTTCGCCCAGTAGAGGTGGTTGGAACTCAGCGCGATGCCGTCCGGGCCGTTGGCCACGGGGGTTTCGATGAGGTCCGGGGTTACCCCGGTACCGTTCAGGTTGGCCCGACCGACGAGCGAGTCGTCGTAATCGGTCCAGTAGATGTGGTTGGCGTTGACGGCCACGCCATCTGCCTCACGATCGAGGAACGAGGGGTCGACCCCGGTGCCATTGAGGTTGGCTCGACCGATGAAACCGTCGGTGTTGCCCCAGTAGATGTAGTTGGAATCGACCGCCAGCCCGTAGGGCGCTGCCTGCCCGGTGATGAAATTGCCATCAATCTCGCTGCCGTCGAGGTTGGCCCGGCCGATTCTCGTCTGGTAGTCGGTCCAGTAGATGTAGTTGGAGTCGACTGCGACCCCGCCTGCATAGATGGAGGGGGCAGGAAGGTCGATGAAGTCGAATTCGGGTCCGGAGCCGTCCAGGTTGGAGCGGCCGATCTGAGCCGTCTCGTAGGAGGACCAGTAGAGGTAGTTCGAGTCACTCGCCAGGTGGTCCGGGCCGTCGAGCAGCGGACTCGAGATGAGCGAGTAGTCGAGGTCGACACCGTCGAGGTTGGAGCGGCCGATCGAGTCTCCGGTGTAATTGGCCCAGTAGAGACTCGATGCACCCGCAGCCTGGGCGGTGGCGGCCAGCACCACGATGGCCAGGGCTGATGAGAAGACCGCTCGTGCCTTGCGTACCTTCATTTCTCCCGAACCCCCGTTCGACACTTCCTGGTAGTTGGCAGAAGAGAAACCGCAAAACGGACTCTCCGGATGCCCTTTGTTCGTCTCACCTGAGACGACTCGGTCACTTTATACCCGGGTATTCCCGGGGCTCGAGACCTGCCGCTACAAGCCCGGAACCGGATTCGAACCGGTGACCCCTTCCTTACCATGGAAGTGCTCTACCAACTGAGCTATCCGGGCGAGGTAAAGCGAAGGGGAAGGCTACCGGTCGGGAGGTCCGGTCGGTGTCCCAGCAGGTCCGGCGAGGCTGCCGAACCAACATCCGCTGTCGGAATACGACTCTCACGGCCAGGTGAGAAGGGCTCAGGCCGAATCGAGGTCGCGCCGAATCGCCTGGGAGATCGCCTTCTCGCCGGCCGCCTCCATGGCCAGACGAAAGGAGGCCAGGAATGCCTCGGTCGCGATCGGGCGCATTGTCTCGAAGGAGTCGCGGACCTCGGGCCACTCCTCCTTCGGCCTGCCGGCACGGTCGAAGGGCTCCCAGATCTGTTCGGAGAAGATGTCCATGAAGAGATCGGCCAGGGCGAGCGACCGCCCGCGCAGGGACTCCAGGGCATCGAGTGCGACCTCGGGCGGGATCCCGAGGTCGGCCATCGCCACCCCGGCGGCCAGGAGCTTGGGGCTGATCACCTCGTAGCGGCCGCTGCCCAGAGGGCGCATCAGACCCAGTCGCTCGACCCGCTCCATCAGCCGATCGTCGGGCAGGCCCCCGCCCCACGGTCGGGCGATCTCCTCGATCGTGAGGATCTCGGGCTCCTCGTCCTCGAACGGTCCGCGAACTACACGGGTGAAGTCGAGTAGCTCTCCGGAGGAGTCACCGGCCGAATCGACGATTCGCCGGATCGCCTCGAGGTTGAAACCCTCGGATTGCAGCTCCCTGATCAGATCGATGCGAGCCACGTGCTCGGTGTCGTAGTAGCCGGTCCGACCCCGGACGAGCGGCGGGTCGAGCAGGCCTCGGGTCTGGTGGGCCCGGATGTTTCGCGGAGTCATCCCGGTCCGTTCGGCCAGCTCTTCGATCGTCATCCCGTCGGTCGGGGGATCGGCTTCCTTCGAGTCGGCCATCAGGCCTGCCTCACCTCGAGGTCCGCGACGACCCGCTGGACATCTTCCTCGGTCGTATCCCAGGAGCAGACCAGCCGGATCAGGCCGGCCTCGCCGACCTCGAACAGGAGCGGGCGGTGAGGCGCCTGGCGCTCGACGAAGTCGCGGGCCCGCTCCAGCGGCATCGCCACGAAGACGATGTTGGCCTCGACCGACTGGGCGAGAACGATGTCTTCCAGGGCCGAGACTCGGTCGGCGAGGTCCGCTGCCCGGGCGTTGGCGGTTGCGGCCAGCTCGAGGCCGAGGTCGTTCTCGATCAACGCCGTGATCTGGGCCGAGAGGAAACGCATCTTCGAGGCGAGCTGGAGAGAGCCCTTGCGGAGGACGTCGAAGCCCTGGGCCGGGACCGGGTCGGCGAAGACGACGGCCTCTCCGAAGACCACACCGTTCTTGTTGGCCCCGAGGCTCAGGACGTCGACCCCGTGATCGGTCGAGGCGGCCGCCAGGCCACCGCCGAGGAAAGCGGCCGCGTTGAAGATGCGGGCGCCGTCCATGTGAAGGACGAGATCGTGCTCGCCGGCGAAATCGGCGAGGGCCCGGATCTCCTCCGGGCGATAGACGGTGCCGAGTTCGGTCGGCTGGGAGATCGTGATGACCGCCGGCCAGGCGATGTGGGGAAGGTCGGCCCGGTCGGCCAGCCTCGTGGCTGCGATCTCGGGTGTCAGCTTGCCGTCCGGGGTCGGGGCGCCGAGGAGCTTGAGTCCGGCGATCGCCTCGGGAGCGGCGGTCTCATCGATGGTGAGGTGAGCGGTCTCGGCACAGATCACGGCCTGGTGTGGCCTGGCGATCGCCCTCAGGGCGGCGACATTGGCACCGGTGCCGTTGAGCATCGGGAAGATCCTGGAGGACTCCCCGAACTCGGCCCTGGCCAGAGCGTCCAGCCTGGCGGTCTCGGGGTCGGCCCCGTAGGAGGGGGTGTGGCCGTCGTTGACGGCGGCGATCGCCTCGAGCACCCGCGGGTGGGCGCCCGAGCAGTTGTCGGAGGCAAATCCCCTGATCGGTTCGGACGGGTCGGGCATCGGTCTCAGGGTATTGCGACCTCCTGCCCCGGTGCCGACGGAGGCCCCGGTCGAATAAACTCGTCCGCTCAGCCGGGGGAGTGCCCGAGTGGTTAAAGGGGACTGGCTGTAAACCAGTTGGCTCTGCCTACACAGGTTCGAATCCTGTCTCCCCCACTCCGCCGCCGGGTCCCGGCGGCGGAGACATCGGGGTCATCTGCGGCTTTCAGGTCCCTTGCCTGTCGCGAATCTTTGCGCGGTCGCGACGAGGCACCGGCCCCCGAATGTGACAGCCGCCACATATCGCGATACCCTTGCGCCTGCTGTTTCGTGGCAGGCCCTGAAACCATTGGCAACTCAAGGAAGTAGGTAAGGAATGCTGGAAGACCTCACCATCACGTCTCATCAGGAGACGTGGCTCTGGATCGGAACCATCGGTATGGCACTGGGAGCCATCGCCATCCTCGCGCTCGGACGCGGACTCGGCAATCATGCGCATCACGCCGTGGCCAGTTTCTTCGTCTGCGCGATAGCGGCGTGTTTCTACCTGCTGATGGCATTCGGTCAGGGTGACCTGATCGTCACCGCCAAAGACCTGACGCTAACCCCGGAAGGAGTGGTCGGGACCGTAGAGGCGAAGCTCGTCTACTTCGCCCGCTACATCGACTGGGTGATCACCACACCGCTGCTCCTGATCGGCCTTCTCGGGGTCGGACTGGCAGCGGTCAACCAGGCTGGCGAGGCCGTCCGTGAGCGGACAGGGCTCGTCGCCGGAGTCATCGGGGCCGACATCCTGATGATCGTGACCGGACTGTTCGGCGCACTTTCGCTCGACAGCACCCACAAGTACATCTGGTTCGCGGTCAGCTGCGTGTTCTTCCTCGGCGTCCTCTACGTCGTCTGGGGCCCGGTCAGGGCATCGGCGAAGGCCCAGGGCGGTGAGATTGCAGCGCTCTACGACAAGCTGCTCTACATCCTCACCGTGCTCTGGTTCATCTACCCGATCCTGTGGCTGCTCGGGACCGAGGGAACCGAGGCAATCAGCCTGAACGCCGAGGTAACGGTGTTCGCGATCATCGATCTGCTGGCGAAGGTCGGCTTCGGACTGGTGCTGGTCACCGGTGTCAAGAAGCTGTCCTCGGCCGGCGAGAAGGCTTCGGCCGCCGCACCTGCGGCTGCAGCCGAATAGTGGGAGACCCGGCTCTGCCGGGTTGACAGTGGAGAGGGCCCGTCCGGCACGAAGCCGGACGGGCCCTCTTTCTTTGGTCGAGCCCAGGGCCGGTGCGAGCCGGTCAGCCCGGCTCGCGGAGTCCCTGTGCTGAAGGCATCGTCTTCAGGCGTCTGAGTGAGGCGGTCTCGATCTGGCGGACCCTCTCCCGGGTGATTCCGAATGCCTCGCCGCACTGCTCGAGGGTCCTGGGCGGCTCGCCACCGAGGCCGTAGCGCATGATCAACACGTCCCGTTCGCGATCCGGCAGATCCTCCAGGACCCGCCTGACCGACTCCGACCGGATGTGGAGGGAGGCCTCGTCGAAGGGGCCCGGAGCGGTGGAGTCCGGCACCAGGTCACCGAGCTCGGTGTCCTCGCCGTCGCCGATCGGCTTGTCGAGCGATACCGGCGTCTGCCCATAGCGCTGGACCTCGCGGACCTCACCCACGGTCCACCCCATCTCGGCCGCGATCTCCCACGGTTCCGGCTCCCGGCCCAGATCCTGGACGAGCTGCCGCTCGGTGAAGCCGAGCTTGTTGAGCTTGTCGACCATATGGACCGGAATCCGGATCGAGCGGGACTTGTCGGCGATCGCCCTGGTCACGGCCTGTCGGATCCACCAGGTGGCGTAGGTCGAGAACTTGTAGCCACGGCGGTAGTCGAACTTCTCGACCGCCCGGATCAGGCCAAGGGAGCCCTCCTGGATCAGATCGAGGAAGGTGAGCCCCCTGCTGTTGTAGTTCTTTGCGATCGAGACGACGAGCCTGAGGTTGGCCTCGACCATGCGGCGCTTGGCCTCCATGTCGCCCCGTTCGATGCGCCTGGCCAGCTCGACCTCCTGCTCGGCAGTCAGGAGATCGACCTGTCCTATGGCCCGGAGATAGAGGCGGAGGGCGTCGAGCGAGGCCTCGTCGCCGGGATCGGCATCGAGGACGATTGGCGGAGGGGGCTCCTCCTCGACAGACCCATCGGGGTCCGGGGTCCCGGAGAGATCGTCGACGGAAACCTCTTCGCCGGTCCCGCCGTCTGCCTCGACCGGTCGCTCACGGGTCTCGGCCTCTTCGGCCGTGATCAGGTCGATCTCGCTCTCCGCGATCAGGGCGTGGAGCCGTACGACCTGCTCACGGGTCGGGTCCGCATCCTCGAAGGCTTCGGCCACGGCTTCGAGCGTCAGGTAGCCCCGACTCTTTCCGGTGGCGATCAGCCCCTGCACGACCTCGTTTTCCAACTCCACTGTCGGCCCCTTCGATCGAACTCCGTCGAATGAAGATCCGGGCACGGGCGACTCCTCTGTCCACCCGTCGGAAGGCCGGATTATAGGAGCACCGGAAAGGTGATTGGTGAACTGGAGCCAGCAAGGAGTCGGATTCGTGCCCCGAAGGTCGGGACCGGCTACCCTATGGGCGCAATCGCAGGAGTACCGAGGGTATTGGCCGCCGGTCTCGCTGCACGGAAGAGAAGAGACGGAAGATGAACCCTGAGATCGCCCTTTCGCCCGATGGCGTCGACGTTCAGGCGGGTAAGCCCGCAACTCGCGTGAGCCTCTCCCAGGTCGGAGTGACCGGGGTCGAGAAGGTCCTGAACGTTGACGGAATGGGCCATTACCACGCCGAGTTGAACTGTTTCGTCGACCTCGGACCCGACCAGGCCGGCGTCCACATGTCTCGTTTCGAAGAGAACGTCGCCGAAGCGATGGACTTCGTCGCCCAGCAGGAGTCGATGCGGGCCGAGCAGTTCGCCGCGAAGGTGGCCGAGCTGGTCCGGGACAAGCAGGGCGGCCTCAGGGCCGAAGTCACGGTCAAGGCCCGCTTCCCGGAGACGATGCCGGCACCCGAGTCCGGGATTCCCACTCAGGAGATCTACACGCTGCTGGGAAGGGCGGTCGCGTCGCCCAACGGCACCCGGACCGTGACCGGAGTCGAGGCTCAGGGGATGACGGCCTGCCCGTGTGCGCAGGAGATGGTCGCCGACCTCGCCCGCGGCAGGCTCGGCGAAGCCGGCTACAGCGAGGACCAGATCAGCGAGATCGTGGAACTCGTCCCGATCGCCACTCACAACCAGCGGGGCATCGGCACGCTCTACGTCGGATGCACCGAGGGTTCGGCCGAGGACATCGACGCCCGCGACCTGTTGAGGCTGGTCGAGAGCTCGATGAGCTCCGAGATCTTCGAGCTGATGAAGCGACCGGACGAGCTGTCGGTCGTGGCCAAGGCTCATGACAACCCGCGGTTCGTCGAAGACTGCGTGCGGGAGATGCTGAGGCAGGTGGTCGAGAAGTACACCGACCTGGCCGACAACGCCTTCGTGATGGCCCGTCAGGAGAACCTCGAGACGATCCATCGCCACAACGTGGTGGCAGAGCGCTACGGAACCATGAGTGACATCCGGTCCGAGATCACGGGCGACAGCCACACCCAGAGCCACCTCACGATGCGGGAGTGGCTCGACCTCGGCTGAGGTCGGGCTGCCTCAGGCCCCGTCGGGGCCGGATCGCTTTGCCTGGATCCGGCGCCTCATACCGAAGAAGTAGTCGACGCCGCTGACGACGGTGGCGATCAGGGCCGCGTAGACGAGGACCCAGACGCCGAACGGGGCCGGATCGAACAGGATCAGGCCGAATACGGCACCGATCTGGAGCACGGTCTTGACCTTGCCCATCCAGCTGGCCGAGATCACGACGCCGCCCTCGGCCGCGATCGCCCTGAGCACGGTCACGGCGAACTCCCGGGCGATGATCACCATCGCCATCCAGGCCGGCAGGCGGCCGAGCGAGACCAGGGTGACCAGGGCGGCGACGATCAGGAGCTTGTCGGCGAGCGGATCCATCAGCTTGCCGAAGTCGGTGATCGAGTCCCGCGAGCGGGCGATGTAGCCGTCGAGTCCGTCGGAGAGGGCGGCGAGCGCGAAAACGACCGCCGCGAGAGCGTCGCTGTGGGGGGTCTCCCCGAGCAGGGCGACGACCACGACCGGGACCGCGAGGATCCTCAGCAGTGTGATCAGGTTGGGGAGGTTGAGCGGGATCATCGTGGCACTCCGCCTGACCGGCCCCGGGCCGGCCGGACCTCCTCCGGCAGGTCAGGCCTCTTTTTCGCCCTTCGCGGTAACGGCATCGGGTGCCGGGGCGTCGGCGGGTGCTTCGGCATCACCGGCGGTGGCATCGACCTTCTCCGGGATGGCAGCATCGTCCTCGTCGTCCTTGCCCTCGACCGAATCCCGGAAGCCGCGCAGCCCCTTGCCCAGGGACTTGGCCGCCTTGGGGATCTGCTTGGGACCGAAGATCAGGATCAGGATCCCGAGCACGATCAGGAGTTCGGGAACCCCGATATTGGGAAGAAAGGCGAACGGGGCAGTCATCGGGCGGGGCCTCCGGTGAGGTCTCTGGTCGGCATGGTTTGCCTAGTGTAGGGACGATGGCCGAAGGACAGCGGAATTACGATCTCGACGGGATCGAACGAGAGGTCTGCGACTGCAGGAAGTGCCCACGCCTGGTCGAGTGGCGCGAATCGGTCGCGGCCGAGCCGCCGAAGAGGTTCCGGGACGAGGATTACTGGGCGAGGCCTCTGCCCGGTTTCGGAGACCGGGATGCCCGGATCATGCTGGTCGGGCTAGCGCCGGGAGCCCACGGCGCCAACCGGACCGGACGGATCTTCACCGGCGATCGGTCGGGGGACTGGCTCTACGCGGCTTTGCACCGGGCTGGACTCGCGAGCCAGCCGGAGGCCTGGGCGAAGGACGACGGCCTGGTCCTGACCGACGCCTTCATCACCTGCGTGGTCAGATGCGCGCCGCCAGCCAACCGGCCGACGGTGGCCGAGCGGGACGAGTGCCTCCCCTATCTCGAGCGAGAGCTCGAGGCACTGGACCGGGTCCGGGTGGTGGTCGCGCTCGGCTCGTTCGGATGGGACGGGTTCCTCATGGCCTCCAGGGCGAACGGGATCGAGGTCCCGAAACCGAAGCCGAAGTTCGGTCACGGGGCAGAGGCGGTGATCGGCAACCGGCTGCTGATCGGTTGCTACCACCCCTCCCAGCAGAACACCTTCACCGGCACCCTGACCGAGGAGATGATGGACGTCGTCTTCGCCCGGGCGGTCGAGGCTGCCGGGACCTGAGGGAGACGGGCCGTTCAGTCCGCCCCGGTGGCCGGCGTCCCTGAATCGTCCTCACCGACATCGCCGCGGCGTTGGTAGGGATTCAGCCTGAGAAACAGGAACCAGAGGAGCGGCGTGTAGGGCCCGAGCAGGAGAGCGAACGGGATCGTCGCGGCCATGATCGTCGCGGTCGTGAATATGGCCTTCGTCCGGATCCCGAACAGGGCCCGGAACTCGGGGCGAATCAGGCCCTGGCGGGCCGAGTGGACGTACATGAACCCCGTGCAGAACACCACCAGGGAAATGTTGGCGATGTAGAGCATCACTGCGACCGGGATTTCTCCCCCGTAGTCGCCCATCAACTCCGAAGTGAAGGGGATCAGGACGATGAAGAAGAGATAGAGCAGGTTGAGCCCGATGAGTCGGGGGTCGAATTCCTGGATCATCTGCATGAAGCGGTGATGCAGGTACCAGAACCGACCGATCATGGCAAAGCTGATCGTGAAGGCGAAGAAGTCGGCCGCCTGGTCGCCGAAGGCACCCAAGAGGTCGGCCCCGCTCCCGATTCCTTCGGGAACCTCCAGCTGGAGGACGATCAGGGTGATCGCGATCGCAAAGACCCCGTCGCTGAAGGCCCCGATCCGGGACATGTCCCTACCGCGCTCGACGCTCGAGAGGCTCTTCTGCTCGACCATCGGGGGATGGTCCCAACCACCCCGGACGGGCGGGGGTGGACGCCGTCTAGGCTGGATGGATGAAGCCGAGGCTCCCACAGGTCGAAGGAAGGTCGCTCGAGGACGAGATCGTGATGCTGCCGGAAGGGCTCGAGGGAAGCCTCAACCTGCTGGCGGTCGCCTTCCACCGGACCCACCAGCGGGAGGTCGACACCTGGATTCCGGTGTTCCGGGAACTCGAGAAAGAGGTCGAGGGCCTGGCCGGTTACGAGATCCCGACGATCTCGGGCGGCTGGAAGCCGATGAGACGGTTCATCGACGGCGGGATGAAGGCCGCGATCCCGGATCCCATGACCCGCAGGCGAACGGTGACCGTCTACGGGGACGTCGACAGGGTGACCGACGGCCTCGGACTTACCGGTCGGGACGAGATCGCAGTGGTTCTCTGTGACCGGGAGGGGGAGATCCTCTGGATGACCACCGGTGCGATGACCGGCGGTCCTCCCCCGGGGCTGCTCGAGGCCCTGGGGGTCGGTGGGTGAACGGGAGCGGAGTCACTCGACGCGCCCTCCTGGGCTCGGCCGCCACCGGAGCGGTCGCGGTTGCTGCCGGGTGCAGCGGCTCGACCGTGGCCCGAACGAACCGGCCGAAGGTCGTGGTGGTAGGCGCCGGCATGGCCGGGCTCGGGGCGGCCCGTGTGCTGGATCAGGCCGGTTGCCGGGTAGTCGTGATCGAAGCCCGGGATCGGATCGGGGGCCGGGTCCACACGGTCGAGAGGTTCGGGACACAGGTCGACCTCGGGGCATCCTGGATCCACGACAGCCGGGGCAACCCCCTGACCGAGATCGCGAGGAAGGCCGGACTCGAGACGGTCCCGACCGATTACGACCGGGTCTCGCTGCACCGCCGCTCCGGTGACCCGATCACTGCCAGGACCCTGTCCAGGGCGGCATCGGCGGGGGAGGCGATCACTTCGGAGCTATACCGGCTGTCTTGGAGAAATGGCGACCGCCCACTGGGGCCGACGCTGAAGAGGATGGTCGATTCCCGGGTCCGGGCCGGGGTCGATAGGGCCGCGCTCGAATGGCTATACGGAGTGGAGGTCCCGCTGGACTGGGCAGCCGACCCCGACGAGATTTCGATCGATGGATTCGGCGAGGGAACCCTCTACCGGGGAGGGCCAGACCTTCTGATCCGAGGCGGTGCGGGGCAGCTGACCTCCTGGCTGGCCCGGGGCGTCCAGATCAGGAAGGGCGACCCGGTCCGCGAGGTGTCGCGCTCCGGCCGGGGCGTCCGGATCACCCTGTCCTCGGGTGAGGTGATCGGGGCCGACGGCTGTGTGGTCACGGTTCCGCTGGGGGTCCTCAAGGCGGGCAAGGTCCGGTTCGAGCCGGCCCTCCCGGCCGACCACAGACGGGCGATCCGGAAGCTCGGCTTCGGCCTGCTGGACAAGACCTTCCTCTCCTACGAATCGGAATGGTGGAACCCGGACCGAACCCAGATCGCCACGGCCGGCTTCGGGATCGAGGAAGCGATCAGCGCCTTCAACTTCGGTGACCTTGCAGGCCGTCCGCTCCTCTGTGCCTTCACCGGGGGCAGTTTCGCTCGCCAGCTCGAGAGGCAGGGCTCCCAGGGGGCGACGCCGACCGTGGTTGCGAGGCTCGGGCAGGGCTTCGGGCCGGCCGTCACTCCCGATGCTTCGCTCTCGACCCGTTGGGCAAGGGACCGGTTCGCCCGTGGTTCGTACTCCTTCCTGGCCGTCGGTTCGACCGGGCGTGACAGGGCAGTCCTGGCCTCCCCAGTCGGACGGATGATCCTCGCCGGAGAGCACACCAGCACCGACCGCCCGGCGACGATGGACGGAGCCCTGGTGGCAGGCCGCAGAGCCGCCAACCGGCTGTTGGCCCGGCTCGACTGAGGTCCGAGACGCCGTATCCCCCGGGTCAGCCTCTGGTGGCGACGACTACATCCACGATCGCGTTGGCCGACTCGCGGTGGATGTCCCTGACGACCCCGAGACCGACCAGCTCCAGCGTCTCCTTCGTCAGCAGGCCCTCGCGTGCGCGCAGCACAACCGGGACTCCGGGGCGGCATGCGTCGGCCGTGATCGCGATCTCGATGTTGATCAGGTCATCCGCGGTCGCCGCGACCACGGCCCTGGCCCGGCTCACGAAGGCTCTTTCGAGCAGCCTCCGGTCCTCACCGTGGCCGATCAGGACCGGGATCTTCCGGTCCCTCGCGAACCGGACCGCAGAGGCCTCGGGTTCGAGCTCGACCGCGACCACCCCGACCCCGTGATCCCGGAGAAAGGTGCAGAGCCTGAGTCCGACCTGTCCCATGCCGATCACGATCACGTGGTCACGACGGGGGACGACCCTGCGGCCGACTATCCCGGTCAGCCTGGGGTCGAGCAGCCACTGGATCAGGCCGGCCGTGAACAGGGCCGCGAATCCGAGCGTGACCAGCATCCCGAGGGCTGAGGCGAGCTTCAACCAACCGGGTCCTTCGCTCACGGCCGGTTCGGCCTGGACGGTGGTGAGGGTCCTGATCGAGCCATAGATCGAATCGACCACGCCGAGGTCCGTAGCCAGGAGGAGTAGCAGGATGTCGGCGATGATCACGGTGAAGAGTCCGATCAGGCCGGCGACGAGGATCCTGGCCTCGGTCTGGACCGGCCAGAGGGCCGAGACGAGACGATCGAACGGGCCCGTTCTGGACCGGCCGGTATGTCCGGCCGAGCCATCGAGGCAGGGTTCGGCCAGGGTCGGGGCAGAGATCTCGGCGAAGGAGAGGACCTCGCAGTGGGGCACGGCCGAGCGGAGCCGGCCGGCGACGGTGCGATCGAAGACGGTGACGACGAGGTGGATACCCGGCGATAGCGCCTCCACGAGGAGGGCGAGCCTCAGGGCCATGACGTCGTCTCTGGTTGCGATCACTACCGACTCGGGTGAGGCCTCCAGTGCGGATCTGACCTCGTCGTCGGACGGTCTCTCGAGGGTGACGGTCTCGTCCGGGAGGTGACCGCGCAGCGACTCGCCGGTTGCCTTTGCCAGCGGCCCTCCGTCGCCCAGCAGAAGAGCGGTCATGCTCCTCACGGTAGCGCAGCAGGGATCACCGGAAGAAAAGTGACCATGGGCGGGCCTCGGGAGTGGTGAATGGGCCGGAGGCGTATTGCCCCCTTCCGGGTGTATGACTCCTGCTGTGGCGGCAGAGCAAGAAAGCCCTGTGAATGGTCTGGTCGGGGTCTACGACGCCGACGGGACCCTCCTCGGAGAGCTCCGCTACTGGTTGGGCGCCCACGTGACCGGCAAGGCCCACTGCGCCCTCTGTGAGATCACCCACGGGCTCTTCCGGGAGAAGGCACGGTGGCGGGAGGTGGTCGAAGTGCTCCCGCTCCCATTCGAGGCCGTCCACCTGGACGAGCGCTCGCCGGAGGTGGCGGAGGCGAGCGACGGCAGGACGCCCTGCGTTCTCGCCGCCCATGCCGACGGCTCCGTGGATCTCCTGCTCGGGCCGGAGGAGCTCGTGGTGATGGGTGGCGAGCCGTCACGGCTGGCAGCGGCCCTGAGCGAAGCCCTGCGGCGCCGGTATCCTTCGCAGTTCGCGCCGACGTAGCTCAGTTGGTAGAGCACTTCACTCGTAATGAAGGGGTCAGCGGTTCGATTCCGCTCGTCGGCTTCTCCGGAGGCACCGCAAATGCGGGGTTTCTGAGTTGCTTGGCTCTCAACGTTCAAGTTCAGGGCTCAGTGGCAGCCGAACCTACGCCGAAGAACACAACGCAATGCTATTCTTCGGCTCTGGTCAGTCTCCAGCCAGCGCGCTAGTGAAGGCCGATCAACGAATAGGCGAACGGAGCTAACGAATGGCTCTGGAACCACTGATGAAAGCGATCAACCCGATGCATTCTTTTGCGAAGGTTTTCTGTCTGTCACTTCTATCGGTCGCGCTGCTCGCTGGCTCGGCGCAGGCGCGCACCGTCAAGGGCTGCGTGATCAAGCATCACACCGTCTGCCATCACAAGAACCTGAGCGGCAAGGATTTGCGCGGAGCTGATCTGCGCGGAGTGAACCACAACGGCGCGAAGCTGCTTTGCAAGCTCGCGCCGAAGAAGAAGAAGGGTGCGCGAACGTCCTAGACACCTGTCTGCGCACCAAACTGTCAAGGCGCGAACCTGACTCAAGCGCTCCTGATGAACGCGGACCTGCGCTTCACGAACATGACCAACGCGGACGCCGATAGCACGAGAGTGAACCAGGCGAATCTGCTTAGCACCAACCTTTCCGGCGCGAACTTCACCTATGCGACCGGCTGCTCAACAGGAATGCCACCTCGACCGAGCGACCCTCCCTGTTCGCGGCCCAGTTCTCGCTCTCCCACGCCGCCTGGCTGGTGGCCTACCCACTTGCCGGAGCGCTCGGGGCCGTTATCGGGGTCGCGACTTCTTCGCTCGTCCTCGCCCTGTTGGCGGTCCTCACCGTAGGGGCGGCCGGCCTGGTGTGGCGGCGACAGGACCGGGGTGCACCTTCCCCGAAGACCCCGTGGTCGGATGCTCTGAGGGAGCCCTTCTCGAGGTTTGGTGAAGGCCCAGAGGCCGCTGATACGATCGGCCGATGGATGAGACAGCAGCAAAGAAGGCGGCTGAAGAGCGGCTGAACAGTCAGGCCGGCTTCAAGAAGATGGTCGGCGGATTCCTGATCGTGATCGTCATCTCGATCGTGATCTGGGCACTCACCGGACAGGGCGACTTCTGGCCGATCTGGGTGATGCTCGGTCTCGGTATTGCGACGGCGTTTTCGGCCTGGTCTGCCTACGGACCAAGAGCCAAGGGTCCGAGCCAGGCCGAGATCGAGGAAGAGGCGAAGAAGTTCGAGTAACGGGGCCCGCAGCCCCGTTAGGGGCGGGCCTCAGGCCGGAGTGATCCGGATCGTCATCGAGTCGATCCCATAGACCCCGATCGGCGATGCGTATGCGGGCTCCGATGCCAACTCGAGCGTCTCTGCCCGTTCGGCCAGGAAGGAGAGGGCCTCGCCCAGCTCGAGCTTCGCGAGGTTAGTCCCGGCGCAGTAGTGGATGCCGGCTCCGAAGGTGAGCGTCCGGGTGCCCTTGGGGTCCTTGGTGATGTCGAACTCGGCCGGATCGGCAAAGACATCAGGGTCCCTGTTGGCCGTGTAGGCACAGACGATCAGGGGTGTGCCCTCGGGGAACAGGACATCTCTGTACTCGACGTCCTCGGTCAGCATCCGGGCAGTGAAGGGCGTGATCGGCTCGTAACGGATCCCCTCCTCTACCGCCCGCGGGACCAGGGTCCCGGGATCCTCCCGAAGCGCCTGCCACTGGCCCGGACTGTCGGCCAGGAGCCTGACGATGTGGGAGAGCTGGCTCTGGGTCGTGTCGACGCCGCCGACCAGGACGTTCAGGACGAGGTTCTCGAGCTCGGTGTCGGACAGCCTCTCGCCCTCCTCCTCGGCCGCGATCAGCTCGGTGATCATGTCGTCGCCCGGATCTCCACGCTTGGCCGCGACCATCGGCCTGATCCATTGCTGGAACTCGACCACCTTCTCCTGGATCGTCTCGAGCACCCCGGGGTCGGCGAGGGCGATCGGGTCGAACTGCTGCTGGATCCAGTTGGACCAGTCCCAGAGCTTCGGGGCGTCCTCGGGCGGTGCGCCCATCACCCGGGCGATCGTCATGGCCGGAAGCGGTTTCGCAATCGCCTCGACGAAGTCGAACTCGGTCGTGCCGTCGAGTCGATCCCAGAGCTCGGACAGATACTCACGGATCGCCGTCCTGTATTTCTCGACCGCCTTCGGGGTCAGCGACGGGTTGACGAGCGCCCGGAGCCGACGGTGCCTGTCGCCCTCCGTGTTCAGGAGGTTGTGACGGATCTGGTCGTGGAGCGGCCCGTCGTTGATTCCGAAGGTCTCGTAGAGATACTCGCCGGGAAAGCGGGCCGAGCGGGACCTGAGGAAGAACTCCCCGGCCTCGCGGTCGGCCACCAGGGTCGCGATCGGGTTGCGGGCCAGCCAGACCTCGTCGGCGTCAGCCTCCTCGATGATGCCGTCCATCATCTCGTGCCAGGCATCACCCCTGATCTCGGGACCGGGCAGCGGAAACTCGGGAAGGTCCAGCTCGGCGAGAGGGGTCGGGCCCACGGTCACGAATCGGCGAACTTGTAGCCGATCCCGCGAACGGTGAGGATCAGGTTCGGACGCTGGGCGTCCTCTTCGACCTTGTGCCGGAGGTTCGAGATGTGGACGTCACAGGCCCGCTCGTCTCCCTCGAACTCGGTCTGCCAGAGCTCCTCCATGATCTGGGCCCTGGAGAAGACCTCGCCGGGGCGGGCGGCCAGCAGCCTGAGGAGCTGGAACTCGGAGCGGGTCAGCGACACCGGCTTGCCGTCGATGGTGACGACGTGACGGGCGAGGTCGATCGAGACCGGGCCGGAGCGGATCCTCGAATCCCCTCCCCCGGCCGGCCGGTCGAGTTCGCGCCGCCTGAGCTGGGCCCGGACCCGTCCGAGCAGCTCACGGACCGAGAAAGGCTTGGTGACGTAGTCGTCGGCGCCGACCTCGAGACCGACGACCTTGTCGACCTCGGCATCCTTGGCCGTGAGAATGATGATCGGGACCGCGGAGCGACTGCGGACCTCACGGCAGATATCGAGACCGGACTTGCCGGGCATCATGATGTCGAGGATCAGGAGGTCGTAATCGAAGTCGCCCTGGAGCTTCTCTTCGGCGTCGGTGCCGTCGACCGCCCCGGTGACCTGGAATCCCTCCTGGTCGAGCGCGTAGCCGACTGAGTCACGAACGGAGGGTTCGTCGTCGGCGATCAGGATTTTTCCACTGGCAACGTTCATGACATCTATGCGACCGGGGTCTCCTTCATCTCTGCCATCGGCAGTCTGACCCAGAATGTACTGCCCTCGCCCTCGACCGAGTCCGCACCCATCTCTCCACCCATGACATCGGTCATCCTGCGAGCGATCGCGAGGCCGAGACCGAACCCCTCCTGAGAGCGGGACTCGGTCCGTCGGTAGAACCTCTCGAAGACCCGATCGACCTCGGCTTGCGGGATCCCGACACCGGTGTCCGAGACCTCGATCAGGACCTCCCCCTCCCCGGTCCTGACGGCGGTCAGCATCACCCGTCCGGGTGGCGGCGTGTTCTTGAAGGCATTGGTCACGAGACCGATCATGACCTGACGGATCAGGGTCGGGTCGGCGGTAGCGGCCAGTCCGGATTCGGCCCGGACGACGAACTCGATCCCGGGCGGTGGCGGCTCGACCGCCTCCCGCACGTCCTCGACTGCCTTGCCGACGTCTACGACCTCGATCTCGCCGGAGCCGATCGCCTCGACCCGGGCCAGGGTGAGCAGCGACTGGGTCAGGCGGGTCATCCGGTCGGCATCGGAGGCGAGTCGCTCCAGGAAGTGTTCGAGCGCGACCGGATCGTCCTTGGCTCCGGACTGCAGGACCTCGATGGCGCCCGATATGCCGGCCAGCGGGTTGCGGAGTTCGTGCGCGGCATTGGAGACGAAGTCCCGCTCGGCGAACTCCTTGCGCATCTCGTCGGTGCGATCCCTGAGGACGACGAGGACGGCGTTCTCGTCCGGGAGCGAACGGGCCTGCATCGCATAGGCGCGGTCGCCGATCCTGAGGGCCGGGTGGGCGGCGAACCCCTCCGAGATCGCGCGCCTGGCCGGTCCCCGAACCGGGCCGGGAGGTGACCCGTCGGTCTCGAGGAGGTCGGCGGCAGACGAGTTGTAGAACCGGACCAGGCCCTCCCGGTCGATCACCATGACGGCGTCGTTGAGGCCGTCGAAGATGGCCGTGAGCTTGTCGCGGTCGGCGGTGAGCACGCCGAAGTTCTCCTTCAGGGCGAGGCGCATCGAGTCGAGCGACCGGGCGAGATCCCCGATCTCGTCGCGCCCGGAGACCGGCAGGGAGACGTCGAAGTCGCCCGAGGCGAGGCGGTCGGCCTGGCTGGCGAGGAGCTTGAGCCGGACCGTGATCAGGGAGGCGATCACGAACCCGATCAGGGTCCCCGAGACCAGCGCGATGATGGCTGCCCAGAGGGCCTCGGACCTGATGCTGTCGAGCGCGCTCTGGAAAAGGGCCGGGCGCGAATACCGAGCGACCAGAGCGAAGGTCGATCCGAGCTCGTCGACCAGGGGGAGGCTGACGAGGATGACCTGGGCGTCGTCGATCTCCTCGGTGGTCCTGCCGCCGCTCAGGGCCGTGTCGAGTGCGCCCTGATAAGTGGACCCGTCAGGGAAGTCCTTGTCCTGGGGAGCGATCACCTGTCTTTCGGAATCGACGTACCAGACGGATGAGCCGCCGGAGTTGGCCTTGGCGACGACCCTCTCCTGATCGGCTCCGGGCTTGCTCAGCTCCTCTGCCAGGCGCGAGATCCGCCCGGCCGCGAACTCGGATGCCCGCTGCTCGATCACCTGCTCGCTGGCATCGGCGACGAACAGGTAGACGAGGCCGGCCGTGACGGCACCCACGAGGGTGAATCCGGCAACCAGCCAGATCCTCATCCCTATGTGCCTCCTGGTGGAGGTTCTGGTCCGGTCGGCCATTTGCGCAATCAGGTTATTCCAGAGGCCGAAATCCCACCGAGGAAGGCGGCCCGTGCCAGAATCGCCACCTGATGGAAAAACAGAATCTCATCGTCTTCATCCCGGCCTTCAACGAGGAGGGATCGATCGAGGCAGTGATCCGTTCGGTTCGGGAGAGCCTGCCCGATGCCGACCTGCTCGTGGTCGACGACGGATCGACCGACCGCACGGCCGCTCTCGCCCGTGCCGCCGGGGCCAGAGTCGCATCCCTGCCCTTCAACCAGGGAGTCGGAGCGGCTCACCAGACTGCCTACATGTTCGCCGTAAGGGCCGGCTACGGGATCTGCGGGCAGATCGACGGAGATGGCCAGCATCCGGCCACCGAGCTGGCGAAGCTGATCGAGGTAATCGCCTCGGGCCGAGCCGACCTCGCGGTCGGGACGAGGTTCTCGGGGGAGGGGGACTATCGGGGATCGAAGCTGAGGAGACTGGGCCAGAAGGTGTTCGGGCGGATGGTCTCGATCTCGACCGGCCAGCGATTCACCGACACGACAAGCGGCATGAGGGCGCTCGACAGGCGGGCCATGATCCTTTTCACCAGGCGCTACTCGCCCGAGTTCGCCGAGGTCGAATCCCTCCAGCAGGCGGTGCGGGCCGGACTGACCGTCGTCGAGGTGCCGGTCTCGATGCAGCCCCGCCAGGCCGGCAGCTCGTTCATCACCCCGCTGGTCTCGCTCTTCTACATCTTCAAGACGGTGATGGTCCTGCTCGTCAACCACCTGCGGCCAGCCGAGACCGTCCCGGAGGGGGAGTCGAAATGAATCCGCTCGGGGCATTCGTGGCCGAGGTCGAGCCGGTGGTGCGACTCACCCCCCAGGCCCGGATCATCGCTGCGGTCCTGGCGATCGGGTTCATGGTCTGGATCGTCGACCTGATCAGGAGGGACCGCCTGACCGAGCGATACAGCATCGTCTGGCTGGCGTTCGGCCTGGCGATGCTGGCCGGGGCGATATTCCCGGGACTGCTGGAGCTGCTGGCCCGGGCGCTGGGCGTCCGGGACGTGACGATCGCCCTGTTCTCCGTACTGATCCTGATCCTGCTCGGGTTGGCGCTCAACTTCTCCGTGATCGCATCCCGGCAGTCGAAGCAGATCACCCGGCTGGCCCAGCAGGCGGCGATCGACTCGGTGGAGGAAGAGGAGCCGGTCCCGCCGGTCGAGATCGAGGGCCGCTAGGGCCTGGCCAGCCGCCGCTCGAGCCTGAAGCAGAGGGCCTCGAGCGCGAGCTCCTCGGAGACGTTCAAAGAGAGGCTGCTGCGGGTCTGCTCGATCGAGCCGACCGCATCGGTGGCCGACGCGAGGGTAAGGCCCTCGGCCTGGGAGGAGATCAGTTCGATCCGGTCGGCGTTGAACATCAGGTGGCCGGCGCCGGAAATCGCGGCCGACCAATCCCTCGCCCAGGACGAGGCGATCAGGAGGGCCAGGTCGAGGACCCCGGTGCGGGCCTTGCGGGCAGCCCTTTTCACGGCTTCCTCCACCTCCCTCTTGGTGTGTTTGATCCCCTCTTCGGTCTCCCGGTCGAACTCGGACTGGACCCGCGCACCGGCGGCCTCGCCGGTCTGCTCCGCGGACTCCAGGACGGCGAGCCATGGAGAACCTCCGAGCCCGTCCTCCAGAGTGGCGGCGAGCATCGACTCGACCGCCTTCCTGAGTGCGCTGCCGCGTTCGGACACGAGAAACCGGGCCCGGGCCGGATCGCCCCTGGAAAGACGAGCCGCCGCGACCGCGGTCTCGGGCCCGGGCCCGTCGCCGATCGCAGCAATCACATCCTCCTCGGGAAGCGGGTCGAGTTCGACGAGCTGGCACCGGGATGCGACCGTCTCGAGGACGGCTTCGGAGTCGTCCGCGAGAAGGAGGAAGTGAGCATGGGCCTGGGGTTCCTCGAGAGTCTTCAGCATGGCGTTCTGGCTCTCTTCACCGAGGGCGTCGGCGTGTTCGACCACGAAGACCCTGTGCTCGCCTTCGAACGGGGCGAGTGGTGCGGTCTGGATCAGGCGCTCGCGGACGTCAGCGACGGCGTGGCTCATTCCGACCGGCGTCAGCCAGACCAGGTCGGGATGGGGAGAGGGGACGGTTTCGCATCGCCGGCGAGTGCCGGCGGCGTCGGGCGATCCGACCGCGAGCAGGTCGGCCGCGAAGGCCCGGGCCAGAGCGGCCTTGCCGGAACCCTGTGGTCCGACCAGCAGGTAGGCGTGCGACGGACCCTCGCGAACGGCGGCCGCGAGTATCCGGGAGGCGCGGGCCTGGCCCGGTGCGGCGCGGTCGAGCGACTCGGTGCTCAGGATCCGGTCCTCCCGGAGATGGCGGCCATGATCCGGTCATGGACCTCTTCGGTCGTCCCGTGGCCATCGATCACGATTATCCGGTCGGTCTCCCGCCCCGCGATCTCGCGATAGGCGTCTGCGACCCGTCGCTGGAACTCGAGACCTTCGGCCTCGAAGCGGCCGCCGTCCGTGGCCCTGGCGAGGGCGTCCTCGGGGTCGACCTCGATCAGAAGGGTGAGGTCGGGGACGAGGTCGCCCGTGGCGGCCGCGTTCAACTCCCTGACCCGGTCGGGGCCGAGCCGCCGGACGAAACCCTGGTAGGCGACGGTCGAATCGGTGAAGCGATCGGATACGACGGTCCGTCCCGACTCGAGCGCGGGACGGATGACGGACGCGACGAGGTCCGACCGGGCGGCGAGGAAGAGCAGCATCTCGGCCAGCGGATCGAGCGGGGTCTCGGGGTCGGCGAGGATCTCACGGATGCGCTCGGCCGCCGCCGTGCCGCCCGGCTCCCTGATCGAGACCGTGTCCGGCCCCAGGGCTTCGGCCAGGAGTGCGGCCTGGGTCGACTTGCCCGAGCCGTCCACACCCTCCAGAGTGATGAACAACCGGGGCCGCCTCAGCTGCCGGTGGACTTGCCCTTGGCCGACCGGTTGCCGGAACCGGCCTTCCTGACCCGCCGGGTACCGAGGTCGGGCGGGCCGGACTTCGACGCGGCCACTGTCTTCGGGCGCTCGCCAGAGGTGGACTTGGCCTTGGCTCGGGCCGGCGCCTTGCGGGCGGGCTTCTTCTTCTTTGCGGGGGCCTTCTTCGCCGGCTTCTTCCCAGCGGCGGCCTCGGCCTCTTCCTTGGCCTTCTTCGCGGCCTCGCGCTCGGCCTTCTTCTCACGCATCTCGACCATGGTCGGGCAGTCGTCGTTGAAGCAGAGCTTCCAGGGCCTACCGGCCTTGCCACGGGACTTCACCAGGACCCTCGGGGTGCGATCGCAGACGGTGCACCGCTCCTCGAACGGGGTGACCTCGTAGAAGTTCGGCTGAGGCATCGGGAAGGAGAGGTCGCACGACTTCTTCGGGTCGTCCTTGTTCTCGGCGTCGTAGCCAGTGCAGCCGACGAAGGACTTGCCGGACTTCTTGGCCCGGATGATCCGGAGCACATTTGGAGAGCCGTCTTCTCTGGTGCGGCCTGCCTCTTCGCAGGAGATGCAAGGACCGAGGATGCGGTCCTGATCCATACCGGCCCAGATCTTCTTGGCCAGCTCTTCCTCCCCGGCCAGGATCTCGTCGATCGTCAGGTGGAGGAGCTTGCGGGAATCCTCGACGACCTCGTTCTTGGTCAGGTCGCCCTCGGCGATCCGATCCATCTCCTGCTCGAGTCCGGCGGTCATCTCGGCCGTTGCCATCCCGGGCACGTACTGCTTGAAGGATTCGTACATCGCCATCCCGGTCGCGGTCGGCTCGGGCGGCCGGTTGCGGACATAACGGCGGCTGTAGAGCTTCTGGATGATGTCGGGCCTGGTCGCCTTGGTCCCGAGGCCCAGCTTCTCCATCTCCTCGATCAGCTTCGCCTCCGACAGTCTTGCCGGTGGCTTGGTCTCCTTGCCGTCCATCCGCGGCTCGCCCTCGAGGGCCAGCTCCTGACCCTCCTGAAGGGCCGGGATCTCGGTGTCGTCGGAGCGGCCGTAGGTGTAGATGCCGGCGAACCCGGGGTCGAGCACGACCTTGCCGCGGACGAAGTAGGTCTCGCCCCCGATCGCGATGTCGGCCCGGGTCGACTCCGAGATCATCGGACCGGCAAAGGTGGCGAGGAAGCGACGGACGATCAGCTCGTAGACCCGGCGCTTGTCTTCGGGAAGGGCACTGGGGTAGACGGCCTGGGTCGGGTAGATCGGCGGGTGGGCCTGATCTTCCTTCTTGCCCCTGGTCGGGTTGAGCGGCGCGTCGAGCAGATAGGCGGCCTGCGAGAAGTCCTGGACCTTGACCAGGGCCGCGATCGTCTCCTTCAACGGGAGCGACTCGGGGTAGACGGTGTTGTCGGTCCTCGGGTAGGAGATGAAACCGTCCATGTAGAGGTCCTCGGCCAGGCTCATCGCCCGCTTCGGAGTTATCCCGAGGCGGCTGGAGGCATCGATCTGGAAGGAGCTCGTGTTGTAAGGGGCTGGCGGCTTGCCCGTGTTCTTCCTGCTGGTAACCGACTCGACCGTGCCGGTTCCTCTGGTCGCCTCGAGCGCCTTGATCGCCTCGGCCTCGTCCCAGAACTTCTCGGTCGCATGGCGGGCCTCGAAGGACCCATCGGGGTGTTCGAACCGGGCGAACAGCTCCCAGAAAGGCTCCGGGACATGGGCCCGGCGCTCGAGCTCGCGCTCGACGATCAGTCCGAGTGTCGGGCTCTGGACACGGCCGACCGAGAGGAAGTTGGAGCCGTAGGCACGACTGACGAGGGAGACGGCCCTGGTCAGGGCGGCGCCCCAGTAGAGGTCTATGTCCTGGCGGGCACCGCCGGCGTTGGCCAGCGGGTAGGAGAGCTCATCGAGGTTCGAGAACGCTCCCTCGATCTCGTCCTTGGTCAGGGCCGAGTAGCGGGCCCTCTTCACGGTCGGCTCGAGATCGGGGTTGACCTCGAGAGCGCTCTCGAGCGTCTCGAGGCCGATCAGCTCGCCTTCGCGGTCGAAGTCGGTCGCGATGATGAGGCTGTCGGCAGCCTTGGCCTGCTTCTTGACGGCCCGAATCACGTTGCCGTCGGTAGGCCGGACGATCAGGGGAGCATCGACCAGCTCGTGCAGGGTGTCGAGCTTCCACTGCTTGTAGATCTTCTCGTCGGGGAAGGCCCGCTCGACCGCGTGACCCTTGAGGCCGACGGTCATCCGCTCGCCCTGCCCGTCCACCCATATATATAGAGGGACCGTGAAGGACTTCTCCTCACGGTAGTCGCCGCCGGAGAGGATCTCGGCGATCTTCTTGGCGGAGTTGTTCTTCTCGGTGATGATCAGCTGCATTGGTTGGCGAGGGTAGCAGGGCCGGTCGGCCGCCCATTCGGACGTCCGGGACCCCGGTGGCCGGGTCGAGAGGTCATGGCCGGTCGGTCGGCGGACCGGACAGGAACGTGACGAAACTGTCCTGGAGAGTCAGGAAAGCGACTTCAGGAACGAGGTCAGGAAGACGTTCGATGCGTCGGGATCGTCGATGAAGGGCCAGTGGCCGGAGTCCGGCAGAGGGTGGATCTCGGCCGACGGGAAGGCCTCGCGCTGGGCCTCGGCGAACCGGGCCGGGAGGTAGGAGTCGCCCCCGCCCCAGACGACGAGGGCCGGGATATCGGCCCCGGCCAGGACCGCGGCCAGCTCGGCCGCACGGTCGCCGACGTCCCTGGCGCTGCGGTAGAGCCTGAGCACGGCAGAGCGGGTCCGGCGGTCGTAGTTGTCGAACATCTCGTCGAGGAAGGGCCGGGGAAGGCCGCGTGGCTCGGCCGAGGAGACGACCCGACGGAAGACCGGCCTGGAGATGATGGCCTGGGAGATCTCGCCGAGGACGGGCGTCTGCCAGACCCGGGCCATGGTGTGCCACCGGTAGCCGATCAGGATGCCGGTGTTGAACAGGGTCACCGAGGCGACCCGATCGAGGTTCCCGGCGGCCCAGAGCAGCCCGATCGGACCGCCGAAGTCATGCAGGACGAGATTGACCCGGGCGACCCCGAGAGCGTCGAGCGCCTGACCGACGAAGGCGGCGTATTCCCCGACCGTGTTGCCGAAGCCGGGCGGAGCCTCGGACTGTCCGAAGTCGGGCAGATCGAAAGCGACGGCCCTGCCGATCTGGCCTACCGCCGCGACCGGGCCGACCCAGTCGCCGGCCGATCCGGGATTACCGTGGATGAAGACGGTGGCCTCGGAGGCCTGACGGGGGCCTGCCTCGAGGATTCGGGTCACGCCACTGCCGACCTGGATGGTGCTCCACTCGGGCTGCTCGGGAACCGTCGTCCCCCCTTCCTGTCGAGCGCTCTCTTCGGGGGTGTGGTCGGCGGGCATGCTCGGGATCGATCAGAGCGCGAAGAAGGCGACCGCAGCGAAATGGGCGCCGGCAGCGCCGATCACCAGGAGATGGAAGACCTCGTGATAGCCGAAGTGGCTGGGGACCGGGTCGGGCTTCTGGGTCGCGTAGACCACGGCGCCGACCGTGTAGAGGATCCCGCCGGTCGCGATCAGGAGTCCGGCTCCGATCCCGGCCGAGCCCACGATCGCGGGAAAGGCGATTGCGCCGATCCAGCCGACGATCAGGTAGAGGATCACGCTCACCCACTTGGGCGACCCGATCCAGAGGAGCTCGATCGCGATGCCGATCATCGCCCCGGTCCAAACGGCGATCAGGATCGCGGTGGCGAGGGTGCCGTGGATGGTGAGAAGGGCGAATGGCGTGACCGTGCCGGCAATCAGGAGAAAGATCATCGAGTGGTCGAGTCTCCTCATCAGCATCCGGGCCCGGTTGGTCTTCCAGTCGACCCGGTGGTAGAGGGCCGAGACTCCGAGGAGGGCCGAGAGGCTTGCCGCATAGATCGCGGCAGCGAGGAGCTTCTCGGAAGTATCGGCCAGGAGGATCAGCATCAGGCCCAGCCCGAGCGAAACGAAGAAGGCCCACTCGTGGGAGACGCCCCGGAACTTCGGCTTCACCTTCCCGATCGTCTCGACGGCCGACTCCTTGATCGCAGCCGCGGTGTCGGTCGCCGACTCCCTGATCGCGGCGGCGGTATCGGCCGCTGCCTCACGGGCGTTGCCGGCCCGCTCGACCGCGCCTTCGCGGGCCGCCTGGGCCAGTTCGGATGCCCGTTCGCGGGCCGACCCCTGTCGCCTGCCGCCCTCGTTGATGCCGTGGTCGTTCATCGCTGGACCGAGCCTACCGCAGCGGCCGCTTCGCTCAGGAGAGTCCGAGCAGACTGCCGGCCACCCCGGCACCGAGGATGACCACCGGAATCGTCAACCGCGACTCGATCCGGAACAGGAGCAGGAAGGAGACAACGGCGATCACGCCGGTCGCAATGCCCGTCACCGAGTCGTCGACGATCAGAACCACGACCGCCGCGATCAGGCCGACCACCCCGGCGGTCACTCCGTGCAGGAACTTCTCGAGCCGTGGGTGCTCCGAGATCCGGACCAGGTGGGAGTGGAAGAAGGTCGGGAGCAGGAAGGCCGGGAGGAAGATCGCGAAGGTCATGACCAGGGCGCCCGCGAGGCCGTCGGTGAGATAGCCGACGAAGGTCGCGATGATCACCAGCGGGGCCGGGAGAATGCCGCCGAGGGCCAGCCCGTCGAGGAACTCGGACTGGGTGAGCCAGCCCTTCGAGTCGACCACCGACTCCTGGAGGAAGGGGATCACCGTGTAGGCACCGCCGAAGGTGAGCAGGCCGGCCTTCAGCCCCTCGAAGAAGACCTCGGCGAGCAGGGCCGCCCCGCCCGTGGCCGCGGCGATCAGGACCAGGCCGACCGGAGAGAAGGATGAGAGCCCGCGGTCCGGCCCGGACGACCATCTGACCACCTCATAGGCGATCCCCGACAGCAGCAGGACGAGCACGAAGGAGAGGCCTACGCCGAGGGTCAGGCCGAAGGCCGCGGCCGCGATCAGGAAGAGCGGGACGTCATCGAGGAACCTCCGTCCGAGCCTGATCACGGCGATCGCGACCAGAGCCCCTACGGCCGCCTTCATCCCGGCGAAGAAGGACTCGTACCGGTCGTCGAGACCCCATTCGACGTAGGCGACGGAGAGCGCGAGCATCAGAAGGAAGCCGGGGAGCACGAAACCGAGGCCGCCGAGCAGCCCGCCCAGCCTTCCGGCCCGGATCCGGCCGAAGTAGATGCAGAGTTCAGTCACCTCCGGACCGGGCAGGACCTGGTAGACGGCGAGGGTCTTGCGGAAGGAAGAGGGAGTGACCCACCTCTCCTGCTCGACGCACTCGCGGTAGAGGATCTCGGTCTGGGCGGCCGGGCCGCCCCAGGCGATCGCCCCGATCCTCAGGAACCTGAGGAAGATCGAGAGCGGGGAGTCGCCGCCGGACGGACGGTCCGGAGCGGCGTCCGCGGCTTGCTCGAGGCTCGGATCGTCAGGGCCTTCCATCGGACCGCCATTCTCCCACCGACAGGGCCGGCCCGGGTGACCCGGCGTTCACACGGATCCATCTGGAGACGGATCGGGCAGGGGCTGCCGCAGGAGGTGCTGCTAGAGGCAGACGGCCTGGGGAGTTACCTGGACCGGGGGGTTGCCGGGTTTGTTGGCGACGCCGACGAAGGCCGTGCTCACTGACACATATGCGGCAAAGACCCAAACCACGGCGTTGGTGTTCACTCCTGCGCTGATCGCCTTCTTGCCGGATGGGCAGTTCACGTTCAGGGTGGTCGCCCCGCCCTCCGGCAGCTCGACCGGATCTCCGTAGACCGAGGTGACCGAGACGTTGCTGCCCCCGACCGCCCCTTCGGCCAGCTTGGCCGCGGTCACGGCTCCGTTCGCCAGGGCTCCGGTCCCGACGGCTTCGGGCGCGATCTTCGACCCCTGGACGGCCGAGTCGGCCAGGGCGTCGAACCCGACCGCTCCGGGCCCGAGGCCGGCCGGCCCGACTGCGCCGGGCGCGATCTTGGGGCCGGTCACCGCGCCGTTCGCAAGTCTCGAGGCATTGACGGCCGAGGCCCTGATCTTGGGCGTGGTCACCGCGTTGTTCTTCAGCTGGTTGGTCCCTACCTTCGAGACGGCCCAGGCAGAGCCGCCGAGTGCGACGAAGAGCGCCAGCAGGGCCACCGCCATCGCCGGCGACGGAAGTCGCAGTCTGGAACCTCCGGTGGTGCTCCCCGAATCCTCTCTCATGAACTACTCCTCCCTCGCGTGTCCGTCGACGGACGGAAGGACATGGACCCGTGTCTGGCAGGCCTCCCCCCGACAGTCGATCGACCTTATACCGGCAGGGACAGTTTTTCCATCCCCCCGAGATTTCGATCCGGGGTGGGGCCGGACACCATCGGTAGCGTCGGATCTCGAGGTCGCGCGGCCGGAGTGCCGCTGGGGGCGCGATTCGGTGCCGCCGGAGAGAGGGATCATTGCGGAGGTTGCGGAGGGCGATTCCTGCCTTAACACCACATATAGCGTGTGGGAAAGGTATCCGACTCCATTCCTAGTATCTTCGGCTATGTGCGTTGCCCGCAATGTGGACATGGAAGCAGGGTTCTCGAGAGTCGCGGTTCCGCGGAGGGAGCGGCTGTGCGCCGAAGGCGCCAGTGCTCGGACTGCGACTTCCGGTTCACCACTTACGAGCGCTTCGAGACCGAAGCGCTCCAGGTCCTCAAGCGGGGAGGCCAGCGCCAGCCATTCGATCGCGTCAAGTTGCGCGGCGGGCTGGAGCGGGCCTCACACAAGCGACCGGTCAGGCCAGAGGCGATCGATGCCCTGGTCGACCGGGTCGAGGCCGCGGCGCGGCGGGCCGGAGGGGAGATCCCGGCAGCCCGTATCGGCGAGATGTGCCTGGCCGGCCTCAAGCGGATCGACCAGGTCGCCTATCTGCAGTTTGCAGCTGTCTACCGGCAGCTGGACGTCGAGGACGTCCAGGCCGAGCTCGACCAGCTGACACCGTCCCTGTCAAGAAGCAACTAACTAGCGTCACGGATACCTAGAGAGAGCGAGAGAGAGCATGGCCCAGTCGACCACCCCGGAAACGAGGATCAACCCCGCAGGAGTCACCGTCGAAAGGCGACTGACCCGTGAAGGCGTCCACCCCTTCGACGAGGTCGAGTGGGAGCTGAGGGACGCGATCATCGGTGATCCCGAGAACCCGGCCTTCGAGCAGCGCGGAGTCGAGTTCCCCCGGTCCTGGTCGCAGAACGCGACGAACATCGTCGCCCAGAAATACTTCAGGGGCCAGCTCGGAAGCGACGAGCGCGAGACCTCGGTCAAGCAGATGATCGGCAGGGTGGCCGGAACGATCGCCGGATGGGGTCGCGAGGGCGGCTACTTCGCGAGCGACGAGGATGCCGACGCCTTCGAGGCCGAGCTGACCGCGATCCTGCTCCACCAGGAGGCAGCCTTCAACTCTCCGGTCTGGTTCAACGTCGGATTCGAAGAGAAGCCCCAGTGCTCGGCCTGCTTCATCCTCAGCGTCGAGGACACGATGGAGTCGATCCTCGATTGGAACACCAAGGAAGGCATGATCTTCCGGGGCGGCTCCGGCTCGGGCATCAATCTCTCGAACATCCGTGGCTCGGTCGAGCACCTGTCGAAGGGCGGGACCGCTTCCGGTCCGGTCAGCTTCATGCGCGGGGCCGACTCCTGGGCCGGCACGATCAAGTCGGGCGGCAAGACCCGCCGGGCAGCCAAGATGGTCGTGCTCAACGTCGACCACCCCGACATCGAGCACTTCGTCTGGTGCAAGGCCAACGAGGAGAAGAAGGCCGGTGCCCTCAGGGACGCTGGCTTCGACATGTCGATCGACGGCGAGGGCTTCACCTCGATCCAGTACCAGAACGCCAACAACTCGGTCCGGGTATCGGACGACTTCATGGAGGCCTGCCGCGACGACGCCGAGTGGGACCTGATCGCGAGGTCCGACGGGTCGGTCACCAGGACCCTCCCGGCCCGTGACCTGATGAACCAGATCGCCGACGCCGCGTGGCAGTGCGCCGACCCCGGTATCCAGTACGACACGACGATCAACCGTTGGCACACCTGCCCGAACTCGGGCCGGATCAACGCGTCGAACCCGTGCTCGGAATACATGCACGTGGACGACTCGGCCTGCAACCTGGCCTCGATCAACCTGATGAAGTTCCGCAACGAGGACGGCTCGTTCGACGTGAGGGGCTTCGAGTCCGTGGTCGACACGGTCTTCCTCGCCCAGGAGATCGTGGTCGGATTCTCGAGCTACCCGACCGAGGGGATCGGCGAGAACGCCAACCGGTTCCGCCAGCTCGGCCTCGGCTACGCAAACCTCGGAGCTCTCCTGATGAGCAAGGGGATGCCGTACGACTCGGACGAGGGTCGGAACCTGGCGGCCGCGATCACCGCGGTGATGACCGGGCGGGGTTACCGCAGGTCGGCCGAGATCGCAGCGGCGATGGGTCCGTACGAGGCCTACGACGAGAACCGTGAGCCGCACAACGAGGTGATGCGGATGCATCGCGATGCGGCCTATGAGGTCGAGTCCGAAGGCGTTCCGGAGGATCTGCTGCAGGCGGCCCGGAATGAGTGGGACCGCGCGGTCGACCTCGGCGATGAGCACGGCTACCGCAACGCCCAGGCGACGGTGCTGGCCCCGACCGGAACGATCAGCTTCCTGATGGACTGCGACACGACCGGGATCGAGCCGGACTTCTCGCTGGTCAAGTTCAAGGAGCTGGTCGGCGGCGGCACGATGACGATCGTCAACAAGTCGGTGCCGATGGCGCTCAGGACCCTGGGTTACTCGGAGTCCGAGGTGGCCCAGATCGAGAGCCACATCAACGAGCACAACACGATCGTCGGTGCCCCGGGCCTGAAGCAGGAGCACCTGCCGGTGTTCGACGTCGCGGTCGGCGAGCGGGCGATCTCGCATACCGGCCACATCGACATGATGGCTGCGACCCAGCCGTTCCTGTCGGGGGCGATCTCGAAGACGGTCAACATGCCGCACTCGGCGACGATCGAGGACATCGCTGACGCCTACACCCGCGGTTGGGAAGGCGGCCTGAAGGCGCTCGCGATCTACCGCGACGGTTCGAAGACGGCCCAGGCCCTGAGGACGGACGCCCAGGACGAGAAGAATGCGGGTGCCGACGCCGAAGCAACCGGACCGGTCCGTCACCGGATGCCGAAGACCCGGGAGTCGGTGACCCACAAGTTCTCGGTCGGCGGCCACGAGGGATACATCACGGCCGGCAAGTACGAGGACGGAAATGTCGGCGAGATCTTCCTGACCGACATCGGCAAGGAAGGCTCGACGATGCGGGGCATGATGAACGCCTTCGCGACGGCGATCTCCCTCGGCCTCCAGTACGGGGTGCCGCTCGAGGTCTTCGTGAAGAAGTTCAGCTACATGAGGTTCGACCCGGAGGGAATCACCGGCAACCCGGAGATCCCGTTCGCCAAGTCGATGCCGGACTACATCATGAGGTGGCTGGCCTCGCAGTTCGTCGAGGACACGGACTTCCTCGAGGAGCAGGGGATCCTGACCAGCGAGGTCCGGAACCGCAAGGAGGCCGAAGAAACCGGCCACACCAACGGGAACGGGAATGGGAATGGCAACGGAAACGGGAACGGCCATCACGGTCCCGACGCCGGTGGCTCCTCGGTTCCGGCCGGAACCGCCCTCACCGACGAGGTGCCGGTTGTTCCGGCCAAGGTCCAGGTATCCAGCGGAGCGGCAGAGCTCGGCCCGGCCTGTGACCAGTGCGGCGGGATGATGCAGAGGACGGGGAGTTGTTACACCTGCTCGTCTTGCGGCAACAACACCGGCTGCGGCTGAGGGTTCAGGACCGGCGCCGGGGGGCGTCTGTGACCATTCGTCGTGCGTAGCACTGTCGAACGGTCACATCCTTCCGCGGCTTGGTCCTGAACTCCTCAGGGAGTTTCCGATCCTCCCTGGGAGTAGCCCCCTCGACCTTTGGGCTGTGCGTCTTGCACTATCCCTCCGATCGAGAGGGCCTATTGCTTGCCTCTGAGCGCGGAATCAACGTGGTCGAGGGACCGGAATCAGCGCCGGGGGGCGTCTGTGACCATTCGTCGTGCGTGGCACTGACAAATCTCTTTGGGTCACATCCTTCCGCGGCTTGGTCCTGAACTCCTCAGGGAGTTTCCGATCCTCCCTGGGAGTAGCCCCCTCGACCTTTGGGCTGTGCGTCTTGCACTATCCCTCCGATCGAGAGGGCCTACTGCTTGCCTCTGAGCGCGGAATCAAGACCCTGCGTCAGTAGGCGGCGTCTGTGACCATTCGTCGTGCGTGGCATTTCGGGGCCGTGTCCGGAGGGCCGGGGATACTGGCGCCCAGGAGCTGGGAGCACGGAGGCCTGGACCGAGGAGGTTGGAGATGGACCGCGAGGATCCGCGTATTTCGAAGTACCTGATGCTGGCGACCTATCTGATCGGGGGCGCCGGTATCGCGATCGGTTATTCGACCGTCTATGACGACCCGCCGAGCCTGACTCTTGCCGCGCTGCTGGGTGCCGGGATACCGGGAGTGCTCTCCTGGCTGAGGCATTCGGTGTTCCACCGGTCCGACGCGAAGCGGATGGGCTGGGATCTCGGTGTGAGGAACGGTTTCCAGATCGAGACCGGTGTAGCCAACCTGGCCTGGGGCGTGATGGCGATCCTCGCCGTGGCATTCGACTGGGGGATCGTCGCCGAAGGGGCTTCGCTGCTCGTATTCGGGCTCTACCTGGCCGGCTGCTCGGTGATGGTCGCGCTTTCTCCGAAGGACGACAAGGGCCACCGGGCCGGAGCGATCATCGGGATGGCGGCGGCAGCCGTATTCCTCGTCAATCTCGGCATCCAGGGGATCGTCGCCTGAGGACGACCGGCCGGGAGCTGCTCAGCTCCGGGTGAAGCGGAGGAAGACCCGGTCGAGGATCGAGTAGTAGCGGACCGGGAACAGCCGGACGAGGAGGTCGAAGAGGACGGCATCGGGGCCGACCCGGATCCGGGCGCGACCCTTCTCGATCCCGTTCCGGATGATCGTGGCTGCCCGTTCCGGGGAAGTGAGGGCGACGGACTGGAAGCGGGCCGAGGCGTCGCCATGCTCGCGATTGCCGGCATCGTCCTCGTGGAACCGGGCGTTGGAGATGATCGCGGTCCTTACCCCGCCCGGATGGACCGAAGCGACCCGGACCCCCGTCCCCCGGAGCTCGTGCCGGAGTGCCTCGGTAAAACCCTTGACTGCATGCTTGGAGGCACAGTAGGCGGTCTGGTGCGGGTAGCCCATCAGGCCAAACACGCTCGAGGTATTGACGATCGTCCCCGACCCCTGGCGCCTCATGATCGGGAGGAAGGCGTGGCAGCCGTTGACCACACCGGTGTAGTTGACATCCATGACCCACTCGTCGTCCTCGGGCGAGGCATCACTGAAGGACTGGATCACGGTCACTCCGGCGTTGTTGATCAGGCACCCGATCGGGGTCTCGGTCCACTGGTCTACCTCCACCGCGAATGCCATGAAGGCCGAGCGGTCCCTGACATCCAGCTCCCGGGCGAGGACATCGCCCTCGATCATCTCGGCGGTGGCGGCGAGACCGTCCCGATCGACATCGGTAATCGCCACGGGACTGCCCTCGCGGGCGAACTGGATGGCGAGTTCTCGACCCATGCCGGACCCGGCGCCGGTGATGACGACGACCCTGCCCGTCATTTGATTGCGGGAGCCAAACATCAGGCCCCGACCCTATCCGTTGAGGGCCTGCCCTCGCCGGTCGCGACGGTGCGGTAGCGGGTCCGATCGAAACGCTCGAGCCGGCGCCGGAAGCGGTGGGCGAAGGAGGGCCAGATGGTGGCGTTTCGACCGGTGCTATCGAGGTACCAGCTCTGGCAGCCACCGGTGAGCCAGACCGTCTTGCGACTCATCCGGTCGATCATCCGCTGCCAATCCCGCTGCGCCTCGGGCAACGGCTCGATCGCCGAACCGGGCCGGATGGTGGAGACCGCGGATGCGATGTATTCGGCCTGGGCCTCGGTCATGACCAGGATCGAGGTGTGGCCGAGGCCGGAGTTCGGCCCGGTGAACATGAAGAAGTTCGGGAAGCCCGCGATCGCGGTCGCGTCGAGGGCGACCGGGCTGCCTCGCCAGGCCTCGTGAAGAGTTCCCTGCCTGCCGTGGATCCAGTCGCCCATGGGGGCGTCGGTCGCCCTGAACCCGGTGCAGAGGACGATCGCATCGACCGGGTGTTCGACTCCTGCCCGGTCGGTGATCGAGTCCTCCCCTACCTCGGCTACACCTGCGGTGACCAGGTCGACGTTCGGTGCCGTGATCGCGGGATACCACTCGTCCGAGGGCAGGATTCGCTTGCAACCGAAGGCGTAGTCGGGGGTGAGCTTCTCCCTGAGGACGGGATCCGGGACCGATTCCTCGAGGTGACGGCTTGCCATCCTCTCGCCGATCTTCGAGAGCCACGGCCTCATCAGCGGCAGGACGTAGAACTCCCGGCCCCAGTAGAACGAGGTCCGAACCACCTTCTGGAGTGCCGGGAAACGGCTGAAGAGCCGTCGCTCGAGCCCGGAGATCCGGCGGTTTTGCCTCGGCATGATCCAGGGAGGGGTGCGTTGGAAGAGCACCAGCCTCTCGACCTCGGGCCTGATCGAAGGGACGATCTGTATCGCCGAGGCACCGGTCCCGATCACGGCGACCCGCCTGCCCGCGAGCTCGAGCGAGTGATCCCACCTGGCAGAGTGGAACACCGGGCCGTCGAAGCGATCGAGGCCGGGGATGTCCGGGATTGCCGGGGTGCTGAGGCCGCCGACCGCGCTGATCAGGATCTCGGCCGTCCTCTCCCCCTCGCTCGTCTCGAGCCTCCACAGTCCCGACCCTCCGTCCCAGGTGGCCGCCCTCATCTCGCAGCCGAAGTGGACGAACGGCCGGATTCCCTGATCGGTCGCCACCTGCTCGATGTAGGCCTGGATCTCGGGGCCCGGCGAGAAGGCTTTGGACCAGGACGGATTCGGTGCAAAGGAGAGCGAGTAGAGGTGAGAGGGAACGTCACAGGCGCACCCGGGATAGGTGTTGTCGCGCCAGGTGCCGCCGACCTCGTCGGCCTGCTCGAGGACGACCAGATCCCGCTCACCGTCGAGAAGGAGTCGGCGGGCCATGGTCAGGCCCGAGAACCCGGCACCGACGATTGCGATCCGGGAGTGTCTCGGACTTCCTTCTGCCGCGGCCATCCCTGACATTCAACACCAGGCCGGGGCCCGGCAGACACCCGGTCCGATTGGACTTGCGACGGGTCCGGGGGGTAGTCTTCCGGACGTGTTCGATCAGCCCACAGGCGAGATCCGGAGCCTCTGTTGAAGCGCCCCTGCGCACTGGGGGCCGCCGCCCTGGTCGGGGCGATCGGGATCGCTCTGGCCCTGATGAACTACCTGGCCGACCGGGCCGACGAGAAGCTCGAGGCGGTCAACCCGTTCGGGGGCGACGATACTCCGGAGCCGGTGACCGAGGCGGCAAAGGTCGAGGGCGGCACTCGAAAGGCCCATTCGGTCGGTCCTACGGACACCGCTTCGATGACCAAGGCCGAGCTCTACGAGAAGGCGACCGCACTCGGGGTCAAGGGCCGCTCGAAGATGACCAAGGCCGAGCTGGCCGAGGCGATCGAGAAGGCCTCCTGACCCGATTCCCCGGGCGCTGTCGCAGGTAGCCTGCGGCGATGGCGATCATCGACCGATACGACGGCCTCCTGATCGATATCGACGGGGTGGTTCGGGTGGGCGATGAGTTCCTGCCCGATGCGCGTGATGCGATCACCGAGCTCGAGGCCCGGGGTCTCCCCTATGCGTTCGTGACCAACAGTCCTCGGTTGACTCCGGCCGAACATGCCGAAGAGCTCAGGGCGGGCGGCGTCCCGGTCCCGGACGGGGGTGTCGTGACCGCGGCCGAGACCCTCATCTCCTTCATCCTCGACCTCACCGGTGCCGGCATCGGAGCCGTGGTCGTCGGGACCGATTCTTTCCGCCGCCAGGTCGCGGAGGCAGGGATCGAGGAGGTCGCGCTCGACCGGTGGGAGGATGCGACCGCCGTGATGGTCTCGGGCCATGACCGGTTCGACTACGGAGAGCTGAAGGCGGCCGCGATGGCGGCGCGGGCCGGAGCGGTACTGGCCGCCACCGGCAGCGACCCGACGATGCCGATGCCGGATGGCCACTGGCCCGGGACCGGATCGATCCTGGCCGCGATCGAGACTGCCTCGGGGGCTCAGGCGACCGTCACCGGCAAGCCCTTCCCGGCGATATTCGAGGCCGGTCTCGAAGCGATAGGGAGGCCGGGGAAGGTCGCCATGATCGGGGATCGATCCGACACCGACGTTGCCGGCGCACAGGCCGTAGGCCTGGACGGGATCCTCGTCTCGCGTCCGGAATCGGCCTCCGCACAGCCCGGGGTCGAAGGGGTCGATCCCGACCACCGGATCGGGTCGCTCCTCGATCTGTTTTCATGAAGTCATGGCAGCTCTGGCTCTTTCGATCTTCTTGATCTGGATGTTGGTCACCTTCATCGGAAAGAGCGTCGCGATGAAACGGAAGACCGGGTTTTCCGGCTTCCACGGGATGGCGGACGACGAGGCTCCCACCGCCCGCCTGGCCGGCGGCCTGATCATCATCGGCACCATCGGGGCCTTGATCGCGCCGATCCTCGAGCTGGTCGGGGCGATCGGGCCGTTCGTGTCGATGACCGACGACTGGATCGGATGGGTCGGGCTCGCCCTGACGGTTGTCGGCGCCATCGTGTCTCTGGTGGCGCAGGCCGCCATGGGCGAATCCTGGAGGATCGGGGTCGACCCCGGCGAGAGAACCGAGCTGGTCACGGGCGGGCTGTTCAGATGGTCACGTAATCCGTTCTTCGGGGCCGTCTACGTCTTTGCCCTGGGGCTCTTCCTGATGGTCCCCAACCCGGTCTCGGTGGTCGCCGGTCTCTGCCTGTTCATCGGATTCGAGATCCAGGTGCGGGTCGTGGAGGAACCGAACCTGAGGGCCGTCTTCGGAGAGGAATACGAGGACTACGGCCGCAGGGTCGGCCGTTTCGCGCCCGGTATCGGTCGGTTCGGCTAGGCCCGCTCAGGTCGGCGGAGGGATGCAGGGGTCCCAGGGCAGCGCGAAGAGGTCGTAATCCTTCGAGATCGCGCTGAATCCGAGGTCCACGGCCCGGTCGCAGAAAGCCGACGTCGGGAGTTCGTATTCGACTGAGAAGACCGCCTTGCCCCTGTTGAGGAAAGGACGGTACTGCCCGCACTCGTCGTACTGGAAACACTGCTCGACCACCGCGAAGTCGAATGCTCCTGCGAGCTCTCGGGCCTGAGGACCGTCGTTCTTCAGGCCTGCCGCCAGACGATTGCGGTGAGCCAGCCGGGCCAGCCACCGGTTGTAGCGGAGCTGTTCAGTCCGGGTGATCGAGAACCCGGTCGGGTTCTCCCAGCCGTTGACGTTGTCGAACTCGACCCCGTGAAAGCCCTTCCTCCGACAGTTGCGGACCCGATCTTCGATCACCGGAGCAAACAGGCGGTACCTCGAGACATCGAGCCATCGCTCGTCTGGATAGCCGTCGTACCTCTTGCCGAGCACGCGGCCCGGGAAGCGGTTCCGGTCGGAGCGAAAGTTCTCCCAACTGCCTGCATTCAGGTAGCAGATGACCTTCACGCCCTTCTTCCGCAGAGCCTGAACAGTCTCGCGTGAGGTGAAGTCGCCGTCGGTCTCGAACACCGGAGCCGGGACCGAGCGGTCTATTTTCCCCTGCAGCTGGAACTGCCAGGCCTGAACCGTCGGTTTCGGCTTCCACCAGGCCTGTGCCTGCATCGGCACCGTCATGGCAATCAGACCGATGGCGAGCATGAGCACGCCGATACGGAACCTCGATTTCCTGCCCGACTTCACTGCTTCGAGCATAGCTCCCGGTCTGACCCGGGTCATCGGGTATCAGCCCAGGTCGCTCATGCCCGGGGGTGCCTTGGTGGTCCCGGCTGCCACGGCCTGCTGCTTGGCATGGGTCCGGACCTCGGAGAGGATCCGCTCGAGCCGCTCTTCCTCGGAGTCATCGACGAACTCCATCGCGGCAGCGACCGACGGGTGCTCGGCCGCGATCGCCCGATGCATCGCGATGGCGACGGCGCGGTAGGTGGGGTGCCCCTCCCTGCCCGACCTCAACTCGATCAGCTGCATCGCCTCGCGGGCGTTCATGTCGAGCACGTACCGAATCCGGTAGCCGAGGCAGAGGGCGTAAGGGGCGAGTTCGGGGGCTCCGGACTCGACCAGGCGTCCATATTCGTCACCGGAGATCTCGAGCGCACGGCGATACTCGTCGGCAACGCCGGCCGCCTCGAGCTCCTCGGGGACCCAGGCCCCGAGGTCGGGCGAGAGCGTCTGCCACTGACAGGTCAGGATCCGGTGACGCTGGAGGTCTCTGAAGGCGCCATAGTCGGAGACGATCTCGAACCGGTAGGAAGCCGTCTCGAAACCGCGGCCGGGCCGATGGCGCCGGTTGCGGCGGTTCCCGATCAGAGCGGCCATCAGGCCGGCTCGCTCGTCGGCGTCCATCGCCTCGACCCTTGCCCTGGTCTCGGCCTCTGAAACCCCGGCCGCTTCGAACAGCCCCGACGCGAGGATCTCGGCCTCGGAACTCCTGACCTCGATCAGCTCCACCGAGGGGCCGGGGTCTTCGGTGGACGAGCGATCGAGGCCGAGCCTGGAGACCCACTCCTCGGTCGCCTGCCTGCGCTCGGTCAGGTAGGAGATCCACTCTCCTCCACGATCCGGCCTGTCCACCCTGGCGACGAAGCTCGGCATCACCTTCTTGAGCTCATCGAGGATCATGCCGCCGAAGTCGCGGGCCTCGGGGAGAGGAGAGGCCATCAGCCTGAGCAGCATCTGCTCGTAGGCCTGACCCGAGGCGAACACCCCGACATGACTCATGGTCGAGGCCGGCAGGAGCCCCCGCAGCAGGTCGAGCGCCTTGGCCCGAATCGAAGACTTCCAGGCTCCCTCGGGCTCGTCCCCCCTCGGCCACCTCTCGGCCGCCCATGCCTCGACCCTCGGGATCAGGTCCGAGTAGATCCCGAAGACCTCGTCCATGGCCCGGGCATAAGGCTCCCCGAGCACATCCTCGCGGTAGTAGCGGTAGCCACCGCCTGGCATCTCGCGGTCGTAGGGGATGTAGCGGGTCGACTGTTCGAGGTAGGCGGCCAGCCGGCCGCGCTGGAGCTGCTTGGTGAGGATGTTGGAGACCCACTCGCAGGCGATGTGGGCACCGCCGACCTGGGCGATCGAGTCGTCTCCGTAGCCGACGAAGATCCGGTCGTAGAGATCGGCCGCCCGCTTGCCCTCCTCTCCGTCGAACGGCCGACCGCCCTCGGGCATCTCGGCCGCGAACTCATCGAGATAGAGACGACGGAGCGTTCCCTGATAGCGCGAGTAGCGGGCGAACAGGGCTCCCTTGACGGTCTCGGGCAGGTTGGTGAGTGCGAAGACGGGCCGATCGGTGTTGGTGAAATGCGGGCCGAGGAGAGCCTCTTCCTCGGCGGTGAACTGTTCGACCGGATAGATCACCGCCCGAAACTAACAGGCCGACCGGAAGTGTTCGACCCGGGCCGAACGGCCCTCGGAAGGGGCTATCCGATCAGGCCGGAGACGACTCCATCAGCTCGACCAGATGGCCGGAGGGGCCTGTCGCCTTCGCCCTCGGAGAGCCCCAGTACTCGGCCCCGGGGACGACCTCGAAACCGGCCTCGCGAACCGCCTCGACCGTAGCCTCGAAATCGTCTGCGACCAGAGCGAGATGCCCGGAGGCAGGCAGCTGGGGTTCGGGGACCGGGAGCAGGTGGACCTGCTGTTCACCTGCCTGCATCCAGACCGAGGAGCCGCCGATCCCCTCGGGAGGATCGACCCGGGCGAAGCCGAGGAGCTCCCAGAATCGGATCTCATCGGCAATCAGGTCGTCGCCGATCTCGAGCGATACGTGCTGGATCCGTGGCATCGCGTGATCATCCCAGCCCGGGCGCCGAAATCAACCGAAGACGCTCCATGCGAGCCCGACCAAGACCACGATCGCGGTGGTCCACCCCACCGCCTCGGCCGTCGTCCTGAGGTCGAGACCGTATGCGTGGGCGACGATCATCGAATTCAGGCCGGCCGGCATCGCTGCCAGGAGGAAGAAGGATCGGGGGATCCCGGTGAATGGCATGGCGAGAAGGGAGAGGGCGGCCGGGGAGACGACCAGCCGGGAGAAGGCGACCGTGGCCACCCGGGAGTTCAGTCCGGGCAGGGTCGGCAGACGCTCAGCCCGCTGGGCCTCGGCGATCACGGCACCGACCGCGAAGAAGCCGACCGGAAGGACGAGCGCGACCAGGACCCAGGAGACCTCGACCAGGAAGTCGGGCGTGGCCGAGGCCGGGAAGAGCGCGCCCAGGACCGCGGCGTAGAGCAGGGGGTTCTTCAGGAAGAAGGATCGGAGCCGCTCCGAGAAGCCGGCTCCGGCCCGGGTTCCGAAGGCGGCTCCCACTCCGAAGGCAAACACGGTCAGGGCGATTCCGGAGACGACGACGTCATAGGCGACGCCCTGCGAGAGATCGTCTCCACCCATCAGGGTGAGGACGAGTGGATAGCCGAGGTAGCCCGTGTTCGAGGTGACCGAGCAACAGATCACGGCCCCGGCGACCGGTCGGTCCAGATCGAGGAGCCGGGTCGAGATCAGCCAGGCGACCGCTCCGACAACGGCGACCGAGGTGACCCCGAGAACGAGGCCCACCCCTAGTCCTGCATCGAAGTCGGTCTCTGCCAGATTGACGAAGACGATCGGGGGAAGCACGAAATAGAGGAGGATCACGAGCGACCGGCGGGAGCCGGAGCCGGCCCGATCGGGCCACCTCCTCTCGGCCAGGAGTCCGACCACGGTCGAGGCGAGTATGGCCGCTGCGATCCAGATCACGGGTGTCGCTCCGGTGGCTCGGCGACCATCGGCGGGCCGAAGGGCCTCAACCGGTCAGACTGAGGATCGCGTCCCCTGCCCGGGAGGCGAAGTCGTAGAGCGGGTCGGGGAAGATCCCGAAGAAGATCACGGCGACGGAGGCGATCACGATCGGCACCACGAGGCCGAGATCCTTCCAGGGAGGGGTTCCGCCGGTGACCAGGAGGTCTCCGTCGATGTGGCCGTCTTCGCCCTGAGGCGCCGGATCGTTGGTCCACATCACCGCGACCACCCGCAGGTAGTAGGCGAGCGAGAGCATGGTCCCGATCACGATCACGATCGCGAGCCAGACCCAGTTCTGATCGGCGAGGGCCTCGATCAGGAAGACCTTGCCGAGAAAGCCTGCGGTCGGAGGCAGGCCGGCGAGACCGAGCATCGCGATCGTCATCGGCCAGGCGACGATGCGGTGGGAGTTGCCGGCGCCCCTGAGCGAGGCGATCGAGTCCGACCCGGTCATCCGCTCGTGCACGATCAGTGCACCGAAGGCGGCCAGATTCATCGCCAGGTAGGCGGCGAGATAGAAGGTGAGGGCATCGACGCCGTCGGCGGTTGCGACGATGATGCCGGCCAGCATGTAGCCGGCCTGGGCGACGCCGGAGTAGCCGAGCATCCGCTTCAGTGAGCTCTGGGTCAGGGCGCCGAGGTTTCCGATCGCGATCGAGAGCGTCGCGAGCACGGCCAGAATCACATCCCACTGATCGGTCTCGGGTGCCAGCGCGACCAGGAAGAAACGGGCGAAGACGGCGAATGCAGCGAGCTTGGTAGCCCCCGACATGAAGGCCGTGACCGGGGTCGGCGCACCCTGGTAGACGTCGGGCGTCCACTGGTGAAACGGGGCGATCGAGACCTTGAAGGCGAGCCCGACCGTGATCATCCCGATGCCGAACAGGACGAGTGAATCCGAGATGACACCGCCCTTGGTCAGGCCTTCGGCGATTGCCTGGAACCCGACTTCGCCACCGGAGCCGCCATAGATCATCGCCATGCCGAACAGGAGGGTGGCCGAGCCGAGCGATCCGATGATCAGGTACTTGAGTCCTGCCTCCAGCGAGCCGGGCCGACGGAGGTCGGTTGCGCAGAGCACATAGAGCGGGATCGAGAAGAACTCCAGGGCCAGGAAGAAGATGATCAGATCGTTGGCCATGGTCAGCATGACCATCCCGAAGACGGAGCTGAGCAGCATCGCCAGGAAGTCGGGCCTTCCGACCTGTCGTCCGGCGATGTCGCCGGCGGCGTAGAGGACCGCGACGATGCCGGCGATCAGGATCAGGAGGGAGAAGGTGGTCGAGAGTCCGTCGATCCGCAGCGAACCGGAAACCAGGTCGGCCTCGGTGCCGAACTGCCAGACCAGACAGCCGGCCGCAACGGCCATCGAGAGGATCGCGAGGCCCGGAGCCAGCCTCTTCAGGGGTCTGAAGACCGCCGTGAGCACGATCGCGACGAGGCCGACCGCGAGGGCGATCAGGGGTGAGAGTGCCGCGTAGTCGAGCGTCGGTGCCTCGAAAGTTCCGGTCACCTGGTCACCTCGGTGAAGGCAGCTACGGCCTGCTCGACCGCCACGGCGGTATCGGAGAGGACGATCTGGGGGGCGAAGGCGAGGATCACAACGACCAGCAGCATCGGGACGACGATCAGGCCGTCGCGAAGGGAGATCTCCCGGTCATCCGCACCGTCGGGGAGCGGGTTGTGCATCGTTCGCTGGTACATGCGAAGCGCGTAGTAGGCGGCCAGTGCCACCCCTGAGGAGGCGACGATCGCGATCGCCACGTCGGTCTGGAAGACGCCGTTGAGGATCAGGAACTCACCGATGAAGTTCGGTGAGCCGGGCAGGGCCAGGGTCGCCATCGTCGCGATGAGGAAGATCACGGCCAGGATCGGAGCCCGTTTGGCCAGCCCGCCCATCGGCCCGATGTTCTCGGTCCCGAACCGCTCCGCGAGGAGGCCGACGATCAGGATCGCCGGGACGACCACGAGGCCGTGGTTGACCATCTGGAAGAGGGCGCCGTTGGCCCCGGTCTCGTCGAGGGCGAAGATGCCGAGCGTGATGAAGCCGAGCTGGGCGATCGAGGAGAACCCGATGATCAGCCTGAGGTCGAGCTTGGTGAAGGCGACGACCGAGCCGTAGATGATCGAGGCGACGGCGAAGATCAGGATCGCCGTCTGGAACAGCTCGGCCGCGTCGGGCATGATCGGGAGAACTACCCGGAGGAAGCCGTAGGCACCGACCTTCGAGAGCACGGCCGAGAAGACGGCCAGTGCCGGCAGCGGTGCGGCCCGGTAGGCGTCGGGCATCCAGCCATGTAGCGGGAAGGCCGGCATCTTGACGAAGAAGGCCGCAGCGAACAGCCAGAAGATCCAGTTCTGGTAGGACTCGCCTAGACCGCGCTCGATCAGGTCGGGGATGTAGTAGGTCAGTCCGGTGCCGGGCTCGCCGGCGAAGGCCCCGACCGAAACGGCGCCGACGACCATCAGCAACGAACCGATCAGGGTGAAGATCAGCATCTTGACCGTGGCCGCCCCGGCCGTGATCCCCTCTCTGTCGGTGCCCCAGATCCCGAACAGGAAGTAGAACGGGACGATCATCAGGTCGAAGAAGACGACGAAGAGGATCAGGTCCTGGGCGAGGAAGGCCCCGAGAGTCGCGGTTTCGCCGAGCAGCAACATGAAGTAGAAGAGCCGTTCGCGATCTCCACCGGCTCTGCGCGAGGCGGCGAACGCCACCGCCGGGACCCACGCCAGCGCGGTCAGGAGCACGAGGAAGATCGAAATCCCGTCGACCCCGAGCGCGTAGGAGATCCCGAGGTCGGGGATCCAGGGGGTCTTCTCCACGTACTGGAGACCGCCGGATCCGTCGAAACCGATCGCCATGACCGCTGCGATCACGAGGGTCGCGACCGACCCGATCAGGGCGACGACCCAGGCCCGGTAGGCGGGCACCAACAGTGCGACGAGGCCGAAAGCGAGGGGAAGCCAGAGCAGGATCGAGAGCATGGGTTCAGATGCTCCTGATCAGGAAGTAGAGGCCGATGCCGACGACGCCGGCGACCATCACGGCCGCGTAGCTCCGGAGCATCCCGGTCTGGAGATCACGGACGGCGACGCCGGCGGAGCGGACGAGATAGGTCGTCCCCGAGACGAGTCCACCGGCCACATAGGGCTCGATGATGCGGTCCGCGAAACGGCCGAGGGCGAGCACGGGACGAACGATGAGGAAGTCGATGATCTCGTCGCCGTACCACTTGTTCAGGAAGAGGACGTAGAGCGGGCGGAAGCGACGACGGGCAGCCTCCGGAATCGAGGGTCGGCCGACCCAGAGGACCCAGGCGACCGCGATGCCGACGATCGCGATCAGACCGCCGATGACGAGACCGAGCCAGGCCTTCCCGACTGACGGATGCATCGCCGCGAGCGGCGAACCCTCGAAGGTCGGCTCGAGGAAGTGAGCGATGACCTCGGTGACGCCCGGGATCTGGACGAAACCTCCGATCAGAGCCAACACCCCGAGCATCGCCATGCCGAATCGCATTCCTCTGGCCTGCTCGGCAATGTGGTGCTCTTCTCCCGGGTAGCCGACCTCGTAGTCCTCGGGCTGTCCGGTGACCGGGTTCTCGGGCTCGGCATGAACGACGTGGCCGGTCTCGATCAGGTGCTCGGCCTCCGGGCAGGGCTTGCCGGGAAGGATCCGGAAGATGATCCGGAACGAGTAGAGCGCGGTCATGAAGGCGCCGATGTAGCAACCGACCGCGACCCAGAAGTACCAGTCCCCCCGATAGAGGGCGAAGTCGATGATCTCGTCCTTGGAGAACCAGCCCGAGGTGCCGGGGAATCCGGCCAGGGCGAGCGATCCGATGACCAGCATCGTCGCCGTGAAGGGAAGTGCCTTCTCGAAGCCCTTCATCCGGTCGATGTTCTGGATGTTGGCCATGGCGGCGATGACCGAGCCGGCAGCCATGAACAGCAGCGCCTTGAAGAAGGCGTGGGTCATCAGGTGGAACATCCCGGCCGAATAGGCGCCGATCCCGACCGCGACGAACATGTAGCCGATCTGGCTCATCGTCGAGTAGGCGATGATCCGCTTCAGGTCGGTGACGACGAGGGCGATCGTGCCGGCGACCAGGAGCGTGACCAGGCCGACGATCGCGGCCACGTCGGCGGCAGACGGGGCGAGCTCGAACAGGGTCCAGGACCGGGCGACCAGGTAGACGCCCGCGGTGACCATGGTGGCGGCATGGATCAGTGACGAGACCGGAGTCGGACCCTCCATCGCGTCCGCCAGCCAGGTGTGGAACGGCATCTGGGCCGACTTGGCGAAGGCACCGACCAGGAGCAGCAGGCAGATCGCGACGATCGTCCACTCGTTGGTCGAGAAGACCTCGGGCGCCTTCTCGAAGACGGCCCGGTAGTCGAGGACGCCGAGTTCACGGAAGATCAGGATCGCGGCCAGAACCAGCCCTATGTCCCCGACGACATTGATCACGAAGGCCTTCATGCCGGCTCGCGTGGCGGTCGATCGGCGGAACCAGAAACTGATCAGGGCATACGAGGCGAACCCGACGAAGGCCCAGCCGACGATCAGGAGCACGAAGTTGCCGGCGAGGACCAGCAGGAGCATCGAGAAGACGAAGAAGTTGAGGTAGCTGAAGAAGCGGTGGTAGCCCTGATCGGACTGCATGTAGGAGAACGAATAGATGTGGATCAGGGTCGAGACGCCGGTGACCACGAGGACCATGAAGACGGCGAGGGGGTCGACATATATCCCGAGATCGACCTCGAGGTCACCGACCGAGGCGTAATCCCAGAGCGATGAGGTCGCGTACCGGGCGTCCGACGGCTCGCCCTGCAGCGCGACGAGGGCCCCGATCCCGGCAAGGAACGAGAGCAGGATCGCGGCCACACCGATCCGGCCGGCCGTGCGATCGGAGACCGAACGGAAGGTCAGCCCGATGACGATCGAGCCGAGCAGGGGAAAGAGGAGGACGAGCCACCCCCAGATTGCGGCGCTCAACCCTTCAGCTCCTTGATCTCGTCGACGTCGAGCGGAATCCGGCGGCGGAACATCGCCACGACCAGGCCGAGGCCCACCACGACCTCGCAGGCGGCGACGACGAGGACGATGAGGACCAGTATCTGGCCGTCCTGATCACCGGTCATCCGGCTGAACGCGAGAAGTGCCAGGGCACCGGCTCCGAGCATGAGCTCGAGGCAGAGCAGCATCACGACCGGGTTGCGGCGCACGGTGAGGCCGGCGAGGCCGACCGCAAACAGGAGTGCCGCGAGGATCACGAACCACTCGATCGTCATGACTCGACTCCCTCCTCCCCGGGCTTGCGTCCGGCGAGGACGATCGCCGCGACCGCGGTGACCAGGAGCAGAAGGGAGGCGACCTCGAACGCGATCAGGAAGTCCTCGAGCAGCAGCAGGCCGATCGAAGCCGGAGTGCCGAACCCGGCTTCGAGATCGGATGCGCCCTCGGTCCCGAGGGCGACGAGGGAGGAGCCGAGGACGGCGATCGAGATCTCGATGAAGATCGCGGCGGCGAGGACCGGTCCGAGCACGCGGAGGCGCGGGATCGGGTCGAACAGGGGCTCCTCGATCCCGCCGACGTAGGCCGCGACGAAGACATAGATGACCATCACGGCCCCGGCGTATACGACGATCTGGGCCGCCGCCAAAAACTGGGCCTCGAGCAGCAGGAAGAGGACGGCGAGGAAGATCAGGTGCACGACCAGCGAGAGCACCGAGTAGAAGGGGTTCTTCAGGAACACCACGCCGACGGCGCCACCGAGGGCACCGATTGCGGCCAGGAAGAAGAGAACCTCGAGCACCTACTCGCCCTCGCGTCTCAGCGGTGCCCGCTCGATCGGATCGGCCAGGAGCATCTCCTTGGTGAAGATCAGATCGGACCGGTTGTAATCGGCCATCTCGTAGTCATGCCCCATCGTGATCGCGTCGAACGGGCAGGCCAGCTCGCAGTAGCCGCAGAAGATGCAGCGCGAGAGGTTGATCTCGTAGACGGCGGCGTAGCGCTCGCCTGCCGAAACCCGGTCTTCGGGGTCGTTCTCGGCCGCGACGACCCGGATGCACTGGGCCGGACAGGCAGCGGCGCAGAGCGAGCAGCCGACGCACTTCTCGAGACCGGTGTCCTCGAACTTGTGCAGCTTGTGACGGCCCCGGAAGCGCGGGTAGACCGGGGTCTTCTCCTCCGGATACTGGATCGTCACCGGCTTCTCGAACATCCGGGCCATGGTCGTCCTGAGGCCCCTCAGGGTCTCGCCGAAGGCACGGTAGGCGCCGCCGGCCCCTCCGGGTTCGGGACCTCGGGGAACGACCTTGATCTCTTCGGGACCTATCTTCATATGACCACCACCAGGATCGCCGTAACGAGGATGTTGAGGGTTGCGAGCGGAATCAGGATCTTCCAGCCGAAGCTCATCAGCTGGTCGTAACGGAATCGAGGAAGGGTAGCCCTGATCCAGATGAAGAAGAAGGTGACCACTCCCATCTTGGCCAGCATCCAGATCGGGTCGAGCCACGACGGACCGGGCCCCATCCATCCACCGAGGTACATGGTGGCGGTGATGCCCGAGATGACCAGGATCTCCATGTACTCGGCGAAGAAGTAGGAACCGAACCGCATCCCGCCGTACTCGGTCGAGTAGCCGGCGACCAGCTCGGCGTCGGCTTCTGGGAGGTCGAACGGAACCCGGTTCGTCTCGGCAAATCCGGCGGTCAGGAAGATCAGGAATCCGACGAACTGGGGCAGGATGTACCAGATCTCACCCTGGGCCTTGACGATGTCGACCAGGGAGAGGGATCCGGCCATCAGCACTACGCCGAGCAGCGACAGGCCCATGGCCAGCTCGTAGGAGATCAGCTGGGCGGCCGAGCGCATCGCGCCGAGGAACGAGTACTTCGAACCCGAGGCCCATCCACCGAGCAGGAGGCCGTAGAAGGCGAGTGCGCCGAAGGCGAAGAAGTAGAGGATCCCGATCGGGACGTCGATCCCGTAAAGACCTACCCCGCCCTGGACGTCACCGAAGGGCAGGATGGCGAGGACGAGGACTGCCGAGAGGATCGAGAGGGCCGGTGCGATCTCGTAGAGGAAGGGAACGGCGCCCTTGGGACGGAAGCCCTGTTTGGAGAGGAGCTTGCCGACGTCGGCCAGGGGCTGGAGCGCCCCGAACGGCCCGACCCGGTTCGGGCCGTAGCGCTGCTGGAACCTTCCGAGCAGCTTTCGCTCGGCCAGAAGGACCACAGGCACGATGCTGAGGATCACGATGAAGATGATCAGGGACTTCACGATCATCACCCAGCTCGCTTCGACGAACGTGGTGTCTGCCAGGAGCGGTGTGATCACTCGCCGCCCTCGCTGGTGTCACCGGCCTCGCCGGAATCCGGCGTGGCACCCCCCGCGGTCACCAGGTCGAGCTCGATCCTGGGCGGCCCGATCTCGACAGCGGCTGGACGACCGTTCGAGAACAGGTTGGCGTTGTCGGAAATCGTGCCTTCGATCAGGAAGCAGGTGCCCTCCGGCAGCGCGGTCCGGATCGCGACCCTTGCGTTCACGAAGTGACTGCCGGAGCTGACCGAGACCTCGTCGCCGGTCTTCAGCTCCAGTCGGCGGGCATCGGCGGATGAGATCTCGAGACGCTGGGCCGGACTGAGGAAGCGGAGGGCCGGGCTGAGGTCGGTGGTCGCGTCTGCCCAGAGGTCGCGGTAGGTCCCGAGGGTCAGGGCGCCGGTGGTGGTGGAGGATGGTTCGGGTTCCACATCCTCCGGCGGGACTACGCCTCCGGGTGCGGAACCCGAACCATCCCTGCCAACAGTCGGCCCTTCTTCGGAGTCGAACCCCGCGGGTTGGGTGGAGCTCAGAGGTCCACCGGGCTCGCCCGTTGAAGGGTTGGGGGGTGTGGATGTGACGGTCTCTTCGTTCCCGGAATCCGGTGTCAGGGGATCGGGGGTCGGGTCGCCGAGCCGGGTTGCGGCGGGCCGGTCCTGCCACCGGACCCCGCGGCCGCCGATCACGGCGTCATCGAGCCCCTCATAGAACGGAACTGCATCGGCAACGGCGGCGAGTGCGTCAGGGGCCGAACCGATCCCGGTCTCGTGGCCGAGCAGAGCCGAGAGTTCGGCCAGGACCATCCAGCCCGGTCGGATATCGCCCGGTCGGGCCGCAGAGGGCCGGACCCTCTGGAGCCGTCCCTCTGGATGTGTGACCGTGGCGTCCTTCTCGGCGTGGCTCTCGAGCGGGAACAGGACGTCGGCGAATTCGGTCGAAGCGTTCGCCTCCATCGAGAAGCAGACCACGTGGTCGGCAGCTTCGAGTGCCCGGCGCCAGCCCTCGGTATCGGGGAGGTCCCGGATCGGATCGATGCCGAAAAGGACTATCGACTCGATCTCGCCGGACTCGAGCCCGGCCCTGATCGCGTCGGTGTCGCGGCCGGGATCGAGAGGAGTGAAGCCGGGGCCTGCGTCGGGCAGACAGCCGACCTCTCGCAGGCCGCGGCCGTTTGCCGTCTCGGGGATCCCGATCAGGCCGGATTCCTGCTCGGCAGCGATGCCTGCCGCCTCGGCAAGTCGTGCCAGTGCAGCCAGCGCGGCCGGGCCATCATCGCCTCGCCCGATCCGCTCGCCCCAGACGATCACGGTGTGGCCGGACCGGTTGACCAGGCCGGCGATCCCGTCCCCGGATCCGGCGGCGACCTCGTCGGCGATGGACGAGAGCCAGGCCGAAGCGGTGCCGGGATCGAAACGCTCGACCTCGGACGCGCCGCCATCGAGAGCGGTCGGGCGGTCGGTCGCGACCGCGAGTGCGGTGCCGTGCCGCCGCACGGCCTTCCGGATCCTGAGGTCGAAGGAAGGCGCCGAGTGGATCGGATCGGTACCCACGACCAGAACGAGGTCTGCGTGGTCGATGTCGACCACCCTGGCCGAGATCGCGGGATCTGCCAGGGCGAGGGCGTCGGCCGCACCGAAACCGGGGCCGCGTCGGGAATCGATGTCGGAAGACCCGAGTGCTCGACGAATCATGCGCTGGAGGAGGTAGCCCTCCTCATTCGAGGCCTCACCGACGAGGACGGCCGTCTTCGAGCCGGCACGGAGCAGGCCGTCGGCCGCCAGCTCGACCGCCTCTCCCCATCCGGCCGGGACCGGCTGACCGTCTTCGAACCGGACCGGGTTGAGGACCCGATCGGCCGAATACATGGCCTGGAAGCCGTAGCGACCCTTGTCGCAGAGCCAACCGTCATCGACCTCGGGGTTGTCGCGGGCGAGCACCCGCTTGACCTGTTCGTCACGGACGGTGAAGCTGACGTTGCACTGGCTCGGGCAGAGCGTGCAGACCGAACCGCCCTGCTCGATGTCCCAGGGACGGGCCTGGAAGCGATAGGTGTAGGAGGTGAGTGCCCCGACCGGACAGAGCTCGGTGATGTTCCCCTGGAACGGAGCGATGTAGGGCCGGTCGTCGAAGGTCCCGACATAGGTCGAGTCGCCGCGCTCGAGCAGCTGGAGCTGGGAGTCCTCGGAGACCTCCTGGCTGAAGCGGACGCAGCGGTAACAGAGGATGCAGCGCTCGCGATCGATTGCGACCAGCGGCGAGAGCGGGACCGGCTTCTCGAAGTGGCGCTTCTGGTCGACCATTCGGTTGCGGTCCGGGCCCCAGCCCATCGAGATGTCCTGGAGGGGGCACTCGCCGCCCTTGTCGCAGACCGGACAGTCGAGCGGGTGGTTGACGAGCAGGAACTCGACCACTGCCTCCTGGGCCTCCTTGACCTGGGCGGTCTGGGTGTGGACGACCATGCCGTCGCGCACCGGAGTGGAGCAGGCGGTCTGGAGCTTCGGGATCCCCTCGATCTCGACCAGGCACATGCGGCAGGCACCCACCGGATCGCCGAGCTTCGGCTCGTAACAGAAGACCGGGATCTCGACGTCGCCGAGACGGGCGGCATCGACCAGCATCGTTCCCTCGTCGGCTTCGATCTCGCGACCGTCGACCGTCAGGATGATCCGGTTGAGCTTCTCAGCCGGCATCGGGGCTCTCCTGTTCGGAGACCGGGATCGGCCTGCCCTGGAGTCGCTCGCGTTCGAGCAGGTCGGTCAGGTTCAGGTCGGAAGTACCGGTTCCGCCATCGATGCCGTTACCACCATTGCCCCCGTGGTCACCGTTCGTGGTCGGGATCCGGGCGAGGGCCGCCTCTGCGATCACCTGCTCGAACTCGTCGCGGAACTTGGCGACCATGGCGCTGACCGGCATCGCCATCGAATCGCCGAGCACGCAGAGGCAGTGGCCGATGATGTTCTGCTGGACCGAGGTGATGATGTCGAGCTCCATCGGGGTCGCCTCTCCCCTGACGACCCGCTCGAGCATCTTGACCGTCCAGTTGGTGCCCTCACGACAGGGAGTGCACTTGCCGCAGGACTCGTGGTGGTAGAAGCGGGCGGTCCGGAGCGCCATGTGGGGAATCGAGACCGAATCATCGGCGACGATGATCGAGCCGGAACCGAGCATCGAGCCGGCCTCGGCCATCGCCTCGAAGCTGTAGGGCAGGTCGAGTTCGGCCGGGGTCAGGACCGGCGAAGAAGAGCCACCGGGGTAGAAGGCCTTCACGTCGTGGCCGTCGAGCGGGCCTCCGGCCAGTCCGAATATCAGGTCCCTGAGGCTGATCCCGAGCTCGACTTCGTAGTTGCCGGGGCGGCGGACCCCACCAGAGATCGAGACGACCTTGGTCCCGGGCGACTGCTCGGTCCCGAAGCTCCTGAACCACTCGGCTCCGTTGGCGACGATGTGGCTGACGTTGCTGAGCGTCTCGACGTTGTTGATCAGGGTCGGCCCTCCGTAGAGGCCCTGGACGGCCGGGAAGGGAGGCTTGAGCCGGGGGTTGCCGCGCTTGCCCTCGAGTGCGTCGAGCAGGGCGGTCTCCTCACCGCAGATGTAGGCGCCGGCCCCTCGGTGGACGACGAGATCGAGGCTGTAGCCGGAGCCGAGGATGTCCTCGCCGAGGAACCCCGCCTCATACGCCTCCTCGACGGCCCGGTCGAGGATGTCGGCCTGCCGGTCGTATTCGCCCCGGATGAAGATGAAGGCATGGCCGGCCCCTGCCGCGTAGGAGGCGATCGCGATTCCCTCGATCAGCTGGTGGGGGTTGCGCTGCATCAGCTCGCGGTCCTTGAAGGCACCCGGCTCGGACTCGTCGGCGTTGCAACACACATACTTGTCCTGGTCGCCGCGGGGCAGGAACGAGACCTTCTTGCCCATCGAGAACCCGGCACCTCCCCGGCCCCTGAGGCCGGACTCCTCGAGGACCTCGACTATCTCGTCCGGCTCCATCGACTTGAGTGCCTTCTGGAAAGTCTCGTAACCACCGTAGGAGCGATAGCCCTCGATCGTGGCGAGGGCCGGGTCCTCGGCGTGGCGGAGCAGGATCCGGGTTTCGTGGACCTGGCCGCTCATCGGTTCGGTCCCTTCAGGGAGGCCACCTTCGGGTCGTCGGTCGGGTCCTGCCCGCCGGCCAGGGGCCGCTCGGAGAGGGCTCGGCCCGAGGGCGGATCCTCGCCCTTCCTGACCGCCTCGACTATCGCCGTGACGTCGTCTCCGGTGAGTGGCCCGAAATAGCGCTCGTCGACCGAGGCCATCGGAGCGAGGTCACAGGCGCCGAGGCACTCGAAGCCCGAGACGAAGAACTGGCCGTCTTCGGAGACGCCGCCGCCATGGCCGGCATCGCCACGGTCCACCCCGGTCGCCCGACAGAAGGCGTCGAGCAACTCGTCGCCTCCCCTCATCCAGCAGGAGATGTTGGTGCATACCCGGATCTGGCTGCGACCGGCCGGCTCGAGGAAGAAGAGGTCGTAGAAGCTGGCGACCGATTCCAGGTAGGCCGGAGTGAACTGCATCACGGCCGCGGCCTGACGAATCCCGTCGGGAGTGCACCAGCCGTAGTAGCGCTGGATCGCCCAGAGGGCCGGGATCGAAGCCGAGCGACGATCCGGGTAGCGGGCCATCGAGGCCTCGATCTTCTCGCGGAGTTCGTCGGGGCAGTCGACGTCTGCGATGTCCGGGATCTCCTGGGGGTCGCCCAGAGGTTCGCGGCCGGTGGTGTTGGCCCGGTCGACGGGGAGCCCGGGCGAGGCGAAGTCGTCAGGCGGGAAATGCGGCGGTTCGGGGAAGACGGCCATCAGCGGTCGATCCCTCCGAGGATCGGGTCGAGCATGGCCAGGGTCTGGATCAGGTCGGCGACGTACTCGCCGATCGCCATGTCCCTCAGCGCCTGGAGATTTACGAACGACGGATCCCGGAAATGGACCCGGACCGGCTTCGCGGAGCCGTCGGCGACGACGAAGCAGCCGAGCTCGCCCCGGGGCGATTCGATCGCGTTGTAGACCTCGCCGGGAGCGACCCGGAAGCCCTCGGTGACGAGCTTGAAGTGGTGGATCAATGACTCCATCGAGGTCGAGAGCTCGGAGCGAGGCGGCAGCACGTACTTCCGGTCGTCGGCGATCCATGGACCCTCTGGCAGGCCGTCGAGGCACTGTTCGATGATCTTGAGGGACTCCTTCATCTCGGCCAGCCGGACCCGGTAGCGGTCGTATCCGTCGCCGACGGTTCCTACGGGCACGTCGAAGTCGAGCTCGTCATAGACCAGGTAGCCGGCCTCCTTCCGGAGGTCCCACGGCTCCCCGGCCGCCCTCAGGAGCGGGCCGGTGACCCCCAGTTCGAGCAGGCGTTCGCGCTCGACGATGCCGATGCCCTTGGTCCTGATCAGGAAGATCTCGTTGCGGTCGAGCAGGGCTTCGTACTGGGAGAGGCCCTTCCGGATCACGTCGATCAGCTCGCGGGCCTTGGCCTCCCAGCCGGCCGGAATGTCCTCGGCGACGCCTCCGACCTGGAAGTAGCGGGTGTGCATCCGCTGGCCGGTCGACATCTCGAACAGGTCGAGTACCCGATCGCGGTCACGGAAGCAGTAGAAGTAGACGCTCATCGCGCCGATGTCGAGTGCGGTGGTGCCGAGCCAGACGAGATGGGAATGGAGTCTGTTGAGCTCCATGTGCAGCACACGCAGGTACTGGGCGCGGCGCGGCACCTCGAGGCCGGTCAGGGTCTCGACCGCCCCACAGTAGGCCTGCATGTTGAAGAAGTAGGAGAGGTAGTCCATCCGCTCTACGAACGGGATCACCTTCCAGTAGGCCATCGACTCGCAGGACTTCTCGATTCCGGTGTGGACGTAGCCGACGATCGGCTTCAGGTCCTTGACGACCTCGCCTTCGAGGTCGACCAGGAGCCGCAGCACCCCGTGCGTCGCGGGGTGGTGCGGGCCCATGTTGACGGTCATCATTTCCTGCTCGGGTTCGAGCTCTACCGTGATCCCGGGAGCCACTCCCTCGATCTCGGCCACGACCTCGCCTGCAGTGCGACCCTCGTAGCTCACCGCAACCACCTCACCGTGACCACCTCATTGCCACCACCCCGGATTCTCAACCTCGTCACGGGTGAAGATGACCGGCTCTCCGCCGATCGGGAAGTCGCGACGCTGGGGGTGGCCACCGTAATCCTCGGGCATGAACATCCGGCGCAGGTCGGGGTGGCCGCGGAAGACGATCCCGAAGAAGTCGTACGCCTCGCGCTCCTGGAAGTCAGCGGTCGGAAAGAGCTCGATGCAGGAGTCGATTTCCGGTAAGGGTGAGGTGGTGGAGGAAGAGGGAGAGGCGGGATCGGCCAGCAGGGCCTTGACGCGGAGCCGCTCGTAGCGGTCCCGGTTGAGCAGCTCGTAGTGGACGGCGAAGCGGGGCTCGGCCGGCAGGTAGTCGGCCGCGTGCAGGGAGGAGAGGAAGGTGTATTCCTGACCGGGGGTGTCACGCAGCCAGGCGAGGACCTCGAGGATCGCGTCGGGATCGACGACGAGAGCGGCCTGCTCACGATCGTAGGTGGCGTCGACAACGGCCTCGGGCCGGACCCGGTTGAGCTCGGCCATGATCAGTTCGAGTCCGGGTCCGTCAGGCATCGAGCACCTCCCTCGCCTTGCGGTAGGCATCCAGCGCCTCCTCGGAAGGCTTCGAACCGGAGCCCCCTCTGGCCCACTCCTCGGTCCCGGTGGCGTTGTAGCGGGTCCGCCATCCCGGGTCGGGGTTGCCCATGATCTTCCGCTGGAGCTTGTTGAAGCCGTACATGAGGGCTTCCGGTCTGGGCGGGCAGCCGGGGACGTGGACGTCCACGGGCATGAACTTGTCGGCACCCTGGACGACCGCGTAGTTGGCGAACATGCCACCGCTGGACGAACAGGCGCCCATCGATATCGCCCACTTGGGCTCGAGCATCTGGTCGTAGATCCGGCGGACGACAGGGGCCATCTTCACCGAAACCCGTCCCGAGAGGATGATCAGATCGGCCTGCCTCGGGGAGGCGCGGAAGGCCTCGGCCCCGAACCGGGCGATGTCATAACGCGGCGAGACCGTGGACATCATCTCGATCGCGCAGCAGGCGAGACCGAAGGTAGCGGGGAAGATCGAGTTGGCCCTGGCGACGTTGAGGATCTTCTCCAGGGTCGTGGTCATGACCCGCTCCTCCACGTAGGCGTCGAGGTCGGCACCCTCGAGATCGCCCCGGAGCATGTCCCGCGCCTTGAGTTGGCGGGCTCGCAGCTCCTCGGGACTCCCGGGCTGTTCGAGCGAAGAGTGGACCCTGAGCTTCTGGCGTTCTATCTCCAATCCAGTGCCCCCTTCCTCCAGACGTAGATGAACGCGACGAACAGGAGCGCCACGAAGATGATCACTTCGACCAGGACGAAGAGCGAGTCGGCGGCGCTGAAGATCGTGGCCACCGGGTAGAGGAAGACGACCTCGATGTCGAACAGGATGAAGAGCATCGCGACCAGGTAGAAGCTGACCCCGAAACGGAAGCTGCTGGAGACCTCGGAGGGCAGCCCGCACTCGTAGGGATCGGCCTGACGGGCGGCCGCACTCTGCTTCAGGGACTTCGGCCGCTTCGGTCCGAGGACGAGATTCAGGGTCGCGAAGGCCCCTCCGACGAGGATCCCTAATGTTGCGAAGACCAGAACTGGAAGGTATTGCTGGAGCATCGGACCTGAGACATCTTTCCTGCCGGTCGGTCGACCGGATCGAGGGGTTTCGCTCCACCCTTTATACAGATACCTCCACCCGGTTTGTATCAAGTTGCTACATAGTGATTTTTCGCATTAGAAAGCGGCGAGAACGAAGGGAATCCGACCATCGAGGGCGGGATTGAAAGATGAGTGAGGCCTATACAGCGACTGCGATCGCGGTGATCGTCCTGAACCTGGTCGCCGGCCTGCTCGGAGCCGGCTCCTGGAAGCTGAACAGACCCTCGATCGGGTTCTGGTATCTGCTCAGGGTCGCCCAGGTGGCGACACTCGTCTTCGTGCTGTTCGAGGGCATCCTGTGGGCCACCGCGGGCCAGGCCGAGGACGGACTGCACTACGTCTACGCCTTCCTGCCGGTCATCGCCATGCTCCTGGCCGAAGGCATGCGCGGCGCGTCGGCCAGCCAGGAGCTCGGTGAACGGGACTTCCAGACCCTCTCCGAGGAGGACCGTCAGATGGTCGCCCTGGCGATCGTGAGGAGGGAGACCGGTGTGATGACGGTCTCGACCTTGGTCGTCGCCTTCCTGGTCTGGCGGGCAGTGATCACCACGGCCGGAATCTTCTAGACCTGGTCGGGCGGCTCAGGAATCGGGACCGAGGGCCCGGAAGAGGCCGCCGTGATAGACGAGCGGAACGGCTCCGTCCGACTCGAAGTCGGCCTCCAGGACCTCGCCGGTGACGATCACATGGTCGCCGGCCGCGATCAGGTCACGGAGCGAGCAGACGATCCAGGCCGGACTTCCCCCGACCAGCGGGACTCCGGAGTGCTCCCGCCAGGAGACCGAACCCCATTTGCTCTCCTGATCGACCTTCGAGGCGAAGACCTCCGCGGCATCGCGCTGATCGTGTCCGAGCACGCTGATCGAGAACCGATCGGCCCCCTGAACTGCCCTCAAGGTCCGGGAACCCTGGTCGAGACAGACCAGCATCATCATCGGGTCGAGCGAGAGGGAACAGACGGCCGACGCGGTCGCCCCGGTCGGGCCCTCGGGGCCGAGAGCGCCGACCACCGTCACACCGGTCGGCATCAGACCGATCGCCTGTCGGAACTCCTTTTCATCGGGAGGGCACATCGTGTGCGGCAGACACTATGCTTCCGGACCAATGAGTGCCAGCATCACATCCAGGGTCCCCAAGGCAGTGGCTCTGATCGCCGTGGTCGGATCCCTCGGCCTCTCCGGATGCAGCTTCGGCGAGGACGGGATCACGGTCTCGAAGGACTCCCCTGAGTATGAAGGGGCCGAGCTCTTCGCAGCCAACTGTGCAGGCTGCCACACGCTCTCGGCATCGGGATCGGTCGGAACCGGCAACCGGGGAACCCGGGTGCAGGGTCCCAACCTGAACCAGCGGCCGGAAACCAAGGAGTCGGTTCTCTACGCAATCCGCAACGGTGGTTACTCGGGAGCGATCATGCCCCAGAACATCGTCGTCGGAGAAGAAGCCGAGAAGGTCGCGAGCTTCGTAGCCGAGTACGCCGGCACCGAGTCGGCCTCCAAGTAAGCGGTCGGGCGGAATGCTCGACCTGAAGCTGATCCGCTCCGAGCCAGAGCGAGTTCGGGCTGCCCTGGCGAGGCGCGGGGCCGCCGACCGGATCGACGATCTGCTCGAGCTCGACCGTCGCCGTCGTGAACTCCTTCCCGGGATCGAAGGAGCCCGGAGCGAACGCAAGGCCGCATCGGAGAGGATCGGGGAAGCCAAGAAGCAGGGTCTGGAGGCCGACGAGGAAGTCGCCCGGGTGCGCGACCTCAAGGCCGAGATCGAGACCCTCGAGAACGAGCTCGAGGGGATCGAGGGCGAGCTCGAGGTCCTGGCGGCAGCGCTGCCGAACATTCCCGAGGACGATGCGCCGGACGGAATGACCGAAGAGGACGCCGTGGTCGTGCGGGAGGTCGGAGCACAACCCTCGTTCGGGTTCGAGCCGCGCGATCACATCGAACTGACCGAACCGAGCGGGCTGATCGAGATGGAGCAGGCCGCGAAGACGTCGGGGTCGCGATTCGCCTACCTGAAGGGGGACCTCGTCCTGCTCGAACTGGCGCTGGTCCGTTGGGCGATCGGGCTTCTGGCCGAGGCCGGCTTCGAACCCGTCGCACCACCGGTCCTGGTCCGGGAAGAGGCCCTGTTCGGGACCGGCTTCCTGCCCGGTGACCGGGACCAGATCTATGAGATCGAGAAGGACGAGCTCTTCCTGGTAGGCACGGCCGAGGTTCCGCTGGCATCCCTCCAGGCCGGCCAGATACTCGAGGCCGACGAGCTGCCGATCCGTTACGCCGGCTTCTCGACCTGCTTCAGGCGGGAGGCCGGGGCTGCCGGACGGGACACCCGGGGGATCTTCAGGGTCCACCAGTTCGACAAGGTCGAGATGTTCTCGTTCGTCACCCCCGACCGGGCGAGGGACGAGCACGAAAGGATCCTCGCGATCGAGGAACGGATGCTGACCGAACTCGGGCTGCCCTACCGGGTGGTGGACGTGGCGGTCGGAGACCTCGGGGGGTCGGCAGCCCGGAAGTTCGACTGCGAGGCATGGATCCCGAGCCAGGGCAGGTACCGGGAGCTCACCTCCTGTTCGAACACGACGGACTTCCAGGCGAGACGGCTCGGCTGCCGATTCAGGCCGGAACCCGGAGGCCAGCCGGAGTTCCTCAACACCTTGAACGGCACCGCCATCGCGGTCGGCCGTACGATCATCGCGATCCTCGAGAACCACCAGCGTGAGGACGGGTCGGTCGCGATACCCGAGGTCTTGCAGGAAGCCGGTGCTCCTGCCACAATGCTTTCGTAACACGCGTTACGCTTCGAGTACCAAGTATCTGAACGGGAACGTCCGGTAGCTGGCCGAAAGGCGTTCGTTCCGGGGGAGGTCGAGCCTCCCCACAAAGAGGATCCAGGTGATCCGAAGGAACAGGGGGCAGTGATGCCCGGCCGACAGAAGGGATTGGGAAGAGTCTTGGCGCAGAGAGGGAGACCGGAGTCCGGAGGGTTCGGGACAGGCAAGCCCCACCCCTTTCGGGTCACCGAACGGAGCGGTCCGAAGGGCGAGCGTTGAACGGGTCGGCGAAGGTCGTCGTCTGCGACGACCACGAGATGGTCCGGAAGGCCCTGATCGACCGAATCGACCGGATCGAGAACGTCGCGGCCACCGGAGGTACCGACTCTGCCGAGGCACTCCTGGGCGGGATCGACGGCGACGTGCCGGATCTGGCGGTGATCGACATCGAACTCCCGGGCGGGACCGACGGTCTCAACCTGACTGCCGAGTTGACCGGCCGCTACCCGGAGCTCCGGGTGCTCGTGCTCAGTGCCCACGATGGCGCCGATCTAATCGAGGAGGCGAGGGAGTCCGGGGCCCGGGGCTTCCTGTCGAAGTCCGATACGCCCGATGCCCTCGAAGAGGCGATCACGGCGGTCCTTTCGGGCCGCGAGTGGTTCCCCGATGACGGCGGACGGCCGACCGGAGAGCTCGAGAGGGTGCTCCGCCTGACGGCTCGGGAGCGAGAGGTACTCGATCGGGTGGGCGAGGGACTGAAGGCCGAGGAGGTAGCCAGGAAGCTGGGGATCAAGAAGGCGACGGTCTACACCCATGTCAGGAACGCGATTGCGAAGCTCGGGGTCTCGAGCCGAACCCAGGCCGTGGCCCTGGTGACCAGATATCGATACCTCGACCCGGACAGGGTCGAGAACTAGTCGGCTGCCGGCTCAGTCCGAGCCGGAGAAGTCCAGGGCATGACCGTTCATGCAGTAGCGCTGCCCGGTAGGGCCGGGTCCGTCGTCGAAGACGTGACCCAGGTGGGCGTCACACCTGCTGCATACGACCTCGGTCCGGACCATCCCGTGCGAGGCGTCCTGCCTGAGCTCGACGTTGTCGGAGTTCGAGACCTCGAAGAAGCTGGGCCACCCGGTTCCGGAGTCGAACTTGGCATCAGAGGAGAAGAGCTCGGCACCACAGCAGGCGCAGGAATATGTCCCGTCCTCCTTGCGATCGAGGTGCGGGCCGGTGAAGGGACGCTCGGTCCCGGCCTTCCTCGTCACCTCGTAGGCCTCGGGGCTGAGCTCGGCCCGCCACTGATCATCGGACTTGACGACCTTGCCGGCCGGAGATTCATCTGATTGATCCATGTCCCGATTGTATCCGCGTTCGGGGCCCTGCCCCTAGTATGAGTCCGGTCCCACTGCACGACCGCAGCGGGCGAAGGAGGAGCACTTGACGGGGCAGTCAAACGACGAATCGATCGAGGTCATGCTTGCGGCGGCCGAGACGTTCCCGCCACCACCCGGATTCGCCGAGGGGTCGAGATTCTCGGATCCGGCCATCTACGAGAAGGCATCTGGAGACCCGGAGGGATGGTGGGCCGGCTGGGCCGGCGAGCTCGAGTGGTTCGAGCCGTGGAAAGAGGTCCTCGACTGGTCCGACCCGCCTCATGCCCGTTGGTTCGAGGGCGGACGGATCAACGCATCGGTCAACTGTCTGGACAGACACGTGGCGGCCGGACGGGGAGATCGGATCGCCTACCTTTGGGAGGCCGAGGACGCCGATGACGGGTCCGGGGACGGCCGGCGGGGAGTCACCTACGGCGAGCTGCTCGAGGAGACCTGCCGGTTCGCCAACGGACTCCGTGGGCTCGGCATCGGCCGGGGCGACGTCGTAGGTATCTACATGCCGATGGTCCCGGAGACGGTGGTCGCGATGCTGGCGTGTGCCCGGATCGGCGCGGTTCACAACGTCGTCTTCGGCGGATTCTCTCCCGAATCGGTGCGCGACCGGATGGACGTCTCCGGGGCACGTGCCCTGGTTACGGCCGACGCCACCCTGAGGAGAGGCAGTCCGGTCCCGATGAAGGCTGCACTGGATCAGGTTCTCGATGGACTCGGGGGCCTGGAGCACGTGATCGTCCTCGACCGGTGCGGAACCGATCCGCCGATGGCCGAAGGACGGGATCTGCGCTGGGCCGACGTGATCGCCGGCCAGCCGGAGAAGTGCGAGCCGGAGCGAATGGAATCCGAGGATCCCCTCTTCATCCTCTACACCTCGGGCTCGACCGCCAGCCCGAAGGGCATCGTCCACACCACCGGCGGTTACCTGACCCATGTCTCGGCCACCCACAGGATGGTGTTCGACCTGCGTGACGACGACGTCTACTGGTGTGCGGCCGACATCGGTTGGGTCACGGGCCACTCCTACATCGTCTACGGGCCGCTCCTCAACGGCGCGACCTCGGTCATGTACGAGGGTGCGCCCGACTACCCGACCAGGGACCGGTGGTGGGAGATCGCGGCCCGATACGGGGCGACGATCCTCTACACGGCACCGACCGCGATCAGGACCTTCATGAAGTGGGGCGACGACCTGCCGGCAGCCCACGATCTCTCGAAGCTGAGACTGCTCGGCTCGGTCGGCGAGCCGATCAACCCCGAAGCCTGGCTCTGGTACCGCCACCACATCGGCGGCGATCGCTGCCCGATCGTCGATACCTGGTGGCAGACCGAGACGGGCGGGATCATGATCAGCCCGCTTCCGGCGATCACCGCGACCAAGCCGGGGTCGGCAACCCTCCCCCTGCCCGGAATCGAGGCGAAGATCCTGGACGGCGAGGGCCACGAGATCGAGGGCCAGGGACTCGGCGGGAACCTCGTGATCACGAAGCCGTGGCCCGGGATGGCGAGAACGCTCTACCGGGAGCCTGAGCGGTTCATCGAGACCTACTGGAGCCGTTTCGGCCAAGAGACCTACGCGGTCGGCGATGCCGCCTTCCGGGATGGCGACGGCTACTTCTGGATCGTCGGGCGCCTGGACGACGTGATCAACGTGTCCGGCCATCGGCTCTCGACGATGGAGGTCGAGGCCGCGGTCGACTCCCACCCTTCGGTGGCCGAAGCGGCAGTGATCGGGGTTCCGGACGAGCAGACCGGGCAGGCGATCGTGGCCTTCGTGACACCCAGGGACGGGACCTCGGACGGGGTCGAGCCGGAAGCGATGACGGCCGAAATACGGGAGCACGTCGCCGAGCGGATCGGGAAGTTGGCGAGACCGGCTCGCGTCTACTACTCGGAGGACCTGCCGAAGACGCGATCGGGCAAGATCATGCGCCGGCTGCTCAGGGACATCGCGACCGGTCACGACCTCGGCGACACGACGACCCTCCGGGACCCGTCCGTGGTCGAATCCCTGGCCGCACAGGTCGAGGCCGCCGATAGCTGATCAGGCAGGGGTCGGACCCGGTGACACCGAAGCGGCGGAGCCGGGCCTCCACCGGGCGATCACCCGCCGGATGCTCATCTTCTTCGTGCTGGGCGACATCCTCGGGGCCGGGATCTACGCCCTGGTCGGGGAGGTCGGGGCCAAGACCGGTGGTGCGATCTGGGCTCCCTTCCTGCTTGCACTCTTCCTGGCGGTCTTCACGGCCTTCTCCTACGCCGAACTCGTGACCAAGTACCCCCGGGCGGCCGGGGCGGCGCTCTACGTCAACAGGGCCTTTCGCATGCCGTTCCTGACATTCGTAGTCGCCTTCGCGGTGCTGGCCTCGGGGCTGGCCTCGGCCGCGACGATCGGCCGCGCCTTCGGTGGCCAGTATCTCTCTGCCTTCGTCGCCTGGCCGACCGTGGCGGTAGGGCTCGGGTTCCTCGCCATGATCGCGGTGATCAACCTTCGCGGCATCCGGGAGAGTATGCGGTTCAACTTCGCCCTGACCCTGATCGAAGTCGCGGGACTGCTGCTCGTGGTCGTGATCGGTGTGACCGCCCTTGCGGACGGACTCGGCGATCCGTCGAGGGTGCTCGAGTTCGACCGCGACACCTCCGTGTTCATGGCGATCCTCGGGGGTGCCGGGATCGCCTTCTTCGCTCTGATCGGATTCGAAGACTCGGTCAACCTCGCCGAGGAGGCCCGCCGACCACGGGTCGACTACCCGTGGGCACTGTTCGGAGGCCTTATGGCAGCAGGCGCGATCTACCTGGCGGTCACCCTCGTGGCCTCGATGGTGGTCCCGGTGGATCGGCTCGCGTCATCGAGCGCCCCGCTACTGGAGGTGACCTCGGTCGGGCCGCTCGCGGTCCCGGACCGGCTCTTCTCGGCAATCGCGCTCTTCGCGCTTGCAAACGGAGCCCTGATCAACCTGATCATGGCGTCGCGTCTGATGTACGGGATGGCCGAGCAGGGTGTCGTGCCGGGGGTGCTGGGCAGGGTGCTGCCAAAGCGGGGAACGCCCTGGGTCGCGATCGTCTTCACGACCGCTCTGGCAGCGGGCCTGCTCGTGACCGGCGACCTCGGAGACCTGGCCGAGACGACCGTCCTCCTGCTCCTCGCCGTATTCGCGATCGTCAACGTGGCAGTACTGGTGCTCAGACGCGACCCGGTCGACTTCGAGCACTTCCGGTCACCGACCGCGATGCCGGTGATCGGCTTCATCGTGTCGATCGGCCTGATGACGACCAAGGATGGCGAGGTCTTCCTGAGGGCCGCGATCCTGGTCGGAGTCGGAGCGCTGCTCTGGGTGGTGAGTCGACTGATCCAGGGCGACCGAGGGTAGTGCCGGCCCGGCCGGTGGCCTAGCCGTCCCGCTTCTTGCGCTTGCGCAGTTCGGGCGGAGGGTCACCCTGGGGTAGCTCTCCTGCCTCCGGCATCTCTTCTGCCTCTCCCTCGATCACATCTCCGGAATCGTCCGCAGCAGGACCACCGTCGTCCTCCGCCGGCCTGCCCCCGAACAATGAACCACCCTTCGGCCAGGGTTCGGCCTCGCCCGAGGCCCAGGCGGGTGGACGCCCACCGGGAACCCAGCCGGCCAGCAGGAAGCCGAGATAGACGAACCAGACGAGCGTGAACAGCGTGAAGAAGACGAAGACGGCGCCGAGCGCGATCCCGAGAGATCCCCAGAACCTGGTCAGGAGTCCCGTCCTCAACCCCCAGAGGGACGTGTAGACGACCGCGATCGTGAAGCCGAGGAGACCGGCGAGGCCGAAACCGGTCTCGAACCCCGAAAGTGAAGACGCGGTGCGCTCCTGCCTTGCTGCCTCGTTCTCACATTCCGTCGTCGCTTCGGCGCGGGTAAGTCCCTCACCGCCCGATTCGCCCTGATCGCCGGTCGTCGCGTCTCCTCCGTTCGCCTCGGAACCATCGGCCTGGCCCCCGGGGGACTGCTTATCCTGAATGCACTCGGCGTATTCCGAAGCCGGGGTGGCGACGAAGTCCGAGGCGGCTCCGGTCACTGCGACTGCACTCAGGACCGAGCCGACCGCGAGGAAGAGGGGTGCGACTACGACGAGGCCGATCAGCCCCTTCTTCACCCGGGGTGCCCGGGCCTCGGCGGCCTTGAACAGGTAGACGAGCGGAGCTGCCAGGAGCAGCCACCCGAGAGCCTGGAGGAGGCTCGCCAGCATGATCCCGCCGGAATCGGCATCGATGTCGCGGAGGCGGTCGGCGATGCCTTCCGAAGTCCTGACCGCAGCGGCGGAATCGCCGAAGGTCGCGAGGATCAGGGCCACCCCGGCGATTGCCGCGAGTCCTACCGGCAGCGCGAACCGCTTCTCCCTCGCCAGTATCTGGTCCTTCTCGGTCATGTTCAAGTTTCGGTCGTCCCGAAGATTCGGTGAATGGACTCCATCCGGAACCCGGCAAGCCTACCTGCTGCGATCCCCTTCGCCCTTGCCGGCGGCGGAAAGGGGGTCGCGCTCCGAGTCGCTCCTGACCGGGTAGTACTCGTAGTCGACCGGCTCCGCGACCCGGGAGATCCGGTCGCCGACCGCCAGCACCAGATCGAGCAGGGGGGCGGCGATGGAGATCGCCTTCTCGAACCTGCCGCGGACGGGGTCGGTGACCGGCCCGGAGTCGTGCCTGTCGAGATCGCCGTCGTCCATGTCCGAATACGCTACATCGGTCTCGATGGAAGTGGATCTGCCGAAAGTTCCCCTCGAAGCCGGGCTCGGGCCCGAGAACCCGCCCTGCCCTGCCTGCGGCGAGCCGCTGTTCCCATGGCTGGAGCTGCCCGGAGGCAAGGGCCTCGCCCGCCGGTGCGAGGCCTGTGGGCTAGGCGTGCTCGCGGAGACCGGAGACTCGGGAATGGCCCTGACGGACTTCGATCTCGGTCGGACCGACGACGGTCTGATCGCCTTCGACAACAGGGCCTCGTTCCAGGCTTCGTTGACCGGCGCTGGCTGGGCCGGACTCGAGACCGAACGGTCCTACCGATTCACTCCCGAGGCAGTGGCGAGACTCGTGGCCTTTCGGGACCAGAAGGTGGTCGGACGCAAGCTCGCTTTCGGCCGCAGCCTGATCGGGATGTGGCAGAGCGCCATCAACACCTTCACCTTCGGGCACAACGTCGCACTCGGGACTCTCGGGGATACCCCGTCGGTCGAGGCCGACAGGGCCTGGAAGAGGGCCCTCGACTGGTTCATCACGGTCGTGCTGGCCGTGCCGGTCTTCATTCTCGCCCTCCCGCTGGAGGCACTTGCGACCCTGGTCGGACGGGCCGGCTGCTATCGGGTCGAGCTCGAAGTCCTCTGAGCGTCCGGCCCCGGCCGGACCGCGCTTCAGAGTGCTTCGGCTACGGCGGAGGGGCCATCCGACTCGAGCCCGATCGACTCCGATCCACCCAATCGGGCGACGAAGGCGGCGGCGGCATCGGTCAGGACCTCAGGGGCGGTAGGGGTAGAGGCGACGGTGACCCGGCCGGACAGTCCGGATAGACGGGTCGGATCGAGAGGCCAGGCCGGGACGGCCGGAAGCTCGACCAGGAAGGACCTCGCGGCCGAAGGGCCCCTGAATGCGAGTCGACCGAGTCGATCGGCACCTGCCCCCAATGTGGTGAGGGCGCCCCCGAGGAAGAGCTCGTAGGCAGCTTCTTCGCCCTCCTCTTCGACGGCGATCCGGATCAGCTCGACGTCGGTCGAGATGCCGGCGGTGGCCCCGGGGAGGGTGCCGAACAGTGGCGGGTCGACCATCACGACCCGCTCTATCGCCCCGGGGTTGGCGAGGCCGAGTTCGAAGGCGATCACGGCTCCGATGTCGACTCCGACCACGGTTAGACCGCCGGTCCCGATCGCTTCGGGCACCGAACCGGCGACGGCTATCGCCTGCTCGGCGATCGAGGTCTTGCGGTAGTCCTCGGGAGCCGGGCTCTCGCCCCACCCCGTCCGGTCGGCGGACGTGACCGTCCAGTTCCCGGCGAGCTGCGGGACTACGTCATCGAAATACCGGGAGGAGGTCGCGGTCCCGTGGATCAGGAGAAGGCCGGGGCCCTCTCCGGTCGTCTCCGAGCGAAGCGTGCTCAGCGCAGACCCTGGCGAGCCTCGCGAACCAGGGTGACGGCCTCGGGGAAGACGACCCTGATCGCGTCTCGAACCTGTACGGCCTGCTCGTCGCTACCGCCGCTCAGCTCCAGCCGGTTGATCGCTGCGACCGTCATGTCGACGGCGAGCTTGATCGCGTTGTCGGCCCAGGCGACCTCCTGCGAGGACTGCATCTGGTCGGCCATCTCCTGCATGCGGGCGCGGAGGGCGTCGGGATCTCCAAACATGTCGAACGGTGAACCTTCCATGAGGGAAATGTAGCCGTTCGAGGAGCCCGGGCAGAGACAGGACAGAGATCGCGGCCGAGTATCGGCCGATGAAGTCGGGTTCATCACACACAGCGGGTGAAGACGGTTCGGCATCGGTCGAGCAGGCCGGATTGATCTTCCTCATCTGCCTGGCGCTGACGGCCGGACTGATCCTGGTGGCGGGACAGGCCGGTTCCGACATCGGAAGGGGGGTCGGAGTCCGGATAGCCAACCGGATCGCCTGCGGACCGGTCGGGCCGGGGGCCTGCCGATCCCACCCGGTGATCGAGGCGTATGGCGAGAGGGTTGCGAAAGCGATCCGGGCCCTTGCCCCCGGGCCGATGGTCTTGACCGACGGCTCGGGGCGGACTCTGCTCCCGGTCGACTTCCGTTACTGCCGGCAGCCCTCCTGTGCCGAGGTCGATCCCGGCCGCCCCGACTTCGAGCTGACCGCCTCGAACCGGCGGACCACCTGGTTCACCGAGGTGAGCAGTTCGAAGGCAGGGCACCTCGTGACCTGGTGGGGCTGGTGGCCCGGAATCGGTTGGCGTGCGATCCGACGGACGATCGGAGACGGGGATCTGGATGCCCATGCCGGTGTTCGCGTGACCCTGAAGGATCGCCCGCGCCTGGTTCCGCTCGAGGCGCTCGACGGCCGGAACCACAGGGAGTTCCGGGGCATCGAGAGGCCTCCCTGGCAGTGGAGGGTCGAGTCCGACCATGGCGCGAGGAACAACTAGCCGAACTCCGGCCCGGGCTCGATCCAGACCAGCCAGTTCCTGATAACTTCGTCGAGTCAATCGAGGGATCATCAACCAATGGGGGTAATTGCATGCGTCGTATGTTGCTAGTCGTTTTCCCGGTCGCAGTGGCGCTCCTGGCAGGTTGCGGGGAGGATTCCGAGTTGACGTCACTCAAGGGCACCTGGGTCGGTCAGGGCTCCGGCTACAACGACGGCACTTTCGAGGAGCGAACGGCTCGACTGGTCATCACCGAGACCAGAGAGGATGGAGACGTCTTCGTTGGCTACAAGCAGACGAAGGCAGACGGCGAACCCTTCGGACCCAGGGAAACCATTCAGGGTGGTATCGGTCCCGACGACACGATCTCGATCGCAGACGAGGACGGGATCAACTTCTTCGAGTTCTCTGAAGGCAACCTCGTCGGTCAGTACCTCGAATCGGGAAAGAAGGACAGCACCGTCAAGAATTACACGCTGGTCCGCAAGTAACCAACCCTCGTCGATCCTCCTTCGTTCGGGGACTCGGCCCCCGCTTACCAGGCGGCCCGACACTCCTCCATGACTCCGGCTCCCTCCCGGAGCGGGATTCCCTCTACCGACCCGGTGAAGGTTCCGAAGCGGTGGCGGTAGTAGGAGCGAACCAGGCCGAAGTCGTCCTCACGAAACCGCTCGGCTCGGTCGCCGAATTGGAACTCCAGGTCCGAGCCGTCCTCGAATCGAACTCCGTCGAGATCCCGGAAGACGACCGGCCCGGCTTCATGCGGGACACCGTCGACCCAGACCGACCGCTCGCTCGAAGACAGGGGATCGTTGACCCCCGAGACGAGGTTCCACCCGATCGCCCGACCGTCGGTCGAGGTGCCTATTCCGGCCGACCAGAGCCAGGCCGTGTGCCTGGTGTGGTAGCCGACGGTCTCGTCGTCGACCCCGATTCCCGCTACCTCCCACCGTCTACCGAAGGCATCCACCTCCCCTTCGATCGGAAGGCCGACCCGCTTGCGGGTCCAGACCCAGCCCCTGCCGCTCGGGCAGACCGTCTCGACCGGAACCGAGTCCCCGAGCCTGAGCGTGGCGCGGACACCGTCGGCCTCGAGGCGGGCATAGTCGGAGTCGATCGAAACCTCGGGCGAGAAGGGGTCGAGTTGGGTGTGGTCGAGCACCCGACCTGAGGCCCTGTCCCAGACACACCAGAAGCACTGCCTCACCGGACCGACCTCGAACCTGACCATGAACAGCATCAGCTCCTCTCCGTAGAAACCGATGTAGCGCCAACGCTTGCGGGGCCGACCCTTCCAGAGGATCGGCATCGGGTCCGGAGGAAGGGGCAACCGCGGTCGGTCGGGACCGGGGCCTCGCCATGGAATGGCGCTGGTCGGGTTCGCCCCGTCCACGGGCTGGGAGTCTCGCGGCTCCATGCCGCGATTACACTACACCGCCATGCCTGAGGCCCCGAACACCGAAACAGACGATCTGGAAACTGCTGACGACCGCGTCTCGGACGCCGTCCCGGGCGGGCTCGAAGCCTCTTTCGACCAGGCCGACGACGCGATGTGCTCGAGGGCCCGTGAGCGGTTCACCGGCGACAGGGGCCGGAGCGGAAAGATTCGACGGGGCCGCCACGCGACGATGCCGAACCTGATCATCATCGGCGGCCTGAAGTGCGGCACGACCTCGATCCACCACTACCTCGGCCTCCATCCGGACATCCACATGTCGAAGCCGAAGGAGCTGAACTTCTTCGCTGAGGAACAGAACTGGGATCTCGGCCTCGACTGGTACGCCAACCGGTTCGACGACCGGTTCGCGGTCAACGGGGAGTCCTCGCCCCACTACACGAACAGACCCAGGTTCAACGGGGTGGCCGAGCGGATCGACGAGAACTGCCCGGACGTGAAGCTGATCTACATGGTCCGCGACCCGATCAAGCGGATCCTCTCCCACTGGGTTCATGCGACCGGTGCCGGTTACGAGACCCGCGAGTTCGTAGAGACCCTCTCGCAGCCCGATACCTCCTACATCCACCGGTCCATGTACTGGATGCAGCTGCAGCCCTACCTCGAGTACTTCGACCGCGACCGGATCGCGGTGATCACCCAGGAGGAGCTCGGTCGGGATCGGGAAGGCACGATGCGCAAGGCCTTCTCGTTCCTCGGCGTCGACGAGGACTTCACCTCCGAACAGTTCGACCGGGAGTGGGAGAAGTCGAGCGCGAAGCAGGACGGCAAGTACCAGATCATGGAAAAGGTCGTGAAGCTGCCCGGCTTCCGGTCACTGGACAGGAACTTCGACCGGCTGCCGGAATCGATGCGATGGATGGTCGAGAAGGTCGTCCACAGCCCCGACAAGCCACCGGCGCCCAAGCCCGAGATCCCCGACGATCTGATGGTGACGCTCAAGGGGCGGTTCCGTGATGACGTGGCCGGCCTGACCGCCTGGGTAGGTCACGACTTCGAGGGTTGGTACGACTACTCGTAGTCGGACTCGGTCGCCACTGGCTCACGAGCCGGTGCGCATCCACTACCTTCCGTTCCGGTGGAACGGCTCTTCTCATCCGAAGGACACCCGGCCCCGGCCGATGTGACGGTCGATGAAGTGGTCCGTGCCCTCGACCCTTCAGCCGAGGCCCCGGAGGACCGGCCGTTCGTTGCGGCCAACATGGTCACGACGCTCGACGGCCGGGCCGCTGTCGAGGGCGGCTCGACCGGACTGGGCGGACCGACCGACTCGAAGCTGCTCCTGGGCCTGAGGACGAGATTCGACGCCGTGCTGATCGGAGCCGGGACGCTCCGGGCGGAGGGGTATGGACCGATCATCCGGGATGCAGCAATCCGGGAGCTCCGGGAGGCCGAGGGGAAGGAGCCCTGCCCGATCACCGTGGTCCTGACGAGGTCGGGAGACCTCCCCTTCGAGTGCGATCTGTTCACCGAGGGGATCGGACGGGTGGTGATCGTGACCGACGGCATGGGAGAGCTGCCGCCGACGACGACCCCGATCGAGGTGGTGAGGCCGGACGGGGGCGACTCGGTGGCGACCGCGATCCGGCACCTCCACGGAGACGGAGTCCGATCGATCCTCTGCGAGGGCGGGCCGGACGTGCTCGGTCAGCTGATCGATGCCGGGTTGCTCGACGAGCTCTTCCTCACGCTGACCCCGATCGTCACCGGCGAGGCCGACGCGCCGAGGGTCGTTGAAGGGATGACAGAGGGTCCTCGCGAGTTCGAACTGGTCGACGTGCTGACGGCCGATGGCGACCTGTTCACGCGGTATCGGCCGCGCAGGTAGCCTCCGGAGCATGGATTTCTCACCAGGCAAAGAGGTCGAGGCCCTGCTCGGACGAGTCAGGGCCTTCATGGACGAGCACATCTACCCGCGCGAGGTCGAGCTGCACCTGGCCCTGGACGAGGAGGTCGGACCGGGAGTTCCCTACCCGACGGGGTTGGCCGAGATCAGGGAGAAAGCGAAGGCCGAGGGCCTCTGGAACCTGTTCCTGCCTGATGACGAATACGGGATGGGGCTGACCAACTGGCAGTACGCCTTCCTCTGTGAGGAGATGGGTCGGAGCCCGCTTCTGGCTCCGATGGCCTTCAACTGCGCCGCTCCCGATACCGGAAACATGGAAATCCTGACCGAGTACGCGACTGCCGAGCAGCGCGAAAGGTGGCTGATCCCCCTGCTCGAAGGCTCGATCCGGAGCTGCTTCTCGATGACCGAACCCGAGACCTCGGGCTCAGACCCGACCGGGCTCGCCGCGAAGGCCGAGCTCGAGGGTGGAGAGTGGTCTATCAACGGGCGCAAGTGGTACACGTCCGGTGCCAACGGGGCGGCGGTCGCGATCGCGATGGTCAACACCGAGCCCGACGCCGGGCCCTACCAGCGGGCATCGATGATCCTGGTCCCGACCGACAGCCAGGGTTTCGAGATGATCCGGCCGCTCTCGGTCATGGGACATACGGCCGGCCCGGGACACTGGGAGGTCGGCTACAAGGACTGTCGGGTTCCCGAGGAGAGTCTGCTTGGCACCAGAGGTGCCGGATTCCTGATCGCCCAGGACCGTCTCGGTCCGGGGCGCATCCACCACTGCATGAGGGCGATCGGAACGGCCGAAAGGGCGATCGAACTGATGTGCCTGAGAGCCGCCGATCGCGAGGCCTTCGGCGGGCCACTTGCCGACAAGCAGTTCGTCCAGGACTTCATCGCGAAATCGCGGATGGAGATAGATCAGGCCAGATTGCTGACGCTGAAGGCTGCCTGGATGATGGACGAGGTCGGCAAGCGTGCCGCCCGTCAGGAGATCTCGATGATCAAGGTCGTCGCCGCGAACATGGTGATGGACGTGCTCGACCGGGCGATGCAGGTGCACGGCGGGCTCGGCATGACCGACGACACGCCGCTGGCGATGATGTGGAGGTTCAGCCGGATGCTGAGGCTGGCCGACGGTGCCGACGAGGTCCACAAGATGGTGATCGCCCGCCGCGAGGTCGGCAGGCAGCTCAAGAAGCGCGAAGCCGCAGAGACCGGCTGACCAGGGTTCGAGTCGTCAGCCGATCCGCTCGGTCGCCTCGAGAGCGGCCCGGGCGAGGCTCTCGACCGCGGTCGCGAACTCATCTCCGGCGGCGTCGGCGTCCTCGCCGTACTGACCTCCGCGGAAGCGGGCAAGCACGCCTTCGATGATGACGGCCAGTTTCCAGTAGCCGAGGGCGACGAAGTAGTCGAGCTCGGCGACGTCCCGGCCCGAAGTCTCGGCGTAACGGGCGACGAGGTCGGCCCTGGAAGGGAATCCGGGTTCGGCCGTAGCCGGTCGGAAGATCGAGATCCCCTCGTCACCGGCCTCGGCCCAATAGACCATCAGGAGCCCGAGATCCGCCCTGGGGTCGCCCAGTGTGCAGAGCTCCCAGTCGACTACCGCCGCGACCTCGCCTTCGGGCGAGTAGATGACGTTGTCGAGCCTGAAGTCCCCGTGGACGATCGTGGTCTCCCGTTGGGCTGGCACCGAGGCCGAGAGCCTCGTGAAGACCTCTTCGACCTCGGCCAGCTCGCGGGTCTTCGACTGCTGCCACTGGGATGACCACCGGGCCAGCTGGCGCTCCACATATCCCTCCCGGCGACCGAGATCGCCGAGTTCGACCTGATCCGGGTCGACCGCGTGGATCGCCGCCAGAACGTCGGCGAGACCATTCCCAATCCGGATTCGGTCCTCGGTGGCCGGAAAGAGTGCGGCCTGCTCGGGAGCCCTCAGGACCGGTCCCTCGACGAAGTCCATGACGTAGAAGGGAGCGCCCGTCACCTCTTCGTCGGAACAGAATCCGACGACCGGTGGCACCGGCACCTCGGTCGATGCCAGGGCCGAGACGACCTTCACCTCGCGACCCATGTCATGGGCGGTCCCGAGTCCCTTGCCGAGGGGTGGCCTGCGAAGGACCCACCGGGTCCCGGACTGGTCGGTCACGAGGAACGTCAGGTTGGAGAGGCCGCCATGGATCGGCTCGTAGTCGAGCGGCGGCTCGATAGATGGAACCTTTTCGCGGAACCACTCTTCGAGCGGTCCTCGCGAGATCGCCTCTCCCTCCACGGACATAGCAACGCCCAAGGTTACGGAAAAGGGGATGTAGAGTGACGCGGGATGTCTGGCGCGGAGGTCGAGATCGGGGACGTGGTCCCGGCCGCAACGGCGGTGGAGATCCTGAATACCCAGGTCGGTGGCATGCTGGTGCTCTCGCCGGACTTCAGGGTTCTGTGGGTGAACGACTCGGTCAAGGCGGTCGCCCCCCGATTCGACCAGGGAGCCGATGTCCGCGGTCTCCTGCTCGAGCTGAGCGAGGAGCAGAAGGTCGATCGGCTCCTCTTCAACCGCGAGCGGGTGCTGGCCCCGGCCGAGCCGGACGGACCCGACCTCTACTGGCTGATGCACCCCCAACAGATGGACGACGGAAATCTCCTCCTCTACCTGTGGGATCCCGACATCTCCGAAGACCTCCATGACCGCCGGATCTCGTTCCTGGCCGGCGCCGCCCACGAGATCCGGTCGCCGCTCTCGGTGATACTCGGGTTCGCCGAGATCCTCGAGATGGAAACCGGTCGTTTGAGCGAGTCCCAGAGGGAGGCGCTAGAGATGATCATCCTCAACACCCGCTATCTGGAACGTCTGGTCGCCGACGTCATGGATCTGACCAGGAACAGCTTCGGTGAGCTTCCGCTCGACATCTGCCCGACCGATGTGGCGGCGGTGGCCCGGGAGGTACGCGAGAGCATCGAGCCCAGGGTCGCGGAGAAGGGACAGACGATCGATTACTCCGTCGATGGCGAGGTGCCCCCGATCGAGGCCGACCCCGACCGGGTCCGGCAGATCATCTGGAACCTGGTCCAGAACTCCAACGCTCACTGTCCGGCAGGAACGTCGATCGCGATCGCGTGCCGGCTCGACGCCAACGGAGAGCACGTCGAGGTGGAGGTGAGAGACGACGGGCCCGGGATCTCCTTCGAGGACCCGGCCGATGCCTTCCGGTCTTTCGCGAGCACCGGACCACAGGACCCGGCCTCGATGAGCGGGGCCGGGATCGGACTCTCGATCACCAAGCGTCTGGTCCAGCTCCACCGCGGCCAGATCCTGCTCGATACCGAACCCGACTCGGGCACCCGGTTCACGGTCAGGCTGCCGGTCGATCGTGATGCTGCACAGCCGTCCTACAGACCGGGACCGGTCGGAGAGTCGTGACCGACGTCCTGGTTGCCGACGACTCGCCGCCTATCCGTCTCCTGATCAAGAGGAGGCTCGAAATGGCCGGTCACCGGGTGTTCGAGGCCGGTGACGGCCATGAGGCGATCGAGATCCTCGAGAGTCAGGTCGGCAGCTACGAGATCGAACTCGTGATCCTCGATGCCGCAATGCCGAATATGACCGGCGCGGATGCCCTGCATGAGATCAGGGAGAGGTGGCCGGGGCTGCCGGTGATCGGGCTGAGTGCCAGCCTCGACCTGGGTGAACGCCCCGAGTGGGAGTCAGCTGCCGACTTCATCGGCAAGCCGATCGACTTCGACCGGCTGCTGACCGGGATCCGGCAGCTTACGAGCGGGCTACCTCAACCCTGATATCGGCGTCCTTGAGGCGGGAACCATCCAGCCTCTCGACCGTCTGCTCGGCCACGTCGGAATCGACCTCGACGAAAGAGAACCTGTCCAGCACCCGGATCGCCGAGATCTGGGAGTCCTCCAGAACTGCGCCTTCGCGAAGTGCCCACTCGAGGTCGTCCTCGGTGAGCCCGCTCCGCCTGCCGCGGTTGATGAAGAGCTTGGTGGCTCCGTCGGTCGCCTCGGCCGGCTCGCCTCGGTCGTCCCGACCGCCGGTGGCCGCCGGTTCGGCCCGTGACTCCTCGGCGGGGGCTTCCTCTCCCTCGGCAATCACGGCCGGCTCGTTGCCTTCCCGGCGTCTGCGGCGGCGGGGCGGGCGGGCGTGCTCGATCCGATCCTCGGGCGCCTCCCAGGCCGTGATCGTCGTACCTGCCTCCTTCTCGATCACGGCGAGGTCCGGCCGCTGGTCCGGGGTCACGAAGGTGATCGCCCTGCCGGTCCGGCCGGCTCGACCGGTCCGGCCGATCCTGTGGACGTAGGTCTCGGAGGAGTTCGGAATGTCGTAGTTGATGATGTGGGTCACGTGCTCGATGTCGAGGCCACGAGCGGCGATGTCGGTTGCGACCAGCAGCGGGACCCTCCCGCCCTTGAAGGCGATCATCACGCCGTCCCTGGTGCCCTGGCTCAAATCTCCGTGCAGAGCCTTGACGTTCATCCCCCGGTTTTTGAGATCCCGCTCGAGCCGGCTGGCGCCGATCTTGGTCCGACAGAACATGATCGCCTGCTCGGGCTCTTCGGCCTTGAGCAGCTCGATCAGACGATCGGTCTTCTGTTTCCCGGCGACCTCGACGAAAGCCTGACTGACGGAGTCCACGGTCAGCTTCTTCGGGGTGATCTTGACCGTGACCGGGTCGTACATGTAAGTCTCGGCGAGTCGCTTGATCGGGGGCGGCATGGTGGCCGAGAACAGAGCCGTCTGACGTCCCGAGGGACACATGCGGATGATCTTCTCCACGTCCTCGATGAAGCCGAGGTCGAGCATCTCGTCGGCTTCGTCGAGCACCACGAACCTGGCGGCGGTCAGGACAAGAGAGCGGCGCGAAATCAGATCCTTCACCCGGCCGACGGTGGCCACGACCACATGGGCTCCGGCCCTCAGCTGTGCCTGCTGGCTCTTGATCGGAGCGCCACCGAAGACGGCGACGATCTCGATGTCGAGGTGTTCTGCATACGAGCGAAGCTCCTGGGTGACCTGGATGCAGAGCTCGCGGGTCGGGGTCAGGATGATCGCCTGGACCTCGTCGCTGGCCGGATCGAGGTACTGGAGCATCGGCAGGCCGAAGGCCGCCGTCTTGCCGGTCCCCGTCTGGGCCTGACCGATCACGTCGAGGCCGTCGAGCAGGGCCGGGATCGCCTGTTCCTGAATCGGGCTCGGGTCTTTGAAGCCGATCTCATCGATCGCCTGAAGGAGCTCGGAGTTGAGTCCGAGCTCTGCGAACGTCCTGGTCTCGGCGTCCGTCTCGGCTCTGGTTTCGGTGTCGCTCATCAGGTGAGGAGGGGATCGATCAGCAATTTGCCGACCGTGCCCCGCGAGGCTATACGTTCGAGCGCCTCGGCCGCTTCTGCCAGCGGCCATGTACCGCCGATCACAGTCTTCAGTCGACCGGATGCGGCCAGCTCGAAGACCCTCTCCAGACTCCCGGAGACGAGCTCGGGACGGGCAAGGACGTGGTTCATCCAGAAACCGGCCACGGACCAGCTGTTCTTCAGCAACCGGCCGGTCCGGATCTCGTTCTGCTGGCGCGAGGCAATACCGAAGACGACCATCCGGCCGAACGGGGCCAGCGCCTCGAGGCATTGGTCGAACGCGGGGCCACCGGCCGTCTCGACGATCACGTCGACCGGTGCACCGCCATTTGCCTCGATCACGGCCTCGGTCAGGTGATCGCCACGGGAGTCGATCGCGGCATCGGCTCCGAGCTCCAGGACGAAGTCCCGCTTCTCGGGGGACGAGGCCAGGCCGATCACCCTTCCGGCTCCGAGCTGGCGCGCGATCTGGACCACGAGGCTTCCGGTGCCACCCGCAGCCGCGTTGACGACCACCGACTCTCCCGGTCTCAGACCGGCCGAGACCCGGAGCATCGCGTCGGCCGAGAGGCCCTGGACCAGGAGGGCCGCAGCCTCGTCGTCGTCCACCGAATCGGGAATCCGGACCAGAGCGGCGACATCAACGGCGGCCAGCTCGGCATAGGCCCCGTTCGGGACGATCGCGGCGACCCGGATGCCCTCGGGCGTGGTGCCGACGAGCTCGACCCCGGGCACGAGCGGAAGCTGCTGGGCTGCGACGTACTCGTTGCGGGTGGTGAGCGTGTCGGCGAAATTGACCCCTGCCCGGACGACCCTGACCAGGGTCTGACCCGGTCCCGGCACCGGGTCGGGCAACTCGACCAGCTCCATCGCATCGGGTCCTCCGAACTCGGAGATCTGCATCGCCCTCATGCGCCCATGTTGGCAGGACTGCGCCGGATCCGTGCGGGCAGCACTAGGATCACGGACGCCCGAAGTCGTCGGCCTACAGGACTGATGCCGGAGCCGACACGGGACCATTCAGGGAAACGACAGAGAACCGGGAGACACCAGCCAGATGGCACTGACCGTAGTCGGATCGATCGCCTTCGACTCCGTAACCACTCCGTTCGGCGAGCGGGAGAAGATGCTCGGCGGTTCGGCCGTCCACTTCTCGCTTGCGGCCAGCTACTTCACCGACGTCCGTATCGTCGGACCGGTAGGAGACGACTTCACAGAGACCGAACTCGGGCTGCTCGAGGGCCGGGAAATCGACACCTCCGACATCGAGCGTGTCCCGGGGGGCGAGACCTTCTACTGGAAGGGCTCCTACGGCTTCGACCTGAACACGGCGAATACCGAGGAGACCCGACTGAACGTTTTCGGGGAGTTCGAGCCGAAGCTCTCGAACGACTCGGCCTCGGCAGACACGATCTTCCTGGCCAACATCCAGCCTTCGCTGCAGCGACAGGTCCGCAGGCAGTGCAGCTCGGCCTCGTTCTCGGCCCTGGACTCGATGAACCTCTGGATCGAAACTGCCCGTGACGAGCTGGTCGAGGCGATCTCGGAAGTCGAGTGCGTGCTCGTCAACGACGCCGAGATCCGGCAGCTCACCGACCAACCCAACCTCGCCCGAGCGGCCAGGGCCGTAATGGAGATGGGTCCCGAGGTCGTGGTGGCCAAACAGGGCGAATACGGGGCCGCGCTGTTCACCCGCAAGGGCTTCTTCGCGCTGCCGGGATTCCCGCTGGAGGACGTCCGGGATCCGACCGGCGCCGGTGACAGCTTCGCCGGCGGGTTCCTCGGCTATCTGGACGGAGAGGCCGGCACGGTGGACGAATCGAAGCTGAGGCGGGCGATGGCTTACGGAACCGTGATGGCCTCGTTCAACGTCGAGCGTTTCGGGACCGAACGGGTGGCCGAACTCGGGCGTGATGAGATCGAGTCCAGACTCGAAGCGCTGAGGGCGATGACGGCCTTCGAGGGCAGCTGATCGAAGACTTTCCCGAGTAACGCGGGCTTGCCATCCCGATCCCGTCAGGTGCGATACTGACCGACAGACGGAGAGAAAGAGAGCAACAGGAGAAGGGCGCGAGACAGGTATGCCGAACGAAACCGAGGTTGTAGCCGAAGAGACGGTGGCAAACTCCGAAGAAACCCTCACGGTCACGGACAACCGGACCGGCAAGAGCTACGAGCTGCCGATCGTCGACGACACGATCCGGGCAATGGATCTGAGGCAGATCAAGGTCCGTGAAGAGGACTTCGGGATGATGGCCTTCGACCCGGCCTTCACCAACACGGCCGCCTGCAGGTCGTCGATCACCTACATCGACGGCGAGGCCGGAATCCTCGAACACCGTGGGATCCCGATCGAGCAGCTCTGCGAGCACTCGACCTTCCTCGAGGTCGCCTACCTCCTGGTCTACGGGGAGCTGCCGACCAGGCCCCAGCTCGAGGACTGGACATTCGACATCACGACCCACACCTTCGTCCACGAGGACATCAAGCAGTTCCTCAAGGGCTTCCGCTATGACGCCCACCCGATGGGGATGCTGCTCGCCACCGTAGGTGCGCTCTCGACCTTCTACCCGGGATCGAAGAACACGGGTGACCAGATCGAGCGCTACCTGGCGACCATCCGCCTGCTGGCCAAGGTCCCGACTCTCGCCGCCTTCTCCTATCGGCACAACATGGGTCTCCCCTACGTCTACCCGGACAACGACCTCTCCTACTCCGAGAACTTCCTCTCGATGCTGTTCAAGATGACCGAGGTCAAGTACGAGCCCGACCCGAGACTGGCCAGGGCGCTCGACGTCCTCTTCATCCTCCATGCCGACCACGAGCAGAACTGCTCGACCAGCGCCGTGCGTGACGTAGGTTCCTCGGACGTCGACCCCTACTCGGCCGTTGCCGCCGGAGTCGCAGCCCTCTACGGACCGCTCCATGGCGGAGCCAACGAGGCCGTCCTGAAGATGTTGCGGCGGATCGGTTCGGTCGAGGAGATCCCGGCCTTCCTCGAGAGCGTCAAGAACCGCGAGGAGAAGCTGATGGGCTTCGGGCACCGGGTCTACAAGAACTACGACCCGCGGGCAAAGATCATCAAGAGCCATGCCGATGGCGTTTTCGAGGCCACTGAGTACAACCCGCTGGTGGAGATCGCGACCGAGCTGGAGAAGCGAGCTCTCGACGACGAGTTCTTCACCTCGAGGAAGCTCTACCCGAACGTCGACTTCTACTCGGGGATCATCTATGAGGCACTGAAGATCCCGCCCGAGATGTTCACCGTGATCTTCGCGATCCCGAGGACCGCCGGGTGGCTCGCCCAATGGATGGAGATGTCCGACGATCCCGACAAGAAGATCTCGCGGCCTCGCCAGATCTACTGCGGTCGACGTAACGAGGACTACGTCCCGCTGGGCGAGCGGGAAGGTCCCGACACGATCGAGGGACCTCCGGCCACCCGCCCCTCCTGACCTCCGGGATCCGGCATTGGCCGCCTGGAAGATGACAGTGCGCGAGGGTTCGAACGTGTCGAGGACGAACTTCGACGACCTCGATTCGGCAATCACCGCCGCTCGCGAGAAGACGGCCGAGATCCTGACCGGCCAGCCGATGAAGCCGGTCAAGGCGATCCGGGACTACGAGCCGGCCCAGCTGGTGCGAGCCAGGATCGAGATTTCGGGAAAGGGTCTGATCTCGCCACCGACGGCCGGAGTCGACATCCAGGGCGACCTCACCCTGACCGGGTTCACCGGAGGGATAAGGCGCAAGCCGCTCGAGGGCGACTCGCTGCGCGAGGTGTTCAGGGAGATCCGGGAGGCCCTCGAGAAATGAACGGACCATCCGGAACGTCAGGGCAGGAGATCCCCAAGGGGTCATACCCGGCCGGCAGGCGGGTTCGGCTTCCTGCAGGTGCCGAGCGGCCGATCACGATCTTCGTGAACGGGGTCCCGCAGAGCGAAGGCGAGGACTACGCGATCGAGTCGGGGACCGTGGTCTTCACCCGGCAGCTCCTGAAAGAAGAGATCGGACTCGGCCGTTGGGTGGCGATGCTCCTCGGTCTGTTCGGCACCTATCGGGTCAACGAGACGGTCGACGTCGAGTTCGGCCGCGGTGGTCGGCGAGAGCTGGCCTCCGACCTGAAGATCCTGCCGGACTGACCGGGCAGGCCTAGTCGAAGACGTACAGGAGCAGGAAGGCCGCCAGAGCGAAGACGACTCCGGCCGCGATCATCCCCTTGTCCTCGGCGACGATGGCTGCGGTCGAGCGGTCGTCCGAGCGATCGTAGATCAGGTAGAGGTAGCGGAAGATCCCGTAGACCACGGGAGGGATGGTCAGCATCATCCGACTGCCGATGAGCGGCGAGTAGACCGTGTAGATCGCGTAGCTGATCACGGTCGCAGTGGTCACCATCGCGACCATCTGGTCGAGGAAGGGGAGCGAGTAGTGCTCCAGGACCGGACGCGAGGAGGTTCCCTCGTGGAGCTCCGAGACGGCCTCCTGGCGGCGCTTGGTGAAGCCGAGGAAGCAGGCGAGGGCGCCGGTGCAGAGGATCAGCCACTCGGAAGCCGTGGTATCGACCGCCTCGGCGCCGGCCATCACCCTGAGGATGAACAGGGCGGCCAGGGTCATCACGTCGATGATCACGATCTGCTTGAGACCGAACGAGTAGCCCATCTGGATCACGCCGTAGCCGGCAACCATCAGCCCGACCTGCCACCCGACGGCCAGGAAGGCGAGGACGAGAGCACCGGCGGCGAGGACGGCGGCGAGGACCCAGGCGGCGGAGATCGGGAGCTGGCCGGCCGCGATCGGCCTGAATCGCTTCTTCGGGTGCTGCCTGTCCAGTTCGACGTCGTTGAGGTCATTGACGAAGTAGCCGGCGCTGGAGATGGCGCAGAAGGCGACGAAGGTGAGGAAGGCCTGGCCGACCGCCCAGGGATCCGTTACCTGACCGGAGAAGAGAAGGCCGGCGAAGACGAGGACGTTCTTGACCCACTCGTGGGGACGGGCCGTCTTCAGGGCCGCCCTGAAGGGAGACCTGTCGGGCAGGCCGGGAGGGCTGTTTTCAGTGGTGGTTGATTCCATCGATCGGGAGGTCCGAAAAGGGGGAGGCGGGACCGGTCGGCAAGGCTAGCGCCTGGCCCCGTCCCCGGAGAGGGCGGCGGGACCGGTGAAGCCAGTCCTTCATGGCGCTCAGGTCGGGTCCGGTCGGTCGACCAGGACTCCGGGGTTGAGCATCCAGGAGGGATCGACCCCGGACTTGGCCGACGCGAGCGCTGCGGCGAACGGCTCCGGCCGCTGGCGGTCATACCACGGCCTGTGGTCCCTGCCGACGGCGTGGTGATGGGTGATCGTGCCTCCGGCGGTTGCGATCGCCTCCGAGGCCGCCCGCTTGATCTCGTCCCACTGCTCGACCTCGCCCCCCCTGACCGCCGGGGCGATCACGGTGAAATAGGGGGCGGCGCCATCGGGGTATACATGGGTCAGCCGGCAGGTGACCCTCGGCGGCAGGCTCCCGGGAGTTCCGGCATCGAGCGCGGCCCGAACGGTCGCCTCGACCACAGAGCCGTGGAACTCGGCGAACCGATCCCAGGTGATCGCGCTCTCGAAGGTCTCGCTGAGAACGCCGCAGCAGACGAGGGTGTCCCGCAGGTAGGGGGCCATCAGGAAGGCGGTTCGCCACCGCCCCGCACCGGACTCGTCCTCGCCGTCCGGTCCCTGGCCGTCCACGACCCTCCGGGCACGGACCTCGCCGCCGCTGGCCGTTGCGATCCCGACTGCCCGATCGAGCATCTCCCCGACCGGGACCGTGGCCGACTCGAAGCCCAACAGGAGGAGGTCTTCTGAGCCGTCACCGGCCATCATCATGGCGGCTTCGTTTCGATCGATCAGTCGGCAGTTCGAGGGTGCCAGACCGGACTGGGCAATCTCCCGGACGGCTCCGGTGGCGGCCTCGACGAAGTCCGTGAAACCGATCGTGGCCGATGCCCTGAAGACGGGTCGGGGCCGAACCCGCACCCAGGAGTCGGTGATCACACCGAGGGTTCCCTCCGATCCGATCAACAGCCGGTCCGGGGAGGGTCCGGCGCCCGAGCCGGGAAGGCGCCGGCTCTGCCAGAGCCCGGAAGGGGTGACGGCGGTCACCGACTCGACCAGATCGTCGATGTGGGTCTCCCCGGTGGCGAAGTGTCCGCCGGCCCGGGTCGCGACCCAGCCCCCGAGGGTCGAGAACTCGAAGGACTGCGGGAAGTGCCTGAGGGTCAGATCGTGTTCACGCAACATCGCCTCCAGCGCCGGACCCCTGGCCCCGGCTTCGATCCGGGCCGATCCCGAAACGGAATCCACCTCGAGGACAGAAGCCATCTCCCTGAGATCGAGGCTGATCACGGGCCGCTCCGGATCATCGAGTCTGGGTTCGACCCCGCCTACGACCGAGGTGCCCCCACCGAAAGGGATCACTGCGGCCCCCGCCGAGTCGGCCCGCTCGAGTACGAGCTCGACCTCCTCGCGATCGGCCGGGAAGGCGACGACGTCGGGAGGGTTCTCGAACTCACCGCGGTGGCCCCGGACGACATCCCGATAGGCCTTGCCGAGCGAGTGGACCAGGCGCTCGTGCCGGTCGGAGGTGAAGAGCCCCTCGCGACCCTCGGGCAACTCGATGCGAGGCCCGGCGAGAACGACCTCTTCGGCGGCGACGGGCTCGACCGGCTCCTCCCCGAAGCCGAACATCTGACGGACCCCGGACGCCGCCTCGTTCAGTTCACGGGACGACGGAGCCTGGTCCTCGAAACCCCAGCCCCAGTGCTTAAGACGACGCACCGACGAATCGGCCACCGGCTACCAGTGCACGCCGCGCAGCAGGTGGGCGAAGGCGACCGCCTCGGCCGAGGTCGCCTCGATCTGCTGCTCGACCTCCGCCTCGGTCCCGGTCCCGGTCCCGGCCTCGGTCCCGGTCTTGGCCGAAGCCGCCTTCGACTCGGGGAAGAGCTTGTAGCCCATGTTGAGGACCCGGTCGCTGGTCTTGGGCGAGAGCGCATAGAGCAGCTCGCCGAAGTTGCCGAGGGCGGTTGCGACCTTCTTCGGCCGGTCGATCATCGCCCCGGTGATCATCTCGGCAGCGTCATCGGGGCTGCTGGTCGGGAATGCGTCGTACATCCGGGTGGGGGCGATCATCGGAGTCCGGACCAGTGGCATGTAGATCGCCGTGATGTGGACCCCGTCGTCGATCACCTCGGACGCGACCGAACGGCCGAAGGCGTCGAGTGCCGCCTTGGAGGCGATGTAGGCCGAGAACCTCGGCACGTTGGTCTGGACCCCGATCGAGGAGACGTTGATGATGTGACCGCTCTTTCGCTCCCGCATCTTCGGCAGGAGCGCCAGGATCAACTTCAGCGAACCGAAGTAGTTGAGCTGCATGGTCCGCTCGTAGTCGTGGAACCGGTCGTAGGAGAGCCCGACCGAACGCCGGATCGATCGACCGGCATTGTTGACGAGGATGTCCACGTGGCCGTGCTCCTCCAGGACCTCGCCAGCCATCCGCTCGACGTCCTCGACATCGGAGAGATCACAGGGATGTATCGAGGCCAATCCGCCAGTCCTCTCTATCTCTTCCTTGAGCTCGGCAAGCTTGTCCGTGGAGCGAGCCACGAGCAGGACCCGGCCACCGGCCTCTCCGACCTTGAGCGCCGTGGCCCGGCCGATTCCGGAAGAGGCCCCGGTGATCATCACGTTGCGGCCCCGGACGGCTCCGGTCAACGTCCGGTCCCTGGGCAGTCCGGGGTCGAGGTTCTGCTCCCAGTACTCCCAGAGGCGATCGGCGTAGGCCGCGAGCGGGGGCACCGAGATGTCGGTACCCGCCAGAGCGTCGAGCGTGTTCGAGCAGTCGAAGTCGGTCGGGTAGTTGACGTAGACCAGGACCTCGGACGGGATCCCGAGTTCGTCGAGCGCGAGGCGGGCAGCGAGGCGGGCCGGAGCCAGAAGGCCGAGCCCGGCGAGTCCACCGGTCAACGAGGAGGGAACGAGATCGAGCAGGCGGGAGTCCAGCCTGACCGACATCTGCGGAGCATGGGCTTCGCGGGCGAACAGGTTGATGATCTGCCCCGCGGTCAACGGGTCGGGGTCGGTCAGGTGGAAGGTCTGACCGTCACGGCCCTCGAGATGGGCAATGTGATCCATCGCGGCGGCCACGAAGTCGACCGGGACGACGTTGATCCGGCGGCCTTCGATACCTACGGTCGGAAGCCAGTCGGGCAACACCGAACCGAAACGCTTGATCGCACTGAAGAAGTAGTAGGGACCGTCGATCTTGTCCATCTCGCCGGTTTCGGAATCGCCGACGACGACCCCCGGTCGGTAGACCCGGAAAGGCCGGTCGAGGTCCTCCCTGACGATCTTCTCGGACTCGTGCTTGGTCCGGAAGTAGGCGTGCTGATCGAGATCGGTCGCCTGCTCGAACATGTTCTCGCGCCAGGTGCCCCGGTAGAGGCCGGCCGCCGCGATCGAGCTGGCGAGATGGAAACAGCCGACTCCGAGCTGATTTGCCAGCTGGACGGCGTTCCGGGTTCCGTCCACGTTGCCCTTCTCGATGGTGGCAGCGTCTGCCTTCATGTCGTAGATCGCGGCGAGGTGGAAGAAGTGGTCGATCTTGCCTGTCAGCTCCTCGATCCGGTCTTCGTCCAGACCCATCATCGGTTCCGAGATGTCGCCGATCACCGGGACTACCTCGAACCCGGCGGTACCCCAGCCGGCGATCAGGTCCTCGAGCCGGCCCTTCGACTCCTCCCTGACCAGCGCGTACACGGTGCCGCCCCGGGCCAGGAGCTTCCCGATCAGGTAGCGACCGATGAAACCTGTCCCTCCGGTGACGAAGTAGTTCATCTCTTCTCCTCCGAAATCCGAATTCCGTGATCTTGCCCGGGCCGAGCCCGAAGCCGGCCTCCTGCTCGATGCCGTCCGTGAAAGAACGACAGGAATGACCTTACCGGCCCTGCGCCCGGGGGGTGGAACGTGACGGATAGGTTGCACCCACCCCGGGCCGTTCACATCCGGGTCGGGTCGGTTGCCTAGACTCCAAAGGGAATGTCCGAAACGACGATCGTTCAGGTGACGATGCCCGAGATGGGCGAGTCCGTGACCGAGGGGACCGTGCTGGAATGGCACGTCTCGGTCGGCGACGTCGTGGAAGAAGGCCAGACCCTGGTCGAGGTCTCGACCGACAAGGTCGACGCCGAGGTTCCGGCACCCAGAGCAGGGCGGATCACGAAGCTCTGCGCCGAGCCCGACGACGAGGTCGCGGTCGGCGACCCGCTTGCCGAGCTCGACCCGAACGACACCGAAGGAACCGCGGGCGGAGCCAGCGATGCGGCGACGATCGACGCCTCGGGGAACGGAAGTCGGAGCAACGGGAGCGGGAATGGATCTGCCGCAGTCGCCGAGTCCACGACCGGCGAGGCGAGGGCGACACCGATCGCGCGGAGGGTCGCAGCGGCCGAGGGCGTGGACCTGGGCTCGATCGATGGATCGGGTCCGGGAGGCAAGGTCAAGCGTGCCGATGTCGAGGCAGTCGCGAACGGAGGCCCCGCGGCGGCCGCCACGAGTTCGGAGACCGCCCTCCGCGGTGCGTCCGGAATGCTCGCCAGAGCGATGGACGAGAGCCGCTCGATCCCGACCGCGACCTCCTTCAGGACGCTTGCAGTCGACACTCTCGACGCCAAACGGAAAGCACTCAACGCCGGACTCGCAGAGCGCGGGATGAAGGTCTCGTTCACGCACCTGGTGGCCTGGGCGATCACCGTCGCCTATCGGGACTGGCCGGTTATGGCGCGGCACTTCGAAGACCGGGACGGAAAGCCGTTCGTGATCGACGATGGAGGCCTCAACCTCGGCATCGCTGTCGACATCGAGCGCGAGGACGGAACCCGGAGCCTGATGGTCCCCTCGATCAAGGGAGCCGACGGGATGGACTTCGCCGCTTTCCACGCCGCATACGAAGGGCTGATCGCCAAGGCCAGGGACGGCGCCCTAACGGCTGACGACATGACTCTCACCAACCTGACCCTGACCAACCCGGGCGGGATCGGAACGGTCGCCTCGGTGCCCCGGCTGATGACCGGCCAGGGGGCGATCATCGCGACCGGCTCGATCGCATACCCGCCGGAATGGTCACATGCCGACCCCGGATCGATCGCGGCCTCGGGAGTCTCGAAGGTGATGACGATGACCTCGACCTACGACCACCGGATCATCCAGGGGGCCGAGTCGGGCAACTTCCTGAAGGCGATCGATGCCCTGCTCGGCGGAAGCGGCGATTTCTACGAATCGATCGCGGCAGACCTCGGCACTGACCCGACCCCGGTCGCGACCGCGGCACCGAAGGCATCGTCGAGAGCGGTCTCCAACGGGACGGTCGCGGCGGCGGCTGGACCTGGAACGGCGACGGGAGGAGGCGAGGTCAGCCAGGAGATGCTCCAGGCCGTTCAGGCCGCAACCTCGCTGCTGAAGGCCTACAGGACCCACGGCCATCTGGCGGCGAGCCTCGACCCGCTCGGGAGCAAGCCGAAGGGCGACCCGGCGCTCGACCCCGAAAACCTCCACTTGACCCCGGAGCTGATGTCGAAGATCCCGGCCTCGATCCTCAGGATCGGCGTGCCGGGCGAGACCCTGCTCGAGGCCCTGCCGAGGATGAAGGCCGCCTACACCGGGACGACCGCCTACCAGTTCGAGCACATCTCCTCCCACCAGCAGCGGGTCTGGATGAGGGAGATGATCGAGACCGGAGCCTTCCGCAAGCCCCTGGATCGGGAGGAGCAGAAGCGTCTTCTCGCCCGTCTGGTCGAGGTGTTCGAGTTCGAGCGATTCCTCGAAAAGGCCTACCTGGGCCAGAAGATCTTCTCGATCGAGGGCCTCGACGTGATGGTCCCGATGCTCGACGAGATCGCGACCCTTGCCCTGAACGACGGTGCCGGCGAGGTCGTCCTCGGCATGGCCCATCGGGGTCGGCTCTCGGTCCTCGCCCACAACGTCGGACGATCGATCGAATCGATCTTCGCCGAGTTCGAGGGGTCGAAGCGCCTGGAGGATGTGAAGGCCGTGGCGGCGATCCCGCACGGTGGCACCGGTGACGTCAAGTACCACTACGGCCACGAGGGCACCTACGAAAACCACGAGGGCAACACGATCGACGTCCACCTCTATCCGAACCCGAGCCATCTGGAGTCGGTGAACCCGGTGGTGACGGGAGCAGCGAGGTACTCCCAGAACGTTCGCGAGGGTGCCGATCTCGACCACAGGACCAGCCATGCAGTTCCGGTCCTGATCCACGGCGATGCAGCCTTCCCGGGCCAGGGTGTCGTCGCCGAGACCCTGAACCTGCTCGCACTCGACGGCTACTCGGTCGGCGGAACGATCCACATCATCTCCAACAACCAGATCGGGTTCACCACCGACCCGACCGATGCCCGGTCGACTCCCTACGCCGCCGATATGGCCAAGGGCTTCAACGTCCCGATCATCCACGTGAACGCCGATGACGTCGAGGCCTGCTCTCAGGCAATCAGGCTGGCGATGGCCTACCGGCGGGAGTGGAACCGCGACATCGTGATCGACGTGGTCGGCTACCGCAGGTTCGGACACAACGAGACCGACGAGCCGGCCTACACCCAGCCGGTGATGACTTCGATGATCAAGGGCCATCCCCCGGTCTCGGAGGTCTACACCTCGAAGCTGATCGCGGAGAAGGCGGTCACCGAGCAGGAGGTCGAGGCGCTGGCCGAGGCCCGGCGCACAGAGATGCGGGAGACCCTCGACGAACTCCGCCGCAAGATGGACAGCGGCGTGTACGAGGACCCGACCGTGACCTCGACCGGAACGAGCGAGCTGAACCGCGGGGCCAGCCCGCCAGTCAAGACCGCCGTGCCCGAGGACAGGCTCCGGATCCTGAACGATGCCCTGGTCGAGGTCCCCGAGGACTTCACGATCCAGCGCAAGCTGAAGAAGCCGTTGTCGAGGAGGGTCGAGGCACTCGACGAGGGCGGGATCGACTTCGCCCAGGCAGAGTCCCTGGCGTTCGCCTCGCTGCTCGAAGAGGGTGTGCACGTTCGGCTGACCGGTCAGGACAGCGAGCGGGGAACCTTCTCCCAGCGTCACCTGGTCCTCCACGACGAGCACGACGGCCGGCCATGGGCCCCGATCCAGAACCTCGAGCAGGCCACCGCTCCGTTCGAGCTCTACAACAGTCCCCTTTCCGAAGCCGGCTGCCTCGGGTTCGAATACGGCTACTCCTCGTCCAACCCCGATTCACTGGTTCTCTGGGAGGCCCAGTTCGGCGACTTCGCCAACTCGGCCCAGGTGATCATCGACACCTTCATCGCCTCGGGCGAGGCGAAGTGGGGCCTGACCACGAGGCTGACGATGCTTCTGCCGCACGGACACGAAGGTGCCGGTCCCGAGCACTCGAGCGCCAGGATGGAGCGTTTCCTCTCGCTGGCGGCCGAGGGCAACATGCGGATCGCGAATCCCTCGACCGCCGCCCAGTACTTCCACCTGCTCAGGCGTCAGGCGATGATCAGGAAGCCGAGACCCCTGGTCGTCTTCACCCCCAAGGGTCTCCTCAGGCAGCCGGCCGCCGCCGCCCGCCTCGACCAGCTCGTCAACGAGCACTTCCACTTCATCCTCGAGGATCCCCGCGCTGTCAAGCGACGCAAGAAGGTCGAGCGTCTGGTCCTCTGCTCCGGCCGGATCTACTACGACCTCGACTCGTCCGAGGCCCGGGAGGGCGCCGAGAACGTCGCGGTCGGGAGGGTCGAGCTGCTCTATCCGTTCGCCGAGGAACAGGTCGAGCAGATGATCGCCTCCTACCCGAACCTCAAGGAGGTCGTCTGGGTTCAGGAGGAGCCGAAGAACATGGGTGCCTGGAGCGTGATGAGAAGGCGTCTGCCGGACCTGTTGCCGGATGGAGTCGCTCTCGAGTACGTGGGCAGACCGGGCAGGTCGAGTCCCGGAGAGGGTTACTCGGTGACACATGTGCGCGAGCAGGAGAGAATCGTCCTGACCGCTCTCACGGTCGGGGCCTGAGTCCCGATATCTCCCTGGAGCGGGTTTCCGAAGACGAAGGCGCTTCCGGATCCGGGAACGAGGGGTTTTCGACCTTAAATTCGGGTGGAAGCCACCGGTCGATTTATTGACTACTCGGGCAAACCGGTGTATACAGAAGGTGTTCACCAGTCGAACGCCGGGGATTAGGGCCCCGGGTCAAAGGGAGGAGCAGGTAAGGCAGGCACCCGTGCCCTTGCTCAAAAATTTCTAAAGCCCGCTTCCGGTGGCTGAGTCCCCGGAAGCGTCGCGTCGGCATCCCTCCCTGGCTACCGACGCGCTGGCGTGGTGAGGGTCGCGCGGACCCCCTGCCTCCCGCGACCCTCACCCGCCGAACTTCTTCGATCCCCCTCTTCGCAGCTGCCGGTGACAACTCCGGCAGATCGCCTGTATCTCAGGTAGTTTGCGGGATCTCATCAATGGATTGACGAAACCGAAAGAGGAGTACACAGAGGATGAAGTCAGGATTTGGTCGCATCGATCTCGAGGGACGCTCGCACCGCCGCCCAATCTCGATCGCATTCGTATTGGTAGTGATCTCATCCCTCCTGCTCGCAGTCGCCGGCCCTGCAGCGGCCGATCGCCCGTTCTCCCCCAGATTCACCCAGAACGTCCAGGGCGCAATCACCTTCGCGGCCAACACCGTCATGACCTGCCCGGACTCCGACTCCAGGTGCCCCGCGGCACAGGCGGGGACGGGATCGACCCTCAACAACAACCAGTTCAACATGCGCTACGTCGACATCGACGGCGACCCGGCTACTTTCAACTCGTCCTCGGCAGTGCTGACGATCCCCTCGGGGGCACAGGTCCTGTTCGCCGGGCTGTACTACGACGGCCAGACCACGGCCGGGGTTGGCGGCACGGCCGCACCGACGCCCTCCGCCCGCGGGACCGTCCGGCTCCGCGTGCCGGGCCTCCTCGGGTTCCAGACGCTCACGGCATCGGTCGACAACTCGACCTCGGGCAAGTACGCGGCCTTCGTGGACATCACTGACCAGGTGACAGGAGCGGGTTCCGGTTCCTACACGGTCGGCAACGTCCAGACCGGCACCGGCGAGGACCGGGGCGGTGGCTGGGCGATCGTCGTCGCCTACCGCGACCCTTCCGAACCGGCCCGGAACCTGACGATCTTCGACGGCCTCGAAACCGTTAGCCAGGGCGAGACCAAGACGATCGGGGTGACCGGGTTCCAGACCCCGGCCTCTGGCCCGGTCAGAACCAATGTCGGATTCGTGACCTACGAAGGAGATCGGGGCTCGACCGGAGACAGCGCGACCCTGAACGGGACGGTGCTCTCGAGTGCCACCAACCCTGCCAACAACTTCTTCAACAGCTCGATCTCGGAGAATGGCGTCCTGCTGACCGACAAGGACCCCGACTACAACAACCAGCTCGGCTTCGACGCCGTGCAGGTGAACGCCGACGGGATTCTGGCCAACGGGGCCACGAGCGCCGCGATCAGGCTGCAGACCAACAGGGACCAGTACATGCCACACGTGGTGACCTTCGCGACCGAAATCTTCTCGCCGACGATCGCGGCCGTCAAGACGGTCCAGAACATCACCAACCCGGCCCAGCCGGCGAGGTCCGGGGATGTCCTGCGCTACCAGCTCCAGTACACGAACTCGGGCGGCGACGGTGCGACCCAGTTCATCGCCACCGACACGATCCCCGGCGGCACGACCTATGCCCCGGGAAGCCTGAAGATCACCTCTGGCCCCAATGCGCCCGCCTCGCCGACCGACGCGATCGGAGACGACCTGGCCGAGTTCCTGCCGGCCTCGAACTCGGTCCGGTTCCGACTGGGCCAGGGTGCATCGAACACCTCGGGCGGCACGCTCTCGGCCGCGGGCGGACCGGCCACCACGACGACGATCACGTTCGAGGTGACGGTCGGCGACCTGCCATCCGGGACCGCGATCTCGAACACGGGCGAGGCGGAGTTCCTCTCGCAGACGCTCAGCACGCCCCAGACGGCTGAGTCGAACACGGTCGTGAACGAAGTGATCGCCCCTGACCTCGAGATGTCGAAGAACCATGTCGTGCCGATCGTGGGAGTCGATGTCGAGTTCACGCTCGGAGTCGAGAACGTCGGCACGGCCTCGACCGACGGCTCGGCCGTGACCGTGACCGACTCGTTCGACCCCGCAGCCTTCTCGGCGATCAACATCACCTCGGCACCGGGCTGGAACTGCTCTGCAACGAGCGGGCTGAACCTGTCCTGTACCCGCACCGATGTCGTGGCAACCGGAGCCTCCTACCCGGGGATTCAGGTCACGGGCACCGTCGTTGCCTCGCCCCCGGCAACCTTCACCAACGAAGCCGAGGTGGCGGGCGGCGGAGACAACACGCCCGGCAACAACCTCGCGGTCGACTTCCTGCCGGTCCCACCGACCTCCAGTGACCTCTCGATCGTCAAGACGGTTGCTCCGGCGACGGTCCTCCCCGGTCAGAGGGTCACCTACACCCTGGAGGTCGCGAATGCCGGGCCTTCGAATGCGACGGGAGTGACCGTCGAGGACTCCTGGGCCTTCAGCGGTCTGATCGACGTGACGGCAACACCGTCTCAGGGAACCTGTCCGACGGTCACGACCTCTTCGGTGCTCTGCGAGATCGGCAACCTGGCCACGGGCGGCACTGCAACGGTCGAGATCTCGGCGACGGTCGACTTCGACGACTCTTCGGGACTGCTCAACACGGCGTCGGTCGAAGGCGACCAGGCAGACCCGAGGCCCGACAACAACGAGTCTTCGGCCACCTTCGATGCCGCGGCCGCCTCGGACATCGAGGTCGTCAAGACGGCGGGCACCGACCCGATCGCCGGCGAGGCTTTCAGCTACACGATCGACATCACCAACAACGGGCCTTCCGATGCCGACGGAGTCGTAGTCAACGAGCAGATCCCTGAACTGTTCCTTCCGGCCGAAGTCATCGGGCCGGGGTTTGCTTTCTGCTCGGCCGCGGAAGCAGGAGGGACCCTGTCCTGCACCTACGATGGCCCTCTGGCCGTCGGGGCGACCGCAACGCTCACCTTGATCGGAACTCTGGCTCCCGCCAGCGCCGGTGTACCAGTCATCAACACGGCTTCCGCCTATTCGAGCGAAGCCGACTCGAACCCGGACAACAACTCCTCCTCGGTCACGGTCATACCCCTCCCGTTCGCCGACATCGCGATGAGCAAGACGGCCAGTGCGGACTCGGTCGAGGCCGGCCAGACCGTGACCTGGACCTTCATCGTCCAGAACTTCGGCCCGCTCGATGCCGACCCGGTGATACTCGAGGACGAGCTGCCTGCCGGCCTTGCGATCGTCTCCCTCCCGGATGGATGCGGAGTCGAGGAAACGACCCTTACCTGCAACCTCGGCGCGCTCGGGCTCGACGAATCCCGGACACTTGCCCTGACCGTGAGGCCCGGTCCGGCATTCGCGGGCGAGACGATCACGAACTCGGCCTCGGTGAGCTCTCCGAGGCCCGACCCGAACCAGGCCAACCAGTCCGACACCTCCTCGTTCGAGGTGACCTCCGGCAAGACCCGCCTGAAGCTCGACCAGACGGTGAACAGGAAGAAGGCCAGATCCGGTGGCAAGTTCGCCTTCGGAATCACCGTCAGCAACACTTCGGATACTTCGGCCTACGACTCGGTGGTATGCCAGAGGCTCCCCCGCGCCCTGAAGATAGTCAGAGCCCCGGGTGCGAAGATCGGCCCCGGCAGGAAGGCCTGCTGGACCATCGGCCGCCTCGATCCCGACAGGTCTAGGCAGTTCTCGGTCCTGACCCGCGGGTTCTCGAGCAGGACTACCTCGGCCACCGCCCCGGTGACGCTCTCCGGCGAGAACGTCGTCGACGGAAGGCAGAGCAAGACGGTCCGGATCGTGGTGCCGCGGAAGCCGAAGCCACCCCAGCCCGTAGCCGGCTGAGCCGGCCCGGAATCAGCGTGAGTTGAGGTCGCGCAGGACGGTCTGGAGGATCCCGCCGTTGAGCAGGTAGCGGATCTCGTTCGGAGTGTCGAGCCGGACGGTCGCCTCGAACACGATCGGTTCCGCACCTTCACGCTCAGCGGTGACCATCACCGTCTTCGCCTGGCCATCCTCGAGGTCGCCGACCGAGAAGACCTCTTCGCCGGTGAGCCCGAGCGACTCGGCGGTCTGGCCTGACGGGAACTCCAGGGGCAGGACCCCCATGCCGATCAGGTTCGAGCGATGTATCCGCTCGTAGCTCTCGGCGATCACGGCCCGAACGCCGAGCAGCTTCGTGCCCTTTGCGGCCCAGTCTCGTGATGAGCCCGAGCCGTACTCCTTGCCGGCCAGAACGATCAGGGGGACCCCCTCGTCGGCGTATCGCATGGCGGCTTCGAAGATGGAGGTCTCCTCTCCTTCGGGCATGTATCGCGTGTAGCCGCCGGAGCGCTCTACGAGGAGGTTCCTCAGCCTGATGTTGGCGAAGGTGCCCCGGACCATCACCTCGTGGTTGCCCCGGCGGGACCCGTAGGAGTTGAAGTCGGCCGGTCCGATCCCCTGCTCGATCAGCCACTGGCCGGCCGGGCTGTCCTTCTTGATCGCCCCGGCCGGAGAGATGTGATCGGTCGTGATCGAGTCCCCGAGCAGGGCGAGAACCCTTGCCCCCTCGATCGGCTCGACACCGGGTGGGTCGGCCGGCATGTCCTCGAAGAAAGAGGGTCGCCTCACGTAAGTGGAGTCGGGCCAGGCGTAGATGTCGCCCTCGGGCACGGCTACCTCCTGCCACTCCTCGGCCCCGGTGAAGACCCCGGCGTAGCTGTCGGTGAACATCTCCCTCCGGATCGATTCGCCGACGACCCGGTCGACCTCCTCGAACTCGGGCCAGATGTCCGAGAGCAGGACGGCGTTGCCGTCCGGGTCGAAGCCGAGCGGCTCGGTGTCGAGGTCTATGTCCATCCGGCCGGCCAGTGCGTATGCGACGACCAGCGGCGGAGACGCCAGGTAGTTGGCCTTGACGTCCTGGCTGATGCGTCCCTCGAAGTTCCGGTTTCCGGACAGGACCGAACAGACGACGAGATCGTTCTCCTCGATAGCGGCCGACATCGCGGGATCGAGCGGACCCGAGTTACCGATGCATGTGGTGCAGCCGTAGCCGACCAGATTGAACTGGAGTCCGTTCAGGTGTTCGGTAAGCCCGGCCCGATCGAGGTAATCGGTGACCACGGTCGAGCCCGGCGCCAGGGAGGTCTTGACCCAGGGCTTGCGCTCGAGGCCCCGCTCGAGTGCGTTCCTCGCCAGCAGGCCGGCCGCCACCATCACATACGGGTTCGAAGTGTTCGTGCAGGAGGTGATCGCCGCGATTACGACCTTTCCGTGGTCGAGCTCGAACGAAGTGCCATCCTCGAGGGTGACCGAGATCGAGTCACGGCTGGTGCGCTCGATCACTGCCAGGTGAGGTGCATGGGCCGGTGCGGCATCGACGTCGCCGACCTCCTCGGCCGGGGGGTCGGAGGCCGGGAAGGATTCCTCCAGAGCCTCGTCGAGCGGGCTGAGGTCATTGGCCGCCTCGGAGTCGAACTCGGCCAGGGACTCCAGGAATGCCGACTTGGCGTCGACCAGCGAGACCCTGTCCTGGGGGCGCTTCGGTCCCGCGATCGAGGGGACGACCGAGTCGAGCTCCAGCTCGAGGGTGTCGGAGAAGACGGGGTCGGGCGAATCCGGGGTGTGGAACATGCCCTGCTCCCGCGTGTAGGCATCGACCAGCTCGATCGTCTCGGTCGGTCGGCCGGTCAGGTCGAGGTAGTTGAGGGTCTCGGCGTCGGGCGGGAAGATCGCACAGGTAGAGCCGAACTCCGGCGACATGTTGCCGATCGTCGCCCGATCGGCAAGGGGTAGCGTCGCGAGCCCCGGTCCGTAGAACTCGACGAACTTGGTCACGACCCCCCGCTCCCGCAACATCTCGGTGACCGTCAGCACGAGATCGGTGGCGGTCGCCCCGGTCGGGAGCCTGCCGTCGAGCCGGACTCCGACGACCTGCGGGATCAGCATCGAGACGGGCTGACCAAGCATCGCGGCCTCGGCCTCGATGCCCCCCACGCCCCAACCCAGTACGCCCAGGCCATTGACCATCGTGGTGTGCGAGTCAGTCCCGACCAGGGTGTCGGGGTATGCATCGGTGACGTCGCCACTGGTCGAGGAGTAGACGACCCGGGCGATGTACTCGAGGTTCACCTGGTGGCAGATGCCGGTGGCGGGCGGGACGACCCGGAAGTTGTCGAAGGACTGCTGGCCCCACTTCAGGAACTCGTAGCGCTCGCGATTGCGGTCGAACTCCTTCTCGGCATTGACCTGGAATGCCATTCCGTTTCCGAACGCGTCGACCTGTACCGAGTGGTCGATCACGAGGTCGACGTCGACCAACGGGTTGATGGCAGCCGGGTCACCGCCGATCTCGGCCATGGCATCGCGCATCGCGGCCAGGTCGACGACGGCGGGAACACCGGTGAAGTCCTGCATCAGGACTCTGGCCGGCTGGAACGGAATTTCGACCGAGGGATCGGCAGCGGGGTCCCAGGAGGCAATCGCCTCGACGTCGGCCGAAGTAACGGTTTCGCCGTCTTCGAGCCGGAGGACGTTTTCCAGCAGGACCTTCAGCGAGTAGGGAAGGCGGGCGACGTCGAACCTGTCGGAGAGTGCGTCGAGCCGGTGGATTCGGTAGTCCTTGCCTCCGACTTCGAGATTTGCCGCCGCTCCGAATGAATCGCCCATCGTCAGATCTTCCTCGTTTCAGTCCTGGTTTTCGTCTCCATCAACGGCCCCGGAAGGATCGAGAAGACCATGAGGGGCATCGGGAGTATGCCTCCAAGATACGCACCTCGCCGCTGAGCGGTCCCGAGGACCTCAGCGCTTGTCGGTCTGGCGCGAGGCGAGTTCTTCTGCGGTCCGGCGACCGGCCTCGCTCGACTGGGCCCGGTGGGCCAGGCGGGGGCTGAGCAGACCGATGTGGGCGAGCAGCCGCTGGAAGGCCGGCGCGACCGTTATCTCGGCCCGGTCCTCGCGGATCGCCCTCGACACGGCATCGGCCACCTTCCCCGGAGTCGTCGTACCCATCACCCGGGGAGCCTTCACCCCGGTGTCCGCGAACATGCCGGCATCGCGGACGAACCCGGGCGCGACCACCGTCACCCCCACCCCGGTCCCGACCAGGTCGGTCCTGAGTCCGAAGGCAAAACCTCGGAGTCCGAACTTGGTCGCGTTGTAGACGGATGAGCGTGGGCTGCCGGCCTTGCCCGAGAGCGACCCGACCAGTACGACCTTGCCCTCTCCCCTCTCGATCATCCCGGGCAGGACGGCCTGGGTCAGATGGATCGGAGCCTCGAGGTTGACCCTCAACATCCGGGCGACCTGGGCCGAGTCGAGTTCATCCAGCTGGCCGGTGGCAGGCAGGGCCGCGTTGGCGACGAGGCAGTCGACGGATCCGGCTTCCCTGATCAGTTGCTCGGCCCCGCCGGGGGAGCCCAGGTCGACCACGCAGGCGACATGTCCATCTCCCGGGAGCTCCCCTGCCAACTCATCGAGCTTCTCGCCGTCCCGGCCCGAGAGGACGAGGACGCCACCGGCGCCGGCGATCCGAAGGGCCATCGCCCGACCCAGGCCTCCAGTGGCCCCGGTGAGGAGAACCCGCTTTCCGGTCACTTCCACCGGCCGAAACCTACCAGCGTCGGGCGGGGCCCAACAGTGGCGCGAATCGGGGCAACAATGGACGGATGAGGTTCGTAGACACGGCAGGCAGTCTCCGAAATGGCCAATTAATTGCCTGCAAAATAGAGGATTCCGACGGTTTGTTAGCGAATGACCACACAATCCTCTATGATTCTGCACGGTCAAGGACCGACAACGCCGAGTCTCCGGAGCCACTGGTTCCGGGGAGCGGGGGAACCAAGTATCAGGGGCGAATCCACCGATCAGGTGGGAGCGCTGTCTCCTCAAGGAGCGCCAGCCCGTCAGCTAACCCCGCAGGCAGTCAAAGGAGAAACCAATCAGTCATTCATTCGACAAACCCCTCATGACACCCCTCGTCAGAAACCGCGGAACCATCACCGTCGCACTTGCGGCCATCGCCTCCCTCCTGATCGGCCTCGGACTCGTGGCCGGAACCGAGAGGGCGGACGCAAGCAAGCGGACCGTCGACTGCGGCGAGACCTCCACCGGAGGCCTGGGCCTTTCGACCGGCAAGTGCTTCGTGTTCAAGAAGGCTCGCCTCGTCAACGGCAAGGCGATCCCGCCGGCTTCGGCCCCGCCCAGAGTCAAGGCAGTGATCGAGGCCGCCAACCGGATTCGGAACAAGCCCTACCGGTATGGCGGTGGCCACGGAAGCTTCGAGGACACCGGCTACGACTGCTCCGGCTCGGTCAGCTACGCGCTGAGAGGCGGCCGTTTCCTTTCCAGCCCGCTCCCGTCTTCCGGCTTCTACGGCTGGGGCAAGTCTGGGGTCGGCAAATGGATAACGATCTACACGAATCCCGGGCACATGTACATGGTCGTCGCAGGTCTCAGGTTCGATACCTCGATGACTCCGGGCGACGGCCCGGGCTGGAGCACCAGCATGAGGTCGACCTCGGGCACCTTCATGGCACGTTCCCCGGTCGGCTACTAGAACCGAACGGAGTCCAGAGATCTCGCGAAAGCCCCGGGTCCCGGGGCTTTCGTCTTTTTGTGGCCACCGCGCAGACCCGGCGGCATCCCCGGGACTATCCTCCACCGGGATGGACCAAGGCAGGATCCCTCCCCCATTCGAGGAGCACCACTCCGAGCTCAGAGAGTCGGTGCGGCGATTCGTCGTAAACGAGATCGAACCCCACGTCGCCGAGTGGGAGGAGAGGCGCGAGTTCCCCCGGGAGCTCTATGAGAGGTGCGGGGAGCTCGGATTCCTGGGCCTCAAGTTCCCGACGGAATACGGAGGTCAGGGCGGAACCCATCTCGACGATGCGATCTGGGTCGAAGAGCTCTCCAGGCGTGGTGCCTCGGGAGGGGTGGCTGCCGGCCTGAACGCCCACGCGTCGATCGCGATGCCGCCGGTATTCGAGTTCGGGGACGAGTGGCAGCGACAGAGGTGGATCGTGCCCGGTGTCCGCGGTGAGAAGATCGGAGCGCTCGGGATTACGGAGCCGGGTGCCGGGTCGGACGTCGCCAACATCCGAACTCGTGCGGTCAAGGTGGACGGCGGCTGGGTCGTCAACGGATCGAAGACCTTCATTACCAACGGCGTCAGGGCCGACTTCCTGGTCTGTGCCTGCCGAACGACCGAGGAGGGTGGACACGGCGGGATCTCCTTCCTGGTCCTCGAGAGCGACATGCCGGGGTACGAGGTCACCGGCAAGCTCGAGAAGCTCGGGTGGCATTCCTCCGATACCGGAGAGCTCTCCTTCACCGACGTGGAGGTCCCCGATGAACACCTGCTTGGAGAGGAGAACGGTGGCTTCGGCCTGATCATGGCCAACTTCGCCTGGGAGAGGCTCCTGATGGCGATCGGAGCGGTCGGGGCGATGGACGGGCTGATCGACAAGGCGATCGCGTATTCGAGCGAACGCGAGGCGTTCGGGCGGTCGGTCTCGAGCTTTCAGGTGACGCGTCACAAGATCGCCGAGATGGCCACCACGACGGCAGCATCCCGGGCACTCACCTACGACACCCTGAGGCGGTTCGTCGAGGGCGAGGACGTGACCAGAGAGGTATCGATGGCGAAGTTGATGACCCAGCGGGCGCTGGTCGACATAGCCGACCAGACCGTTCAGATCTTCGGCGGGTGGGGCTACATGCGCGAGTACGGGGTCGAACGGGACCTGCGGGACGCACGGCTCGGGCCGATCGGCGGCGGCACCGACGAGATCATGAAGGAGATCATCTCCAAGACGATGGGCCTCTGAGGGCAACGGGAGCCTCCCGGGGCACCGCAACCTCACTCGATTCGGGCGGTTATCCTGAAGGTATGGGAGAGCGTCGGAGCCGTGAGCGCCGCGACCTGCGGTGCGCTGCCGTGACGGGCATGGCCGTCCTCATGATGCTGCTCGGCTTCGCCGGGACCGCTGCGGCGGCGCCGATCTCTAACTTCCCGCCGACTCCATCGCTCCCGGCCTACTCGGGCAGTGCCGCCGATTCGCAACCGGTCGAGGATTACCGCAGGCCGCCGCAGAATCCCTTCCTCGCGAAGAACCCGTTCAGCAACATCCACAACGACACCTGGATGACCGATGCCTACCCGGGTCCCGGTCCGACCGGTCTGAATCCGGTAACGGCCTCGGGGTCTGGCGGGCCGGGTATCTGCGCAACACTCGCCACCGACCAGCGTGGCCGCCTGGTCAGCGTCTGCCCTTCGATCGTGGCCCCACCCCAGGCCAGGATCATCGACCCGGACACCCTGGAGACGATCGCGACCTATGACCTTCCGGACGGTCCTCCCCTCGGTGACACTCCGGCCTTCCAGGACTACACCTCCGGTGGCTACTTCTTCCTCGACGAGCGCGACAGGATCTGGGTTCCGACCAAGACCAACCAGCTCTTCGTGCTGGCCCAGACCGAGGCCGGTGACGGCTTCCGGCTCGAAAGGACCTTCGACCTCTCCGGAGTGGCCAACCCTTCCCGGGAGAGGATCTCCTCGGTCCTGCCCGACTTCAGGGGACGGATCTGGTTCGTGACCAAGCAGTCCGGAACCGTCGGGACGATCGAGAGGCGAACCGGGAAGATCCGGACGATCAGGCTGAAGGAGCGGGTCCAGAATTCGTTCGCAATCGATTCCGGTGCCGTCTACATCGCCTCCGACCGACGGCTGCACCGGCTCTGGGCCGGCCGGGACGGGAGGCCGCGAATCGAGTGGAGCGTCCGCTACCGGAACACCGGCAAGACCAAGCCCGGTCAGGCCGATGCCGGAACCGGAACGACTCCGACGATCCTCAGGGGTGGCCTCATCTCGATCACCGACAACGCCGATCCGATGAACGTGGTCGTCTATCGGACCGGCAGGAAACTGGCCAGGGGCCTCCAGCGCAAGGTCTGCGAGGTCCCGGTGTTCGGCAAGGGCGCAGGGGCGAGCGAGAACTCCCTGATCGGGATCGGCCGGTCGCTGATCGTCGAGAACAACTACGGCTACCGCGACCCGTTCAATCCCGAAACCGTGAATGCCATCACCGAACCGGGGTTCGCCCGGGTCGACATCGCCCGCAACGGAAAGTCGTGCCGGAAGGTCTGGACCAACAGCGAGGTCCGGGCACCGACGGTCGTTCCGAAGATGTCGGCGGAGACCGGCTTGATCTACGCCTACACCCGGCCTCCCGACCCCTCGGGTGCCCTGGGCTACTACTGGACGGCGATCGACTACCGGACGGGAAGGACCGTCTTCGAACGGTTCGCCGGGTCTGGACTGCTCTACAACAACAACTACGCCGGGATCACCCTCGCGGAAGACGGCACGGCCTACCTCGGAGTGATCGGCGGGGTCGTCTCGCTGCGCGACGGCGGCACCTGAGTCCGCCCACGAAAAAGGGCGCCCCGAGGCGCCCTCCTTCGACACACGACGATCGGACCGGAACTCAGTCGAGGTTGATCATCACGTGCTTGATCTCGGTGTAGTCCTCCAGGGAGTACATCGACATGTCCTTGCCGTAACCGGACTCCTTGTAGCCGCCGTGTGGCATCTCGGGAGCCATGATGATGTGGTCGTTCACCCAGACCGCCCCGAACCGGAGCGCGTTGGTGACCCTCATCGCCCGGCCGATGTCCCGGGTCCAGACCGAAGAGGCGAGACCGTAGTTGGTCCCGTTGGCCCACTTGATGGCCTCCTCCTCGTCGGTGAAGCGCTGGACCGTCATGACCGGACCGAAGATCTCGTTCTGGACCATCTCATCGTCCTGCTGCATGTTTGCGACGACGGTCGGCTCGACATAGAAGCCAGGCCTGTCGGCCTTGCCCCCGCCGGTCACGATCTCGGCATGGCCCGGCGTCCTTTCGAGGAAACCGGTCACGTGATCGAGCTGCTTCTCGGAGTTGACCGGACCGAGCATCGTCGCCTCGTCGGCCAGGTCACCGAGCACATATCCACCGGCCTCTTCCGAAAGCGCAGCCACGAAGTCGTCGTAGATCTTCGGTCCGGCGAGGATCCGGCATGCCGCGGTGCAGTCCTGACCGGCGTTGAACAGTCCATAGGCCGCGATCAGCTCGGTCGCGGTCGGGATGTCGGTGTCGTCGAACACGATGACCGGAGCCTTGCCTCCGAGCTCGAGGTGGACACGCTTCAGGGAATCGGCAGCCTCCCGCGCGATCCACTTTCCGGTGCCGACCGACCCGGTCAGGGAGACCATCTGGATGTCGGGATGGGTGACCAGGGCCGATCCGGCCGGGTCGCCGTGGCCCCCGATGAAGTTGGTCACTCCCGGAGGGAAGATCTCTGCACAGAGCCTGGCGAGCGTGTGGAGGGTCGAGACCGGGGTCGACTCGGCCGGCTTGAGCACGAGGGTATTCCCGGTCGCGAGCGCCGGTCCGATCTTCCAGATCGCCATCATCAGCGGGTAGTTCCAGGGCGTTATCTGGGCCACCGGGCCGACCGGCTCACGGCGGATGAACGAGGTGTGGCCGGTCGCGTATTCCATCGCGGCCTTGCCCTCGAGGTTACGGGCGGCCGAAGCGAAGAAGCGCAGGTGGTCGGCCGTGGTCTCGAGCTCCTCGTCGATGAAGGCCTGGCGGGGCTTGCCGGCATCGACAGACTCGAGCTCGGTCAGCTCGTCACCTGCCTCGAGGATCGCGTCGGCGAGCTGGAGCAGCAGGTTCGATCGCTCGCCCGGGGTCGTGTTCCTCCATGGACCCTCGAACGCGTCCTTGGCGGCCTTGACTGCCCGATTGACGTCTTCCTCGGTCGAGAGCGGCGCAGAGGCGATCACCTTCCCGGTGGACGGATCGATCACCTCTTCGGTCTGTCCCTCGACCGGATCCACGAACTCGCCGTTGATCATGTTCTGGAGCTTCAGCTCCCCGGTCAGAAAGCGGACGATCTTCTCCTCGATGCTCATGTTGCTCCTCTCGTCTGAATCCTCTTTGTCAACAGCTCGCAGCAGACAGGCGGGCCCGGGCCAGCCCGACCAATGTAACCACAGCATGGCCGCGATCCGAAATCGCGGCCCCCTGTCTCAGCCCCAGCCGAGGACCTTCTCGGCGGCTACGTACTCGTGGCCGGTGGCTTCGGCGACGGGCTCGAGTGTGACCTGGCCTTCGGCTACGTTGATCCCCGGCTTGAGACCCGGGTCCGCCATCACGGCCGCCTCCAACCCATGGTCGGCCAGCTTCAGTGCATACGGCAGGGTGGCGTTGGTGAGGGCGTAGGTCGAGGTGATCGGAACGGCACCAGGCATGTTGGCGACGCAGTAGTGGGTGATGCCGTCGACCTCGAAGACCGGATCCCGGTGGGTGGTCGGGCGTGACGTCTCGAAACACCCTCCCTGGTCGATCGCGACATCGACCAGAACGGCACCGGGCTTCATCAGCGACAGCTGCTCTCGCTTGATCACCCAGGGCGCTTTGGCCCCGTGGACGAGGACGGCACCGACCACCAGATCGGCCTTCGGCAGGAGCTCCTCCACTGCGAGCGTGGTCGAGTAGACGGTCGATGCCTCACGGGAATAGAGCTCATCCAGATGCCTGAGACGATCGAGCGAGCGGTCGAGGATGAATACGTCCGCCAGCATCCCCATCGCGATCATCGCGGCATTGGTGCCGACCACCCCGCCACCGATCACGACCACGTTCGCGGCCGCGACACCGGGGACGCCCCCGAGCAGGACCCCGCGGCCGCCCAGCGGCTTCTCGAGCATGAAGGCTCCCGCCTGGGTGGCGATCCGGCCGGCGATCTCGCTCATCGGAGCGAGCAGGGGCAGTCCTCCCTTGCCATCCTCCACGGTCTCGTAGGCGATGCAGGTGGCACCGGAGCGGACCAGTCCGGCCGTCTGCTCAGGGTCGGGTGCAAGGTGGAGATAGGTGAACAACAGATGGTCCGGCCTGAGCATCTCGATCTCGGGGGCCTGGAGCTCCTTGACGTGGAGGATCATTTCGCTCTGCTCGAACACGGCAGCTGCATCGGGTGCGATCCGGGCCCCCTGGGCTTCGAAATCGGCATCGGGAATCGCACTGCCCTCACCGGCGGTGGTCTCGATGATCACCTCGTGTCCGTGCTCGACCATTTCCCGCACGCCCGAAGGGGTCATCGCGACCCTGTACTCGTCCGGCTTTATCTCCTTGGGAACTCCGACCTTCACTTCGACACCTCCGGTGGGTGAATCCGTCTGCCGTCAGCCTGGCCGACTCAGCGTTTGTGCATTCGCTCCGATGCCTCTTCGAGGACTGGCCTCAGGACATCGTGCATCTCCTGGAACTGCTGGGTGTCGCAGATCAGGGGCGGTGCCAGCTGGATCACGGGGTCTCCCCTGTCGTCGGCCCGGCAGATCAACCCCCGTGAGTAGAGCTCACCTGAAAGGAAGCCCCGAAGGAGGTACTCGGCCTCCTCGTCGTTGAAGGTCTCCTTGGTCTCCTTGTCCTTGACCAGTTCGATCGCCCGGAAGAAGCCGACCCCCCGGACATCGCCGACTATCGGCAGGTCGGAGAGGCTTTCGAGCATCTCCCCGAACTCGCCCTCCTTGGCAAGGACGTGCTCGCAGAGGCCATCCCGCTCGAACACCTCGATGTTGGCCAGTGCGACCGCGGAGGCGATCGGATGGCCGGCGAAGGTATAGCCGTGGGCGAACATCTCGTTGCCGGGCTGCATGAAGGGTTCGGCGACCCGGTCGGAGACGATCATCACACCCATCGGCACGTAGGCCGAGGTGATCGACTTCGCGGTGGTGATGATGTCGGGCTGGTAGCCGAACCGCTCGCAGCCGAAGAAGTGGCCGAGCCTGCCCCAGGCGCAGATCGTCTCGTCCGAGATCAGGAGGACGTTGTGCTCGTCACAGATCTCACGGACGCGCTGGAAGTAGCCCTCCGGCGGTACGAAACATCCGCCCGCGTTCTGAACCGGTTCGAGGATCACGGCCGCCACCGTCTCGGCTCCCTCGAAGGCGATTGCCTCCTCGATCGCGTTTGCGAGATCCATCGGGTCGCGATCCTCGGGATAGCGATACATGTTCGTGTTGGCGACGTGGACGGCACCGGGGGCTACCGGTTCGAACTGTGCCTTCATCTCGGTAACGCCGGTCGCAGACAGGGCCCCCAGGGTGGTTCCGTGGTAGGCGATCTTGCGAGCGATCACCTTCGTCTTCTGTCCGTGGCCATGCATCCGGTGGTAGTTGCGGGCCAGCTTGAGCGCCGACTCGACCGACTCGGCACCGCCGTTGGTGAAGAAGACCCGGTTCAGGTCGCCGGGGGCCAGGTCGGCGATCTTGGTGGCGAGCTCGATCGCGCGGGGGTGCGCGTAGCTCCAGAGGACGTAGAACTCGAGTTCCTCGAACTGTCTGGCAGCGGCCTCGGCCAGCTCGGGCCTGCCATGTCCGGCATTGACGCAGAACAGGCCGGAAAGACCGTCGAGGTACTTCTTGCCGTGGGCATCCCAGACATAGGCGCCATCACCCCTGGCAATGATCGGTATCTCGTGCTCCGCGTCGTAGGCGCCCATGCGCGAGAAGTGCATCCAGAGGTGGCGGCGTGCCTGCTCCTGAAGCTGATCGATGTCGAGTTCCTGTGCTGTTGCCGAAGGCTCCATCTATATCTCCTGTTCTTCCTCCGGTATGGAGGGAAACTACGTCCAGATTAGACCACCGCGGGGCTTTCCGGACGACTTTGCAGGGCCGTCCGGAGGACTTCGACCGGCACACGCCGGCGTCGCCCCGGGCGATCCTGCCGGCACCCGGTTGCGAATCGAGGTTCCGATGCCATAGATTCCGATGTCAGGTTCGGTCGTTCAGGCCGTATCGGGACCGCAAGGCCCGAGAAGGAGACAAGGAGACGATGGAGACATCCCCCGCTCGCCCCGACGCTGAAAGGTCAGGCAGCCCTGCGGCCGCGGGAGATGGACGTGGCAGTGTCGAGCTCCAGGGCGTGACCAAGAAGTTCGGGACCTTCACGGCCGTCGATGACATCGACCTCGAGATCGGGGACGGCGAGTTCTTCACGATGCTCGGACCGAGCGGCTGCGGCAAGACTACGACTCTGAGGATGATCGCCGGATTCGAGCAGCCGACCCAGGGCGAGGTCCTGATCGACGGCCAGGACGTGGCGGGTCTCCCGGCCTACAAGCGGCCGACCAATACGGTCTTCCAGAACTACGCGCTGTTTCCCCACATGACCCTCGAAGAGAACGTCGCCTTCGGGTTGAAGCGCAAGAAGGTCCCGAAGGACGAGATCAAGCGGAGGGTTGCCGACGAACTCGAGCGGGTAGGTCTCTCGGGGGAGGCGACCAGGAAGCCGGCGCAGCTCTCTGGCGGACAGCAGCAGAGGGTCGCGCTGGCAAGGGCTCTGGTCAACCTGCCCAAGGTCCTCCTGCTCGACGAGCCGCTCGGCGCCCTCGACCTGAAGCTTCGAAAGGGCCTACAGGTCGAGCTCAAGAAGATTCAGGAAGAGGTCGGGATCACCTTCGTCTACGTGACCCATGATCAGGAAGAGGCCCTGACCATGTCGGACCGGATCGCGATCATGAACAAGGGCAGGATCGAGCAGTGCGCCGGGCCGGAAGAGGTCTACGAGAAGCCTGCCACGACCTTCGTCGCCGGCTTCATCGGGGTTTCGAACCTCCTTCCGGCCAGGGTGATCTCGGGCAGCGAGGTGGCGATCGAGGACGGCCCGACCGTCTCGACCCCGGATGCCGCCGGATTCACCACCGGCGAGGAGCTCTTCGCAGTGGTCAGGCCCGAGAAGCTCGAGGTTTCGACGCCCGGTCAGGCTCCCGGCGACAGGCCCGGTATCGAGGGCGTGGTAGAGAGCTCTCTCTTCCTCGGCACCGCGACCCAGCTCGGGGTCACCGTCGCCGACGGCTCGAAGCTGACCGTCCTGGTCCCCAACGCAAGTGAGGAAGAGCGCCAGCGCCTTCCCGGCGGAGGGGCCCGGGTCTACCTCTCCTGGGAGCCCGAGCACATGCACCTCGTCACCGAGAGCCCGGGTGAAGACGGGACAGAGAACTTCCAACCAATGCAAACACAAGACCAAGGGGATCAGACCAAGTGACCAATGCGAAAGAGAAGCGCCCATTCATGAAGGTGGCAATCGCCGCGGCAGGCCTCGTGGCGGCCCTGACCATCGCCGCCTGCGGCAGCACTGGCGGGACCGACAACACCGATGTGCCGACCGCTCAGGGTGGCAAGGCGTCGGGGACCCTCAACATCTCCAACTGGCCGCTCTACATCGACGAGGAGACGGTCAACGACTTCGAGAAGAAGACCGGTATCAAGGTCAACTACACCGAGGACGTCAACTCGAACACGGACTTCTTCGGCAAGGTCCAGCCGCTCCTTTCCAACGGCGACTCCGGTGGACGGAGCATCCTCGTGGTCACCGACTGGATGTCCCAGAAGATGTGGGATCTGGGCTACCTCCAGAAGCTCGATCCGAATGAGCTGACGACGGTGTTCGACAACCTGATCCCGAGCCTTCAGGACCCGGCCTTCGATCCGGGCAGGGGCTACTCGATCCCGTGGCAGTCGGGCATGACCGGACTCGTGGTCAGGACCGACCTCGCCCCGGACATCAAGTCGGTAAACGACCTGTTCGATCCCAAGTACAAGGGCAAGGTCACGATGCTCGACGAGCTCCGTGACTCGGCCGCTCTGGTCATGAAGGGCGACGGAGTCGACCCGACCGAAGCCTCGACCGAGGAGTGGCTTGCCGCCGTCGACAAGGTCAAGCAGGCCAAGGAAGACGGCCAGATCAGGCGGTTCACCGGCAACGACTACGTCCAGGACCTGGCGAAGGGCGACGTCGTGGCGGCGATCGGATGGTCCGGCGATGCGGTCCAGGCCCAGGCCGACAACCCGAACATCGAGTACATCCAGCCGGAGCAGGGATGCATCCTGTGGTCGGACAACATGTCGATCCCGGTCGGAGCACCCAACTCCCCGGCGGCCTACGAGTTCATGAACTACGTATACGAGCCCGAGAACCAGGCTCAGATCGTGGAGTACGTGAACTACATAAGTCCGGTCAAGGGTGTGAAGGAGATCCTCCAGAAGAAGGATCCGGCGCTCGCCGAGAGCGACCTGATCTTCCCGTCGGAGGAGTTCCTGAGCAAGTGCTCGAACCAGACATCACCCCCTGGTGACGAGGCCCAGAAGAAGGAAGTCGAGAACGCCTGGCTTTCGGTGGTCGAGGGCTGAAGCCCTGACCATCGAGACGAGAGCCGGCGGAGCGTTCAGATCGAGGTGAGGACGAAACCTTGACGACGCTCCGCCGGCGACTCGTTCCATATGGACTGCTGGGGCCGGGCCTTCTATGGCTCGTCCTCTTCTTCGTCGTGCCCATGGTCTTCATGGGATGGTTCTCGCTCAGCAGCGGCTCGCTCGAGTCCGGGTGGTCGTGGACCTGGGCCTTCTCCAACTACACCGACGCGATCTCGGAATACTCGACCCAGTTCGGTCGCTCGTTCCTCTACGCAGGCGCCGCGACGATCCTCTGTCTGCTGCTCGGCTACCCGCTGGCCTATGCGATCGCCTTCAAGGGAGGGCGGTGGCGGAACCTGATGCTGTTCGCCGTGATCGCTCCGTTCTTCACCACCTACCTGATCAGGACGATCGCCTGGAAGACGATCCTCGCCGACGACAGCCCGGTCGTGGAAGTCCTGAAGTTCCTCCAGCTCGTGCCCCAGGACGGCCGCGTCCTGGCGACGTCTGCGGCCGTGATCGCCGGCTTGACCTACAACTTCCTGCCCTTCATGGTGCTCCCTCTCTACGCCTCACTCGAGCGCCTCGACCTCCGCCTGCTCGAGGCGAGCAAGGACCTCTACGCATCGGCCCGCCTCACCTTCCTCAAGGTGACCCTCCCCCTCACCGCCCCGGGGATCGTCGCCGGGGTCCTCCTCACCTTCATTCCGGCCGTGGGCGACTACGTGAACGCAACCTTCCTCGGAGGGACGAACCAGTCGATGATCGGCAACGTGATCCAGGCCCAGTACCTGGTGATCAACGATTACGCGACCGCTGCGGCTCTTTCATTCTCGCTGATGATCATCATCATGATCGCCGTGGTGCTCTACATCCGTTTCGCCGGAAGCGAGGCTCTGATGGGCGACGAGGAAGAGGCGAAGTAGGCCACCATGAACCTCTGGTCGCGCATACGGGAGAACGCCGTCCTCTACATCGGCATCCTCGTGATCTTCTACATGCTTGCCCCGATCGTGGTCATAGCGATCTTCTCCTTCAACGATCCCACCGGCAAGTTCAACTTCGAGTGGGCCGGATTCACGACGCAGTACTGGGCCGGCGCCTTCGACAACGAGGAGATCAACCGGTCGCTCTGGCTGAGCATCCGGCTCGCCTTCTTCACCTCGCTCGGGGCGACGATCCTGGGGACGCTGATCGCCCTGGCGCTCGTCCGATACGAGTTCTTCGGCCGCAAGGCAGCGAACCTGCTGATCGTGATTCCGATCGCGACTCCGGAGGTCGTGATCGGTGCCGCGCTGCTTTCACTCTTCGTCTATGCGTCGGCGGCACTGGGCTTCACGACCCTCCTGATCGCCCACATCATGTTCTCGATCAGCTTCGCCGTGATCGTCGTGAGGTCACGGCTGATCGGGTTCGATCGACGGCTCGAGGAGGCCGCAGCCGACCTCGGGGCGGCACCTTTGACCACCTTCTTCCGGATCACTCTGCCCCTGCTCGCACCCGGCATCGCCGGTGCCCTGATGCTCACTTTCGCCCTCTCGGTGGACGACTTCGTCATCTCGAACTTCAACGCCGGCGCAGAAGTGACGTTCCCCCTCTACATCTTCGGTGCCAATCAGCGAGGGATCCCGGTCCAGGTGAACGTGATCGCGACGATCCTCTTCGCGGTCACGATCATCGCGATGACCTTCGTGATCCTGCAACAGCGCAGAGCCGAGAAGATGGTCGAGAAGCGGGCCGATGACGACAAGAAGGCTTCGGTCGCAATCCCGATCTGAGGCACCCGTCCCGGAGCTTGCGGGAATGACTTCCAAGCGGTCCGATTTCCCATAAGTTCCCTTCATGGGATACGAGACTGACCTTCTGATTGCAGGCGAACGCGTTGCCGGCGACGGTGCCGCGCTCGAAATCGAGAACCCGGCGACTGAGCAGATCGTGGCAACGGTCGGTTCGGCCTCCTCCGCTCAGCTCGACAGGGCCGTGGATGCCGCCCGGGCGGCTTCGAAGGAGTGGGCCTCGATGCCGGCCGTCGACCGGGCGCCGCTGCTCAGGGGGATCGCCGATGGCCTGAGGGAGAAGACCGAGGAGTTGGCCATCCTGATGACGACCGAGATCGGTCGGCCACTGACCGAATCCCGGGACGAAGTCGAATGGTGCGCTGCCTGCCTGGACTACTACGCCGAGATCGCGAGGTCCGAGATCGGCCGGGTCATCCCCCCGATCGAGTCGAGCCAGTTCGCGGTCGTGGTCAAGGAACCTCACGGAGTGGTCGGATGCATCGTGCCGTGGAACTACCCCTTGCTCCTGCTCTTCTGGAAGCTCGCCCCCGCGCTGGCCGCCGGCAACACGATCGTCGCCAAGCCCTCCGAGTTGACCCCGCTTTCCACCCTCGCCCTCGCAGACGTGTTCTCGGGGCTGCCGGCCGGGACCGTGAATCTGGTCGCCGGTGCCGGCGAGACGGGTGCCGCGATCGCCGAGCACGAAGGGATCGACTGCGTCGCCTTCACCGGCTCGGTCGAGACCGGAAAGAAGGTCGGGATCGCGTGTGCTGCCAGGAACGCGAGGGTGAACCTCGAGATGGGCGGCAAGGACCCCTTCATCATCTGTCCCGACGTCGCCGACGAAGCGCTCGCGATCGCGGCACGCGGAGGAGCCTGGGCGGCCTTCCTGAATGCGGGCCAGGTCTGTACCTCCTCGGAGAGGTTCTACGTGGTCGGTGATGCCTACGAACCGTTCGTCGAAGCGTTCGTCGAACACACGAAGTCGCTGGTCGTCGGGGATCCGACCGACCCGGGGACCGACATTGGGCCGATGGTCTCGGCCCGGCAGCGCGACAAGGCGCTGGCCCAGGTCGAGTCGGCGGTCGGGGCCGGCGCCCAACTACTCACGGGCGGCAGCGACGGTGGCCGCGAGACCGGCCACTTCCTCGAGCCGAGCGTCCTCGTCGATGTTCCGGGGGATGCCGACCTGCTCAACCTCGAGACCTTCGGACCGGTCGCTCCGATCGTCGCGGTGGACTCGCTGGACGAGGCGATCGAGCGGGCGAACGGGCTCGAGTTCGGCCTCGGTGCGATCGCCTACACCCGGGACCTCGCGAACGCGATCAAGTGCCTGAAGGAGATCCGGGCGGGATCGGTCTGGATCAATGACCCGCTCACCGACAACGACGCCGGTCCGTTCGGCGGCTTCAAGAACTCGGGGATAGGTCGGGAACTCGGGGCCGAGGGCCTGGACGCCTTTCGCGAGGCCAAGCATGTCCACATCGAGACCGAGATCGAGATCAAGGAGTGGTGGTACCCCTACGGCGAGTGATCAGCTTGCCGTGCCGGTGGCCGGACCTGCCTCGGCACAGTCGTCGAGACCGGCCTGACGGGCCGCTCGATCGGCACTCCCCTGAACCTCCTGAAGTCTGGTGGCAACGGAGAGCAGGGTCGCGGTGTCGGACTCACGGAGGGCATCGACCACCCCGGGAACCAGTTCGGTCAGCTCCTCGCTGCTCTGGATGAAGGCGTCGATCGCTTCCCGATCGCCTGACGGCCGCTCCAGGTCGGAGATCTCGGTGATCGAGCGCTTCAGCTCCGCCCCGTACTCCTCGAATGTGTCTGCCGCCTGATCGAAGTCGCCGCTCGCAACCTGCTTCTGGAAGGCCTCTTCCTGTCCGGACGAGAACGACTCGAACTCGGCACAGACCGAGTTGGCATCGGCGACGAACTCCTCTCCCGAGTCCCCGCCCCCACAACCGGCGAGAGCGAGGACGACGATGGTCGACAGCAGGGCACCTGCGAGGCCCCGAGCGAGGCCGGAAGGATTCGTGTGCTTCGAGTTGGAGGACATGCCCTGAGGATAGCCACGAACCTCCGGCTAGACTCGATCGATGGCCGATCAGGACCAGACACCGTATGTCGATGCCCTCCTCGAGTTCGCCCGCAGCGACCCCGGCCGCTACAACGTGCCGGGCCACCAGGGCGGGGTCGGCTCGGACGAGGCGCTGCGTCTTCTGGTCGGACAGTCGGGTCTCTCGGATGACATTCCGACACTGATTCCGGGAATAGACGTGGGGGATCCCAACCCCTTCGAGGAGGCGCAGGCCCTCGCGGCCGAAGCGTGGGGGGCGAAGAGAACGTGGTTCCTGGTCAACGGTGCATCCCAGGGCAATCAGTCGATGTGCCTCGCCCTGGGACACATGGGCCGGACCGTCGTCGCCCAGAGAAACGTCCACTCTTCGGTGATCGACGGGATGGTGATGGCCGGACTGATGCCCCACTTCGCCGCGCCGGAAGTCGATCCGGAGCTGGGAATCATCCACTGCCTGACACCGAAGGCCCTCGATGAAGCGCTGGCGGATTGCCCGGAAGCGGCCGCAGCGATCGTCGTCTCCCCGACCTACTTCGGTGCGGCGGCCGACGTGGAGGGCCTGGCCGAGGTGGCACACCGACGTGGGGTCCCCCTGGTGGTGGACGAGGCATGGGGCGGGCACCTGAGGTTCCATCCCGACCTGCCCCGCGACGCGATCTCCTCCGGGGCGGACCTGGTGATCTCGTCCACCCACAAGATCGTCGGCAGCATCACCCAGTCGGCGATGCTGCATCTCAGTGGTGACCTGATCGAGGAGCATGTCGTGGATCGGTGTGTCTCGATGACGGAATCGACGAGCCCCAACTCACTGCTCCTGGGTTCCCTGGACGCGGCCCGCCGACAGGCTGCGGTCCACGGAGAGGAACTCCTTACGAATACGCTCGCGGTCCTTGCCGAGGCCCGCGCCGAGCTCGACTCGATGCCGGGGCTGGAGGTGATCGGAAACCGTCTGCTCGAGCGCGAGAGCGTTTCAGCATTCGACCCGCTCCGCCTGACCATCGACGTTCGGGGTACAGGGACCACCGGCTACCGGGTGGCCGAGAAGCTGAGGGAGACGGCGAACATAAATGTCGAGCTGGCCGCCGACACGGTGATCGTGGCCGTCTTCGGCATGGCCTCCGGCCTTCCGACCAGGGCGCGAAGGCTGCTGGACGGAATCGAGACCACACTGGGAGAGCTCGAGGCCGAGCGCCCGGATGAACTCCCGGCCTTCGCCCCGCCCCCTCCCTGGGGCGAGCCGCGGATGACTCCTCGAGACGCGTTCCTGGCAGCCCAGGATGTGGTCGCGTTCGACCAGGCCGAGGGGCGAATAGCGGCCGAGCCTCTGGCCACCTACCCCCCCGGGGTTCCGAACGTTCTGCCGGGCGAGGTGCTCACCCGGGAGACGCTCGACTACATCCGGGAATCGGTCGAGGGCGGCGGGTTCGTACGGGGCGCGACCGACCGCGGCCTCGGAACGCTCAGAGTCGTACGGGAATCCTGAGATCGGGCCTCAGGAGGCCTCGAGCAGCTCGACCCGATAGCCGTCCGGATCCTGCACGAAGCAGAGCCGCGGGCCGTCGATCGAGACGGTGTAGGGAGGTTTCTCGGGCTCGATCCCGGCTGCGGCCAGCTTTCCCAGGACGCCGTCGAGGTCGTCGACCGTGATCGCGATGTGCCCGTAGCCGGTGCCGATCTCATAGGGCTCTTTGCGGCCGATGTTGAAGGTGAGCTCGAGCCTCGGCCCGTCGCCCTCGAAGCCCATGTAGGCATTGATCGCCTCCTCCCGGATGTGGAGACGACCCAGCTCGGTCATCCCCAGCTCCTCGTAGAAGGTGATCGACCGCTCGAGGTCGAGGACGCGGTAACAGGTATGGATCAGTTCAGACATTGACCCAGCCTACCGTCGTGCCTTCCCGGGGCGGGACATCGGACCGAAAGGAAAGGGCCGCGAACGACCCCGTCGATCCGCCGGCCTGAACGCCGGGAGAGGGTCCGGTGAGGGGTTCCCTGTGCGCGCCCGGGGCCGGTGCGCTCAGGAAGAGCGCAGAGGTTTCAACGCCTCGGCCCATCGGGCCAGGGCGTTCAGCACCGAGGTCGCTCCGTGCTCTACCGGCTCGGTCGGGGTGAAGACGCCGTCGTCGTCGATCATGCTCGAGACGAAGGGAATAACGATCCCCTCGGGCACTGGCATCATGTTCATCTGCAGGAGAGTGGGCTTCAGCGACTGGGCCGCCCGCATCCCGCCCGACACCCCTCCGTAGCTGGCGAAGGCAACCGGCTTGTACTTCCACTCGGCACTGAGGAAGTCGATCGCGTTCTTGAGCGCCGGGGCCGGGGTCGCGTTGTATTCGGGCGAAACCAGGATGAAGGCGTCCGCCGGCTCGACCAGGGCACTCCACCGCTTGGTGTGCTCCTTCGTGTACTGGCCGAGATGGGGCATGTTCGGCTCGTCCATGAACGGAAGATCGATCTCGGCCAGGTCGAGGAGGGTTACCTCGAACCGATCGTCGGCCGAGGCGAACCGCTCGACCCAGAGCCCGACCGGAAGCCCGACCCGTCCGGGCCGGACGCTTCCCACGATGATCCTGAGGTCCAGCATTCCTTGTTCCTCTCGACTCGCAATCCGCCTGGGCGGAACGGGAGTGACGGGACTCGAACCCGCGGCCTCTGGCGTGACAGGCCAGCGCTCTAACCAACTGAGCTACACCCCCCGTGTTCGGGGCCGGCCTCGAGGCCGGTCCGGCGATTATCGCAATGTCGCGCGAAGTGCGTAATCTGGCGGCCATGAAACTGGTCTCCTACGCATCCAGTGAAGGTCCGCGCGCCGGAGTGATCGTCGACGGAGAGGTGGTCGATGCCTGGGTGGCACTCGGGGATCCGGCCCGCAGCAGCCTCAGGGAAGTGCTCCTCGAGGGCCGCCTCGAAGAACTCGCGGAGGCGGTCGGAGGCGGCGATTCGCCCGAGCCGGTCGGGCCGGTCGGGGAAGTCGTGCTGGAGGCTCCGATCACCGATCCCGAAAAGATCATCTGCATCGGACTCAACTACCGGGCCCATGCCGAGGAGTTCAACCTCGACATTCCCGTGGCCCCGACAGTGTTCGCAAAGTTCAGGAACGCCCTGGTCGGGACCGGCGCGACGGTCGAGCTGCCGGGAGCGAGCGAGAAGGTCGATTTCGAAGCCGAGGTCGCGTTCGTGATCGGGAAGAGAGCAAAAGAGGTCACGGTCGAGGATGCGCTCGGCCATGTCGCCGGCTACACGCTGCTCGACGACCTCTCGGCACGAGACCTCCAGTTCCTCACTCCCCAATGGATGCCGGGCAAGGTCTTCGACGGCTCGGCACCGTGCGGGCCCTGGCTGGTCACCCCCGATGAGGTCGGCTCGCACGACGAGATCGACCTCGCACTGACCCTCAACGGCGAAGAGATGCAGTCTTCGTCCACGGCCGACCTGATCTTCTCCGTCCCGGAGCTGGTCTCCCGGCTGTCCCATTGGATGGCGCTCGAACCGGGTGACATCGTCTCGACCGGAACTCCGTCAGGAGTCGGCAGCGGTCGAAAGCCCCGGGTCTGGCTCGGGCCCGGTGACAGGGTCGTGGTCTCCTCGTCTGTGATCGGTCAGCTCGAGACGACGATCTCGGCCTGAGGGGCCGGCGGCCCTAACGGCCCGCGAGTTCGTTTCGAACCGTGGCCAGGCCGGCCGAAAGAGGCGCGGGGGATCCAGGCAGAACGGTTCCCGGGCCTCGACCGGTCGCGGCCCTCACGGAACGAGACGAACGGGTACCGGCCCAGAGGACCTTCGCCGGCCGGACCTTGAGTAGCTGTCTCCAGGTCGAGCCTCCGATGACGCCGTCGTCCTTCAGTCCCCGGCTCTTCTGGAACTCGATCACGGCCCGTCGCGTCTTCTTGCCGAAGATCCCCGAGACCGGCGTGTCGATCCCGGCACCGTTCAGGTGCTGCTGGACCCAGACGACCTGATCCCCGCGGCTGCCTCGCCTGAAGGTGGGATGCGAAGTGACGGCCTCATACCCTGCGGGAGGACGTGCGACGGAGCTGGCCAGGGCCTTCCACCCCAGTGGCGTGGTCTCCTGCCACGACCACCAACTGGGGGCCACATCGTAGGCGAGCATGTACTTCCTGAACAGGAGCAGATCCCTCCTGGATGGTCTCAGGTAGGTCTGTCCCAACGGGTGGATCGGCCTCTTGTAGAGCCGGTTGTGAAACCAGGTGATGTCGACCGAGGAGCGGACCGAGGTCCCGATCGTCTTCCAGTAGACCTGAGGCAGGTTGGTATCGGCAGCACCCGGGCCGAGGAAGACCGAGTACGGGAAGGCCGGGTGGTAATGGACGTAAGGGAAAGTGCTGAGGCCGAGCGGGAACTTCGGCCCGACCAGGTTCCTCAGTCTCCGTATGTAGCGGTCGGCCCCGGCGTAGTTGCCTTCGTACTCGGTCTCGGCATCGATCACGAAGCAGTCGGCCCCCTGTCGCTTGGCGAAAGCCGATGCTTTGGCCTCGGCAACGGGGCTCCGACCGTAGACGTAGTGCCAACCACAGACCTTCAGGCCGGCCCGCTGCAGGCGCGACACGGTCGACTTCGTGAACTGCCGCCAGGTCCCGGTCCCGTCTGCCGACTTGATGTAGAGGGTCCTGATCTTCGAGGCTCTGGCCCTGCGGATGATCCGGTCGAGGTCACCACCCTGGGAACTCTCGATGTACCAGATCCACATTCCTGCCCGGGCGAAAGGAGACGGTGTTTCCTGCCCGGCAGCGGCAGCCGTCCCCCCGGTCGTGCCGAGGAGGCCCGCCAGGAGCAGGCAGAGGAGGGCGACTCGCAGAATTCGGGTGACTCGTGTCGGGGCCATCTTCGGGAACAAACACCGTAGAGGCTCCCGGGTCTCACTCCGGTGACAGAAGGGTGAAGCGTGATTCATGACCACAGACCCTGACAGGGTGCCGGTCCCGGCTGCCCGACAGAGGGCCTGTCGGTAGCCCGGTTTCACCCGGATATCGCCAAAACCCGCTACGAGAGCCTCTTTCCGGTGTTAAGGTAGGCGAAGGGAAGCAGGGGCCATCCGGCCCTGGAAAGGGAGATGGAGAGAATGAGAAGAATCGTCGCCATGTCGACTGCGTTGGCAGCCGGACTCGTCCTGATGTCCGCTGGCCTGATCGCCGGAACGGCTGCCGCCAGCGGCGGTCCGGTAGGTGTGAAGGTGCTGGACGCGAAGCAGAGTTCGGTCAGGTCGAAGGGCGTGAAGGTTCTCGTCACCGCCCCCAAGGGTTCCTCGATCTCGATCTCCGTGAAGTCGACCAGCTTCGACGAGAGGAAGAGGACTGCTTCCCAGACCAGGACGGTGATGATCGGCGGGAAGGGTTCGATGATCGTCACGGTCCCGTTGACCGCTTCCGTCAGGACCGCTTCCGGCAGCTGTGCCGCGAGGACATTCATCGTGACGGCCAAGTCCGGCAGGAAGGTGGCTTCGGCCAGATCTTCGATGGCCCGAAACCTCGGCCCCTGCCGTCTGGCTCCGGTCGACCTCTCGGACGCCGACTACTGCGACTTCATCGCCCAGCCGAATCAGGGCTTCTGCATGATGCCCTTCCCGAACGACTTCTACACCCGAAAGGACTCCTCGAGTCCGACCGGCAAGCGGATCGCCTTCGATGACCGCGGGATGCCGAAGAACGCCTCCCTGCAGCCGATCCAGTCATCTGACTACGCCTACTCGGACGGATTCAGCCACGGACAGAGCATCATCCTCAAGGTCCCGGGGGTCGACTCGGCAGAAGCGATCGAGGCCAACGACTTCGTCGGGCTCGACAGGCTCAGCAGATACACCGAGGCTTCCCAGCGGGCGGTCGTGATCGATGCCGAGACCGGCGACAGGTGGCCGATCTGGGTCCAGGTCGATTCCAAGGCGTCTGCGGATGAGAACCGGGTCCTGATGATCAGCCCGGCAGTCAACTTCGATCCCGAGGGCCGCTACATCGTCGCGCTCAGGAATCTGGTCGATGCCGACGGCAACCCGATCCAGGCACCGAACGCCTTCCGCTACTACCGCGACCAGATCCCCTCCGGCCAGAAGAAGGTCAACGACCGACGCTCGAAGTTCGAGGGCATCTTCAGGACCCTGAAGAGGGCCGGGATCAAGAGGTCGAGCCTGTACCTCGCCTGGGACGTCACCACTTCCTCGAACGAGAACAACTACGCCAGGGCCCTCCATATGAGGGAC
>CAJAIJ010000038.1 GCA_903939845.1 uncultured Solirubrobacterales bacterium
AAAAGGGGGGGATGAATCCCCGGGCGATTCCGGCAAACGAGTTCGGGAAGTGGAAGTCCTACAACGGAGAGGTTCTGTTCTCCGTGGATGCCAACCGCCTCGGGAAATTCGAGAGCACCCTTGCCTGGCCCGATCCCGAAGAAAGGGAGGGCGGGGGCGTCCTCGGTCGGGTCACGTTCTCCATCACCAACCCGACGATCGGCAAGCCCAAGTTCACCATCACATCCGGAACGAGGGACAAGTGCCTGCTGGAGTCCGGCAACCGGGATCGCGTCGTTGCCCTGAGCGAAAACCAGTCACAAACACTCACCGACAATGACACCTTCTGTCAGCTCGAGCTGAAGATCACCCGACTGAGCGACAGCAAGCAGTTCAAGCGGTTCACGATCGAGGCTCTCTAGACGGGCGGCCGGCGACCCCCGGGGTTGCGTCCCGTGGACGCAACCCCGGGGTTCGGCGTCGTTCAGGTCGGGGCGAGTCCCGGCTCAGGGACGCACCCCCGGGGTTCAGATCGAGACCGGCGGTATCGTGGATCGTGAGCAGCCAGCGCTTCCGGTGCGATCCAGAATCTCCAACCACGGGTAATGCGAGTGACCAGCGAAGACGGTAGGAAGCCCACCATCATCGACGTGGCCCGAGAGGCATCGGTCTCCCAGGGGACAGCATCGGATGCCCTGCGCGGATCTGATCGGGTCACCGAGGAGACCCGCAAGAGGGTCAAGCGGGCGGCAGAGAACCTCGGATACCGGGTCAACCGGGTGGCACAGGGACTCCGAACCGGCCAGAGCGGGTTGATCGCCTTGATGCTCCCCTCCGCCGGGGGCGTCGAGATGCTGGCCCACGAGTACTACGTGTCGGCACTGATCGGAGCGTCACGCGCCGCGGTTGCCGGGGACCTCGGCCTGGTCCTGCTACCCGAGATCGATGGAGACTCGACCGGAGCCGAACTTGCCGACGGTGTGATCGTGATCGATCCCCCCCGCCGGGACCCATCGGTCAAACGGCTGCGGAAGGAGGGGACGCCCGTAGTCACGATCGGGGCCGACCCCTCGCTCCCCGGCGATCCCTGGGCGGTAATCGCCGATAACGAGGAGAACTGCCGCTCGGTGCTCGACCGGCTTCGGGCCTCCGGGGCCAGACGGATAGTCCTGATCAGCAGCGACGAGCCATGGGGCTGGTTCCTGGGAAACGAGGCTGCCTACCGTAGCTGGGCCAATGAGGTCGAGATGGTGACAACTGTGCTGAGCGCGGGGCCAGGCGACCGGGATGGCGCGCGGGCAGCAACGGCAGACCTGCTCACCGGGGAAGACCCCCCGGATGCCCTGCTCGCCCTGACCGTCGATTCGGCGATCGGCGCCCTGGAGGCCGCCCAGGATGAAGGTATCGAGGTACCCGAGGGCCTCCAGATAGCCGGCCTGGTTGACGGCGCACCGCTTAGGGACGGCGATCCGGCGATCACCTGCTTCGACCTCGACCCGGTTGCCCAGGCCGAGGCGGCGGTCAAGCTCCTGATGGCCCGGATCAGGGGTGAAGAGCCATCAGGGCCAGTGGTGATCGACGGCAGGCTGATCGAACGCGAGAGCACCCGGCCGGTCCGCGATGGTGGCTGAGCGTGGAGCCAGGAGACGAGGGACCGGTCTGCTCGCAACCCCGGGACTCCTGCTTCTGGTCGCGATCGCTTTGACCGGCTGCGGCTCTGACGGATCGCGAACCGTCCCGGTGCTCTGGGCGGCCCCGCAGAGCGACGGCACGATCGCCGGGGGTATCGAGCCGGCAAAGGTCAAGGTCGAATCGGTCGGGGAGCCCGGCTTCACCCTGAGCCTCGAGGACATCGCAGCCGAAGGGGCCGGAGACCAGTGGCAGGCCGCGTCTTCCTCGGCCGCGGCCGTCGGGACACTCCTGAGCGGGGCCGACCCGAACGATGTCGATGTGAGCTTCGAAGTAACCGGGCCGATCGACGGTCCTTCAGGCGGTGCGGCCCTCACGATCGGAGTTTTGGCTGCGGTCAGGGGCGACCAGCTTCGCTCCGGCGTGACCATGACCGGCACGGTCAACCCCGACGGCTCGATCGGCCCGGTGACGAATGTCGCGACCAAGGTCCAGGCCGCTGCCGAGGATGGCTACGAGACCGTCCTGATCCCGGTCGGAACCGAGGTCGAAACCGACCCGGCCACCGGCGAGGAGGTCAGGATCAAGAAACTCGGCCGCTCGCTCGGGGTCGAGGTCAGGGTGGCCCCCAACATCGGTACCGCATACAGGGCCTTCACCGGCAACAACATCGCTCCGGGCTCCGGCAGCCCGCCCAGTCGCGGCGCGGCAGTCGACACCGTTGCCCGCAAGAGCACCAGTGATCTCAACCTACGACTGACTGGCGTGATCGGTACCTCAGCTCCCGGCGTGATCTCTACCTCGACCAGACAGCGGGCTCAGGAGGCGGCCGATGCCGGGCGAACGGGCGATCTGGCCCTCTCCTACGCACTCGGGGTCGACGCCCTGAAGTCAGCAGGCCGGGAAATCGCCCGGGCGGAGGTCGCGGCCACCTTCACCTCCGCCGGAGGCCAGGCCGCCGTGCGGCTCCTCGAAGACCGGATCACGGAACTCGAAAAGAAGGCGAAAGAAGTCACCGGCGATGCCGTCACCCGGGCGGCCGACAGAGGTTTCGAACAGCAGCTCCTCGTACCGGTGGCCCTGGGATGGGTGACCTACTCGACCGCGCTGCTCGATGCCGTTCGCCGAGACCTGACCAAGCCAGATCTCGGGCGCGCCGGGCTGGTCGAGCGGGCCGGAGTCGTCGCCGATGCCGGGGCATCGATCGAGATGTTCGGCCCGGATGCGATCGAAGCCGCCCTTGCCGGGTCGGGCTCCGGCCCGGACCAACCAGAGTCAGGCGAGGTCCGGGCCTTCCTTTCCGGCTACACCAACTTCCTGGTCCGCGGCGGCCAGGCGAGCGAGCAGTACTTCGAGAAAGTGATCGAGGCCAGTGGCCTCGGGGCCGCCCCTGACTACATCTACCCGGCCTTCCAGGCCCTCGGTCGCGAGGCCGGCGAGATCCCGACCGGGACCGACCCCATGGAGGACGAAATGACTCAGGCCGCGAGCGCGATCTCCTTCTTCGTGATCGGGGCGATCCTGGTCGGAGGCGACTCGATCCTCGGCCTTCCGGGCTTCGGTATTGGCGAAGACATCACGACAGCACGGGAGTCAAAGCTCCTCCCGTCCGCCGTCAGGGGAGCAACTTCGACCGTCGAATACTGGGCCTCGGACCTCCAGTCCCGGGGTGTCGAGGCCGGCTACCCGGTCTGGTCGACCGAGTGGGGCCTGGCCGGGTTCGAAGCGCTCCGGGGTACCGACCGCGCTCCCGACGGTGCCGTCCTCGCTCTGGAAGAAGCCTGGTATGCCGCGATCGGGGTCTTCATGCTCGAGGGCATCACCGCCTCGAATGGCGGCACCTGAACTCTCCCGACTTCCCGGCCTCCGACACCCCGGATCCCTCCGGCCCAGACCGAAGCCGCCGAGCGTTCAGGTAGAAAAGACCCGTGACTGACGAAAGCTTCATCGGCGAAAAGGCTCTGGACCTCGACCAGGCGATAACCAATTTCCAGGACCCGAAGCAGGAGTGGCGGCGACTGATCTCGGAGTTCGTCGGGACCTTCTTCCTGGTCCTCGTAGCCGCCGGCGCCGCAATGGTCGCCAAGGCCTACCCCGGAACGGTCAGCCTCGCCGCCGCCGTCGTCGCCCCGGGGATGATGGTGATGGCGATCATCATGTTCATGGGCAAGGTCTCGGGCGCCCACCTGAATCCCGGAGTCTCGATCGCCTTCGCTCTCAGGGGTGACTTCCCGTGGAACCGGGTGCCCGGCTACATCGTCGTCCAGATCGCCGGTGCGATCGTCGCGGCGCTCTTGCTCGAAGCCCTGATCGGCCTCTCGGCCTCTGACGGCGGCAGCTACCCCGGCGTCGCTACCTCCGATCTCGCGGCCTTCGGGACCGAGGCGGTGCTCACCTTCGGCCTGGTCTCGGTGATCCTCGGCACGGCCTCCGGTGCCCAGAACATCGGGATCGTCGGCGCGATCGGGGTCGGCGCCTATATCGCCCTGGCCGGCCTCTGGGCCGCACCGCTCTCGGGTGCCTCGATGAACTTCGCCCGGACCTTCGGGCCCGATCTGGTCGGCGGCGACCTGACCGCGATCTGGGTCTATCTGGCCGGGCCGCTCCTCGGGGCGGTGGCGGCCGTCCTCTTCGCCTTCGTCCTCAGGGGACCGGGCGGCGGGTTCTACGGCTCCCGCGCCGCCCAGGGCACGATCGACACCGAGGTATCCGACCCCGACGCGCCGCTTCCCGACAAACCGGAGAAGAAGACGAAGTCGAAGAAGGCCTCCGGGAAGAAAAAGAAGAAGTCAGGCGTGAAGTAAGCCTGACGAGGGAAGGCCCGTCCCGGCTGTGTGGTCGACCGCGCGCGGGGACTGAACCACGATCCTTCGCGCCCCGAACCCGGTCCGGACTGGCCCCTCCTATATGCCCGACTCCCCGGAGACTGAGAGGTTGCTTCGCTCCTGAAGCATCTTGCGGATGTGTTCTTCGTTCATTTCGGCCGGCTCCGTGGTCTCGATGAACTCCCGCATCACCGAGACGAACCGGTCGGGATCGTCGTTGAACGGAAAGTGACCGGCACCGGGAAAAACCTCGAGCCGACTTCCCCTCAGCATCCCCTTCGCCCGGTGGGCGTGATCCAGCGGAATGATCCGGTCGTTCTCACCCCAGACGATCAGGGTGGGAATGTCACCGGCCAGGTACAGCCTGTCCTCGGCACTCACCCGCTGCCCCTTCGTATCGATGACCGATCGGACCGTGTTCAGAAATGCCCGCCTGGCATCGGCCTGAGTCAGCGAGGCAAATCCCTCGCTTACTCCCTCGATGTCGGCATTCGGCTGGAGGCCGATCCTGGACAGAAGGCCGCGAACCTTCAGGGCTCCGTCGCGGAGGGTCGGACTGAACATCAGGGGCAGGACGAACTCGGCTCCGGGCAAGGCTGCCGCCCGCAGCAGGGGATTCACCTCGTGACCTATGCCGCCCGAGTCGACCAGGACGATCCGGCCGACACGCTCCGGGAACTGGTAGGCGAACTGCAGGGCGATCCCACCTCCCAGCGAATGGCCGACCACGGTCGCGTTGGGAACCTCCAGGGCGACGAGCAGATCGCGGATTCCACTGGCATAGGCACCGAGGGAGTAGTCGCCCTGTGGCTTTGCCGACCTGCCGTGGCCGAGCAGGTCGGGTGCGATCACGGTGTGGGACTCGGCGAGCCTCGGCATCACCCGTTTCCAGGTCCTCGAGCTTGAGGTGATGCCGTGGATCAGGAGGATCGGTGGACCCTCTCCCATCATGTGGAAGGTCACGGGCTGGTCGTGAATCTCGATCGTCTGGCGCGGGGCCATGGATTCAGCTTCGCACTGTGCGGTTGCGCCAAGTGTGCGTTGGCTCCAGCGGAAGGTTTGGCCCCTTCGCAGTCGTCACCCTGATCTCCGTCAACAGGCCAGGCTCCCTGGGTCTGATGAGCGGTATCTCAATCTTCAGAAACTTCTAACGGTCTCCTTATCCCCTTCTTCGCACCGCTCGGGATTCTGGTCGCAGTCCGGGAATTCCCGGGAAACGAAAAGAAGGAGATTTGACAGAAATGAAGTCGAGCAGAACGAGGAACTTGATCATCGGCGGTGTGGCAGTGGTTGCGATCGCGGCCGGCGGTGGCGCTTACGCGATCGCAGACGGATCGAAGGAGAAGGAACAGGAGAAGACCCTGACGACGGCCGAGACCCAGAAGGCCGAGGCAGCCGCAGCCCGCGAGGTCGACGGCCAGGTCCTCTACGTCGAGTACGAAGAGGACTACGGAGGAGGCTACGAGGTCGAGATGCAGCTGAAGGACGGCTCTGAGGCCGAGGTCTACCTCGACAAGTCCTTCAAGGTCGCCGGAGTCGAGCGCGAGGAAGGCGAGAAGGGCGAAGAAATGGAAGGCCAGGGCGAATACGGAGCCGAGGATGCCGGGTACGGCCCGGTCGAGGAGGGAGCACAGGGCCAGAAGTAGTCGATCGCCTGGTGAGGACCTGCCGCGGGCACCGCTCGCGGCAGGTTCACTTACCGGTCATGGGCCGCTGGGAACGCGCCCGACAGGATTCGAACCTGCGTGCTTCGGCTTCGTAGCCTCGAGGTCACACGTTCCCCGCGCCCCCCGAGCACTCAGTCGCCTCCGGGAGACACTCCACGCTCGTGGGTCTGCCGATAGAGGGCGGTGAGTGGAATCAGGAAGAGGATCGCGAAGACCAGGTTCAGGATCGCGTTCTGCCAGAAGCCCGAGGCGATTGAAAAGGTCGTGTCCGGGATGAACCAGACGAGCAGGGAGACCCCGAAGATCTTCAACCCTTCCGGAAGGTTCCGTCGCATCGGCCCCCGCAGGACCAGGAGCAGGGCCGTCCCCCACCCGATCATGACCGACCCCATCACGGCGTGGGCCAACTCGATGTAGGACGCCGCCTCGGACCCGAACTCCGAGATCCGGTCGGCAGAAGAGAAGACGAGCAGGCTGAAACCCTGTCGTCCCACCCCCGGTGCGACGACCAGCAGAAGGCCGAAGGCGATCACCCCGACCGTCACCACCGCAAGCCAGGTCAACCAGAAACCGGACGCTCCGGTGCTGGGTCTTGGGACCGCCGTCGCATCGCTCATTAGTCGCCGTTCCCGGCTTCCTCCCGCTGGACCCGCGCGGCCTCCCGGAGCTGGTCGAAGTCGATGACCTGACCGGCAGCACCCCAATTACCGTTTGGCACCTCGCCGATCAGTACCCAGACCCGGAGCGGGTCGGGCTCACCGCCGTCGGCCGCTAGCAGGAGGTCGGTCACCTCCTTCACCAGCCCGGCCTTTCGCTTCTCGCTCATCGCACCCTCGGGCACGGTGGCGTTCACCCGGTAGATCGGGACCGCGGTCGGCACGCCGGCCCGGTTGACCATCCCCTCAGGCAGCTCGTGGAAGTAGACCCAACACTGGTCGCGAAAGAACTCGGTGTCCGGCGCACCCTCCCAATGCATGAAGGTCTTGGTGAGGCTCTCGGCGAGGCCCTTGCGGGTCCCCTCGTCGATCGCCCCGGCCGGGTAGGTCACTTCGAGACAGGGCATTTGGACTCTCCTCCTCGGTCGTTCGTTTGTGTTGCCTTATCACCGCGGTTCGGCATCAATCTCATTCGGCGCTGTCCTCCATGTCTCCAAAGCGCGCCGCCCACGGCTCCAGCGGGATCGAGGCGACGTTGATCACGTAGCTGATCGCGTGGTACCAACCCGCCGTTATGCAGAGCTCGAGGATCTGCTCGTCGTCCAGGTGCTCTCGCAGCCGGGCGAACAGATCGTCATCGACCGTACTGTCGAAGTGGAGGGCATCGGCCAAGGCGAACACGGCCGCCTCGTCCGGCTCCCAGACCGGATCATCAGCGCTCCCGTTCACCGTGGAGGCAAGCTGCTCCTCAGTGAAGCCAAGTGGCTTGCCGAACCCCATGACGTGGACGCCCCACTCGTACTCGGCCCCCGTCAAGGCGCAGGTCCGGTGGATCATCACCTCCCGAAGGCGTGGCGGTACGAGCCCCTTGCCGAGGATCCCGGCTGCCAGAGGACGCGATCGCGACGCCAGGTCCTGATGCCTCCCCAGGGTGCGAAACAGGGCGAGCGGCTCGACCCCGCTGTTCGGTGGCATCCACTTGGCGAGCATCACCTCTATCTCGGGGTCGAACGGCGCCTCCAGCGGGGGGATGCGGGGTCCTGGGTCAGTCACTACTCAACTCCTCTCCCCGGTGACCCGGGCGCCATGGTTCAAGTGACGGCCCCTCGGGCTCATCGCGTGAACACGATCTTGATCGCGTCTTCTGTCATCGCCTCGGCGGCCTCATCGAAGGGCACCGTCCGGGTGATCAGTGCTCCCGGGTCGAGCCTGCCTTCGGTCACCAGGTCGATCACGGCCGGGGCCGTGGTCCGGGCATGGACCCGGCTCACCTCGTAGGTGATCCCCTTCGCATACATCCGCGAAAGCGGCACCTCAGAGGTCGGGGTCGGGCCGCCCGAGACGCTGGTGCAGTGACCACAGGGCGAGGCCGAGTTGAGGGCGAGGGTTCGGCCCGGTGGCAGGGCGCAGGCGTCCACCGTGATCGGAAACCTCTCGTCCCAGGTGAACTCGACCAGCTCGTCGAACGTCATCGCGATCGCCTCGGCACCGAGTCCACGGGCGACCTCGGCCCGGTGCTCGTCGAAGTCGACATAGACGACCCGCTCCGAGCCCAGTGCGACCGCGGCCGCCACGGCATACAGGCCAACGGACTGGGCCGGCCCGCCGGCCACCAGCACAGGAGCCCCAGGATTCGCAGCGAGCGGCTCGGCAACGGTGCGGTAGCCGTCGGAGACGTTGTCGGGAATACCTGCGGCCACCTCGGGGGCAATCGAGTCGGGAAGAGGCAGCAGCATGTGGTCGGCCCAGGGCACCCGGATCAGGTCCGAGAGCGCTCCGCCGAAGTCCATCCCCTCCCGGACCGCGAGCCCGAAGGCGGCCCCCAGGGGCACCGACTCGCAGGCGTTGGTCAGCCCCCGCTTGCACATCGAACACTCGCCGCAGCTGATCTGGAACGGAACGATCACCCGGTCGCCCGGCTTCCACTCACCGGCCTTCTCACCTACTTCGACGACCTCCCCGACCATCTCGTGGCCCATGGTGAAAGGCGGCTGCATCGGGTAGAGGCCGATCGCGATCGCCGTGTCGAGGTCACACCTCGCAACCGCGATCGGCCTGACCAGTGCATCGCGGTCATCCTGGATGACCGGCGCCTCGGTCTCCTCCCAACCGAGTTCCCCTACCCCTCTGAAAACCAGGTGCTGCAATGACTCCCCTTCGCCGAAGTCGTCTATGACGGCTGGCATAGTAACACCGTTCTATGATGTTCGTCATAGCCAATGACTGAGAAGACCCGGGAAAAGATGATCGGAGGGGCGGCCTTGCTGATTTCGCAGCGTGGAGTCCAGGGCACCTCCTTCTCCGAGGTGCTGGAGCTGACCGACACCCCGCGCGGCTCGATCTACCACCACTTCCCCGGCGGCAAGGACGAGCTGGTGGCAGAGGCGATCGCCCTCCTGGGATCAGTCGTTTCCGAGAGGATCAGGAACACGGAGGCCGACCGGCCCGAGCAGGTCGCCGAGGCCTTCTCCAAGGGGTGGCGCGAGTTCGTCGAGGCAACCGACCTGAAGTCGGTCTGTGTGATGTCAGCGGTGACGGTCGGTGCCGGGGCCGACTCCGAGGAGCTCCTGCCGGCGGTGGCCGGCGCCTTCGCCTCCTGGCGGGATGCCCTGGCCGATGCCTACACCCGCACCGGCCTCGGCAAGTCCGACGGCCGACGGCTGGCACTCACCAGCGTCGCCGCGCTCGAGGGGGCGATGATCGTGGCCCGGGCCGAGCAGAGCATGGAGCCTTTCGACGCCGTCCAGCAAGACCTGGTCACCCTGGCTCGCGCGGCCGGTGACAGGAAGTAGCCCTCGGACGAACAACACGCGCCCGACAGGATTCGAACCTGTGACCTTCGGTTTCGTAGACCGACGCTCTATCCAGCTGAGCTACGGGCGCGGGCGGGGTCGAGCCCCGACTTCGGGATTCTAGGGGGCGGCCGTCCGTACGGTCGTCGGGAGGAACCGGTGGCGACATCTGAGCTGGATGTCCACAACTTCCAACCGGTCCGGGAGTTTTCCCCGGACCGATGACTGCATCCCCCCTTCGAAGCTCCGTCTGTCTCTGGCCACCGTCGTCGCGATCGCTGATCTTCCGGGCCGCGGAACGGCGGGGCAGTCCGGTCGAACTCTGGTCGGGAGTATCGGAAATGAACCCCACCGATTGCGCAACCATCGGCCGGGGAAGGGTTTTCATCCAGGGGACCGAAGAATTCTCAAGCAGGCCCCTCACCAACGAACATCAAGGAGATCAATGAATTTCGCAGTTAGAAGAACCCGCATGTCATTCGCCCTTCTGGCAGTCGCCGCCGCCTTCGTCGGCTCCCTCTGGGTGAGCACCGCACGATCGGAGGCCGCCGGAGCCAGTTGCGGAACCTTCACGGTCCTCCACAACGACAGGATCGGCGACCTCTCTCTGCCCAAGGGCAAGTACACGGTGAGAGTGATCGACTCGGCGGTTCTCAGCTGCCCGACCGCGATCTCCAACTTCCGGACCTTCCTCTGGGACTACGACGGAAAGCTGCCGAACCCGTGGCGCTACAAGGTCCTCGGGGTCGGCCAGGGCAAGTTCTTCCAGCGGACAAACACCGACGTCGCATTCACGGCGAAGAAGCAGGGTTCTCCGGGTCCGACACCGGGACCGACACCGGGACCGGGCAAGTTCCAGCGCTGCCCCGGAACGTTCCAGGTGCTGAACAACGACCGGATCGGAACCTTGATCCTGCCGAGGGGTCAGTACTACGTATACGCCTCGACCAACCCGGCGCTCAGCTGCAAGAACGCCGAGGCCAAGTTCAAGCTGTTCCTGAACTACCCGACCGGAGCGCTGCCGGCGCCCTGGAAGCAGAAGGGTGCCCAGTTCACGAACACCCAGAAGGGTGGGCTGGCCTTCCGGGTCAAGCAGGCAAGCTGATCCCGGACCGGGAACATCGGATGTAGACGAGGGGCCCTCCGGGGCCCCTCGTTTCGTCTGGGACCGGATCCCCAGGCCTCGATATCAGGCTTCGAGGGGGGCCATGGTCAGGCCCGCATCGCCGAGCATCGAGTGATAGAGCTCGGCCGGCTCGCGCATCCCGCTCCAGACGATCGCCGATCCGCTCGAGTGGATCCTGTTGGCGAACTGGAGTCCCTGCTCGAAAGAGACTCCCGGGATCACGCTCGACAACGCCCCTGCCACCCCATCGAAGGTGTTGTGGTTGTCATTGAGGACGATGACCTTCCAGGAATCGCCCAGACCCTCCCCCGGACCACTGGTCCGGGGCTTTTCGACGGTGACTGGCATGCCCCTAATCTAATGGTCCGGTGGCCAGTCCCGGCGCTCCGAAATCATCCGGAGATACAGGCCTCTCGGCCAGGCCGGTCGAGACCATGAAGTCCGAGAGGGTCCGGATCGAGGCCGGATCTATTCGACCGAAGCCTCCACTGCTTCCGAACAGAGGTCGATAGGCCAGGAAGACGGCGCGGGCGAAGGCGGGGTCTACCCCGTCTACCTGTCGGGAGAGATCGTCGATCGCCTTCCCTGGCGAGGCGATCGCGTCCCGGTATCCCCTCACCGTCGCCTCGACGAAGCCACGCGCCAACTCGGGCTCCCGCTCGAGCCACGACCCGGAACCGAAGGCCACGAGGCCCGGGTAGGAGGGTCCGCCGAACCGGTCGAAGGCGAACGAACGGGTCCGCTCGCCCGACAGGTCGAGAGCCGTGGCGTCTGCCGGGATGTAGCCGGTGAAGGCATCGATCCGGCCTGCCACCAGCGCCTGGGCGCCATTGAAGCCTGTCGCGACCACCTTCGAAGCCTCCGGATCCCCACCAGCCGACTCGACCATCGTCTGAAAGACGATCCGGTCCGACTCGACCCCGGTCTCGCCCACCGTCCTGCCGGCGAGCTCTGCAGGTGAGCCGACCCCGGCCTCCTTCAGGGTGATCAGTCCGCCGGCCGGGCGGTCCAGGATCGACATCACGGCCCGGACGTCACGACCGAGGGAGACCTGACCGGCGAAGTCGAGCCCGTCGGCGATGCCGACCTCGGCCTTTCCGGCCAGGACGAGCCTGACCGTGTCTCCTGTCGAGGATGGCGGCACGACCTCGAGGTCTATTCCTTCCTCTTCGTAGTAGCCGGCCGCAATCGCCCGGTATATCCCGGCATGGACCCCGTTCGGGACGAAATCGAGCACCAGTCTGACCTGGCTGTCGCCGCTCCCGGGGCTCCGCCCTTCACCACAACCGGCCAGCAGAAACCCAACCACCGCCAGGATGAGAAGGCCGAAAGACGCTCCGGTCGAACGCCGTCCCGTCATCGACGGGTCAGGGGACGCGATGGACTTCGAACAGGTTCGTCCCGAGACCGAGGTCGGAGAGCGAGGCCACGATCGCGACCAGATCGCCCGACTTTGCGGCGCCGAAGCGGACCGCGACGTCGGCGCACTCGTAGAGCAGGTCGCGGATCTCGTTGGTCGGGGTGTGCTGGACCGGTTCGACCCCGAAGTAGACCCGCAGTCGCCTCTGGGTCCTGATGCTGTGGGTGACGGCAAGGATCGGGACCCTTGGCCGGTGGGCCGCAACGACGGCAGCGGTTCTCCCGGAGGCCGTCGGCACGACGATCGCCGTGAGCCCGAGTCGGTAGGCCGAGATCACGGCACTCTGGGTCACCGACTCCGAAACATCCATCTCGGTCTGGCTGGTCCTGTTGAGCAACCAGTCCCAGTAAGGCAGGTCCGGCTCGGTCGCCCGCGCGATCTCGTCCATCATCTGGATCGCCTCGACCGGATGTTGGCCGACCGCGGTCTCCTCGGAGAGCATCACGGCGTCGGTGCCGTCGTCGATCGCGGTGGCGACGTCCGTCACCTCTGCCCTGGTCGGCCGGTTGGCGCTGACCATCGAGGCCAGCATCTGGGTGGCGGTGATCGAGAGCTTCGACCAGTCGCCTGCCGCCTTGATCAGCCTCTTCTGAAGGGCCGGAACCTCGGCGATCGGGACCTCGATCCCGAGGTCGCCCCTGGCAATCATGATTCCTCCACCGACCGCCTCGAGGATCGAGTCGATGTCCTCGGTCGCCTCGGGTTTCTCGATCTTGGCAATGACCGGCATCTCCGAATCGAGCTGTTCGAGTCGCTCGATCACGGGCTTGAGGTCTTCGGCCGTCCGGACGAAGGAGACTGCGAGCAGGTCGAGTTCGTGCTCGACCGAGAAATCGATCCACCTCAGGTCGGTCTCGGAAACCGCCTCGATCCCGGTGTTGACCCCGGGCAGGTTCATTCCCTTGTGAGAGGAGAGCGGACCGCCGACCTCGACTTTGGCCTCGACCCCGTCCTCGACCCGACCGGTCACCTTGAGCCTGATCGAGCCGTCGGCCAGATAAACGGTTGCGTCCTCTTCCAGGGACTCGATGATCTGCGACCTCGGGATCGGGATCCGGCTGGCATCGCCTCCCTCTTCCCCCCTGACCAGGGTGACGGTCGACCCCGGTGTGAGCCGGACTACTCCTTCCGGGATGTTGCCGACCCGGAGCTTGGGGCCGGGAAGATCTCCGAGGATCGCGACTTCCCTGCCGACGTCGAGGCTGGCCTGGCGGATGTCGCGGACGACCTGAGCGTGCTTTTCCTCGTCCGAGTGGGAGAAGTTCAACCTGAGGACGTCGGCGCCGGCCTCGATCATGGCTCGCAGGGTCTCGGGATCCCAGCTGGCCGGACCAACGGTTGCGACGATCTTGGTTCTCCTGGGGGCCTGTCCTGCCATCGGATGGG
>CAJAIJ010000039.1 GCA_903939845.1 uncultured Solirubrobacterales bacterium
ACCTTCGCGACAGGATGCCGAGGGCGATCGATTCCGGCGGTGGCAAGGCCGACCGTCGGGCCGGGATCGCCGCCGCCCGCCTCAGGTATGCGCTGGAACTTTCCGGTGGGGCCCTGGGTGGTCAGGCCCACACCGCACGAAGGGCGGCCCGCGGAGTTCAGGAAATCCTGTTCGAGATCAGGGCATCGGACGTGACGCTCCCACTGGTGGAGGATCAGGAGACCGCGATCACTCGCCGCGATGTGGAGACGATTCTCGAGCGCTCCCGTGGGATCAGGGACCTCGATCCCGTCCTCGTCCAGGCCGTGCCCAATCGAGCCGCCTACAGGGCGATCGGTCTTACCCGGGTCCATCTGGAGGCGAGGCGAAGGATGAAGCAGGAGCGCCTGAAGAGGCTCTGGCTCGAGCAGGCCAGACAGGGCGTCTGGGTGGCGCTCGAAGCGACGCTTTCGGGTCGCTGATCCCGCACCAGGCGTTCACAACCCGGCCACCCGACTCTGAATACAATCGGGCCGTGACCGATTTTTCTGACCCTTCACTGTTCTTCAATCGAGAGCTCTCCTGGCTCGACTTCAACCAGAGGGTCCTCGAGATCGCCGAGAACGGCGAGACTCCACTGCTGGAGAGGGTCAAGTTCTGCGCCATCTATGGCTCGAACCTGGACGAGTTCTTCATGGTCAGGGTGGCCGGTCTCTGGGATCAGGTCGACGCAGGCATCGACGCCAGGGGACCCGACGGACTCTCTCCCACCGAGCAGATAGAGGCGATCAGATCGAGGACGCTCGAGCTCGACCGCAGGCTTCGGACCACGTTCGACGGCGAGATCATGCCCGGACTGAAGAGCGAGGGCATCCGGATCGCGACTCTGAAGGACCTGAATGAATCCGAACGGGCCGAGATGGACCGCAGGTTCGAGAAGCAGGTCTTCCCGGCCCTGACACCGTTGGTGATCGGTCTCGGGCGTCCCTTCCCCTACATCTCGAATCTTTCCCTGAGCCTCGCGGTGATGCTGCGGGATCCCGATACTTCGACCAACGTCCTTGCCCGAATCAAGGTCCCGACCGAACTACTCGGTCGATTCATCTCGATCGAGAGTCCGGACGAGAAGGTCCTGGTCCCGCTCGAACAGGTGATCGCGGCCAACCTCGGGATGGTGTTCCCCGGGGTCGAGGTGATCGATTACGGCTTCTTCCGGGTGACCCGTGACGCCGACTTCACGGTCAGCGACGAGGCGGACGACCTGCTCGAGGCCGTCCAGGAGGAGTTGAGGCGAAGGAAGTTCGGGGAGGTCGTCCGACTGGAGATAGCCGAGGGAATGAATCCGCTGCTGAAGGAACAGCTGACCGACGTCCTCAGGCTGCAGGCGAACGAGGTCCTCGACTCGGGTTGGTTCCTGGGCATGGCGGACCTCTGGGACATCGTCAAGCTCCCTGGCCATTCGTCACTGAGGGACGAATCATGGACCCCGATCACCCAGCCGAGGCTGCTCGGTGAGGACGATGAGCCGGTCGACATGTTCGCGGCGATCCGACACCGGGACATCCTCGTCCATCATCCCTACGACTCCTTCGGAACCTCGGTCGAGAGCTTCATTGCTCAGGCGGTCAACGACCCGGACGTGCTTGCGATCAAGCAGACGGTCTACCGCACCAGCGACGACTCGCCGACGGTCGCCGCTCTGATCAGGGCTTCCGAGAAGGGCAAGCAGGTCGTCTGCATGCTCGAACTCAAGGCGAGGTTCGACGAGGCCGCGAACATCGGCTGGGCGAAGAGGCTCGAAGAGGTCGGCGTTCACGTCGTCTACGGAATACCCGGCCTGAAGACACACATCAAGGCTCTGCTGGTGGTCCGGCGGGAAGGTGAACAGGTTCGGAACTACGTCCACATCGGCACCGGCAACTACCACTCGACCACCGCCCGCCTCTACACCGACCTCGGCCTGTTCACGGCCGACCCGGACATAGGCGCCGACGTCGCAGAGATGTTCAATGTCCTCACCGGTTACGCCCGACCCGGTGCCTACCGCAAGGTCCTTGCCTCTCCCGACACCATGAGAAGTGGGATCCTCGAGCGGATACGACGGACGATCGATGCCCATCTCGCCGGACGGGACGCCAGGATCCGCCTGAAGCTGAACGCCCTGGTAGACCGGACCTGCATCGAGGCCCTCTACGAGGCTTCCTGTGCCGGGGTGCCGATCGAGATCAACGTGCGCGGCATCTGCTGCCTCCGTCCCGGCGTCCCGGGGGTCTCGGAGAACATCCGGGTCGTATCGGTGGTCGGTCGATTCCTCGAGCACTCCCGGATCTACACCTTCGAATACGGCGACGAGGTCGAGGTTCTGATGGGTTCGGCAGACCTGATGCCGAGGAACCTCGACAGCAGGGTAGAGCTCGTCACTCCCATTCAGGACGAGACCGCGCGGGCCCAGGCGCTCGATGCCCTGGACCGCTGCCTCGCCGACAACACCAACGCATGGATCCTCGACAGTTCCGGCAACTGGTCGAGGCTGAGTCCCGAGGGTGGCGAGCCGAGAGACGTACAGAAAGAGCTTCGTGACCAGCACCTGGCACTTGCAGCGACGACGGTGCCCCAGATGTCGGGTTGATCGGCGGATTCTGTTCCGATGAGCGATAGGGTGCGACCGGGATGAGGTTTTCGCTCACACCGAGGGATGGGGGATTCTTCGATCTCTTCTTCGAGGCTGGCCAGAATTCGCTCAGGTCGGCGGGTCTCCTCCATCGGTTGATCGAGTCCTGGCCGGACGATCAGGGCCTCGGCAGGGAGATCCTTCTGACCGAGCAGGAGGGTGACCGGATCACCCACGAGATCATCCAGCGCCTGAATTCGACCTTCGTCACGCCGATAGATCGCGAGGACATATACGCCCTCGCGACCCAGCTCGACGATGTGGTGGACTACATCGAGGAGGCCGCGGACCTCTTCGGCCTCTACCAGGTCGAGGCCCCGATGAGTCAGGCCCTGGAGCTCACCGGAATCCTCGTCTCATGCTGTGAACAGCTCGCCGAGGGCCTTCAGAAACTCAGGTCTTTCAACGATCTCGAAAGGTTCTGGATCGAGATCCACAGACTCGAGAACGAAGGGGATCGGGTCTCGAGAGAGGCGGTCGCCTCGCTCTTCTCCAACGGTATTGACCCGATGGTCGTGATCAGGTGGAAGGACATCTTCGCTGTCCTCGAGAAGGCGATTGATTCGACCGAGGCGGCGGCCCACATCCTCGAAGGAATAGTCATCAAGAACGGTCGCTAGGTGAGCCTGGAACCCGTTCTCCTGCTGGTCGCGGCAGCGACCTTCCTGTTCAGTTTCGTCAATGGATTCCGGGATGCCGGCGTCCTGATCGCGACACCCGTCTCGACCGGGGCATTCTCGCCCGGTGCGGCCACCGCCGTGGCCGGCCTCCTGGGCCTGGCCGGCGCATTCCTCTCGGTCGAGGTCGCCGGAACCGTTGCATCGAGACTGATCGACCCCTCCTCGCTGGGAGGCGACTCGGCCGCAAACGTCGTTTTCGCCGGCCTGATCGGGGCCATTGCCTGGACCGCAGTGGTGTCACTCCTCGACCTGCCGTCTTCTTCGTCCCACGCCCTGATAGGCGGACTGGTCGGAGCATCCGTAGCTGCCGTGGGTGCCGGCTCGATCGAGGTTGCAGGCCTGGTCGGGCTCGTCCTGATCCCGGCCCTGGTCCTGCCGGTGGCGGCGCTGGCCTTCGGCCTTGCTTCGATCGGCCTCGCCTATCGACTTGCCGGCAGGCTGCGGCCGGGGACTGCTGCCCGGGGCTTCAGGGCCGGTCAGGTCCTGTCCGGCGGTCTGCTCTGGATCGCCCACGGGACCAACGATTCCCAAAAGGCCATGGGGGCCATCACCCTCGCCCTGATCGCAAGTGGCGAAGTTGCCGACGGCGCCGCGCCTCCCTTCTGGGTGATCCTGCTGGCCGGTCTTGCCATCGCTACCGGCACCCTGGTCGGCGGCAGGGCGGCTGCCAGTGGTGGACAACGGTCGACCATGAACATCGACTCGGCCCAGGGGTTCTCGGCACAGACAGCAGGGGGCACGGTGCTGATGGCCGGATCCCTGTTCGGTTTCCCGCTCTCCACCGTCCACGCCCTCAACGGGGCGGTCGTGGGCGCCGGGGCCGGGCGGAGGCTCTCGGCGGCGAGATGGGGCCTGGCCGGGAGCATCCTCGTCGCCTGGATCGTCACCCTGCCGGCTGCCGCGCTGATCGGAGCCCTGCTCTTCGGAGCAGATCGCCTTGTCGGCGGCGGGGTCGTCGGAGCGGGGATCGTGGTCGCCCTTGCCATCGTCGGGCTGGTCGTATTCGTGGCCATCCGACGTGCCCGGGCGTTGCGAGAGCCGGGTGCGGCGTGACCGCGGTCGTCGACCTCGCAGTCGCGGCGCTGGCTCCGAGCCTGGGAGAGGCCGTCACCGACCTCGCTCTGGCCATCCTCGTCGCAGCGGCCGGAACGGTGATCCTGACCATCTCGATCGGTCTGGCGATGCGCGGTGGTGCCGGGTTCGTGGACCTCGACAGGGAGGGCCGTTTTCCGATTGCGATCCTGGCGCTGGCGCTCGCCGGAGTCTTCTCTCTGGTCGCCCTCGGGGTTACGATCGCCTTCGTCCTGTTCCTGATTCGGGGATGATCCCCGAGTACGAACGCGGCGGTTCCGGAAACAGATAGATGAAGAACCTGAGAAACATCGCGATAGTTCTCCTCCTGGCGGCCGGCGTCGCCTTCCTTCCGGGAGGTGGACAGGTGACCGAGGCGATCCTGCAGACGCTCTCGATCGCCTTCCTCGCGGTGATCGCGTTCGCGGCCTGGCGATTCCTGAGGGACAACGAGTTCACCCTCCTGGCCATGCCGGACTCCCGACGCTCCCTGCTGTTCGGGGCGATCGCGTTGCTGGTCCTGCTCGTGGCCGGGATGGGTTCGATGTGGTCCAGCGGGCTCCTGACCTTCGTCTGGCTAATCCTCCTCGGGGTGTCGCTGGTGACGCTGTGGAGAGTCTGGACCGAGGCGAGGACGGGCTGAGCCTCGAAGTCCTGACCTGGAACCTCTTCCACGGACGAGACCATCCCCCGGGCGGACTGCGTGGCGGCTTCGCGTGGAGGCTGTTCGGACGGCGGCTCGACGGGGATGAATACGCACTCTTGAATCGCGATCTCCGCCGGGAGTTCGTGACCCGACTGGACGGCTGGAGCTGGGACGTGGCTCTTCTCCAGGAGGTGCCGGTCGGATGGATCGGCGACCTCTCCAGGGCGACCGGAGCCGCAGCTCGGCTCGCGCTCACATCGAGGAACTGGATGAGTCCCGTCACGGCACCGGTCTGGGCTCGTCGGCCGCATCTGATCGGCAGCTGGGAGGGCGGCTGCAACGCGATCCTGGTCAGGGGCGGTCGGGTGGTGAGGCCGGGCGGAACCGGGGCCTTCACCCTGCGAGTCCGACCCGAGCGGCGACGCCTTCATTTCGTCGAGCTCGAAGGCGGACCAATGGTTTTCAACCTCCACGCCAGCACAGGGGTCCCGCGAGCCGCAGAGGATGTACTACGTGCGGCCGGAGTCGCCGACCGGGAGGCGGCCGGACGGCCCTTCGTCTTCGGAGGAGATCTGAACGTCTCGCCCGCTGCCGCTCCCCGGCTCTTCGATCGTCTCGCCGAAGAGCATGGCTTCGCGCTGCCCGGTGGTGTGGATCGGGACTCCATCGATCAGGTCCTGATGGCCGGAGCCGTGGCCGGTGAGGGCGAGAGGCTCCCGGCCGAGCAGAGGGATCTCAGGGATGACGAGACCGGGCTGAAGGTCAGGCTCTCGGACCACGATCCCGTGGTGGTCCGGTTCGAACTGTGAATCGTCACCAATCGGTGACGGCCGTTTGAGGCTTCTTTTGCCAGACGTTGTTCGATGTGACCGGGTAACGGGCATATTCGGTCCGTGTTCCCGTGTGGATCGAACAGGCGAAGGAGGGGGCTTCCCGACCCCGGCCTCTTCGGCTCCACTCGTGGGTCGGTCTCTCTGGAGTTCGTCGGCTCCCTTCCACTGATCGCGCTCGGACTCCTGGTCACGGTCCAGTTCGTCTTTGCCGGCTATGCGCTCTGGTCGGCCGGTCTCGCTGCCCGGGCGGGAGCCCGGTCCGTCCTGACCGGCAAAGGTCCCGAAGGGGCAGCTCGGCGGGCTCTTCCCCCCGGGCTCTCGGACTCGATGCGGGTTCAGCGCCGAGAGGGCGTGACCGTGGTCGTCTCGGTGCCGAGGGTGTTACCCGTTCTGCCGAGGTTCGAGGTCACCTCGTCGAGTGATCTGGGTCGGTGATCGATCGATGGCGTGGGCCAGAGGCTGTCGGGGGCAGGCGACGGTCGAGGCCGTCGCCGGATTCGCCCTGTTCCTGTTCACGGGAGTCATCTGCTTCCAGATCCTCGCGACCGGTCACGCTGCCTCTCTGGTCGACGGTGCGGCTCAGGCAGCCGCCGTCGCGGCGGTGAACGGGCGCTCGGCCGACGCCGCCGCCAGGCGTTCGCTCCCGGGTTGGGCGGCAGAGAGGGCCCAGGTCATCAGGGCAGGGGGAGCGATTCGAGTGACCGTCGAGCCTCCGTCCGTGATCGGGCCGATCGCTCGCCTTCTGAGGGTTTCCTCGTCCGTTCGTGTCCACACCGGCAGGGCGCCGTGAACGGCTCATTGCGGGTAGTGACCTCGACCTGCAGGCCGGCCGAGCTCTCGAGGGCAACGAGGAGAGATGCAAACCGGACGACCGGAGCAGAGAAGTGCGACTGCCTGATCGAAGTTGATCTCGGCCGCGATCCCTCATCTACCCTGGTCGGATCGAGGCATGCCGCCGAGATGGCCGAGGCGATCGCCGACCGGGTTGCGGGAGTCGAGGCCGCCGTCCGCGGTGGCCTCTGTCTCGTCTCGGCCGGGCCTGAAGACTGGACGGAGAAGTGCGAGGAGATCCTCGACTGTCTGGATCCGGATGTCACGGTCTGGGTCGCGGTACCGGGGCCACTGTTCGGGCGGTCGGTCTCGAGGCTCATCGATCTGGCCGAGAGAGTGGACCTGGAAGTCGAAGCTGCCGCTGATGACCCCGACGTCCTCGAGCTGTCCGTCATCGAGACGGTCAGCCACGGTTTCGCTGCGGTCGGGACCCCCGATCGGCCCCGGGACGATTCACGGAAGCCCGAGAGGGCAGGCCGGATCCGACGGATCGGGAGGCGTATCGGGCAGCTCCTGGCTTCGGGCAGATCGGAGGGTGGGCAGGCGACCCTGCTTGCGGTCGGGGCCTGCTTCGTAGCGATCGTGATGGCCGTGATCCTGCTCTCGGTGGCCGGAGCCGTGACCGGCAAGGGAAGGGCACAGCGGGCGGCCGACCTCTCGGCACTCTCGGCGGCTCGATCGATGCGGGACGACCTGCCGAGGCTGTTGGCGCCGCCCACCCTGCCCAACGGTGTGCCCAATCCCGCCCACATGCCCAAGCCCGTCTACCTCGCGCGGGCAGCGGCGACGGCCCGGAGGATCGCGGGGTCGAACGGCGCTTCCCCGATCTCGGTCTCGATCGGGTTCCCCGACGCTGCTTCCTTCGCGCCCCTCCGGGCCAGGGTGACGGTGCCGGTTCGGGTGGACGGACGGGTCGGCCCGGCCTCCGAGCCGGTCAGAGCAGAGGCCAGGGTAGGCATCGCTACTGCCGGCTCCGGCGGCTTCGCTCTGGCGACGGGCGGTGGCTACTCCGGTCCGCTCGTCCTGCGTCAGGGCCACGGAATGCGACCGGATGTCGCTGCGGCCTTCGACCTGATGGCCGCCGCCGCGACTTCTTCCGGGGTCTCGCTGGTGATCAACTCGGGATTTCGATCGGATGCGGAGCAGGCCCGGCTGTTCAGCGCCAATCCCGACCCCCGCTGGGTGGCTCCGCCGGGACGCTCGCTCCACAGGTGTGCAACCGAGCTCGACATCGGCCCACCTTCGGCCTACGCCTGGCTGGCCGCCAACGCCGGAAGGTTCGGCTTCACCAAGAGGTATTCGTGGGAGCCCTGGCATTTCGGCTTCACCGCCGGTCCGGCCCCCTGCTCTTCAGCCGGGGAAAGGACGGGTTCCGGCCGATCGACCCCTGAGTCCGCACGAGGACATTCCGGCTTCCTGCCGTCCTGGGTGCCCGGCAGGTACCGGCCGGCGATCGCCAGGGCATCGCTGGCCACGGGCGTTCCGGCCGTCCTGCTCGCTGCTCAGCTGAGGGCCGAATCCAACTTCGATCCCGGGGTCGTCTCGTCGGCCGGAGCGCAGGGCATAGCTCAGTTCATGCCGGCAACGGCCGCTTCCTACGGACTCCGGGACCCTTTCGACCCCTACGCGTCGATAGCGGCACAGGCCAGGATGATGGCCGAGCTCCTGAAGGAGTTCGGTTCGCCTGCACTGGCCCTTGCCGCCTACAACGCCGGTCCGGGAGCGGTCGGTTCCTGTCGCTGCATACCTCCGTATCCCGAGACGCAGACGTACGTGGCCCGAATCCTCGCACTGATCGGAGACCTCGGTTCGCTCGGTCCTCCCGGAATGGAGGTCGAGCTGATCGGGTGACCGGCCTGGTCGTGCGGGCTCGCGCTAGCCTGCCGGCATGGAGAAGATCGAAATCTCGGGCCCCGAGGCGATCGGCGCGATGGTCGGCAAGGCGGTGGGACCGACCGAGTGGCGAGAGGTCACGCAGGAAATGATCGACACATTCGCCGAACTGTCCGGTGACGACCAGTGGATCCATGTCGACGTAGAGAGGGCACTGGAGGAGAGCCCGTTCGGGACGACGATCGCCCATGGCAACCTCACCCTCTCGATGATCGACGGCTTTCGCGACCGACTGGTCTCAGTCGACAGGGAGGCCTTCGTACTCGGTGTGAACCTCGGCTGGAACCGTGTCCGCTTCCCGACTCCGGTTCGGGCCGGCTCGAGGATCCGGGCCAGCGCCGAGCTGGTCGGCTCCGAGGAGAAGCCGGGGGGCTGGATCGAAAGCGTGACCCTCTTTACGGTCGAGGTCGAGGGCGAGGAAAAGCCCTGCTGCGTAGCGGAGAGCGTTACCCGGCTCCTGCCCCGGGCCTGACGCTACCTTCCCTCGAACTCGACCTCTTCGCCGCTCAGGAAGGCATTCACGGCCCGGTCGAGGTCCTCGGTCGCCATCGACTCGGCGATTCCGTGTCGTTCGTGCTGGAGGTGCTCGGCCAGGGTGTGGTCGAGACTGCTGCGGGCAAGAGACTTGGCCATTCGGACGTAGTAGGGCGACTTGGTACCGAGCTTCCGGGCCTTCTCGATCGCCCGGGGCATCAGTGCGTCCGGCTCTACCACCTCGGCGACGATCCTCTCTTCCAGGGCGGCCTCGGGCGTCAGGTTGGGGTCATTCAGAAGGATCTCGACCGCCCTGCTCGGCCCGACCACGCGCGGCAGGAAATAGGTCATTCCGCCGTCGGGCGACGCCCCGATCCTTCCGTAGGCGCAGGCCAGGAATGCCGTCGAAGAGCAGATCCGGGTGTCGCAAGCGAGGGCCAGGGAGAAGCCGGCACCGGCCGCCGGACCGTTGATCGCGGCGATCACGGGACAGGGGATCCGCTGAAGATCGATGATTCCCTGATGGAGAACCTCGGCGCCCCTTCTGACACCTGCCACGATGTCGACATCGGGGTCTTCGATGCCACGCCTGAACCAGGTGAGATCGCCACCGGCGCAGAAGGCCGGACCGGCTCCGGTGATCACAACGGCCCGGAAGTCGGCCTGATCGGCCAGCCATCCGAAGACGATCGGGAACTCATCGATCATCTCGGGGTTCATCGCATTGAGAGAGTCGGGCCTGTCGAGTGTCAGGATCCCGACCTCTCCATCGGCTTCGATCCGCATCGTCTTCAGTTCCGGGAGTTGGGTGGTCTGGTCGGCCAAGCGTGGGTCCTCCGGTCTTGCTTCGAGTTGCCGAGGGCGAGGCTGTCACTGGCCTCGACGGTCCCGGAAGGGTAATCGGTCGTGCGGCTTTCTAACCTTAGGAGTGCAAAGTGATGAGGCCAGAGACAGAAGGGGAACGAGAAAGCCGGATCGTCTCGGAGCGCCGCTCCCTGCCCGATGTGCCCGGTGTCTACCTGTTCAAGGACGGAGAGGGCGAGGTGATCTACGTCGGCAAGGCCCGCTCGATTCGCAAGCGGGTGGCCTCGCATTTCAGCGGTGGCAATCCCGAGATGACGGCAGCGGTGGACGAGATCGAGTTCCTGGCGACCGGAAACGAGGCCGAGGCCCTGATCGCCGAGCAGAACTTCGTCAAGCGCCACCGCCCCCGATTCAACGTGAAGCTGAGGGACGACAAGTCCTACCCGTACATCGCCGTGAGCCTGGACGAGGAATTCCCGCGCGTCTACTTCACACGGGAACGTCATCGCCCCGGACGGGCCTACTTCGGCCCGTTCTCGTCCGCCCGCAGGGTCAGGGATACGCTCGATCTGCTCGGCAAGCTCTTCCAGTATCGAACCTGCGAAGGCCCCGAGCCGGGACGCCGTTCCGGCAGCCCCTGCCTCGATTACTTCATCAAGCGGTGCGGGGCGCCCTGCGTCGGCTACGTCGACCGCGAGGAGTACAGGGCCAGCATCGACTCGGTCGTGGATTTCCTCTCGGGCAGATACGAGCAGATCGAAAACGACCTCGAACGTCAGATGACCGGGGCCTCCGAGGCGCAGGACTTCGAGGCAGCGGCACTGTTCAGGGACAGGTTGGCTTCGGTCAGGTCGCTTTTCGAGCGCCAACGTGTATCGGGGACCCCGGTCGGCTCGGCCGACCTGATCGGGATCGCATCCGAGGGCACCGACGCCAATGCCCAGGTCTTCCAGGTGCGGGACGGCATCCTGCTCGAGCGCCAGAGCTTCTACCTCGAGGTCCCGGACGGGGCCGAGCCGGCCGAGATCACCTTCGAGTTCCTCGAGCACTACTACTCGAGCTCCCCGGTCGTTCCCAAGACGGTCGTGGTGGGCCCCGAGATGGAAGGTCGTGCAATCGACCTCGAAGGATTCCTGTCGGCCCGACGCGACGGCGGACGGGTCGAGGTCAGGGTCGCCGAGCGCGGCGACATGAGGAAGCTCAGAGAGATGGCCGAGCGGAACGCCCGGCTGGCCCTCGACCAGGAGAGGCTCAGTAACGAGCACCGCAAGCAGCGGCGGATCGAGGCGCTCGCACAGCTGGCCGAAGGGCTGGAGATGGAGGAGCTTCCGGTGAGGATCGAGGGCTTCGACATCTCCAACCTCGGTGGCGAGCACACGGTTGCGTCGATGGTGGTGTTCGAAGGTGGAAGGCCGAAGAAGTCGGACTACCGACGGTTTCGGATCAGGAACGGGGGAGGGGCCGACGGGCCGGACGACTTCGCGTCCATGGAGGAGGTCCTGGGCCGGAGGTCCTCCCGGTATGTCGAGCAGGCCGACCTCTCACCCCACGACGGCGATCGCGACCCGAGTTTCGCCTCACTGCCCTCCCTGGTCCTGATCGACGGTGGCAAGGGACAGCTTTCGGCCGGGCTCAAGGTTCTGGGCGAGTTCGTCGAGAGCGGGGTCACGGTGATCGGTCTGGCCAAGAACCGGGAGGAGATCTTCGTGCCGGGGCAGTCGGATCCGGTCGACATCGCTCCCGACTCGGAGGCATCCCTCCTCCTCCAGAGGGTCCGTGACGAGGCCCACCGGTTCGCACTCGAGCACCATCGGGGCCGACGCGGCAGGCAGATGACCGAGTCCGTGCTGGATGGAATCAGGGGCGTCGGGCCGGAGCGCAAACGGTTGATCCTCCGGCACTTCGGGACCCCCGACCGTCTGATGGCCGCCAGCCGCGAGGAGATCGAGGCGGTGCCCGGACTCCCCGGTAAGGTTGCCCGCGAGGTACACGATCAGCTCAACCGAATCTGAAGAGTCGATGTCCCAGAGCCACAGTGGTTCCGAACGGAACGAACCGGAGGTTCAGGCAGGCGAAGAGATGGAGCTCGTCGTGATCACCGGTCATTCCGGTGCCGGGAAGTCGGAGGCGATCGCGGCCTTCGAGGATGCCGGCTATTTCTGCGTGGACAACCTCCCGCCCCAGATGATCGAGTCGCTGGGCGATCTGTTCAGGCTGCCGGGCAGTGCCGTGACCAAGGCGGCGGTCGTCTCGGACGCCCGAAGCGGCGACTACTTCGCCCGACTGCTCGAAGTCCTCGATGGGCTGGAGGCGAAGGGCATACGCCATCAGGTCCTCTTCCTCGAGGCAAATGAGGAGATCCTCACCGACCGTTACAAGGAGACCCGCCGCCGTCATCCCCTTGCACGGGACGGAAGGGTCCTGGAGGGGATCCGGGCCGAGCGCGAGCTGCTGGCGCCACTGAGAGTCAGGGCCGACCTCGTCCTCGACACGTCCGAGATGAGCGGCGCGATGCTCCGCACCCGGATCAACGAACAGATGGTCCTCGCGGACGACGAGGGCAAGCTCGCGGTCAGCCTCCTCACCTTCGGGTTCAAGAACGGACCGCCGCGCGACGCCGACCTGACACTGGACGTGAGATTCCTGCCGAACCCTCATTACGACGAAGAGCTGAGGCCCAAGACAGGGCTCAGCTCGGACGTTCGCGATTTCGTCGAAGCGGGGACCCAGGCCGGTGAGTTCTACGGGAGGCTCATGCCCCTGCTCGAGTTCCTGATCCCGGCCTACGTCGCAGAGGGCAAGAGCCACCTCACGATTGCGATCGGATGCACTGGTGGACGTCACCGTTCGGTCACCGTCGCGGAGCGGCTGTGGAGTGATCTTGCACTGCGAGACGACGTCGTGGTCAGGGTCAGTCACCGGGATCTCGACTGATGTCCCCGGCGACCATGGTGCGCGCTGCATGACCCCGGTGATCGCGGCCGCCGGGGTGGTCAAGGACTTCGAGCAGGTGCGAGCGCTGGACGGACTCGACCTCATGGTCGAGCCGGGCGAGATCTTCGCGGTCCTGGGTCCTAATGGTGCCGGCAAGACGACCCTGCTCGGGATCCTCGAGGGCTACCTCTCCCGGGATGACGGAGCGGTCGAGGTCCTGGGGGTCGACCCGGCTTCGGCCGGCTCCTCATGGCGGCAGCGAATCGGGATCGTGCTCCAGGAGACCTCGCTCGAGCCATTACTCACGGTCCGGGAGTCACTGGAGCTCTACGCCGGCTACTACCGGACCCCGAGGCCGGTGGACGAGGTGATCGAGATGGTCGGCCTCGAGGATTCCGCCCAGGTCCGGGCCGGCCGGCTTTCGGGAGGGCAGCAGCGACGGCTCGACGTCGGCATCGCGATGGTCGGAAATCCCGATCTCCTGTTCCTCGACGAGCCGACCACGGGATTCGATCCCTCGGCCCGACGCAACGCCTGGGAGATGATCGCCGGACTGCGCGAGCTGGGAACGACCGTCCTGTTGACCACCCACTACATGGAAGAGGCGGCGACGCTGGCCGATCGGGTCGCGATCGTCGTGGGCGGAGCGGTGGCGGCCGAAGGAAAGCCCGCCGCGCTGGCGGAGGGGCTGCCGACGAGAATCGTGTTTCGGGTGCCAGATGTCGTCGACCCGGCCTCGATCCCGATCCAGTCCGACTTCATCGTCCGTGACGGCATCCTCACGGTCTCGATCGAGACCACCGACCCGACCACCGACCTCGAGAGCCTGATCGCGTGGGCGAGGTCCAACGGTCACTCCCTCGACGGTCTCGAAGTGAAGACGCCGTCGCTGGAGGACGTCTACATGGAGCTGGTGGGATGACTCGCAGCCTCGCCCTGGTCGCCCACGAGTTCCGGTATTGCCAGAAGGTCTTCTGGAGGAACCCAGGTTCGGTCTTCTTCACCGTCCTCTTTCCGGTGGTCCTGCTCCTGATCTTCGCGACGATCTTCGGGAACGAGCCGATCGACTCGCTCGGCGGACTCACCACCGAGCGCTACTACGTTCCGGCGATCGTGACCCTGGCGGTCATCTCGGCGACCTTCACCAGTCTCGGAATGAACGTGACGATCGCCCGCGAAGCCGGCCTGCTGAAGCGGGGGAGGGGAACCCCCCAGCCGGCATGGGTGTTCATCGCGGGGCGGGTCGGAAACTCGATCGTGGTCTCGGTCATCATGGTCGTCGTCGTGACTGCGATCGGTGCCGTCCTGTTCGGCGCACCGGTCCCGTGGTCGACCCTTCCGCTGGTCGCAGTGACGCTCGTGGTCGGGGCCTCCGCCTTCAGCACGCTCGGTCTCGCCGTCACCGCGCTGATTCCCTCCCGCGAGGCGGCTCCTGCGATCGTCAACCTGATCACTCTTCCCCTCTTCTTCCTCTCGGGAGTGTTCATCCCGGAGAACGAGATTCCGGAGGGAGTGCTCTCTGCCTCGAGCATCTTCCCGGTCCGCGAGTTCTTCCAGGCCTTCCTCGCCTCTTTCGATCCCGCTGCCGACGGTCCCGGCTTCCCGTGGCTCTCGCTCGTTGCGGTCGCGGCCTGGGGATTGCTCGGCCTGCTGCTGGCGATCAGGTACTTCCGCTGGGAGCCACGCCGGTGACCCGGCTTCCGGGTCGGTGGGCAGTCAGGCCGCCGATGCGCGGCCGGGTCACCCTCGGATAACATCGAACCGCTTGGACATCAGGAAGTTCGGACCGGTGGTCGGAGTTCGTGAGCACCGGAACATCGACAATCAGAGACAGATCCGACCGGGGCTCGGACCCGGACGGAACCGACCAGACAGAAACTGAGGGCAGATGAGCGTCAAGGTTGCGATCAACGGATTCGGGCGGATCGGGAGAAGCGTTTTCAGGGCGGCAAAGGCGTCCGGGGCAGACATCGAGATCGTCGCCATCAACGACCTGACCGATAACGAAACGCTCGCCCACCTGCTCAAGTACGACTCGATCATGGGTCGGTTCGATGGTGCCGTCTCGGCCGGCGACGGCGCGATAGAGGTCGACGGCGTCGAGATAGCGGCCCTTTCGGAGCGAGATCCGGCTGCCCTCCCGTGGTCCGAGATGGGCATCGACGTGGTGCTCGAGTCGACCGGGTTCTTCACCAATGGTGCCGATGCCGCGAAGCACATCGAGGCCGGAGCCAAAAAGGTCGTGATCTCGGCACCGGCGAAGGATCCCGACGTGACGTTGGCCCTCGGTGTCAACTTCGATGCCTACGACCCGGCGGTCCACAACGTGATTTCGAACGCTTCCTGCACCACCAACTGCCTCGCTCCGATGGCAAAGGCGATCAACGACGTGGTCGGGATCGAGCACGGCCTGATGACCACGATCCATGCCTATACCTCCGATCAGAGGCTCCAGGACATGCCACACCCCGACCCCCGTCGCTCGAGGGCGGCCGCGGTCAACCTGATCCCGACGACCACGGGTGCTGCCAAGGCAGTGGGTCTCGTCCTCCCGGAGCTGGAGGGCAAGCTCAACGGCTTCGCAGTCCGGGCCCCGGTGATCACGGGCTCGGTCGTCGACCTGACCTTCACGGCCTCTCGCGAGACCACGCCGGAAGAGGTGAACGAGGCCGTCAGGGTCGCCGCCGAGGGTCCGTTGCAGGGAATCCTCGCCTATACCGAGGATCCGATCGTCTCGACCGACGTCGTCGGCGATCCCCACTCCTCGATTTTCGACGCCTCGCTGACCTCGGCGATCGCGGACGGTCGGATGGTCAAGGCGGTGTCCTGGTACGACAACGAATGGGGCTACTCGAACCGGTGCGTGGAGCTCCTCGGCAAGCTGCTCTAGGGGTCCCCGGGTTCTGATGCCGTTCGACCGGGCCACCGTCAGGGATCTGGATCCCGCCGGGAAGGCGGTTCTGGTGAGAGTCGACTTCAACGTGCCCCTCGATGACGGGAGGGTCGCCGACGACACCAGGATCAGGGCCGCCCTCCCGACCATAGAGCTGCTCGTCTCGAAGGGCGCCCGGATCATTCTCGCTTCACATCTGGGCAGGCCAGACGGCCGCCCCGATCCCGATCTCAGTCTGGCGCCGGTAGCGGTGAGGTTGGCCGAACTCCTCGGCAGGCCGGTCCGGTTCTGTCCGGAGGTGGTCGGCACCAGGGCGACCGAGATGGCTTCCGAGCTCGGGCCAGGGGACGTTCTGCTCCTGGAGAACCTCAGGTTCGAGCCGGGCGAGACCTCCGACGACGAGGGCCTGGCATCCGACCTCGCCGCGCTCGCCGATCTGTACGTCAACGATGCATTCGGAGCGGCTCACCGGTCCCACGCCAGCACCGCCGGGGTCGCCCGCCACCTCCCGGCAGTAGCCGGCCTGCTCCTGGAGCAGGAGGTGTCACGTCTCAGTGCGGTTGCCGAATCTCCCGAGAGGCCGCTCGTGGTCGTTCTCGGTGGGGCCAAGGTCTCCGACAAGATCGGTCTGGTCTCCCGCTTCCTGGAGATCGCCGACGAGTTGCTGATCGGTGGGGCGATGTGCTTCCCGTTCTTCCGCTCTCAGGGCATCGAGACCGGAAACTCCCTCTGCGAAGAAGAGGGAGTGTCGCTGGCGTCGGACCTTCTCGATCTGGCCGACCGGTCGGATTGCGAGTTGCGACTCCCGGTGGATCTGGTTGCGGGCCGGGATTTTTCGGCCGAGACCGAGGTGTCCACTCTCGACTCGAACTCGGTCCCGGATGGCTGGATGGGCCTCGACATCGGACCGGCGACTGCAAGGGGCTACGCCGAGGCCATCTCCGGGGCGGCGACGATTCTCTGGAATGGACCGATGGGAGCGTTCGAGCTGGATCCGTTTTCCGACGGGACGAGGACGGTCGCCGAAGCAGTCGCCGGAGCGGACGGCCTGACGGTCGTCGGTGGGGGCGACTCGGTCGCCGCTCTCAATCGGTTCGGACTCGAGGATTCCGTCGACTGGGTCTCGACCGGTGGTGGGGCATCTCTCGAGCTGCTCGAAGGTCGATCGCTCCCGGGCGTCGAAGCGCTGGGTAGGGCATGATCAGGTCATGAGCCGAGTCCCGCTACTCGCAGCGAACTGGAAGATGTTCAAGGGTCCCGCTTCGGCAGGCGAATTCCTCGATGCCTTTCTGCCGACCGTCCCGGAGGATGGGCCGGAGATAGTGATCTGCCCCTCGTTCGCGTCGTTGACCGCTGTGATCGAGGGATGTGCGGAAAGCAGGGTCGAGGTCGCGGCCCAGAACATGCACTTCGATGAAGAGGGTCCATTCACCGGAGAGGTCTCGCCTTCGATGCTGGTCGAGATCGGAGCCGATGGCGTGGTGCTGGGTCATTCGGAGCGAAGGGCGCTCTTCGGCGAGACCGACGAGGATCTGGCCCGGAAGGTGCCCCGTGCACTCGAAGCCGGACTGACGCCGCTCCTGTGCGTCGGAGAGACCGAATCCGAGCGGCGTGCCTCGGACACCGAGGCAGTGTTGTCGCGCCAGGTGCTGTCCGACCTCGCCGAGGTACACGACTCCGACCTCGCCCGCGTCGTGATCGCCTACGAGCCGATCTGGGCGATCGGTACCGGTCTTACCGCAACGCCCGAGCAGGCAGGTGAGGCGGCGAGTTTCATCCGGGATCTCCTCAGATCCCGCGATCCGGGGCAGGCCGAAGCGGTCCGGATCCTCTACGGCGGCTCGGTCAAGCCGGCCAACGCAACAGAGTTGCTCGGCCTCGACGACGTCGATGGCGCCCTCGTTGGCGGGGCCTCGCTCGAACCTGGCGACTTCGCGGCGATCGTCGCCGCAGCGAGCTGAGGAGACCGGACCCTATGCAGGCACCGGATTCCCTGCCGGTCCCGAACCTCGCCCTCGTGATTCTCGATGGCTGGGGTCTGGCCGAAGCCGGCCCGGGCAACGCCGTCTCGCTGGCGTCGACACCGGTGTTCGACCGTCTCTGGGACTCCTTCCCGACCACCACGCTGAGCGCCGGTGGTCCCGATGTCGGCCTCCCGGAAGGGCAGATGGGCAACTCCGAGGTCGGCCACCTGAACCTCGGGGCCGGAGCGGTCGTCAAGCAGGATCTTGCGCGGATCGATGGTGCGATTGCGGACGGCTCCTTCTTCGAGAACGAGGTGCTCGTCGAGGCCTGCCGTCGGGCGGTCGCGTCACCCAGGGGAAGGCTCCACCTGATCGGGCTGGTCTCCGATGGTGGCGTCCATTCCGGCTGGGAGCACCTCGAAGCCGCGATCGAGCTGGCGACCCAGGAGGGCATTCCCGATCTCGTCTTCCACGCGATCACCGACGGGCGCGACACCTCCCCGACCGGTGGGACCGAGTACCTGGCCGAACTCGAGAGGTGGTTGAGATCGGCCGGCCGGGTCGGGACGGTCTCGGGCCGCTATTACGCGATGGACCGCGACACTCGCTGGGAGCGGGTCAAACTCGCCTACGACGCGATGGTTCATGCCGAGGGACCCCGAGTGGGGGACTCCGCGACGGTGATCCGGGACTCCTACGAGGCCGGGGTCACCGACGAGTTCGTGGTTCCGGCAGTGGTCGGTGACTACGACGGAATGGCCGAAGGCGATGTCGCCATCTTCATCAACTTCCGTCCCGATCGGGCCCGGGAGCTGACGATGGCCCTGACCGACCCCGATTTCGTTGGCTTCCCGCGGTCTAGTGGACCGCTGGTGGACCTGACGACGATGACCTCTTACCGGAAGGGCTGGGGCCACCCGGTCGCGTTCCCGGAGCGGAGGCCCGAGGTCACTCTCGCGGAGGTCGTTTCGGAGGCCGGAGGCAGCCAGATCCACGTCGCCGAGACAGAGAAGTATGCCCACGTGACCTACTTCTTCAACGGCGGACGCGAAGAGGAGTGGGAGGGAGAGCAACGCCATCTCGTCGACTCCCCGAGGGATGTGCCGACCTATGACCACCGGCCCGAGATGAGTGCCCGGGCCGCGGCCGATGCCTTCGTCGGAGACTGGAAGTCCGAGGCCCCGCGGTTCGGGATCATCAACTTCGCCAACCCCGACATGGTCGGTCACACAGGGGTCATCCCTGCGGCAGTCTCGGCGATAGAGGCCGTGGACGAGTGCCTCGGACGGGTGGTCGATGCCGTGACAGCCTCCGGAGGTGCCTGCCTGATCACTGCCGATCACGGCAACGCCGAGCAGATGCTCAACCCCGATGGATCGCCGAATACGGCCCATTCCCTCAACCCCGTCCCGGTGATCCTCACGGTGGAGGGGGTTTCCCTGAGGGAGGGCGGGATCCTTGCCGATGTCGCCCCGACGATCCTCGAGGCACTGGGGATCGATCAGCCGGCCGCGATGACCGGCCGGTCTCTGCTTCGTTGATCGGGTGAACGCCCCGGTCCCGGCGCGGGTAGCCTTGCCGGGATGCGATCCGACCCGTCGAGGCTCTCGTTCGAAATCGTCGCCTCGGACGGGGACGCCCGCCGCGGCCTCCTGAATACGGCCCACGGCCCGGTCGAGACGCCGGCTTTCGTCCCGCTGGCCACGAACGGCGCAGTCAGGGGAATGTCTTCCCGTGAGGTGGCCGGGTTCGGCTACTCGATGGTCCTGGGCAACACCTACCACCTCCTCGTCTCTCCCGGACCGGACAGGATCGCCGAGGCCGGGGGGCTCCACGAGTTCATGTCCTGGGACGGAGCGCTGATAACCGACTCCGGCGGTTTCCAGGTCTTCTCGCTCGCACACGGGAGCGTTGCCGATGAGATCAAGGGAACCGGTCGACGGGTCCGGGGTCAGGCCGAGACCCTCTCGATCGAGGAGGAGGGGGTTAGGTTCCGCTCCTACAGGGACGGCTCTGAACTGATGCTCTCCCCCGAGATATCGATGGCCGTCCAGGCTGCCCTGGGATCGGACATCGCACTCATCTTCGACGAGTGCACGCCGTTCAACGCAGATCGCGACTACACCGCCCGGTCGACCGAGCGAACCCATCGCTGGCTCGACAGGTGCCTGCGCTGGCACGACGAGAACGGCCCCGCCTCGCAGGCCGTCTACGGGATCGTCCAGGGCGGTACCTGGGAGGACCTGAGGAAGGAGTCGGCCGAGGCCGTCGCCGCCGCGTCGATCGACGGGATCGCGATCGGCGGGACGCTCGGAAGGGACAAGGACGAGATGGCCGAGGTCCTGGGTATGACCGTGCCAGTGCTTCCGGTCGAGACCCCGAAGCACCTGCTGGGCATCGGCGAGGTAGACGACCTCATGAAGGGCGTAGCCCTCGGCCTCGATACCTTCGACTGTGCCGTTCCGACCAGACTCGCGAGGCACGGGATGGCGATAGCGCCGAGTCCGGAGACCAGGTTCCGGATCGATCTCCGCAAGAGCAGGATGTCGGGCGATCGGAGGCCGATGGTCGAGGGCTGCCCCTGTGTCGCCTGCTCCGATTACGACCGCGACTACATCAACTATGTCTCCCGAGCAGAGGAGTTGACGGCCGTCCGCCTGCTGGTAGACCACAATCTTGTCTATATGGAGAGGTTGATGTCAGGGGCAAGGGAAGCGATCTCGGCCGGGAGGTTCGGCCGGTATGCCGAGCTGGTTCTTTCCGGCTCGTCCCCATGGGAGGCCTCGTGACGACCGCTTCCTCCGGCCGACTCGCGGCCTTCGAGGGCGTCTCCAAGTCCTACGGCTCGACCAGGGCGCTCGATGGGATCACCTTCTCCGTGCCCGAGGGTTCCGTCTGTGGCCTTCTCGGGCCGAACGGTTCCGGCAAGACGACCGCGCTGAGGATCCTTCTCGGGCTCACCCGGCCGAACGAGGGGACGTCGAGCCTTCTCGGTGACACAGGGGGTTCGAGCAGGAGGGATGCTGCACGCAGGACCGGAGCGCTGGTCGAGACTCCGGCCCTCTACGAGAGGACCTCTGCCCGGGGCAACATGGTCATCGAGGCAGCAGCCAGGGGCCTCGGTGACTCCTCGGGGGAGATCCAGGGCCTGCTCGATCTGGTCGGGCTGGGCAGCAGGGCCGACGATCGGGTCAAGGGCTTCTCTCTCGGCATGAGGCAACGACTCGGACTCGCGACAGCCCTGCTCGGCAAGCCGAAACTGGTGATCCTCGATGAGCCCACCAACGGCCTCGATCCGGCCGGGATCGTCGAGATTCGGGAACTGATCCGGACGCTTCCCGAGCTCGGGACCACGGTCCTCGTCTCGTCGCATCTGCTTCAGGAGGTCCAGGCGATGTGCGACCGGGTGGTGATCCTCGACCACGGGCGCCTGGTAGCCGAGGGTGCCATGTCCGAAATCCTCGGGGACTCCCGTTCGGCCGCCCGTTGGAAGGTCCGCATCGATCCGTCCGAGACCGAGCGGGCGACTGCCGCCCTGGTAGAGGTAGGCCTCGAGGTTGTCCCGGGCGGTGACGGCATCCTCCTGGTGTCGGGTCCGGTCTCCGACGGATCCCAGCTCAACGTCCTCCTGACCGGGGCCGGTATCTACCTCTCCGAGCTCGTCCCCGAATTCCCCGATCTCGAGTCCGTCTTCCTCGCCCTGACCGAATCCGGAGATGACCGCGATGAGAGCTGAGCTGCTGAAACTCAGGCTGTTGCCCACGCCCCGGTGGTCGGCTGCCTTCCTGCTCGTAACCCTCGTCCTCGGCATCGCCGCGACCTGGAAGTGGGGAACGGGGCTCGAGCAGGTAGCAGTTGATCTGGCCCTCGGCCTGCCGACTGCGATCGTCTCAGTGGTGATCGGGGCATGGGTCGTCGGAGTCGAATATGGCCAGAAGACGATGTCCAGGCTGCTGACATCCGACCCCCGACGCTCGCTCGTGGTGATTCGAAAGATCCTCACCGCCATCCTGGCTACTGCCGTCCTTACGGTAGTGCTGTACGCGCTCGGCTACCTCGGCTTCGCTGTCGCCGCCGAAGGACACGGTTCAGGTCTCGATCGCACGCTGTACCTCGATCAGGCCCAGGTTGCGCTCGTCACAAATCTCGTCTACGCCCTGATCGGCGTCGGGTTCGCGCTCGTCACGGCAAGCATGGCGGGCGGCCTGACTGCGGCGTTCGTCTTCATCTTCGTGTTCTCGACCTTCTTCTCGATCCTGCCGGAGGTAGGCGATTGGTCCTTCTCGATCGCGCTCAGCGAGGTCACCGACCGGATCCTCGGCCAACGGGTGGCCTTCGACCCCGAAACCCTCGACCCGAACTCCCGGACTCTGGCCGCTTCGCTCGGGATCCTGATCGGCTGGGTCGTCCTGATCGTGGGAGCGGGATGGATCAGGTTCGTCCGCAGCGAAGGCCGCTGACCTATCTGGTGTTCTGCCTGACGTAGTCGCGAAGCTCGCCGGTCAGGCCATCGACCGACCGTTCGGTCCAGTCCCTCACCTTCACCGTGGCCGTGCGATCGGTCAGGGCTAGCACGCCTCCGGCCACGGCGGCGGCGATGAGGACCAGTGCGAGGACTCCGCCGAGGAACCTCATCGTCCTCGATGCCAGTGAACGCCTGGGAACGGTCGGCCTGGGGGGCAGGTTCACCGGGGAGACGGGAGGAAGAGGGGGCGCCTCGCCTCCGGATCTCCCTGCAGTGCGGGCGCTCCTCTCGAGTGGGCGGGTCGCGGTCTCGGCCCGCGCGGCACGGTTCCGGGCCTCCGGCGTAGCGGCAGCCAGGGGAACGGTCACGTCCTCTCCGAGCAGACCGCGCTGGAGACCATCCGACATCTCGGCAGCCGACCGGTACCGAATCTCGGGATCGGGATCGAGGGCCCTCATCACTGCGGCCCCGACGCTCTCGGAGACGTCACCGTTGTAGGTGCGCGGGTGGAGCGGACGTTCGTTCTGCTGCCTCACTGCCAGCTCTGCCAGCGAGGACCCCTCATACGGAAGTCGGCCGGTCAGGAACTGGTAGAGCACCACTCCGAGCGAATAGACGTCGGTGGTCGGGGTGGCCTCCTCGCCCCGGACCAGCTCCGGAGCCAGGTAGGCGGCCGTGCCGACCACGGAACCGACCTGGGTGATCCTGGTCTGCTCGACAGCCTTGGCGATCCCGAAATCAGTCAGCTTGCAGGTCATCTCACCACCGCCGGCCGGACCGCCCGTGATCATCAGGTTGCCGGGCTTGACGTCGCGGTGGATGATGCCGTGGCGGTGGGCGTATTCCAGACCGGCGCAGGCCTGAACCCCGATCTCGACCGTGGTCGGCGAGTCGAGGACGCCGCCCGCCTTGAGGAGCTGGGCTCCGGACCGGCCCTCGACGCACTCCATCACGATGAAGTAGCGGTCGTGGTCGACCCCGGTGTCGTAGACCTGAACGATGTTCGGATGAATCAGCTTCGCGACGGCAAGCGCCTCGCGTTTGAATCTGGCCACGAACCGTTCGTCGTCGGACAGGTGCTCGGCCAGGACCTTGACGGCGACCGTCCTCTCGAGCACACGGTCGCGGGCCCGGTAGACGTTCGACATGCCGCCCGTCCCGAGTCGCTCACCCAGCTCGTAGCGGCTTCCGAGAGTGGTCGACTCAGGCACCGTTCATTCCTCCGGACGAGGAGGGCGAAACCCCTCCGGAGTTATCGGGAGGTGTGGGAGGTGTGGGCTCGGGCGTCGGGGCCGGCTCCGGAGCCGGTGTCGGCTCCGGGCGCTGCTGCCCGCCTCCGCCGGTCTCCGGTGGCGTGGTGGTGCCCCCGGAAGGGGGAGTCATCTCTTCGATCGGATCGGCCTCTTCGATCACCGGCTCGATGCCGGTTGCGCCCGATTCGATGCATTCGTCCTGAATCGTGATCTGGAGCTGGGTGATGCCGTCCCGAAGAGTCCTGAGCAGGGCAGGGTCGAGCGTCGAGCCGATGCCCTCGACCTCGTCTTCGATCTCCTGTGCGGCCTCGAGGGCTTCGAAACAGAGGCCATCGACCACCTGGGTCTGGATCCTGGTGATCTGGGACTCGATCCGCTCAGTGGAATCCCGGGGGAGGAGATCGCTCCGATCCTCCTGGCAGCCGGCAAGGAACAGGCAGACAGCCGCGACTCCAGTCGCGGCAAGAGTGCGTCTGATCCTGCCCCTGCTCACCTCGGGCGAGTCTAGAGAAGCCGCTTCGCGTGCCGTGGAGCTGTTCGAGTCGGTGGCGCTCACGTCCCGGCGAACAGCCTCTCGGCCAGAGTCGGGGGCAGCGCTGCCTCGCGGATCGCCTCGGCCGCGATCTCGACGGGATATTCGGTCCGCCGAAATCCGACCTTCATCGATTCAGTGTCGAGAGAGAGCCAGGCCGCCCTCGGGTCACCATCCCTCGGCTGTCCGACGCTGCCGGGATTCACCAGCCACTCCCCCCGGGCGAGGTTCAGGTCCGTCCCGGCCGGCGCCTGGGCTGCCGAGATCCGGGACATCTCGTCCGGCCGGGTGAAGAAGAGGGCGATGTGGGAGTGCCCGATCATCCCCACCCGCTCGGGCTGGAACTCGATGTTCTCTTCGGCTACTCCGGTGTCGATCACGTACTCCCAGATCGGGTCCCTGGGCGACGCGTGTGAGAGGCCGATCGCTTCCCGGGTTGCCCTCGCGCCCTCGATCGACCGGAGGATCTCGACCGTTCTCGGTGTCAGGTTCTTCCTGGTCCAGAGTGCCGCTTCGGCGGCGTTGACGCTGAAGTTGGTGATCTCGATCTCGTCCAGTGCGGCGAGATCGTGATTTCCGATCAGGAGCAGCGAGCATCGCTCGGAGAGGATCTCGACCACCTCGTTCGGGTTGGCTCCGTAGCCGACGGCGTCGCCGAGGCACCAGATCTCGTCATGCCGGTCCCGGTCGACCTCTTCGAGGACGGCTTCCAGAGCCTGGAGGTTGGCGTGTATGTCCGAGATGACGGCGACTTTCACGATTTGCACGGGTCCCGGTGACAGCGGGAGCGGCTCTCTATCGTAGAGCGACGTGTTCCTCGCTCAGACCGGAAAGCAGCGGTGAACGCGGCCACCCCGCGCCGGACCCTGCCGATCGTCCTCGTCGCCGCAGCCGTGGCGCTGCTGGTCGCCTGGCTGCTCGGCAGAGGTCTCTTGCCACCGGGATTCGGTGCCGACCCGGCCGACCCGGCTGAGTTCTTCACTCCGGGCCAGATCGAGACCGCCGAGACCTTCCGGGGACGAATTCGCTTGATCTCGCTGATTTCGCTCTCGGTCGGACTGGTTGCGTTGGCAGTAATGGCCTTCTATCGCGGCGTTCCGGTGGACCGGATCCTGACCCGTTTCGCGAACAGACCGGTGATCGGGGGTGCCTTCCTCGGAGGTTTCCTGGCCGCCCTGCTCGCCCTGGTCGAGGTGCCTTTCACCCTGGCCGCGTGGGGCACCGGCAGAGAGTTCGGGATCGTCACTTCGAGTCCGTTACGGCTCTTCTCCGACATCGCCATCTCGGCCTCGATCTCGATCGTGCTGTTTGCTGCGGCGGGGGCCCTGGCCGTCTTTGCCTGGGACCGGTTCGGGCGGTGGTTCTGGGTGGCTGCATCGTTCGCAATCGGGGTCTTCGCGATCGCCTGGCTCTGGCTGTGGCCGATCGTGGTCGCACCGCTCTTCAATGATTTCGAGCCGCTGCCGGAAGGTCCGGCCCGGGTCGAGCTCGAGAAGATCGCCGATCGGGCCGGGATCGAGATAGCCGGCGTCTACACGGTCGATGCCAGCAAGCGGACCAGCGCGATCAATGCCTGGGTCCACGGTCTCGGACCCTCCCGTCGCCTGGTGCTTCAGGACACGGCGATCGATGGTCTCGACCGGGCCGAACTGTCCTCCCTGGTCGCCCACGAGCTGGCACACGTCGAGTCCCGCGACCCAGAACGCGGACTGCTCTACGTGCTGTTGACGGTCCCGCTCGCCGCCCTCGCGATCCAGACCGGGGCCTCCCGGATCCTTCGTCGTCGTGACCGAGCCGACGGGGGTGCGGTCGTCGTTTTGCCGCTCGCCCTCGGGGTCGGACTCGCCGTGGTGGTTCTCTCGATCCCGGGGGCCTGGCTCTCACGTCAGATCGAAGTGGCGGCAGACGCCAGAGCACTCGAGCTGACCGGGAACGGTCAGGCGATGATTTCGCTCCAGCAGCGCGTGGCCGAGGAGAACCTCTCGGAGCCATCCAGACCCGAGCCTTTTCGGACCCTGTTTGCCACCCATCCCGATCCGGTCGAGCGGATCGGGATGGCCCAGGCCTTCGAGATGCGGCATGGCACCAAGCCTGACCCGAACCGATCGACCGGGAGGGGGTCGCGTTGAGAGCCAGGATCGTCGCGGTCGGTCGGATCCGTGATCCGTTCACAGCGGGCCAGCAGCACTACCTGAAGATGCTGAGGCCCCATCTCCCGGTCGAAGTGGTCGAGGTCAAGCGATCCGACGGTCTGGAGCGGCGGCTCGAGGATTCCGCTTGGACGATCGCCCTCGATCCCGGGGGGCGGCAGATGGACTCGATCGAGTGGGGCGCCTGGCTGGACGAGCGGAGGATGGCCGGCAGGAACATCGAGTTCCTGATCGGAGGACCGGAGGGGTTGCCCTCTGCACTCGTCGAGGGAGCGGACGAGAGAATCTCACTGGGCCGGATGACATTGGCCCACCAGCTGGCCAGAGTGGTTCTGCTGGAGCAGCTGTTCAGGGCCGGCAAGATCAGCGCCGGCGAGAGGTATCACCTCTGACTCGGGTCGCCTGTCGGGAGGACATAGGATCACGCGGATGAATCGACGGGATCCAGTCTCCGAGCTGAAGACGGCCGTGCTCGAGGTAGTCCGCGACAGAGTGGGGGAGCTGCCCTCGACCCCGTCGCTCGACCCTTCGGACCGGCCGGAGCACGGTGACTTCGCATCGAACGTGGCCATGCTCGCGGCCCCGGTTGCAGGTCGTCCGCCGCGAGAGGTGGCGGAAGAGGTCGGGGTCGGCCTGGCCGAGAGGCTGGGCGACTCGCTCGAGCGGTTCGAAGTCGCTGGCCCCGGTTTCCTGAATCTGTTCATGACCGACCGGTGGTATCGAACGGCCGTGGCCACGATGTTCGAGGACGACGGACCCACCGTTCCTCCGGTCGAGGCCCCCCGCGACACCATGGTCGAGTTCGTCTCGGCCAATCCGACCGGGCCGCTGACCGCCGCCTCGGGCCGACACGCTGCCTACGGAGACGCCCTGACCAGGATCCTGAGGGCGGTCGGCCATCCGGTCGCGACCGAGTACTACGTCAACGATGGCGGCAGCCAGATCGAGAAGTTCGCGGCCTCGATCGCGGCACGAATGGAGGGTGTCGAGCCCCCCGAAGACGGATACAGGGGTGAATACGTCAACGACCTGGCCGAACGGGCGAGGTCGGAGGGAATTTCTCCCGAGGGTCTCGGTGAGGCCGGAGTGAGCTGGATGCTCGATTCGATCAGGGCCTCGCTGGAGAGGTTTCGGGTAGGAATCGAGTCATTCTTCTCGGAGCGCTCGCTCTATGACCGGGGGCTGGTCGAGAAGGGAATCGAGCGACTGGGCGAAACCGGCAGCACCTACGAGTCTGAAGGGGCGCTCTGGCTGAGGACTACGGATTTCGGTGACGACAAGGACCGGGTTCTGATCAGGTCCGGGGGAGAGCCGACCTACTTCGGTGCCGACGTCGCCTACCACGCCGACAAGATCTCCCGGGGTCACACTCTGCTCCTCGACGTCCTCGGAGCCGACCACCACGGCTATGTCACCAGGATGGATGCGGCCGTCCGGTCTCTGGGGGGAGAGGAGGCGGACTTCGAGGCCATGATCCTCCAGATGATTCATCTGGTCGAGGGCGGGGAGAGGACCAAGATGTCGAAGCGGGCCGGTGACATCGTCACGCTCGACGAGCTGGTCGAAGACATAGGCGTCGACGCTGCCCGTTTCTTCCTGCTGCAGCGGAGCCACGATCGCACGATGGAACTCGACCTGGACCTGGCGAGGACGAAGTCTTCGGACAACCCCGTCTACTACGTCCAGTACGCACACGCCCGGATCCGGAGCATCCTGAGGAAGGCGGCCGACGCCGGGGTGGTCGCCTCCGATGCCCTTCCGGCCGACCCGGTCGATCCCTCGGAAAAGGCCCTGGTGGCGCTGCTGCTCGCCTTCCCGGGCGAGGTCCACGTCGCGGCCGAGAAGAGGGCCCCGCACCGCATCTGCGCCTACTCGATGTCACTGGCCGCGGCCTTCCATGCCTTCTACCGCGACTGTCAGGTGGTAGGGGCCTCCGGCAGGGAGCTGGAAGAGTCGCGACTGGCGCTCTGCGAGGTGACCGGGGCGACCATTCGGAGGTCCCTGGACCTGCTCGGGATCTCGGCTCCCGAGAGCATGTAGCCGGATCTATCGGCCGTCGAAGCGTTCGAGATCGCGGTCGAGACGTTCGGCCGCGGGACCCTCCGGCATCGCCGTCGGCTCGGGGTCGGCTTCCTTCGCGGTGTTGCGGCGCCAGAGCAGCGCTGCGACCACTACGGCGATGGCTCCGCCGATCAGGCCGATCAACGGGACCAGATAGGCCCAGGCGTTGATCCCTTCGTCATCGGGAAGTGCCAGGACCTGCGGTCCGTACTCGGCGACAAGGGCATCTTCGATCTGCTGTTCGTCGAGGCCCTGGGCGATCAATCTCTTGATGAAGACCCTCTGTCTGTCCGCTGCCGGCGCCTCCGAGAGGCCGAGCAGGGTGCCGCAGACCGGGCACATCACATTCTCTTCGACATCGGCGAAGTTCGCCTTTCGTTCCGGCGCTTCGGCGCCCGCGACGCCTTCACCCGGGACCGATCCGACCGCGGAGGCCGGGAGCATCGATGCACCCGCAATCGCCGAAGCGACCAGAGCGGCGATGATCAGCCTCAAGCTCCCGATCCCTTCGAAGTGCCGATTGCCGGTTCGGCAAATCTCTCGATGTCGGCGTAGTCACGGAACGGTCCCCGAAGGCGGGAGGTGAGTCGGCCCTCGGGGTCGACCAGGAACGACTCCGGAACTCCGGTGGTCCCGAGTGCATCCGAGTAGCTGCCCGTCGGATCCCGCAGTTGAGGGAATGTCAGGTCGAACTCCCGGATGAACGCGAGTGCGTCACTCGTGATGTCGCGGGTGTCTATGCCGAGCACCGTGATTTCGCCACTCCACCGCCGGCTGAACTTCTCCAGGGCCGGTGACTCGTCGCGACACGGGGTGCACCAGGAAGCCCAGACGTTCATCAGGACCCACTCGCCCCTGTAGTCCGCCAGTGATCCCTTCCCATTGGTGCCCGAGTCCGGGGGGAGGGACTCGAGGGGGACCGAAGGCACCTCGCTTCCGGTCGCGAGGGTCTCCCCGGACTTTGAAGCGAGGCCCCACACGAGGAAGGCGATCGCGCCGACGATGGCAGAGACGACCAGGATGGTTCTGAGGTTCATTCCGATTCCGAGTATGAAGGAATGGTCATTGCACCGACCGGCACCGGTCCTGTCAGTAACTTTCCTTCACCCTGACTTCGTTTTCCGACATCCTCGCGCCGCATCCCGTGTGCCCCCGGGAGGGTTCGGCCAGGTGAGTTCGTTCACCGGACCCAGAGTCGGCATGGTCGGTGCCGGTCAGCTTGCCCGGATGACTCAGCAGGCCGCCATCGGTCTCGGTGTCCACCTCACCGTCCTGGCCGAGCGCGACGACGAGCCGGCAGTACTCGCGGGGGCCGACTTCCTGATCGGCGCTCCCGCCGATGGCGACGCGATCCGGGACCTTGCCGGACGGACTGACGTCGTCACCTTCGATCACGAGGGCATTCCTCCCGAACTCCTGGTCGAGCTCGACAGGGAGGGCCTCCGGCTCGCTCCTCCGCCAGCGGCCAAACTGCTGGCACAGGACAAGGCCGAGGCCCGCAGGAGGTTCGCCGAGCTGGGCTTCCCCGTGCCCCCGAACACGGTCGCATCGACCCTCGGGGAGGTTCTCGAGTTCGCCGACCTGCACGGTTGGCCGATCATGGCGAAGGCCCCCCGAGGGGGTTACGACGGACGAGGAGTCTGGACGGTTGGGTCCGAGGCTGAAGCGAACGAGTTGATCGATCAGATCGAAGGCGATCTACTGCTCGAACCGAAGCTCGATCTCCTCCGGGAGATCGCCGTCGTCGCCGCCCGGGGTCCGGAGGGCGAGGTCGCCGTCTATCCGGCGATCGAGACGGTCCAGCGGGATGCGATGTGCCGCGAGCTCCTCGTCCCGGCGCCGATCCCGCCCGACCTTGCCGAAGAGGCGACCGGGATGGGGGTTGCCATGGCCGAGGCGATCGGGGCGGTCGGTCTGGTGGCGGTCGAGCTGTTCCACACCCCGGACGGCCTGATCGTCAACGAGCTCGCTCTACGGCCGCACAACTCCGGCCACTTCTCGATCGAGGGGGCCGATACCTCCCAGTTCGAGCAGCACCTGCGGGCGGTTCTGGGCTGGCCCCTCGGCAGCACAGAGCTGACCGCGCCGGCCGTCGTGACGATCAACGTCGTCGGCCCCGAGGATGGTTCGGATCCGAGGGAACGCGTTCCCGAGGCGATTGCCGTCGACGGTGCACACATCCACATCTACGACAAGGATGCGAGGCCTGGCCGTAAGCTGGGCCACGTGACAGCCCGTGCCGAAACGGTCGAGAAGGCCCGTGAAACCGCACTGAGAGCCGTCGGGATCCTCGAAGGGGGAACCCCTTGACCGGCCCCGTGGTTGGAATCGTGATGGGCAGCGACTCGGACCTCGAGGTGATGAAGCCCGCGTCCGAAGCCCTGGCCGAGCTCGGGATCGAGCATGAGATCCGGGTGGTCTCGGCCCACCGCACACCCGAAGACATGGTCGCCTACGGCAAGTCCGCCGAGGAGAGGGGGCTGAAGGCGATCATCGCCGGGGCCGGAGGCGCCGCACACCTCCCGGGAATGCTCGCCTCGCTGACCCCGCTGCCCGTGATCGGAGTCCCGGTTCCGTTGAAGAACCTGAGCGGCCTCGACTCGCTGCTCTCGATCGTCCAGATGCCCTCGGGGGTCCCGGTTGCCACGGTCGCGATCGGGGCCGGCCGGAACGCAGGCCTGCTTGCCGCCCGGATCATCGGGGCCTTCGACGAGGAAGTCCGGGGCGGGGTGGACCGGCTTCGCGAGCAGGCCGCCGAGAAGGCCCGCGCGGCCGACTCCGGTCTCGACAGGGACTGAGGTCCCGGGGCATCCCGGAAGTTCGGAACGTTGGAATACGCAGCGGCGACCCTCACCGTCCTCCTGGGACTCCTCGGCCTGGTATCGCCGGGAACGGCCATGCGACTGGTCGGCATCGAGCCGAACCGACCTCACGGCCTCCTCGACGTCAGGGCCACCTACGGCGGTCTCTTCATCGCGCTCGGGGCCTTCCCGTTGCTGGCAGCCGAGCCGGTTGCCTTCCAGATGCTGGGAGTTGCGTGGCTTGCCGCAGGCCTGGCCCGGATCGTCTTCACACCGATCGATCGGGTCTGGACAAGGGAGAACCTCGCCGGAATCGCGGTCGAGATCGGTCTCGGACTGGCCGCACTGCTGCCCTCCGTCTGAGGGCGCAGCGGCCCGCCCGGACGGTCGCCCTCAGATGGACAGCCGATAGGATCGGCCCGCTGCGGACGTAGCTCAGTTGGTAGAGCGCGAGCTTCCCAAGCTCGAGGTCGCGGGTTCGAGACCCGTCGTCCGCTTCGGTCGACCCGGACCCCTCAGCCGTCGTAGGCGGGGAGCCTGTCGGCAAGCTCGGACAACTTCGGCGCAGCGGCATCTCTGGGTGAAGTCACCAGATCCAGTCCCCCGGGCCACTCGATCCCCACGTTCGGATCGTCGTAGGCGAAGGAGAGGTCGAGGTCGGGGTCGTAGTAGCCGGACTGCGCGTAGGTGACGTCGGCGGTCTCCGAGGTGACGCAGAAGCCATGGGCAAATCCAGCCGGGCAGTAGACCTGGTGGAGGTTCTCTCCGGTCAACTCGAAGCCCTCCCAACCCCCGAAGGTCGGTGAACCTCTGCGGATGTCGACAACGAAGTCGACGATCTCTCCGTAGACGCACCTGATCAGCTTCGAGACCCCCGGCCCGGCCGCGAAGTGCATGCCTCTGACGACCCCACGTCCGGAGCGGGAGTGGTTGGTCTGGATCATCTCCTCGGTCATCCCGGCTTCGGAGAAGTCGGACCGGCGATAGGTCTCGGCGAACAGGCCGCGATCGTCCCGATGGATATCGGGCACGATCAACATGGCTCCCTGAAGCCGGGACGGCAGGAATTCCATCGGGCGATCCTAGGCGATGGCCGGGCACCATTGCTTCCGTCCCGAGTGCGGTTTGAAGGTCAACCGTTACCGTTCACCGGCGTGACTGAAGCAGCCGAGGCAGACAGAGACGCCGCGAACGGCCGACCCCGGACCGGCAGGATCACGGCGATCCTCATCGGCTACCTCGAGGACCCGTCCGAGACGGCCCGTGCGATCACGAGCCTTCGCCGCCAGACCCGACCACCGGACGAGTTCCTGCTCGTCGACAACTCAGGCAACGGCCGCCATCGCGCCATGGCGGAGTCCGAGGGCGCCGTCTATGTCGATCCGGGTCGGAACCTCGGGTTTGCTGCGGGCGTGAATCTCGCGGCAGAACGGGCCTCGGGCGATCGCCTGCTCCTGATCAACCCCGACTCCAGTGCCGAACCGGAATGCCTCGCCCGTCTCGAGTCGGCGCTCGAATCCAACCCGGGGGCCTCGATCGCAGGCGCACAGGTGCTGCTTCCCGACGGAACCGTCAATGCGGGCGACAATCCGATCCACCTGAGCGGGCTCGCCTGGTCCGGGAACCTCGGACGGGAGCCCGAGGCAGGGGATCCGCGCGGGACCCTCTCGGTCTCCGGCGCGGCGATGCTGGTGGATGCCGTCAGCTTCCGGGAGCTGGGTGGATTCCACCCCGGGATCTTCATGTACTTCGAAGACACAGATCTCGCCTGGCGGAGCCGGATCGCCGGTCGCGAAGTCCTGTTCTGTCCGGATGCAAGGGTCGCGCACGATTACGAGTTCGCCAAGGCCGACTCCAAGTGGCGCTGGCTGGAGGAGGGTCGGATCAGCGCAGTACTCACCAACTACCAGCCACGGACGTTGGTTCTCCTCTCACCCTTGCTGGTGGCGACCGAGCTCGCTACCTGGGCGGCCGCCGTCCGGGGCGGCTGGGCAAGGCAGAAGGCCGGTGCGTGGGTGACGATCTGGCGCAACCGGAGACTCCTCGGGGAGTGGCGGACCAGGGTGGCCGGACTACGGCAGGTCTCCGACGGGGAGCTGTTGCCGGAATTCGCCCAGATCGTCGAGACGCCCCTGCTCGAGTCGAGATCGGCCGGGATCTTCCCTGGCCTGCAGCGGGCCTACGCCCGGCTGGTCTCGAAGCTGGCCTGAGGTCCGGGAGCCCGATCAGACGGCCTGCCCGACCGGCCTGATCAGGATCTCGTTCACGTCCACGGAAGGGGGTGTTCCGATCGCCCACCTCACGGCATCGGCGATGTCGGTGTCACGCAGAGCCCAGGAGCCGGGTCGGTTTTCGAAGAAGGGCGTGTCGACCATTCCCGGCTCGATCACCGTCACCCTGATCGCATTGCCGTCCTCACGGCCTCGCAACTCCTGCCTCAGCGACTCGCCGATCGAAGTCGCCGCGAACTTGGTCGCCGAGTAGAGGGAGCCGGGCAGTGACCGTCTGCCCGCCACGGAGCTCGTGATCAGGAAGTGCCCTTCGCCCTTTTCCAAGAGGTGGGGCAGGGTCGCCCGGATCGTCAGGGCCGGTCCCAGCACGTTGGTCAGGACCATGGACTCCCAATGCTCCGGGGTCTCCTCGAGAAACCCTCTGGTGGCTCCGAATCCTGCGTTGGCGAAAACGGCATCCAGCCCCCCGAAGGCCTCGACACCGCGCCGGGCCATGGCCTCGACCTGATCCCACTGGGTCACGTCGCAAGGGATCGCGATTGCCCTGGACGCTCCGCCCAGCTCGTCGGCAAGTGACTCGATCGGATCGGGTCTTCGGCCAGCAAGAACTAGATTCCAGGATTCCGACAGGATCCGGGCCGTGGCGGCCCCGATTCCCGTCCCGGCACCGGTGATCAGCATCGTCTTTCGTTCGGAGTTCATGTGACGATTGTGCCATTGCCGTCGTCCGGGGCGGTTTCCGGGCGGTCGGCTTTGCGATAATCCAAAACGAGATGGACCCCAGCCGCAAGCGAAAGATCCGACTCGTCGTAGCCCTCAGCTTTGCCGTCCTTCTGGCGACCGGCCTCGTCTACACCTCGTTCAATGCCTCGAGCGAGGCCCGGCAGCCTTCCGAGCTCAAAGACGCCGTCCCGGGCCAGCGCTACGAGATGACCGGAAAGGTCGTGAACGGCTCGATCGTCGAACGCGGTGAATCCGGGATCGAGTTCCGGGTCAGAGACCGCAAGGGCGCGGAGTCGATCCCCGTCACCTACGACGGCGTCGTCCCGGATCCATTCAGGGACGGCAGGGAGATAATCATCAAGGGCACCGTTGCGAACGGGGTCTTCGTGGGGGAACCGGACACCCTGGTCACCAAGTGCCCCTCGAAGTTCTCGGAGAAAAAGAATAAGTAGCGTCGGCGGAGCCGCACTCTGGGTCGCCTTCGCTGCGGCCATCTTCGCCGCCGCGGCCGCACTGATCGGATCCCGTGGCGACCGTCGCTGGGTCGATGCCTCCCGCCTCGGCGCCTACTCGTTGTTCGGCCTGCTGCTCGTCTGCTTCGTCACACTCGAGGTCGCCTTCGTCTCCAATGACTTCTCGCTCTCGGTCGTGGCCAACCACTCCTCCGAGGCGACCCCGCTCTTCTACAAGCTGACGGCCATGTGGTCGAGTCAGGAAGGCTCACTGCTGCTCTGGGTCTTCCTGCTCTCGCTGGTGAGTGCGATCTCTCTCCGCGTGACCCGGGGCAGGCTGGCCCACATGGTCCCGTGGGCGACCGCCGTGATGATGGGGGTGGCCATCTTCTTCACGGGCCTGATGCTCTTCGGAGGCAACGTCAACCCGTTCGCGACGCTTTCCCAGGTGCCGGCGGACGGGGCCGGGCTCAACCCCCTGCTGCAGCACCCGGCGATGATGCTCCACCCGCCGATGCTCTACATCGGCTACGTCTCCCTCACGGTTCCGTTCGCGTTCGCGATCGGGGCCCTGGCCTCGAAGAGCCTCGATGCAGCATGGATCAAGTCTTCGCGCCGGTTCGCTCTGGTCGCCTGGACCTTCCTGACGATCGGGATCATCCTCGGTGCCAGGTGGTCCTACATCGAACTCGGTTGGGGCGGCTACTGGGCCTGGGACCCGGTCGAGAACGCCTCGATCATGCCCTGGCTGATCCTTACCGCCTACATCCACTCGATCATGGTCCAGGAGAAGCGGAACATGCTCAAGGTCTGGAACGTGAGCCTGATCGTGGCGAGCTTCTCACTGGCCCTGCTCGGGACGTTCCTGGTCCGGTCCGGCATCCTCCAGTCGATCCACGCCTTCGGCGACTCGACGGTCGGGCCGTATTTCCTCGGTCTGATCGCAGTCGTCGTGCTCGGATCGACCGCGCTGATCGTCTCCAGACTGCCCCTGCTGAGGGCCGATCGCAGGATCGAGTCGCTGGCTTCGCGCGAGGCGGTCTTCCTGGTCAACAATCTGCTGCTGGTGGCGCTCTGTGCCATCGTGCTCTGGGGCACCTTCTTCCCTCTGATATCGGAGGCCCTGACCGGCACGCGATCGACCCTCGCCGCACCCTGGTTCGATCGCTACACGACGCCGCTCGCGGTGCTCCTGGTTCTGTTCACGGGCATCGGGCCGCTGTTCGCCTGGAGGAAGATCTCGGTAGAGGCTCTCTGGAGGGTGACGGCACTGCCCCTGGTCGCCGCAGCAGTGGTAGCAGTCGTCGTCTCCCTGACGACCGACGCCCTCGACAGCCCGTGGGCGCTGGCGGTCTTCGTACTCGCGGCATTCACCATCGTCGCCCTGTTCCAGGAGACATTCAGGGCCGTCAGGGCCCGTCAGGCCAGCTCGGACGACTCGTTGCTCAAGTCGCTCTTCGAGGTAACGACCGGGAACCGGCGACGCTACGGCGGCTACCTGGTCCACCTGGGGTTCGTCGTACTGCTCGTCGGGGTCGCGGCCTCGTCGAGCTTCGACACCAAGCGGGACCTCACCCTCTCGCCTGGCGAGAGCGGCCGGGTAGGGGAATTCACGGTGACGTACGAACGGCCCACAGTCAGTCGTGACCAACAGGCAATCACCTTCGGAGCGGTTCTCGAGGTCGAGTCTGAAAGTGGCCGCATCCTGACCGTTCAGCCGACCCGTCGCTATTTCCAGAGGAGTTCGGGCACCCGGACGATCGGCGGCTACTTCGAAGGCGAGGCGACGAGCGAGGTCGGAATAGATGCCGGTCTCGTCGAGGACTTCTGGGTCTCGATGGAGCCGGACACCGATCGCGTGCAGGAGCGGGCGGAGCAGGCCGACGAGCGATTCGGCACCTACATGAGGGCCGTCGTCCTCCCCGAGATCCAGCGCAATCCCGAGCGGACGGACGAGATCACCTCACAGCTGATCGAGGTCCAGCGTCTCGCCACCGATCGGGTCATCACCGATTACACGGATCCCCAGCTTGCCTCGGCCGCAGTGTTCAGGGTGATCGTAAGCCCGTTCGTGGCCTGGGTCTGGATCGGTGCAATCCTCGCGATCCTCGGCGCCCTGTTCGCCCTCTGGCCTTCGATCGGCAGGGGAAGGAGGGGGATGTGATCGAGCCACTACTGATTCTTGCCTTCGGGATCCTGACGGCGGCCTTCGTGACCCGTCCGTTCCGTTCGGGCTGGGCCCTAACTGGGTTCGAGGATCCCCGTGTTGCCGACCTGGAGGCTCGTCGCGACTCGAAGTTCAGGGAGATCAAGGACACCGAGGCCGACCTCAAGTCGGGCAAGATCACCAGGGAGGACTTCGACCAGGTCAACCCCGAACTCAGGTCCGAAGCCATCCTGATCCTCGAGGAGCTCGACCGCATCCGGGCCGACGCCGACCGCAGACCGGATGAAAACGGCTAGACTCCGGCCTTCATGTTCGTCTTTCTAGCGGTAATCCAGGTATTCCTCGCGGCCCTGCTGATCTTCCTGATCCTGCTGCATTCCGGGAAGGACGCCGGCATGTCCGGTGCCTTCGGGATCGGTGGCGGTGGCAGCTCGATCGGCGGCGGCTCCATGGTCGAACGCAACCTGAATCGGGCGACGATCGCGGTCGCGATCATCTTCGTCCTCAACACGATCGTTCTGGTCAAGCTCTGACCGATGCCTTCGCGGGCATCCAGTCGCTCCTGACCGGGTCGACGAGAAGGTAGGAACCAGATGTCGGACCGAACCAAGATCATCCTCGCCATGGTGTTCGGGGTTCTGGGTCTGGCGATCGGGATCTTCGCAACCGTGGTCGCCGTCAACGCCCGGGATGCGGCCAACAGCGGCGAGGCCGTGACCGAGCAGGTCAGATCCGAGTTCACTGCGTCCCAGGCGGCCCAGGACGCCAAAGAGCAGGCATCGCTCTCGAAGGCCGAGAAGTTCGTCAACTCGCTCTCGAAACAGGAGGGACGCCTGGCTCGCAAGCTGAGGCGGACCGATCGCCGCCTGCGTTCGCTCGAGACGGGGGTCACCGCGATCGAGGCGGACCAGGCCGACGAGTTCGACCGGGTCAACCGACGGATCTCCCGGACCAACCAGCAGGTTGCCAACCTGAAGCGTCAGGTCTCGAACCTGAGACAAGAGGTCGAGATCCTCGGGGCCGGCGGCTGACCGACACGGTCCGGATCGGCGACCCGATTTCGACACCGCAAGCGCCTGCAAGATGATCGAGGAGACCATGATCAGGTCGCTCCACGTCGAGACGATGGCGGCTGCGGACATGACCGAGGGCCACGATCACCGAACGCTCTTTCAGGCCTCGACGATCGCCGCCCTTCTCGAGGGCCGTTATGAGGGAGACGTGACCTTCGCCGAGCTGTCCCGGCAGGGCGACACCGGCATCGGCACCCTGAACGGACTCGACGGGGAGATGATCGCGTTGGATGGGGAGTTCTTCAGGGCCGACGTCGATGGACGGATAAACGTGATTCCGCCCGAGGCGAAGACCCCCTTCGCCGTGGTCGTGGAGTTCGACCCCGACCGGAAGATGGATTTCGACACCCGCCTGGAGATGGATGAGGCATTGGAGACGCTCGATCCCGGTGGAGACGGCCCCGGGCCCATCGCCGCGATCAGGATCGACGGTGAGTTCGAGAGGGTCGAGGCCCGTTCGGTCCCCCGCCAGGAAAGGCCCTACCGGCCACTGGCCGAGGTCGTCGAGAATCAGAACGTCTTCACCCTCGGGCCCTGCGAGGGAACCCTCGTCGGCTTCAGGTTCCCGGACTGGAGTGAGGGAATAGAGGTTGCGGGGTACCACTTCCACTTCATCGACCGGGCCCGGGAGAGGGGAGGGCACGTGCTCGACTTCACTCTCGCCAGAGGGACTGCCAATCTCGAATCGAGTTCGGATCTAAGGGTCGAGCTGCCTCCCGGGGTCGAATTGGGTGGCGACGAGGTCGCTAGCCGGGTCCACGCCGAGATCGAGAAGGCCGAGCGAGGAAGGGACTGATCCGCCGCCAGGTCAGCCGCCGGCGGCTGACCTGTAGCGCTCGACTGCGAAGCGGCGCTCTTCGGCGTGATCCACCACCGGTGCCGGGTAGTCCTCGCCGATCCTGCAACCCGACTCCTCCTGCTCCTGATCCGACATCAGCCAGGGCCTGAATACCTTCTTCCCGGGCACCTCGGCCAGCTCGGGGAGCCAGCGCTTTACATAGACGCTCTCGGGATCGAACCGCTCGTGCTGGGTCATCGGGTTGAACATTCTCTGGAAGTAGGGGGCGGGGTCGGTCCCGACCGAAGTGACCCACTGCCAGCCGCCATTGTTCGAGGCCATGTCGCCGTCGATCAACCTCTCCATGAACCACTTCTCGCCTTCGCGCCAATCGATGTGGAGATCCTTGGTCAGGAAGGACGCGACGACCATGCGGACCCGGTTGTGCATCCAGCCATCGGCCAGCAGCTCCCGCATGCCGGCGTCCACCAGGGGGTAGCCCGTCCGGCCCTGCTTCCAGGCCTCCAGCAGGTCGTCATCCGACTGCCAGTCGAGCGTCCCGCGATAACGCTCCTGGAATTCCTCCCGAACGACGTTCGGGAAGTTCTCGATCACGGCCGCATAGAACTCTCGCCAGGCCAGCTCGGACCTGAAGACCCTCGGACCGTTGCCTGGCCTGATCCCGAGCTTCTGCTCGAGCTCCAGAGGCGAGACGCATCCCCACCTCATGTACGGGGAGAGCCTCGAGGAGCCCCCGGAGGGGAGATTCCTCACGTCGGAATAGCTCGAGAGGCCGCCGTTCAGGTAGTCCCTGGCGGCGTCTCTGGCTGCCGTCTCTCCCGGTTCGAATGACGTTTCGCCCACCACCGGCTCCAGGCCGAGCTCGGTCAGAGTCGGCATCTCACCGGGCTCGAGGCCGCCGACCGAGACCAGAGCATCGGGTGGCTCACAGAGATCCCTCCGTTCGACCTTCTGCCACGCCTTCGCGAAGGGCGAGTAGACGGTGTAGGGCGAACCCTTGCCGGACCGGATGGCTCCGGGGTCGTCGACGATGTAGCTGCCCGGGTGGATCTCCACGGCGATCCCTTCGGCCTCTAGTGCCGAGCGGACGGCCCGGTCTCGCCCCCTCGCCCATGGGGAGACGTCATCGGTCCAGTGGACGACCCGGGCATCGGCTTCACTGGCCAGTGCGGGAAGGACCTCGGCCGGATCGCCCCGGCGGATGAACAGGTCGGCCCCGAGTTCCCTCAAGTGCGACCTCAGCTCGGCCAGGCAGCCGAGCATGAACTCGACCCGGCGCGGTGATGGGAACCTCCCTTTCGAGATCAGTCGATCGTCGAAGACGAAGCAGGGCAGTATCGAGTCGAACTCAGCCGCCCTGGCCAGGGCCGGCAGGTCGTGGGTCCTGAGATCCCGCCTGAACCAGAGGATCGCGGTGCCGTCGGCCGCGAGTGCCTCTCGATCTTTCCGGTCGGCTCGCTGGCTCGCCTCCATCGATCGATTATTCCAGCCATCAGGGGCCACTGCCGACGGCTCCGACCCGATCACTGCATTCGAGATGGTCGTCCTCGACCTTCCATAGTGTTGCGGTTCGTGAACTTCGAACTGAGGGTTTGGGTGATTCGCCCAATCGAAAGGAAGACCAGATGGACAACAAGCTGATCGCTGCACTCGTCATCGCGGTAATCGGGGTCGGAACCGGAATCGTCGGAATCGTCATGGCCAATGACGCCAAGAACCAGAATGAAAAGACGCAGAAGGCGCTCAAGGTCGCCATCGCATCCGAGAACCGGGGAGTCGCTGCCCAGGAGGCTCAGGCCGCCAAGGGCCTGAACAAGCTCGGCAGGCAGATCGAGGGCGAGGCGAGCAAGGCCAACAAGCAGGTCGAGGGTGAGGTTGCGACGGCCGAGCAGCAGATCAAGTCCGAGGGGCAGAAGAGCACCAGTCAGCTCGGCTCGCTCCAGAGCTCAGTCAACTCCCTGAGCGACCAGCTCTCCAGCTTCGAGGCCAGCCAGAAGGCGACCAATCAGAAGATCAACGCCCGGATCACGGCCCTGACCCAGCGGGTCAATGCCATGGGCGGCTGATCGCGGCCTCCAAGACGGTTTAGCAGCAACGAGGAAAGGCCCGGCAAGTCCGGGCTTTTCCTATGCGGCTGAGAGGAGTCGAACCTCCACGTCCCAAGGGACACAAGCCCCTCAAGCTTGCGCGTCTACCAATTCCGCCACAGCCGCCGGCAGGGGCGCCCGATTCTAGGGAAATACCGGCCCCGGGCGCTCCCCCGCCCTTGACAGACGGGATGCCGTCAGGAGGAATCGGACAGGTCCGTCCGAACCTTCCCCTAGATTACGAACATAAGTTCGCCCTACGGATCCGGACCGGGCGGCCCAAAAGAAAGTGGGCTTCGGACCGGGGGAAAGGCAGGCAAATGGTCGATCTGACCAAGAGACAAAAAGAGATCTTCGAATACATCGGCAAGTACGCCGACAAAATGGGCTATCCGCCGACGGTCCGGGAGATCGGCAAGGCGGTCGGGCTCCATTCGTCATCCACGGTCCACGTCCATCTCGCCAATCTCGAGAAGGCCGGCGTTCTCAGGCGGGATCCCAGCAAGCCGCGGGCGATCGAGATCCTGGTCGAGAAGGCCCGCAGCGCGAAGGACGCGGTCGACTCGGTTCTGCCGGGATCCGGTGGTGGGGGACTGCCTCTGCTCGGTCGGGTTTCGGCCGGCCCGGGAATCCTTGCCGAAGAGAACGTCGAGGACTACGTAGAGGTTCCGGAGATGATCGGTGGCCGCGACGGTGACTACGTCCTCGAGGTCAGGGGCGAGAGCATGAAGAACGCCGGCATCATGGACGGAGACTGGGTCGTTGTCCGACCGGCCGAAGATGCCGATGACGGGCAGATCGTCGTCGCACTCCTGGAGGACGAAGCTACCGTGAAGCGGATCTATCGCGAGGAGGATCACCTCCGCCTCCAGCCCGAGAACGAAGAGATGGAGCCGATCCGCACGACCGATGCCGAGCTGCTCGGTCGCGTCATCGGAGTGATGAGAAAGGTCTGAGCGGTCTCCCCAGGCCCGGTCTTGCTCGGCGATCGAGATAACGGTCGCCCTTCCCTGAGCGCGTATCATTGCCTTTGCGGGTCGGACGGCTGCGGGGGGAGAGAAAACCCTTCGAGGAAAGTCCGGACACCGTAGGGCAAGGACGGTGGGTAACGCCCACCCGGGGAAACCCGCGGGAAAGTGCCACAGAAATACACGGCCGATGGCGCGGCCTCACGTGAGTCGCGTACAGGCAAAGGTGAAAAGGTGCGGTAAGAGCGCACCGGCGTCGCGGTGACGCGGCGGCCAGGTAAACCCCGTCCGGTGCAAGGCCAAACAGGATCGCTGACCCGGCCCGGCGAGATCCAGGTAGGCCGCAGGAAGTCCGGTTTCGACCGGACCCCGTCCTTTTCCGTTCAGGGAAGGGGCGAGATGGATTGTCGTCCAAGACAGGATCCGGCTTACAGACCCGCTAAGGAAAAGGCCCCTCGGGGCCTTTTCTATTTGGACACACCGATCGGAAGTCCAATAAGGGTTGCTAACGATTGTGAGTTCTTGCTAATCTTGTCCGAGTTGATGCCTAATCCCCGAGACAGGATCGAGGGGAGCGGGGGACCCGATGGGATCGATCCCCGGGGCGAATCACTGGCAGTGACTCTCCAGTCCGCGCCAGGTAGCGCTTTCTTTCGGCGCGAGCCCGACAGCTAACTCCGCAGGCAATTGAGAGAACGATGAACTGCGTCCGAAACCAATCCTCGAGTGCCGTTGCGCTGAACCGGCGCGGATCGGCCCGCCTGTTGTTCGCTGCTGCACTCTGCCTGGCCCTCTCCCTTTCGCTGGTCGGAGTCGATCCGATCGATCGCGCCGAGGGGTCGGTTTCCTATCGCCAGGGCGGGGTGAACATCGCGGCCGAGGCCGGCCGCCTCTCGAAGGCTCCTCGCTTCGGGCACCGCGTGTTGCAGGTCGGCATGGCCGGCCGTGACGTCGGCGTGCTCCGCACCATGGTCGGCTCGAAGACGATCCTCTCGGGCAGGTCGCTGCTGGGTCCGGCACCAATCTTCGATACATCCACCGAGCGGGCGGTCCGGAGGTTCCAGAGGAGGGCAGGGATGGCTCCCTCCGGTGTGGTCACGCGAAAGACCGCGGATCTCCTCAAGGCCGAGATGAAGAGGGCCGGGGCATCCTGGTATGGACCGGGCTTCTATGGCAACCGGACCGCGTGTGGACAGAAGTTGCGGGAGTCGACCGTTGGCGTGGCACACAAGACCCTGCCATGTGGAAGCAAAGTCCTGATCGGCTACAAGGGAAGGTTTCTTCTCACCCGGGTGATCGACCGTGGCCCCTTCATTGCCGGGCGATCCTGGGACCTGACCAACGGCGCCCGCCTCTCTCTCGGCTATCAGGGCATCGATCCGGTCAGGTACCTGGTCGCAGGCAACCGGTAAGTATCTCCCGAACGGCCGGCTCTGCCGGTGGATATCCTCAATGGACGTGACCGCTCCGGTCTGGACGGTGGCGTGTTGGGTAATTGAAGATGTGGATTCGGGCTTCGATCCGAAACGGGCACCAGAAGACAGGAGACGAGATTCGAGATGGGCAACAAGACCGTAAATCGCAGCACCGGGATCGGATTCCCGATGTTCGCAGTCGCAGCGTTCCTGCTGATCGCAGGACTGACCGTCCTGGCGGGGAGCGTTCGTGACGGAGCCGGAGCAGCCGAACGCTCGATCAAGACCGTGACCCTCGGAGGCGGCGGTTCACTGCCCGATCCGGCCTGCCCCGTCAACTGTCAGGTAGTCGCATCGGTGAATGGGTTCCAGACCCAGAACCCGACCGGAGGCGGACCTTTCTATGTGCCCTTCGACGGCAAGATCAAGAACTTCCGCCTCTTCCTCGGCAAGCCGACCTCGAGCGATCGCAGCAAGCTGAACGATCGCTTCGGTGGGCCACCGCAGGCCGCCGTGACCGTTCTCAAGAAGGTCAAGGTCAACGGCAAGGAGAAGTTCCGCCTGCTCAGGAAGAGCCCGGTCGAGAACCTCGGGTCCGAACTCGGAACGGTCGCCACCTTCGCCCTGTCCAAGCCGCTGAACGTCCGGAAGGGCAACATCGTGGCGCTGGCAGTCCCGACCTGGGCCCCGGCCTTTGCCGCTGGCCTCAACACGGGCCTGAACCGTTGGCGGGCAAGCCGTCCTGGCGGCAAGTGTTCGGTTGCCTTCGTCGATCAGGCGAGCCCTCAGCTCAAGGTGGACAGCGAGCGGGTCTACGGCTGCACCTTCGCAGGCAGCCGCCTGCTCTACACGGTCACCATAACCAGCGGCTGATGAGGCAAGGGGCACCCTGCCCCGCCCGGATGGCGAACCGGAAATCGAATTGAAAAAGCGGCCCCTCACGGGGCCGCTTTTTCGTCTGACTTAGTTCCTGACCCGGTCCGGGAGGGTTCAGGCTGCGTCGGGCAGGACCTTCGGGGTGCCCTGGTCCTTGGGAAGGGCCGCAGCTGCGGCCATCAGACTCTGGAACTCACCCATGGCCACATGTGCGAGGGCTTCGAGGATCTCCTCGTCGGTCCAGCCCGCCTCTCTGGCCTCCTCATGGAGGTAGATCGGGGGTGCTCCTTCGGCTTCGAGGGCCGCCTTGAGGTAGATCAGAAGGGCCTCTTCCTTCGGGTCGTCCGAACCGAAGCTCCTGGCCTTCGAGACTTCGTCGAGTCCGAGCCCGGCCGCCCTTGCCGTTTTGGCGTATTGCGCCACGCTGTAGTCGTCACCTCGGTGTTCGGCTACCGCGAGGGCAATCCTCTGCCGGGTTGCCACGGGCAACTCGCCCTTCTGTAGCTCCACCCTCATTCGGGTGTAGGCGCGAAGCACCGCCGGCGAACCCGCCAGGACGCCGACCAGCTTGTTGACGGAGCGACCCTTCATCTGAATGCTCTTGAGGATCTGGGCGCTCGGGTCGGGAGCGGTCAATTCATCGTGTATGTGGAAACGACTGACCTCGGTCTTCACCGTCATGGTCTTCACCTTTTCTTTCGAGCCCTGCTCGGAAAATGTCTTTACTTGCCGTTTAGGCTGCCATTACTTTACTTTTAGCACCCTTCTTACGGTAGGTAAGTTATACACGCTCCCCGGGCGGATCTCAACCCCGTTGCCGTATCTTTCACGAACCTTGAACTTCCCCCGGGAAACCTGCACTCTCGCTTCGGAACGGGTCTGATGGCCGATAGCGACCCCAGATCCAAGGTCTTCGACCTGGTCGAGGAGCACGACGTCAGGTTCATCCGCCTCTGGTTCACCGACATCCTCGGGAGCCTCAAGAGCTTCTCGATCAATGCCTCTGAGCTTGGGCGGGCGTTCGATTCCGGGATCCCATTCGACGGTGCCTCTCTGACCGGATTCAACGCGGTCGAAGAGTCTGCGATGGTGGCGAGGCCCGATCCGTCCACGTTTTCCCTGATCCCGTGGAGGCCCGGAGGAGAGGACGCCGTTGCCCGCATGTTCTGCGACATCGAGGTGCCGGGTGGCCACCCCTATGAAGGCGACCCCCGGTCGGTCCTGAAGCGGGCCCTCGCCAGAGCAAGGGAGATGGGCTTCGAGGACTTCCAGGTCGCCCCGGAGCTCGAGTTCTTCTACTTCCGTTCGGCCCGCCCGGAGAACGGCGTACCCGAGGTTCTCGACGAGGGCGGCTACTTCGATCTCACCACGCTCGATGCGGGCTCTGATGTCAGGCGGGCGACGGTACTTGCGCTCGAACAGATGGGGATCGAGGTCGCCTCGACCCATCACGAGGCCGGCCCCTCGCAGCACGAACTCGATCTCAAGGCGGCCGGGGCCCTCGAGTGTGCCGACGACTGCATGACCGCGAGGATCGTCGTCAAGGAGTACGCCCTGGAACAGGGTTGGCACGCCACCTTCATGCCGAAGCCGATCGGCGGTGCCAACGGGTCCGGCATGCACCTTCACCAGGTCCTGATCAAGGACGGTGAGAACGCCTTCTGCGAGGCGGACGATCCCGGCAGGCTCAGCCCCGTCGGACGGGCATTCATCGCCGGCCAGCTGCGTCACGCTGCCGAGCTGGCACCGCTCTATGCCCAGTGGGTCAACTCCTACAAACGTCTCGTTCCGGGCTTCGAGGCACCGGTCTACATGTCCTGGTCACACCGAAACCGCTCTTCGCTGATCAGGGTTCCGCGGCACGTCGAGTCGGAGCAGGGCGGGCTCAATGCCGAGATCAGGTGCCCGGACCCGGCCTGCAACCCATACCTCTGCTTCGCCGGAATCCTCCAGGCGGGACTCGAAGGGATCGAGAAGGGCTACGAGTTGCCCGACCCCATGGAGGAGAACCTCTACCACGTAAGCCCCGAGCAGATGGCCGGGATGGGAATCGAGCAGCTCCCCGAAACCCTCGGTGAGGCGGTCGAGCGTGCGGTCGACTCCGAGCTGGTACTCAGGACCCTGGGAGAGCACACCTTCACGCGGCTGATCGAGATCAAGCGCAGGGAGTGGGATGAGTACCGGGTCAAGGTCACCCCTTACGAGCTCGAGGCCTTCCTCCCGATCCTCTGACTCAGGTGCCGGGTGGTGCGACCCGGTCTTCGTCCAGTAGAGACCTGAGCTCGGCCGGTTCGGTCGTCGGGGCCCGGCATGCGAAATGGCGACAGACCCAGGCAGCCGTCTTCCCGTCCACCGCCGTCCTCGCCTCGAGAAGGCCAGGGCGGTCTTCGCCCTCCCCGGCGGCGGCGGTGACCATGTTGGGTCGGTATCGGCTCCTGGCGACTTCGAGCATCTCCAGCGAAGCCTCGACGAACTGTCGGTCTGAAGGGGTGACCACTGCGAGTTCGAGCTGGTCGGAGAGGGCGAAGTCGAGAGCCTTGAGAAGGTGGCCGAAGGCATCGGGCCTGCGGGGCACGGCCGGGGCGAGCATCCTGAGGACGGACTCCGCCCGGGCCCGGTAGAGGTCTTCACCGGTCAGGGCGGCGAGCCTCAGCAGACCGAGGGCTGCCGAGGCACTGCCGGAAGGGATCGGGTGGTCCCCGACATCCTTTCGTCGGGCGATTAGCAATTCGTGGTCGTGCGAGGTGGTGAAGAACCCGCCGCGCTCCTGGTCGAAGAATCGATCCATCATCGCTTCGGCCAGGCCCCTGGCACGGTCGAACCACTCGACGTCGAAATCGGCCTCGTAGAGGTCGATCAGCGCCTCGACCATGAAGGCGTAGTCCTCGAGGAAACCTCCGACCCCCGGGGTTCCCTCCCGCCACACCCGGAATAGCGATCCCTGGTGGTCCCGCATCTCCTCCCAGACGAAGTCTGCGCACCCGCTGGCGGCTGCGAGGTAGTCGGCCCGACCCAGGACAGCTCCGGCCTCGGCAAGAGCCGAGATCGCCAGGGCGTTCCACGAGCAGACGGTCTTGTCGTCGGTTGCCGGACGCACTCTCCCCGACCTGGCTTCCAGCAGGGCCTTCCTGACCGCCGAAGCCCTCTCGTCCGGACCATCGGGCGGAACACCGGACGGGATGTGGAGGACGTTCCTGCCCTCGAAGTCTCCCGACTCCGTGACGCCGAATAGTTCGCGGCCGAAAGCCGCTTCCTCTCCGAGCACCCGATCGAACTCTTCGGCCGTCCAGGTGTAGAAGAGACCCTCCTCTCCCTCGGAGTCGGCATCGAGCGAAGCATGGAACCCGCCCGAGCCATTGGTCATCTCGTTCAGGATCCAGTCGAGGGTCGCAGTGGCGACGCCGAGGAAGCGTTGGTGGCCGGTCTCCTGCCAGGCGTGGAGGTAGGTCCTGGCGAGAAGCGCGTTGTCGTAAAGCATCTTTTCGAAGTGAGGGACTCGCCACCTCGTATCGACGGAGTAACGGCAGAAGCCGCCGGCGAGCTGATCCTGAAGACCGCCGGCCGCCATCCGATCGAGGGTCAGCACGGCCGCGTCTAGCTGTCCACGGGAGAGCATGAAGTCGAGCGCCGAGGCAGCCGGGAACTTCGGTGCCTGGCCGAACCCGCCGTGGTCCGGATCGGTCGAGTCGCGCATTCCGATTGCGGCTTGCTCGAGCAGGCCCGAATCCGGCATCGACTCGGGAGCCGAGACCAGCGAGATGGCCGAGAGCCTCTTGATCACCTCGGGTGCCTGATCGTTGATATCGGCTCGCTTCTCCTCCCACGCCTTGGCAACCGCTTCCATCACCGACATGAACGACGGGAGGCCCTGTCTCGGCTCAGGCGGAAAGTAGGTACCTCCATGGAACGGGACCCCGTCGGGATCGAGGAAGACCGTGAGCGGCCAGCCACCGTGTCCGGTCAGGGACTGGACGAACTCGATGTAGATCTCATCGAGGTCCGGCCGCTCTTCCCGGTCGACCTTGATCGGGACGAAGTGCTGGTTCATGTAGGCGGCGGTCGCCGGATCCTCGAACGACTCCCTCTCCATCACGTGACACCAGTGACAGGCGGCGTATCCGATCGAGAGCAGGATCGGAACGTCTCTCGCTTTCGCCTCGTCGAGGGCACCGACCGACCAGGGCCACCACTCGACCGGGTTGTCGCGATGCTGGAGCAGGTAGGGGCTGAGCTGATCCGAGAGTCGGTTGGCCACGGGCTCAGGCTACTGCCCGGGATTCCCGCGCGATCAGTGCCAGCTGGATGGCCGCGACTGCCAGCGCCAGTCCGGCCGCGAACAGGAATCCGATGGAGTAGTCGGTGAACGTGATCACCAGGCCGACCAGAGGCGCGCCCAGGGCGACGCCGAGGTCGAATGTCGCCGTGAAGGTCCCGAAGGCGGCCCCACGTCGGGACTCGGAAACCCTTCTGAGCACTATCAGGGAGAGCGAGGGGTAGAGCACCGAGAAGGCCCAGCCCATGATCACGGCACCGATCAGGGCGACGGGGAGGGTCTCGGCCAGCCCGATGACGGCCAGTCCGGCCGCCTCGATGATCGCGGCTACGAAGGCGACGCGTCTAGGCCCTAGCCGGTCGGGCAGACCGCCGATCACGAGTCGGGATACGACCAGGCTCACCGCGAACGCCGTAAACACCCACGCCCCTCCCTCGACCCCTTCGGCCCTCATGTGAAGGACCACGAAGGACGCCATCGCCGCAAAACCGGCCGATACAAGCGCCATTGAGATCCCCGGCCCCAGGGCCTCGCGGGCGATCAGCTTCGCCTTTTCACCGGCCGCCCTGATCGGGGCGGGAGCCGTGTAGGCCTCCCTGGTTCGGGCGGCGACGGCCGCGGAAAGGATCGGCATGACCAGGACGAAGGCCCAGACCAGTTCGAATCCCCCAGCTGCCTTGAGGGCCTGCCCGGCGGCAGGACCGAGGCTGAGGCCCGACCAGACGGCGAGTCCATAGATACCGATCAGTCGGGCCCGGCTGTCCTCAGGGGTGATGTCGGCCACCCAGGCAGACCCTGCCGTGAACACCGACCCCTCACCGGCTCCGAGGAAGAGACGCGAAACCATCACCGATGCCAGGCCGAGAGGCAGGAAGAGGAGGGCACCTGCGACGGCCGAAACCAGGGATCCCAGGATCACGACCCACCGTCTTCCCCTGCGATCGGCGAGGAGGCCGGCGACGGGCCGAAACGCGATCCCCGTGATGGCATAGGCACCGATCACGATCCCGACCGCGAGATCGCCTTCGTCGAGTGGGCCCCGCACGTACAGCGGCAGGACTGGAAGTAGCGCCCCTACTGCCAGCAGGTTCATCATGGTCGCTGCGAATATCGCGACGAAGGCCGGAGTCATGGCACGCTCCCCGTCAGGGGCAGTCAGGCTCATGCTTCCGGGTTCTTGAGTCTGCTTCTTGCGACCTTGCCAGTGGCGGTCTTGGGAAGGGCATCGACGAAGTCGATGACCCTCGGATACTTGTATGGAGCCGTCTGGTCCCGGCAGAAGGCCTGGAGTTCCTCGACCAGTCCCTCGCGCGAAGCACCTTCGGAAGTAACGATCACGGCTCGGACCACGGAGCCGCGTTCCGGATCCGGGGCCGGGACCACGGCCACCTCCGCGACTGCGGGGTGGCTGGCCAGGACAGACTCGATCTCTACCGGCCCGATCCGGTATCCAGAGGACTGGATCAGGTCGTCACTCCTCCCCAGGTAGTAGAGGAAGCCATCCTCATCCTCCTCGACCAGATCGCCCGTGTTCCACCATTCCCCGGTGAAGGGCTCCTCGCCGATGTAGTGAGAGAAGAAGGTCGGGACAGTCTCGGGCCTGACTTCGAGCACGCCATCTTCGATCCTGGTCTCGATCCCCGGTAGCGGTCTACCCATCGAGCCTTCGCGGCCGGCGACGTCATCCTCGAGGCAGAATCCCGTCACATGACCGGTCTCAGTCTGCCCGTAGCCGTCGGCTATCGCAATCCCGGTGGCCGATCTGAACGCTTCGACCACGTCTGCGTTCATTGCCTCACCGGCCGAGACCAATCGTCTGAGCGCGGGAAGTTCGGGGATCTCGACCCGGTTCGCGATCATCCGGTACTCGGTGGGGGCCTGGCACAGCACGTTCACCCCTTCCCTCGCCGCGATCTCCAGCCTCGTCAGGGGATCGAACCGCTCGTCGACCAGTAGCGCTCTTGCGTCGCACAGCCACGGTGCGATGAAGACATTCCTCGAGGACTTGGACCAACCCGGAGCCGCCGTACACCAGGCCAGCTCACCGGGTCGGGCACCGAACCAGTTGCGGGCCTGCAGGGTCTGTCCGGTCAGATAGGACTGCTTGTGGACGACCGCCTTCGGCATACCCATGGAGCCCGATGTAAAGACGATCAGGGCCGGGTCGTCAGGGCTGAGATCGGCGCTCTGTGCCGGCATGGCCTGATCGAGGTCCTCATCGAAAACACGTGCCAGGTCGTCCATATCCATGTACGGAATGCCGTCCGGGAGCGACCCCAGGTAGCGCTCTTCACCGATGGCCAGCGCGGGGGAGACCCTGGCCGTTCTTTCTTCGAGGTCCTGCTTCGTCAGCTGGGGGTTGCAGGGGTAGGCAATCGCCCCCATACGGAAGCAGGCGAGCATCGAGATCACCCACTCGACCCGATGACCCACCAGGGTCAGGACGACATCGCCCCTCCGGACACCGCTCTCCAGCATCGCGCCCGAGAGCCCGAGGCTCCGCGCGAAAAGGTGGCTGAAGTGGTGGACCCTTCTCTGGCCCTCGGCATCGATCGCGACCACGGCCTCTTGAGAGAAGGGGAACTTCTGTATGACGTCTTCGATGAAGTTCACGAAAGCCTGACCTACCTCAGGCCGTCGGGCCTATCCGTACTTCTTGATGATCTCTATGCCGCCCTGGGGCGCTGCCTCGACGCAAAGTTCGCAGAGGACGCATTCGTCGAGTTGGGACACCACGATCTCGGGACCGGAGTCCGTGGCCTTGAAGATCGAAACGGGGCATACCTCCTGCAACTTGGTGGCGAGCTCGGGATCGGAGGCGACGGCGTCGCTCATCTCGATCTCGATGAAGATGCTGTCGCCTGCGGAAGCTGCGTCGCTCATTTCGAAACTCCCTCTCTTACCGCCTCCGGTATCTCGTCGATCCTCTCGACGACCCGGATTCCGGCCTCCTCGAGTCTGGCGATCTTCTCGGTGGCCGAGTCCTCCTTGCCTTCGACGATCGTGCCGGCGTGACCGAAACTCATTCCCTGCATCTCTTCGTCGTCCATGAACTTGCCGGCCATGAAGGCAACGATCGGAAGGCGAGAGTCGTTCTCCCGCACCCATTCGGCCAGCTGGGCCTCCATGCGGCCTCCCGGTTCCGAGTAGATGACGATCGCCTCGGTCTGCTCGTCGGCCTCGAAGAACGGCATCAGTTCGGCGTAGGTGGAACCGATGATCGCGTCGCCGCCGATCGAGATCGCAGTCGAGACTCCGAGTCCGGCAGCGGTCAGGGTCGACGAGATCTCCGTGGTCATTCCTCCCGAGCGCGACATCACGCCGACCACTCCGGGCTCATAGGCCTTCTCGGCATCCTTCGCAGGACCACCGATACCGCCCATCTTGCAGATCCCGGGAGCGATGAGGCCGAGGCAGTTGGGCCCGATGATGCGGGCTCCCTGACGGTCGGCGTACTCGACCATCTCGGCGACGTCTCCTCGCGGGATCCTCTCGGTGACGATGACCACCAACTTGATCCCGTTGTCGAGGGCCTCGATCACGGCGTCCTTCGTGAAGGCGGGGGGGACGGTGACGACCGAGCCGTCGATCTGGCTTCCGTGGTGCTCGACCGCCTGACCTACCGTGTCGAAAACCGGCACTCCGTGGACCTCCCGACCCTTCCTTCCCGGTGTCACGCCGCCGACGACTCTGGAGCCGTAGTCGAGGCATTCGCGGGTCAAGTTGACCGCTTCGCGGCCAGTGATGCCCTGGACGATGAAAGTCGTTTCGGGGGTCAGCAACACGCTCATGAGGCGCCCTGGACCTTCTCTACTGCTCGTCCGGCGGCATCCCACAGAGATACCGACCGGTCGTAGTACTCGACTCCGTAGTGATCGAGGATCCGGGCACCTTCGTCTTCCCATGCTCCCGGGATCCTGAACACGGCGATCGCCTCCGACGGGTCGCGACCGAGCTCGAGACAGGCCTTGATCACGCCGCGGGCGACGATGTCCACCCGGGTGTTCGAAACGATCGACATCATCACGGCGATCTTCTCCACTCCGTCCTTCTGGAGGACCTCCTTGGCCAGGCCACAGGCCTTGGCTACGGAAGGGTTACCGCCGATCTCCGAATAGTTGGCGGGCTTCCCGCCCTGACTGCGAACGGCGTCGGTCAGAGTGAGCGATCCACCGCCCGCCCCGATCACGAGGCCGAGGTTGCCGTCGAAGTTGTGGTCCTTGCCCTGGATCACGCCGCGGTGGTCGGCGGCATCGATCGCCTTGACCCTCCGTTCGAATTCGCTCGGCACATAGGTGTCGCGAGTGTCGTCCTCGGCGATCCCGAGCTTCTCCCTCAGCAGCTCGGCCTGTCTCCCGGTCGCCTCGTCCTCCATCTCCATATGGGCGTCGAGGGCGACGAACCTGCCGTCGGTCAATTCGGCCAGAGGGTTGATCTCGGCCAGGAGCATGTCGCCGTCGCGGAACAGCTCGGCCAGACGGGCCAGGATCGGAGTGGCCCGGTTGAGCTGGCTGCCGGTCACGCCAGTGGCCGCGATGACCTCCTTGGCCTGGAAGTCGAAGACCGGGTCGAGGTTCGAGATGTGGCCTCTGCCGACGTGGTCCGGATGCTCCTCGGCCACCTGCTCGATATCGATCCCGCCCATGTCGCTGAACAGCATCAGGGGCTTCTTCGCCGTTCCGTCCCAGACGACCCCGGCGTAGTACTCCTGCTTGACCTCGGCCTTCGGGTCCACCAGCACGCCTCGCGGCATGTGGCCGTTGATTTCCAGCTTCAGGATCTCCTCGGCATGTGCGGCCGCTTCATCCGGGGTGTCGGCAAACTTGACGCCGCCGGCCTTCATCCGTCCACCGGTAAGGACCTGTGACTTGACCACGGTCGGACCACCGATCTCGGCGGCGGCCTCCCGGGCCTCGTCAGGGGTGGTGCAGAATCCGTAACTCGTGACCGGGATCCCGGCCTGTTCAACGATCCTGCGGGCTTCGAACTCGAAGAAGCGCATAGCGGCAGGGGAATCTATTACGAACTGGCCTCGCTCGTCGCCCCGTCACCCCGGGGGACCCGACTGACCACAGGTAACCTGATCCCGATGAAGGTCTCCGGGAACCTCCGAAGCTCCGTCGCGATCGCCGTAATCGCGACCCTCTCCCTGACACTCGTGAGCTGTGCGGCCACCGAGGTCGACGAGAAGCGGGCCCGGGAGGCGATCCTCTATGACGTCGAACAGAAGACCGGGGTGAGAGTGGACTGGGTCAAGTGCCCCTCAGGGGTCGAGGTCGTGCCGGGCGCTCGGTTCGAGTGTCGGGTGCGTGCCAGGGACGGTCGCCTTGCAGTGGCGAAGATGGAGGTGCTGAACCTCGATGCAGACGTTCGATTCCTCAGCCTGAGGCCTGTCGGGGGCTAGGAAAAAAACCGGAGAGTCCGGAAGACCCGGGCACCCGGAAAGCGGTCGCGACGGTGGCTGCGCAAGAATCCCGAGATCCAGGGTGCCCGAAGGTTCGGGCGCGACAACGAGAGCGAAGATCGACCAAGGAGCTGAGATCAGACCGTGAGCGAGACGGGAGAAGCCAAGCCGCCGACAGATAACGCCGGGCTGATCGCCTGGGTAGATCGGATCGCCGACCTCACCCAGCCGGATGAGATCGTCTGGTGCGACGGCAGTGCCGAGGAGTACGACCGACTCTGCAACGAGATGGTCGAAGCCGGGACCTTCACCCGCCTCGACGAGGCCAAGCGGCCCAACTCATATCTCGCCCGATCGGATTCCGGCGATGTCGCCCGGGTCGAAGACCGGACCTTCATCTGCTCCGAGAGCGAGGCAGATGCCGGTCCGACCAATAACTGGAAAGACCCGGTGGAGATGCGGGCGACCCTGGATCCCCTCTTCGAGGGCTGCATGCGCGGACGCAAGATGTATGTGGTCCCGTTCTCGATGGGACCGATCGGTTCTTCCATCTCCCACATCGGGGTCGAGCTGACCGACTCGCCGTACGTGGTGGTCTCGATGCGGATCATGACCCGGATGGGGGCAGCCGCCCTCGAAGCCCTGGGACCCGATGGCGACTTCGTGCCCTGCGTCCACTCGGTCGGGATGCCGCTCGACGAAGGGCAGGAGGACGTGCCGTGGCCCTGCAACGCCGACAACAAGTACATCGTCCACTTCCCCGAGACGCGGGAGATCTGGTCGTTCGGATCGGGCTATGGCGGCAATGCCCTGCTGGGCAAGAAGTGCTTCGCACTCCGGATCGCATCGGTGATGGCCCGCGACGAGGGGTGGATGGCCGAGCACATGCTGATCCTGAAGCTGACCAGCCCCGAAGGAGACGTCAAGTACGTGACCGGCGCGTTCCCGTCGGCATGTGGCAAGACCAACCTCGCGATGTTGATCCCCACGATCGAGGGCTGGACCGTCGAGACCGTCGGCGATGACATCGCCTGGATGAAGTTCGACGACGAAGGGCGCCTGCGGGCCGTGAATCCCGAGCACGGGTTCTTCGGTGTTGCGCCGGGGACGAGCGCAGACAGCAATCCGAATGCGATCGAGACCGTCAGGGGCAACTCGATCTTCACCAACTGCGCTCTCACCGATGACGGAGACGTCTGGTGGGAGGACATGACCGATCGTGCGCCCGATCACCTGATCGACTGGCACGGCGAAGACTGGACGCCCGACTCCGACGCACCGGCCGCCCATCCGAACGCCCGGTTCACGACGCCGGCTTCCCAGACACCGTCGATCGCGCCCGAGTGGGAAGACCCGGCGGGCGTCCCGATCGATGCCTTCCTCTTCGGTGGACGCAGGGCTACCGTGGTTCCCCTGGTGACCGAGGCCTTCGACTGGGAGCATGGCGTCTTCCTCGGGGCGACGATGTCGTCGGAAACCACGGCGGCGGCGGCCGGAGCGGTCGGCCAGCTCAGGTTCGACCCGATGGCGATGCTGCCGTTCTGCGGCTACGACATGGCCGACTACTTCCGCCACTGGATCGAGATCGGCAAGACCGAAGGTGCCAAGCTCCCGAAGATCTTCTACGTCAACTGGTTTCGTCGGGATCCGACCGGGAACTTCCTCTGGCCCGGGTTCGGCGAGAACAGCCGGGTCCTCGAGTGGGTGTTCAGGCGCTGCGACGGGGAGGGGGAGACCTTCGACACCGCGCTCGGCCTTCTGCCTGCGATCGGAGACCTCGACCTCGACGGACTCGACATCTCGGCCGACGCGCTCGACGCCATCCTCACCGTGGATGACGATGCCGTTCGAAAGCAGGTCCCCCAGATGGAGGAACATCTCGCGAAGTTCGGGGATGACCTTCCTCCCGAGATCGGGGAGCAGCTGCAGGCCCTGAAGGACCGGCTGGGCTGACCAGAAAGTGCTCGCCCTCGTAGGAGGAAGCGGCCTTTACGAGTTGGAGGGGCTCGAACCCCGTCGCACGGAGTCGGTCGAGACCGGGTTCGGATCGACTTCAGGCCATCTGGTCGAGGGCGATCTGGAGGGTTCGCAAGTCATCTTCCTGCCGAGGCATGGGGCGGGGCACTCGGTCCCAGCCCATCGGGTGAACTACCGGGCCAATATTCGGGCACTCGCTGATGCCGGTGCAACCAGGATCCTGGCCGTTTGCACCGTCGGGGCGATAGACCCGACTCTGGATATCGGCTCGCTGGTCCTGCCGGACCAGTTGATCGATTACACCTGGGGCAGGGAGCACACCTTCCATGAGGGCGATTGCGGGGTCTCGCACGTCGACTTCACTTCGCCATACGACCCTGAACTCAGAGATGAGGTAGGTGGTGCGATGGCGGGGCTCGCCATCCCGTTCACCGACGGAGGTACCTACGGGGCCGTCCAGGGCCCCAGATTCGAAACCGCCGCCGAGATCCAGCGGATGGCGAAGGACGGCTGCACCCTGGTCGGGATGACCGGAATGCCGGAGGCGGCGCTGGCCAGAGAGGCCGGGATCCCGTACGCGGCGATATGCCCGGTCGGGAACCTTGCCGCCGGCCTCGCCGACCGGGCACTGGAGTTCGGTGAGGTCGTCCGGGCAGCCGAGCCCCGTGCCCGCACGATCAGGAACCTGGCCGTCGAGCTTGCTCGTCGTCCGAGCTAGCCGCGGGCACCGCTCGTTTCGACCCGATCAGGATTCGAAGCCGTACTGCGCAGCCAGGTCGGGGTCCTTCTTGGCCAGCATCTCGGCCAGATCGACCATCACCTTGCACTGCTTCCAGGTTGCGTCGTCCTGCATCTTGCCGTCGATCATGTGAACGCCCTTGCCGTCCGGGATCGCCTCGATCACCTTCTTGGCAAAGATGACCTCGTCGGCGGGCGGCGAGAAGACCTTCTTCGCGATCCCGATCTGAACGGGGTGCAGTGACCAGGATCCGACGCATCCGAGCAGGAAGGCCGACCGGAACTGGGCCTCGCAGCCCTCGACGTCCTTGATGTCGCCATAGGGGCCGTAGAAGGGAAGGATGTCGTTGGCCGTGCAGGCATCGACCATCCTCGCGATCGAGTAGTGCCAGGGGTCCTGCTGGGCGGTGACCCTCGGGGCCTCTTCGTCGCTCGGATCGGGGTCTTCCATCACCCGGTAGCCGGGGTGACCGCCACCGACCCTCGTCGTCTTCATCCGCCTGGACGCGGCGAGATCGGCCGGACCGAAACTCATACCCTGCATCCGTGGACTCGCGGCCGCGATCTCCTCGACGTTGACCACGCCCTGTGCCGTCTCGAGGATCGCGTGGATCAGGATCGGCCTGGTGACGCCGGCCTTGGCCTCGAGCTGGGCCAGTAGCTGGTCCATGTAGTGAATGTCCCATGGGCCCTCCACCTTGGGGACCATCAGGACATCGATCCTGTTGCCGGCTTCGGTCACCAACTGGGTCACGTCATCGAGGACCCAGGGGCTCTCCAGTGAGTTGATCCGCGACCAGAGCTGGGTGTCACCGAGATCGGCCTCGTTGGCGACCTTGATCAGGCCCTCCCGGGCGGCGACCTTGTTGTCGACCGGCACCGCATCCTCGAGGTTTCCGAGCAGGATGTCGGCCTGCTTGGCCATGTCCGGGACCTTGGCGGCCATCTTCTCGTTCGATGCGTCGAAGAAGTGGATCATTCGGGAGGGGCCGAACGGGATGCGGGTCACCGGGTCGGGCGCGCCGATCGCCATCGGCTTGAAGAAGTTCCGTGGGTTTCTCAAGGCTCTCCTTGGGTCGGTTTCAACAGGGAACGCAGAGGCGTTCAGGGGAGTCGAAATCTACTCCTGATCGGTATCTCGGGGCTTTGCGGTCGAAATCCTCGCCCAGGCACCGAAAAACGCCGCAGGCACGGTATCCTTCAGCAATCCCTTCAAGCCCTCGATGGGCTCGCTTTACCCCTCGCCATACCCCATACCGAACAGGAGCCTCATGTATCAGTCCACTTATCAGGAGATGACGGAGGACCAGAAGGCCATCACCGAAATGGTCCGGCAGTTCGTCGACGAGCAGATTCTTCCGAACGCGGAGGAATACGACCACGAGGACAAGTTCCCCGAACCGATCGTCGAGCAGATGAAGGAGCTCGGCCTGTTCGGAGTGACCATCCCCGAGCAGTACGGCGGAATGGGCCTCGACCTGACGACCTACACGATGATCGTCGAGGAGCTCTCGCGCGGCTGGATCTCGATCTCGGGCGTCGTCAACACCCACTTCATCGGCTCCTACCTGCTGATGAAGTTCGGCACCGAGGAGCAGAAGGACACCTACCTGCCGAGGATGGCGACCGGCGAGGTCCGGGCGGCTTTCTCCCTCTCCGAGCCCGAGATCGGCTCTGACGTCCAGGCGCTCAAGACTTCGGCCAAGAAGGACGCCGATGGCAACTGGGAAATCAACGGCCAGAAGATGTGGGTCACGAACGGCCTCGGCTCGACCCTGGTCTTCCTCCTGGCAAAGAGCGACCCCGACGCCGACCCCCGCTACAAGGGGATGACCTGCTTCATCACCGAGAAGGAGCCCTGGGTTCACGAGAACACCGGTGAGTTCGCCGGCCTCACGGTTCCTCCGACGATCAAGAAGATGGGCTACAAGGGCGTCGAATCGACCGAGCTGGTCTACGACGGCTACAAGTGCCCGCCGAACCGGATCCTCGGTGGCGAAGAAGACGGCCTGAACAAGGGCTTCGGACAGATGATGGACGCCCTGGAGGTCGGCCGCGTCAACGTCGCCGCCCGTGGCGTCGGCATCGCCCAGCGCGCCTTCGAGCTGGCCATCAAGTACAGCCAGGAGCGAAAGACTTTCGGCAAGCCGATCGCCCAGCACCAGGCGATCCAGTTCAAGCTGGCCGACATGGCCACCAAGATCGAAGCGGCCCGTCTGGTCACCCGCAAGGCCTGCCAGATGAAGGATGCCGGGCTACGCTCGGATCTCGAAGCCGGCATGGCCAAGCTGATCGCCTCGGAGACCGGCAAGGAAGTCGTCGAGGAGTCCTTCCGGATCCACGGCGGCTACGGCTACTCGAAGGAGTATGAGATCGAGCGGCTCTACCGCGACGCTCCGCTCCTGCTGATCGGCGAAGGCACTTCCGAGATCCAGCGAATGGTGATCGGCAAGAAGCTGCTCGAGCGCTACAAGATCTGAGCCCCGGTCTCCGCGAGACAGGGACGAGCGAAGACCCGACAGGAGGAAGGGATGTCGTCGACGCCCCAGCAGATCGAGAACGCCGTGAACGGGCTGGTGGAAGAGGTTCCCGCCTTGAGGAAGCTCAAGCTCGTCTTCGGTGTCGATCTGAAGGCGAAGGGCGACGTCCAGACCTACCGGGTCGAGATGCCGGGCCCTGTCATTACGAAGGGGCGTGGGGAAGACGAGCGTTGCAGGGTCGAGATCGACCGTCAGCAGTTCAACCAGCTGTCTGACGGGAAGGCCAAGGTTCCGGCCTACCGCAGGGCCGCCGAGACGGGTCACATCAGGTTCGAGGGTGACCCGAACGTCGCCAAGCTGGTAACCAGGGTCATCGAGAGCCACGAGCAGCGGGCTTCGATCAAAAAGGTCCATTAGGTATCGGGCCCATCCGGATCGCAGGCCCCGAGGGGCGTAGATCCGGAAGTCTCATCCAACAGGGGCTTGCGCCCTCTAACGAAAAAGCAAAACGAGGAAATCAGAACATGAGCGAAAAAGCAGAGGGATTCACAACCGATCAGGCCGAGAGGGAGCAGTCCGGTTCCCACCCGTATGGCCGTTATCTCGAGGAGTTCGACGTCGGAGCCGTTTACAAGCACATGCCGGCCAAGACCGTGACCGAGGCCGATGATCACCTCTTCTGCCTGCTGACGATGAATCACCACCCCCTCCACATCAACGATGTCCATGCCCATGCCTCCCAGCAGGGCAGGAACGTCGTCGTCGGCCCGCTCGTCTACTCGCTCGCGGTCGGCATGTCTGTATCCGACTTCTCGGGCAAGGCGATCGCCAACCTGGCCACGGACGAGCTCAGCCACCCCAACCCGGTCTTCCACGGTGACACGCTGTTCTGTGAGTCCGAGGTCCTCGAGGTCAGGGAGTCGAAGTCCAAGCCCGACCGGGGAATCGTCAAGGTCCACACCCGTGTCTACAACCAGGACGGTGTGCTCGTCGCTGAGTTCAAGCGCACAGCCTTGATCCCGAGGAAGAACCCGGGCGAAGCTCCTGCCGAGTAACGGGTCAGGGGTGGCCGGGGTGTCCGAGGAGCTGCGGGATCGCTACATAGCGCTGATCAAGGAGGTGCTCCAGTTCTCCCTCTGGCCCCAGCCGCCCCGGCCGATCGAATCGTTCGAGCCCCTGATCCCGAGGCCGAGCAGGCAGTTGGCGTTGCGAGTGCTGCGCGGCGTCTCCGGCCTGCTCAGGCCCTGGAAGCTGCTGATCGCCCGTGATGTGCAGCCCGACCCCGCCCGACTCGAGCAGGGAGAGGTCTGGCCCTGGCCCAACTATGGGGAAACGATGCTCGGTCCGAGACGAATGGACAACCTCGAGCACTGCGTCAGGACCGTGATCGAAGAGGAGGTTCCGGGTGATCTGATCGAGACGGGTGTCTGGCGGGGTGGGGCATGCATCTTCATGCGGGCGATCCTGGCCGCATACGGAGTCTCCGACCGGACCGTGTTCGTGGCCGATTCCTTCGAGGGACTTCCGACCCCTGACCCCGAGACGCCTGCGGATCGAGGGGCACGCTTCCATGAGATGAAGGACATCTGTGTGGACCTGGAGTCGGTGAGGGAGAACTTCCGGAAGTACGACCTGCTCGACGATCAGGTCGTGTTCCTGGAGGGTTGGTTCGCAGACACCCTGCCGTCGGCACCGATGGAGGAGATCGCGGTGCTGCGCCTCGACGGCGATATGTACGGCTCGACGATGGACGCCCTGGAAAACCTTCACCCGAAGGTATCCCCGGGTGGCTTCGTGATCATCGACGACTACTGCCTCGAGCCCTGTCGCGCGGCCGTCACTGACTACCGTGCCCGCCACGGGATCGAGGACGAGATCGTCACGATCGACTGGGCCGGGGTGTTCTGGCGCCGACCCGGCTGACCGGGCCCTCAGTGGGGGCTGTCGGAGGCGTGGGCCGGAGGGCGTGACTCCTCGGCAAGAGATGTGATCTCCAGGACCCCGCGGGCGGCGTCGTCGAGGACGGCCGTCGCCTCTTCGGGCGAGCGGGCGTATAGCTCGACCAGGAGGTGGATCACGATCATCTCGTCCTGATGCTTGTGGAACCTGACATGGGTGAAGAACTCGCGAGTGCCGGCCTCGCCGAAGGCACCATAGGTCAGCGAATCGATCGCCTCGGGTCCCGAACAGGTCTCGACCCGGTCGGCTTCGACGGTGACCGTGCAGGAGGCGACCCAGGGAGTTCCGGCGACCATTCGTTCCCATCGGTCCTCGATCGGACCGACCCGTTCGCCATCGAAAGTGAGGTGGGGCTGGTCATGCAGACAGTCGAGGCACTGGACCACGGACTCCTGGATCTCGTCGACCCCTTCGGTGGGGATTCCGGACTCGGGATCGACCTTCCGTATGGCGTCGTAATGGACCTGAACCTCGAGGTTCCTGGACCAACAGCGATAACACCGAAGCCAGGAAGAGATCGCCTCGTTCACCTGATCACCAAACGGATGGTCGAGTCGCTCGTCGCCTCGGATTGCACTGACTTCACTACTGGGCCTGGTCGATCGCCTTCTTGATGCCGTCCGGCGAGATGTCCTCGATCGGAGTCAGCTTGCCCTTGGCGTCCTCGAGCGCCAGAGAGGGGGTTCCGGTGAAGCCGAGGTCGAGAGCAGCTTCGTCGTTCTGGAAGATCTCTTCTTCCCAGCGCGGGTCGTTGCGGTCCTCTTCCCACTTGTCGAGGTCCTCGACTCCGGCCTTCTCGGCCACGCTGCGAAGGAACTCGTCATCGATGTAGCCGGTCCCCTCTGTGCCCTGCTCGGCGTAGAAGGTCTCGATGAACTGCCAGTACCTGCCCTGTAGCGACGCAGCAAGAGATGCCTTTGCCGCTACGTTCGAGTCGGGACCGAGGATCGGCCAGTTGCGGAACTCGAAGCGGGCCTTGCCGCCACGGATCGGTCCATCGACGATCTCGGGAACCGCTTCGTCTGCGAACTGCTTGCAGGCCGGGCACTGGAGGTCGCCGAATTCGACCAGGGTCACCTTGGCCTTGGGATCGCCAAGGACCGTGCCGTCCTGGGGGATCCCGGCGAACAGCTTCTCGATGTCGGAGGTCGACTTTGCGGGCTCGGAGTCTCCGGAGCTGCCGGAGGCGATCAGGACGACCGCGACCACCACTCCGACCACGGCAATGAAGCCGATCGCGGCAACGGCCTTGATCAGGTTCTGTCGCCTGTCATCACCCTTGCTCTTCGACTCCGCCTGGAGCCGCTTTTCCCTGAGTTCCTTGCGCTTCTGCTGACGTTCTGTGGCCATAAGGAGAAAGGGTATCCGAACTCCTGAAGCTCTCGTGATTACGGAAGGGGCGAACGAGAGATTCCCGGGCCCCGAAAACCCCTCCGGGTCGGGTGCAGACCGGTCTGGGTCAGGCCGGTTGGGCCGTCTTGTCGGCCCGGCGATTGTTACCGGCAACGAGGTCGACGATCTCGTTCATGATCTCGTTCATGTCGAAGTCCTTGGGCGTGTAGACACCGGCGATCCCGTTCGCAATGAGGAATTCGGCGTCCTCGGGCGGGATGATCCCTCCCGCGACCACCGGGACGTCCATCTCGGCCTCTCCGAGCAGCCGGACGACCTCGGGGATCAGCTCCAGATGTGAGCCCGACAGGATCGAGAGGCCGATCACGTCGACGTCCTCCTGTATCGCTGACTCGACGATCTGCTCCGGGGTCAGCCGGATTCCCTGGTAGACGACCTCCATGCCGACATCTCTGGCCCTGAGGGCGATCTGCTCGGAGCCGTTCGAGTGGCCGTCGAGGCCAGGCTTGCCGACCAGTATCCGGATCCGGTGGCCGATCTCATCGGAAACGGCATCGACCTTCTCGCGGGTGGCCTCGAGCCTCTCCCGGTTCTCGGTCGGGGCCGCACCGCTGACGCCGGTAGGACCGCGGTAGGCGCCGAAGACCTCCCTGAGGGTCTCGGCCCACTCGCCCGTGGTCGCACCGGCCTTGGCGGCCGCAATCGTCGCCGGCATGATGTTTTCCTCCTCGGAGGCGGCTGCTCTTGCGACCTCGGCCAGGGCTGCGTCGACTGCCTCCTGGTCACGATCGGACCGCCACTGCTCGAGTGCCTCGATCCGTTCGCGCTCGACCTCTGGATCGGGCTTCATGATCCCGCCGTCCGAGCTCGCGGTGAGTGGCGAATCCTCGGTCTCGGTGTAGGAGTTGAGACCGACCACCTTCTGGTCGCCGCTCTCTATCCGGGCAAATCTTTCGCGGTGAGACTCGACCAGCCGGGCCTTCATGTACGGGACGGCCGCGACTGCGCCTCCCTTCTCTTCGACCAGCGCCATCTCGGCCCGGGCACCTTCGATGAACTCGTCGACAAGACCTTCCATCACGACCGAACCTTCGAAGATGTCCGGGTATTCGAGGATGTCGGTCTCGAAGGCCATCACCTGCTGGATCCTCAGGCTCCACTGCTGGTCCCAGGGGCGGGGGAGGCCCATCGCTTCGTTCCATGCCGGAAGCTGCAGCGCTCTCGCCCGGGCGTCCCGGGCCAGGATCACGGCCAGGGCCTCGATCACGATCCGCTGGACGTTGTTCTCGGGCTGAGCCTCGGTAAGGCCGAGTGAGTTGACCTGGACGCCGTAGCGGAACCGGAGCATCTTCGGGTCTTCGACCCCGTACCGCTCCCGTCCAATTTCGGTCCAGAGCCGGCCCATCGCCTTCAACTTCGCGATCTCCTCAACGAAACGAATGCCGGCGTTGACGAAGAAGGAGATCCGGCCGAAGACCTTCGGGAAGTCCTCGTCGGCTACCTGTCCGCGCTTCTTGACCTCATCGAGGACCGCGATCGCGTTCGAAATCGCATAGGCGATCTCCTGGATCGGTGTGGCGCCGGCCTCCTGGAGGTGGTAGCTGCAGATGTTGATCGGGTTCCAGGACGGGACCTCGTTCACGGTGAAGGAGACCATGTCTGCGATCAGCCTCATCGAGGGTTCGGGAGGAAAGGCGTAGGTGCCCCTCGAGAGGTACTCCTTGATGATGTCGTTCTGGGTCGTGCCCGTCAGCTCCGAACGGTCGACGCCTGAGTTCTCGGCCGCAGCGACGTAAAGCCCCAGCATCCACGCGGCGACCGCGTTGATGGTCATCGAGGTGTTCATGGTGCCGAGCGGGATCTCGTCCATGAGGGTCTCCATGTCCCCGAGATGCGCAACCGAGACGCCGACCTTGCCGACCTCGCCCCTGGAGAGCGGATGATCGGGGTCGTAGCCGGTCTGGGTCGGGAGGTCGAAGGCGACCGAGAGCCCGGTCTGGCCCTTGGCCAGGTTTCCGCGGTAGAGCTCGTTCGATCGCCTGGCGTCGGAGTGGCCCGCGTAGGTCCGCATCACCCACGGGCGGTCGGGCTCCTCGAGCTTGTGGTCTTTGCGGTCGGTTTCGTCTCGAACTTCACTCATGTCGGGAAAGATACCTTTCGGTGGCCTGACGGCACGTTTGGTGCCAGGGTCGGGCGTTCCGCTCCGATCGGCCGCCGGCTGTGTTTAGGCTGTGTCCCATGGGAACCTTCCTCGAACATGACCGGCCCCGCTCAGAGGGTGCTCGAATCCGCGTTTCGATCCCGCTCACGGCTTTCATGATCGCCGCCGCGGTTCTGCTCGTAACGCTCGGTGTCGCTCAGGAGTCGCAGGCCAGCAAGGTCCTCGCGATCTACAAGAGCAAGCTCGACACCGAGGACAAGCGGGCCGAAATCACCAAGTTCAATCGCGGGGATCGCTGCGCCAAGCTTTCGAAGCCCACGGCGATTCGGGTCAGCGTCGGCAACGAGACCAAGGAGTGTTTCATGCGGATTCCGGTCGTCGGCAAGAACGTCGAGGTTTCCGCGATTGGAAGGCTCTTCAAGTCGACCCCGAAATCGATCCGGGGTCGCACCTACATCGCGCTCTCGGTAAGGCAGTCCGGCAACGGAGCCCGCTACCAGCTGGCCGTATTCCCGGCCGCGAAGAAGTTCCAGCTCAGGAAGGTTCTGCCCAACGGGACCATCGAGTACTTCGGGGCCGGGAAGGCCAGCGCCATCAAGGGCGTGGGGGAGGCGAATAAAATGAGCCTCAGAGTCTTCAACGGCGTCGGCGGCAGCCCGTCGTCGACGGCGCGGTTGGTCGCGTCGGTCAACGGCAAGCGTCTCGCGTTCGGTGATGACCCCGCGGGCTCATCACTCACCGGAACGGCAGCCACCTTCTCGGTCGGCTCGACCAGGGTGGCCAAGGGTGCCCTCGGGAGCTTCACCTCGCTCATCGCGAGGGTTCCCGACCCGTTCGCCTGATCAGTCCGACCCTGACCCATATCCGGGTCGTGGATCGGGACCGGTTCAGCCGGCGATGCTCCCCGTTATCGGTGTGCACCACTGGGGCAGCAGGGGCTTGTCGTAGAAGGTGATGATCTCCGTCCTGACGGCCGAGATCTCCTCCGAGAACCACCAGCTCTCGAAGTCCTCCTTCTTCTTCCAGACCGTGACGTGCCTGAACAGCAGCGGGTCGTCGATCGACCGGTAGATCCACCAGTCGAGGACGCCGTAGTCGGTCGCCTTCTCGGCGGCCGGCTCCCAGAGATCGATCCACCTCTGCTCCCGAAAGGGAGTGAGGTGCCAGTTGAGTTCGCAGACGGCGTTCATCGGGCCACCTTCTCCTTGGCTGGGGGTCTGTCTTGGACTCGGCTCAACACGAAGTCATCATCCCCGATCAGGCACCGACTTCGGCCCTGATGGCGCCGGGCCCGGAATCCTCCTGGCCCTCCTGTTCGTCGGTGGCGCCGACCATGATCGCGATCTTGCCGAGATGGCGGTTCTCGTGGAGCATCTGGTGGGCTTCCGGCACTCCCTCGAAGCCCATCGTCTTCCACAGGACCGGCCTGATCTTGCCCTCTGCCATCAGCTGGTTGGCCTTCATGCATTCGTAGGCATTGGCGAAATGGGATCCGAGGATGTCCTTCTGCTTCATCCAGAGGTAACGGACGTCGAAGTCGAGGTTGTAGCCGGAGGTGGCCCCGCAGATGATGACCTTGCCGAACGGCTTCACGGTGAACACCGAGGTCGGGAAGGTTGCCTGACCGACGTGCTCGAACACGATGTCCGGCGGCTCGCCAAGGATCTCCTTGACCCTCTTGGCGAAGGCCCTGGTGACCTTGAACCGCTCCTTCTCCTCGTCAGGGGTCTCGTTGCCGGTGCGCATCATTCCCTTGAACTCGTTGCGGTCGATGTAGTCGACCGCTCCGAGCTGCTTGACCAGCTCGCCCTTCTCGGCCGAGGAGACGATTCCGATCGCGTTGGCTCCGGCCGCCTTGCAGAGCTGAACCGCGAACACCCCGAGGCCGCCTGCGGCTCCCCAGATCAGGACGTTGTGGCCCGGCTGGATGTTCCCCCGGGTCATCAGCATCCGGTAGGCGGTGAAGTAGGTCAGACCATACGACGAGGCATCGACCCAGGACAGGTTCTTCGGCTTCGGCAGGAGCTGCTGTGCCTGGACCTTGGTGAACTGGGCGAACGACCCCCAGGTCGTCTCGTAGCCCCAGATACGCTGGCTCGGTGCGGCCATCGGATCGAGGCCGTGGACCTCGACGTCCTCGTAGGAGGCCTGGTTGCAGTGGATCACGACCTCGTCGCCGGGCTTCCACCTGGTAACGCCGTCGCCGACCTTCCAGACCACGCCCGAGGCGTCAGAGCCTCCGATGTGGTGTCCGAACTCCGGGTGATCTCCGTAACCGAAGACCGACACGGGCTGGCCGAGCGCCGCCCAGACGTTGTTGAAGTTGACTCCGGCGGCCATCACCCTCACGACCACCTCGAACGCGCCCGGTTCAGGCGTCTCGATCTCCTCGAGCTTGAAGGCGTCGTTCGGCTCGCCCTCGGTCTCCTTCCGGATCACCCAGGCCGCCATCGTCTCGGGCAGCTCTCCCAATTCGACGTCGATCTTGCTGATTTCTGCGAGGTCTACGGCCACGTTTCTCCTTCTGGCTCAGGCGGATGCCACGGTCGGGGTAGAGGACGCGCGAATCCTACCTGTGACTGGTCGATGGGGGCTGCTCGTCCCCGTCGGGGTCGAATCGGGAGAACGATGGGATCAGGGCGTGAGGACCGAGGTCCCGGAGGACACACGGCTCGGTCCGACGGTGAGGCGGCCGGTGCCGGAGACTCCGGGCGCGCTCAATCGGTAGATGCCGGTCGGCAGAGCCATCTGGAAGTCGGCCGTTCCGCTCGACGCGATGGGCTCCACTCGTTCCGCGGGGCCTTCCACGAAGAGTCGTGCCGGTCGGTCCAGGCGGTTAGAAACGGTAAACACGACCGTCGCATCTTCGACCTGCCTTGCCTGTCCGATCGCAGCGTTGGCGTTCTGGTTGATGTTGACCGGCCTCTGGCCAGGGATGGCGACGCGATCGGGAGAGATCCGTACCTCGTCTTCATCGACG
>CAJAIJ010000040.1 GCA_903939845.1 uncultured Solirubrobacterales bacterium
CACCGGCCTCCACCAGACCCCCGAGCAGATCGCCGAGACCGTTATCCAGGAGGACGCCGACGCGATCGGGATCTCGATCCTGTCCGGTGCCCACATGACCCTGGTCCCGAGGATCGTCGACCTGCTCCGCGAGCAGGGAGTAGATGACGTCCTGATCACGGTCGGCGGCACGATCCCCAACCGCGACATCGAGGAGCTCAAGACACTCGGAGTGGCAGAGGTCTTCACCCCTGGCGCCCCCACGGACGACATCGTCGGCTTCATCCGCGAGGGCGTCGCCCAGAACCGCGAGGCCTGAATCCCGCCGAGGCACCCGGGGCCGACCGCTACCGGACCTGCATCACGATCCGCAGTCATCGGCTGACATAGGCTTGCACGGCAGGGCGACAGTGCCCCGAGGGAGATACGAAAGGTTCCACGCGGTGGGTTCGATCAAGGGCGAAGCGACAAGGATCATCGACTCGGCACTCGATCTGGGCATCGTTCCGGGATTCAGCTCGATCGGCTACGGAGTCAGGAAGCGGATCTACGGCTGGGGGGAGGATCGGCTGGACGGCCGCTCGGTGATGGTCACCGGGGCCAATGCCGGGATCGGACGGGCGATCGCAGAGGGCCTTGCCGGTGCGGGCGCCACTGTCCACATGGTCTGCCGGAACCTCGCCAAGGGCGAGGAGGCCAGGGAGGCGATTGCGCTCGAGACCGGGACCGAGCCGCACCTTCACCAGTGTGACCTCTCGAGTCTGGCTTCCGTGCGGGCGTTTGCCGAGGGCTTTCTGGCCTCCGGTGAGAAGCTCGACGTGCTGATCAACAACGCCGGAGTGATGCCGCCCGAGCGCCAGATGACCGACGAGGGGTTCGAGCTGACCTTCGCCACCAACGTCCTCGGGCCGTTCCTGCTGACAGAGCTGCTCCTGCCGAGAATCTCCGAGAGCGATGACGGCAGGGTCGTGATGATGTCTTCGGGCGGGATGTACTCGACCGGGTTCAGCCTTCGCGACCCCCAGCTCGAGGGCTCCGAGTACGACCCTCCCGCGGTCTATGCCCACACCAAGCGGGCCGAGGTGATGCTGGCCGATGAGTTCAACCGGCGGACCGGGGGCGACCCGGCGGTCTGCTCGATGCACCCTGGCTGGGCCGCGACCGGCGGCGTCAGCGACGCGCTCCCGACCTTCAACCGCGTCATGGGCCCGATCCTGAGGACGGCCGAGGCCGGCGCAGACACGGCCGTGTGGTTGAGCGGGGCCTCCGCCACCGAGGCTCCCGGCGGCCTCTTCTACATGGACCGAAGGCCGCGACCGAAGTACAGGGTGCCGGGCACCCGGGAGACAGCAACCGACCGGGCCGGACTGTTCGAACTCTGCGGGGAGATGACGGGTCGCACGGCCGCGGTCCGGGCCGATTGACTCGTCAGTCAATATTCCGGCCGAGCAGGTAATATCCCGATTTGCCTGACTGTTTCCGGCCCTTCGCAACTCTCTCTAGGGCCTTCTCAAGGCCAATAGCAGTCCCGAAAAAATCCGAAATACCCTTTCGACAGGAGGATTCCCTTGAAAATCTGCGTTCTGGTGAAAGAGGTGCCAGATGCCGCGGTGCAGAAGCGGATCGACCCTCAGACGATGAGGCTCGACCGAAGCGGCGAGAACAACCTGAACCCGTTCGACACTCACGCCATCGAGGCGGCAGTCCGCTTCAAGGAGGGCGACGAGCTCCCGGTCGACGAGGTCGTGGCCGTGACCATGGGTCCCGACTCGGCCCAGCGTGCGCTCCAGAAGGCCGTTGCTCTCGGGGCGGACCGTTCGGTCCACCTCTGCGACGACGCCCTGCTGGGCTCCGACGTGTGTGCCACCGGCAAGGCCCTGGCCAAGGTTCTCGAATCCGAGAACCCGGATCTGGTCCTCCTCGGGCAGCAGTCCGATGACGGCGAGTGCTACACGATCGGTGCGGTCGTGGCCGAGCACCTCAAGATGCCGTCCCTGACACAGGTGGTCGGCATCGAGGTCGAGGGCGACAAGCTCAAGTGCGAGCGTCAGGCTGAATACGGCTACGACACGGTCGCACTGACCATGCCTGCCGTCATCTCGGTCGGCGACGCGATCAACGAGCCTCGCTACCCGAGCCTCAAGGCGATCATGGGTGCCAAGAAGAAGCCGCTCGACACCAAGGCGATCGGCGACGTCGGCATCGATGCAGCCGAAGTTGGCGACACCGGTTCGAAGACCACCGTGATCGCGCTCAACGAGCCCCCTGCGAAGGAGGCCGGCGAGATCATCGAGGACGAAGACACTGCCGAGACGGTCGAGAAGATCGTCGCTTGGCTCGACGAAAGGAAGCTGATCTGAATGGGCGGAATACTCGTATATGCCCTGCATGACGGTGAGGGCAACTTCAACAAGAACTCGCTCGGAGCACTCTCTGAGGCGACTTCTCTGGCATCGGACCTCGGTGCTGAGGCCGCCGCAGTCGTAGTCGGGAACGTCTCCGACGATCAGGCTCAGAGCCTCGGCAACTACGGCGTGACCAAGGTCTACCGGGCGAGTGACGTCCCGGAGGGTCTGGCACAGCCGATCGTCGACGTGATGGCGAAGATCATCCAGGATGACGGGTTCTCTTACGCCCTTTTCGGCGGCGGACTGCTCGGCTTCGAGATCGGGGCCGGCCTGACCGCCCGACTCGACGCCGGTGTGACCATGGAGGTCACCAGCGTGAAGGTCGCCGACGGCAAGCTCGTTTCGGAGCGTCCGATCCTCGGTGACTCCCAGATCGCCGACGTCGGATACGTTTCGGAGCCCGGGATCATCATCGGTCGACTGAACGCGTTCGATGTCAAGGAGAGCGGTGGAACGGCCGAAGTAGTCGACGTGAACGTCGAGCTCTCGGAGTGGTCGACCAGGGCCGAGATGATCACTCGCGGCGAGCAGCGCGGCGAGGATGTCGACATCGAGGCAGCCGACGTGCTGATCGGTGGCGGTCGTGGACTCGGCTCTGCCGAGGGCTTCGACGCCTGCGAGGAACTCGCCGGGGCCTTCCCGAACGGGGCCGTCGCGGCGACCCGCGCCGTGGTGGATGCCGGCTGGTATCCCTACGCGGCCCAGATCGGGCAGACCGGCAAGACGGTCGCACCGAAGCTCTACCTGGCGGTAGGCGTTTCGGGCGCGATCCAGCACAAGGTCGGCATGCAGAACTCGGAAGCGATCATCGCGATCAACAAGGATGCGAACGCTCCGATCTTCGAGTTCTCCGACCTCGGTGTGGTCGGCGACCTCAACAAGATCATGCCCAAGCTCACCGAGGCCCTCAAGGCCAGGAAGGGCTGAGCAAGGTCACCTCTGACTGAACGGAGCGCGGCCGCCGGGAACGATCCCGGCGGCCGCAGTTTCCTCTCCGGAAGGGAAGAAGCGAAGACTTGAAGGACCAGGCAAACCGAGCCAAACGAAGCATTCCGAAAGGACCCCACCGATGCCCCCGATAGCACCAGCCGAGTATCCGCCTCCCTTTTCTTCCGAGAGCGTCATCGCCACCCCGACCGATCCCGAGGACGAGCGGATCGAAGTAGGCATTGCGATCGTCGGAGCCGGCCCTGCCGGACTGGCCTGCGCCAACAAGGTCCTGCAGCTGCTCGAGGATCGGCCCGAACTGGCCGAGAAGCTCGGCGAGGTTCCGGTCGCGGTCATCGAGAAGGGCAAGGTCGTCGGCGCCCACGAGATGTCGGGCGCGAACATGCGGCCCTCGGCGATGGAGGAGCTGTTCCCCGACATGGACCGCTCGGAGTGGCCCGTCTACCGCGAGGTAGGCAAGGAAGGCGTCTACCTGCTCACGCCCAAGCAGGCGATTCCGCTCAAGCCGATGCCACCGAACTTCCACAACAAGGGCAACTACGTGACTTCGGTCTCGAAGCTGACCAGGTTCCTGGCCGAGAAGGCAGAGGAAAAGGGCGCCTACATCCTCACCGAGACTGCAGCCGACAAGCTGCTGGTCGAGGATCAGATCGTCAAGGGCGTACGCTCGGGCGACAGGGGTCGCGGCAAGCAGGGACAGGAGCTGTCCAACTTCGAGCCGGGCTCGGACGTGATCGCCAACGCGACCGTCCTCTCCGAGGGCACGATCGGCCACCTGACCTACGCGGCGCTGGATCACTTCGACATCAACGGCGTCGATCCCCAGAGGTGGGAGCTCGGCGTCAAGGAGATCTGGGAGATCGAGGAGCCGTTCGACAAGGTCGTCCACACCATGGGCTGGCCTCTCCGTCCGCAGGCCAAGTACAAGGAGTTCGGCGGGTCGTTCATCTACCCGATGGAGGACAACAAGATCTGCATCGGTTTCGTGGTCGGCCTCGACTACACCGACGCGACCCTCTCGGTCCACGACATCCTGCAGCAGTTCAAGCTGCACCCCTTCATCAAGAAGATCATCGAAGGCGGCAAGCGGGTCGGTTGGGGCGCAAAGACGATCCCGGCCGGTGGCTACTGGTCGATGCCCAAGCGCCTGGCGGTGCCGGGCATGTGCATTGCCGGCGATTCGGCCGGAATGGTCAACGTCGCCGAACTGAAGGGCGTCCACTACGCGATGCACGCCGGCATGTATGCCGCCGAGGCGATCGTGGATGCGCTGGAGCAGGACTCGGTCGACTTCTCGGCCTACGACGAGAAGGTTCACAACTCGATGATCGAGAAGGACCTCTACAAGGTTCGCAATGCCAGCCAGCCGTTCACCAAGGGCTTCTTCGTCGGCGGGGCGATCGCCTCGGCGATGACGATCACCCAGGGACACTTCCCGGGCGGCCACTGGAAGAACCATGATGACGCCGACTACAAGATGGAGATCGGAAAGGCCTCGGAGAAGTACCCGGAGCCAGATGGCGAGTACACGTTCGACAAGCTGTCCTCGGTCTTCCTGACCGGTAACGCGACTCGGGACGACGCTCCGAACCACGTCCGGGTTCAGACCGAGGTTCCGAAGGAGATCGCCCAGACCTGGGTCTCGATGTGTCCGGCTCAGGTCTACGAGATCCCGGAGGATCAGCTCGAGAGCGAGGCCGAGATGGTCGACGTCCATGTGACCGCCTCGAACTGCGTGCAGTGCGGCGCGATCACTGCCAAGGGCGGAAGGCTGACTCTGCCCGAAGGCGGCGACGGCCCTCTCTACACCGAAACCTGAACCAAACCTTCACTCGCTCCGGGCAACCGGAGCGGACAGGGACGTCCGGGGGCCGAGCCTCCGGACGTTTCCGTTTCCGGGTCCGAGGGTTCCCGACTCAGGCTGCCCGGTCGAACCGGGTGCGACCGGAGACGGTTCGACCATGCGGCTGGTCGAGATCGGGCTCGTGCCGCCGGAAATCGAATACCGATGATTCACCTCGCCTGCTCGGCAGGGTGATCCACTCGCCGCAACCCTCGAAGGCCTCGGCGAAACGCCGTGCTTTCGGGTGCTTCAGACTGGCCTGATCGAATATTTCGCTTGACATGCAGACCGCTCCTCACCGGGTCAGGTTCCGGGAAGTTTGTTCTAGGCGTCGGACGGAAAACCTGCCGATTTTGGGCAATTCGCACAGGTGTTCGATTCGGCACTCCGCCCCGGTCCCTGCGGCACGGATCGAGCCGGGCGGATTCCCACCGATGGGGACGGGCGATTGTCGCCGGGTGGACGTTTCCTCTAAGATCGGCAGCGTGAAGTCCGAGATACACCCGGAATACGTGCTGGCCAATGTCCACTGTTCATGTGGCAACCAGTTCTACACGCGCTCGACCAAGTCCGACCTGCACGTCGAACTCTGTTCCGAGTGCCATCCGTTCTACACCGGCAAGCAGAAGCTGGTGGACACCGGAGGCCGGGTCGAGCGCTTCCAGCGCCGTGCTGCGAAGCGTTCGAAGTCCTGACCGCTACCTCGTCGGCCCGAGGAAGACTCGGAAGCCCAGGCAACCCTGTCCCGTCCTCGCACTGATCGGGATGGGATGATCGACCGGTGATCGAGAAGCTGATCGAGCAGGTCGAGTCGCGCTTTGCCGAACTCGAACGGGAGATGAGTGATCCCGGGGTGATCGCCGACCGGCAGCGTTATGCCGAGGTCGGCCGGGAATACAGCCGGCTCGAGCCGGTCCACGCCCTCGCAATTCGCTACCGGGTGCTGGGCGATGACCTCGAGGGTGCCCGGGAGTTGATCGAAGAGGGTGTCGGCGATGAAGACCTGAAAAAGGTCGTCAGAGACGCTCCGGCCGAGCTCGAGACATTGGCCGAGGAAATCCGGCTCGCCATGGTCGAGGGCGATCCGAACGACGACAAGAACGTGATCGTCGAGATCAGGGCCGGAACCGGTGGAGACGAAGCCGCGATCTTTGCTGGCGACCTGTTCAAGATGCTCACCCGTTACGCGGTCGAGCGGGGGTTCTCGACCGAGATCCTTTCGCAGTCGGTGGCCGAGCAGGGCGGATTCAAGGAGGTCACCTTCGAGGTCGGTGGCAACGGAGCCTTCTCGGTGTTCAAGTACGAAGGGGGAACCCATCGGGTCCAGAGGGTCCCCGAGACTGAGTCCCAGGGGAGGATCCACACCTCGACGGCGACGGTCGCCGTGCTTCCGGAGGCCGAGGAGGTCGAGGTCGAGATCGACCCCGGAGATCTCCAGGTCGATGTCTATCGCTCTTCGGGGCCGGGCGGCCAGTCGGTAAACACGACCGACTCGGCGGTCCGGCTTACCCACCTCCCGACCGGAATCGTGGTCTCGATGCAGGATGAGAAGTCCCAGCTCCAGAACCGCGAGAAGGCCATGAGGGTCCTCAGAGCCAGGCTCTACGACCGACAGCTGGAGGAGCAGCAGGCAGCGATTGCGTCCGAACGCAAGGCTCAGGTCGGCTCCGGCATGCGGTCCGAGAAGATCCGGACCTACAACTTCCCGCAGGGCCGGGTCACCGACCACCGGATCAAGATGACCTCGCACGACCTGACCGGGGTCCTGGACGGAGGGCTCTCGGGATTCACGGATGCCCTGGCGGCCGAGGAGAAGCGCCAGTTGCTCGAAGCCCAGGCCGGTTGAGCGTGCCCTCTTCCACCCCGAGAGGGGGAGGGGGAACCTCCACCGCGGATGCCCTTTCGGCTTCGACCGAGGCGTTTCGGGCTGCCGGCATCGCCGACCCCGGGACCGATGCGGAAGCGCTGCTTTCGGAGATCGCCGGTGTCCGCCGGGCCGAGCTCGTCGCTTTCGGGGACAGGGAGATCACGGGCCCGGTTGCGAGGGCCTTCGCCGAGGCCGTGAGGAGGCGACTGAGGCGAGAGCCCGTCGCCTACATACTCGGGACGAAAGGGTTTCGGCATCTCGACCTTTCGGTTGACCGGCGCGTCCTGATCCCAAGGCCCGAGACCGAGATGCTCGTCGATCTGGCGCTCGAGTTCCGGCCGTCCTCGGTGCTCGAGATCGGGACCGGGTCGGGTGCGGTCGCACTCGCGGTCGCCGACGAGGTGCCCGGCTGTCTGGTCACCGCGACCGATACATCGGCCGAGGCACTCGAGGTGGCCCGTGCCAACTCCCTGGCGGTCGGGGTCGGGGAACGGGTCGAGTTCGTCGAGGGGACGTGGGGCCCGCCGGGCGACTACGACCTGATCCTCGCCAACCTTCCGTATGTGCCGGCCGGAACCCGGCTCGAGCCTGAACTCGCGTCATGGGAGCCGGCGTCGGCGCTTTTTGCAGGGCCCGAAGGGACGGAAGTGATCGAAGAGGTCCTCGCCGGACTTCCGGGTTCCGGCGTCCGGGCACCGGTGATCGGCCTGGAGATGGGTCACGACCAGGGCGAAGTGGTCGGTGAGCTGGTGTCGAAGGCCGGGTTCGGGGAACTCGAGGTCCGTCGTGATCTCGCCGGACATGAACGGGTCGTTGTCGGGAGGCAGCCCGGGACCCCCGGGCTGGGATGATCGGGGTCTGAGATGAAGACCGTTTCGACCGAGATATCCGGCGGTGCCGCGGCGCGTCAGGCGCTCGAGAGCTGTCTGAGCAAGGGCGGCGTCGCCCTGTTTCCATCCGACGGCATCTACGGTCTGGCCTGCGACCCCCTCAACCCGGAGGCCATCGCCCGTATCCATGAGATCAAAGGTCGTGACGACGGAAAGTCGTCTGCGGTCATGTATCTGTCTCCTCTGGCCATGCGCGAGCTGGTCAGGGACCTCGGACAGGCCGTCAGCGTGGCGTTCGGCAAGCTCCTTCCGGGGCCGGTCACCCTGATCGTCCCCAACCCCAGACATCGCTACCCGCTGGCATGCCGTGAGGACCTCTCCCGGCTCGGCGTCAGAGTCATCGATGGACCTCTCGCCGGAGCGAGGCTCCCGATGTTCCAGACCAGTGCCAACCTGAGCGGCGAACCGCCGACCTCTTCGTTCCAGGGGGTGGTGCCCGAGGTCAAGGGGGAGGTCGATCTTGCGATCGACGGCGGGGACCTGACCGGACTGCCCTCGACCGTGGTCGACCTGACCAGCTACGACGAAGACGGAACCTGGACCGTTCTGCGAGAGGGCGGCATGAGCAGGGGGGACCTGATCGCCGCCCTGGGGCCGGGCTGAGCCTCGCTGACTCCCGGGCGGCCACGTCATTCCGCAGGTCGATTCTCTACGCTCGCCACATGAAGATCGCGATGGCATCAGATCACGCCGGGTTCGAACTCAAGGAGGCGGTCAAGCGTTGGCTGGTTGCTGAAGGGCATCAGGTCGAGGACGTTGGCACCCACTCCGAGGAGTCGGTCGACTACCCGCCGCTCGCAGCCGACGCTGCCCGTCGTGTTGCCTCGGGGGACGCCCAGCGCGGCGTCCTGGTCTGTGGCTCGGGAAATGGCGTCGCGATCACGGCCAACAAGATCGCCGGGATCAGAGCCGTCAACGCCCACGACGTCGACGAGGCCGAGATGTCGCGCCGTCACAACGACGCCAACGTGGTGACCCTGGCTGGCAGCAGGCTCGACTCTTCCACCGCCGAGCGGATCGTCGAGAAGTTCCTCGAGACCGGTTTCGAAGGCGGAAGGCATGAGCGCAGGGTCGGCGAGATCGCCGATATCGAGGCCGGATAGGGCCCCACTCCCACCGTTTGGAGCCTCGCCCGTTGCTACGCTAGTCGAGCTCTGAAGGCGGACGATCGGCGTCCGTCGATCGACGCGGCGGAGCCGCACCGGGGCCAGCTCCGGAGAAGGACCGGGAAGCCATGAAGACAGTCTCAGACCGACTGATGGAAGCCAGCCTCGCCGAGGTAGATCCCGAGGTCGCTGCGGCGATCGATGGCGAGGTCACCCGCCAGAGGGACACCCTCGAGATGATCGCGTCCGAGAACTTCGCCCCGCGGGCCGTGCTGGAAGCCGTCGGCTCGGTGATGACCAACAAGTATGCGGAGGGCTACCCCGGCAGGCGCTACTACGGCGGCTGCGATCAGGTCGACATAGTCGAGGACCTGGCGATCGAGCGGGCCAAGGCCGTATATGGAGCCGAGCACGCCAACGTCCAGCCCCACTCGGGCGCCCAGGCGAACAATGCCGTCTTCATGGCCCTGCTCGATCCCGGTGACACGATCATGGGTCTTGCGCTCGACCATGGGGGGCACCTCAGCCACGGGATGAAGCTGAACATCTCGGGCAAGCTCTACAACCCGGTCGCCTACCACGTATCCCGGGACGATCTCCTGGTCGATATGGATGAGGTCGCAGACCTGGCCGAGGAGCACAGGCCGAAGCTGATCATCGCCGGTTGGTCGGCCTACCCGAGGCACCTCGACTTCGCCCGCTTCAGGGAGATCGCGGATTCGGTCGACGCGAAGCTCCTCGTCGACATGGCCCACTTCTCCGGTCTGGCCGCGGCCGGCGAGTACCCGAACCCGGTTCCGTATGCCGACGTCGTAACCAGCACCGTGCACAAGACCCTCGGCGGGCCGAGGAGCGGAATCATCCTCAGTCGAGAAGAGCTAGCGGCCGACATCAACCGCGCCGTGTTCCCCGGCCAGCAGGGTGGGCCACTGATGCATGTGATCGCCGGCAAGGCCGTGGCACTCGGAATCGCCCAGACCGAAGAGTTCAGGGAACGCCAGCGAATGACCATCGCCAACGCCCGCGCCCTGGGAGAGAGCCTGATGGCCGGCGGCATCGACATCGTCACCGGGGGGACCGATGTCCACCTGGTTCTGGTCGACCTGACCTCGACCGGACTGGACGGCCAGACGGCCGAGGATCGGCTCGACGCGGTCGGGATCACCGTCAACCGGAACACGATCCCGTTCGACCCGAGGCCGCCCCTCAACCCGTCCGGCTTGAGGATCGGGACGCCGGCACTGACCACCCGCGGCATGACCCCTGAGGACATGACGGAGATCGGTTCGATCATCGCGTCGGCCCTCGGAGATGAGTTCGAGGCCGAGAGGGATGCGCTGGCGGCTCGGAGCAAGGCCCTGACCGACGCCTACCCGCTCTATCCCTGGATAGCTTGATCGACCCCAGGTGTCTGGCCGATCCCGAGTCGGGAGCGGGCGGTTCGGCATGAAGGTCTGGTTCGACTGCACTGCGGCCGCCCATCCGCTCGTACTGCGGCCGGTCATCGAGGCATTCCGGGACCGCGGTGACGAGGTGCTGGTGACGGCTCGGGAATACGGCCAGACCGTCGGTCTGCTCGAGATGCACGGCATCCCGCACCTGGTCGTCGGGAGCCACGGCGGAGCTTCGCGGCTCGGTAAGGCCCTGTCACTCGCCTCCCGATCGTTCTCGCTGATCGGCCCGGTCAGGAGGTTCGGGCCGGACCTCGCGGTCGGTCACGGCTCGGTCGATCTCGCGATCGTCTCGAAGCTGCTGGGGATCCCCTCGGTCCAGCTCCAGGACTACGAGTTCGCCGGGCTCCAGAGGCAGCTCGCCTTCAGGGCTGCCTCCCGGGTCCTGGTGCCGGACTCGATACCGGTCGATCGGATGACCAGGGTCGGGGCGGGCCCGGACAAGCTGGTCAGATACCCCGGCCTCAAGGAGGACTACTACCTCGCCGACTTCGAGCCCGACCCCGCGGTCCTCGATCTCCTGGGCATCGATCCCGGTCGCGTCCTCGCCATAGTCAGGCCGCCTCCCGAAACCTCGGAATACCACGAGGACAACCCGGTCCACGAGGCCGTTATGAGTTTGCTGGCGGGGGCCGAAGGGGTCACCTGCGTCTTCATTCCGAGGACCGACCGACAGGCCGAGGAGGCGAGGGCCATGGGGTCCGACAACCTGATCGTGCCCCGGGAGGCGGTTGACGCCCAGAGCCTGATCGCGTTCGCGGACCTCGTGATCAGCGCCGGCGGCACGATGAACCGGGAGGCGGTCGCGCTCGGGACGCCCGTCTACTCGACCTTCGCAGGCAGACTCGGCGGAGTGGACGAGGCCCTGATCGCCGACGGTCGGCTGCAGGTCCTCGACGACCCCGGAGCAGTGTCGCTGGTCAAGAAGAGGTCGTCCGGGAATCAGGGTGGGACCGGGGATCCATCGGTACTCGTCGAGGGGATTCTGGGCGCTCTCGACTGATCGGACCCCGATCTGTCGGCAGCTGCTGCGAACCTAGGGTCATGCCAACTGCGGCCGATGCCCTGTTCGCGTTCCTGGCCGCGGCCCTGATCGCCTGGATCATGGTCCGCCCGGCCGAGTGGTTCGCGAGGCGGGTAGGCGCGATCGACGAGCCGGGACCCCGCAGCCAGCACACCGTCGCGACCCCCCGGATGTCAGGCCTCGCGATCCTGATCGGGGTCGAGGTGGCCGGCTGGATCTGGCTGCCTGTCTCGGAGGCCTATGTCGCGATCCTGCTCGGTGCCGTTGCCGCCGCGATCGTCGGCTCGCTCGACGACATCTTCGAGCTCCCGGCGCTGGCCAAGTTCTCGGGCCAGACCGTTGCGGCAGCGATACCGGTGGTATTCGGCGAGGTGTTTCCGGTCGCACTCACGATCCCGTTCTTCGGAGGCTTCGAGCTGGGCTGGGTGGCTTACCCCCTGACCATCTTCGGGATCGTCGCGGTGATGAACATCATCAACCTGATCGATGGGATCGATGGTCTGGCGGCCGGCGTGTGTGCGATTGCGGCCACGGCAATGGCGATCATCGCCCTCTCCCTCGACCGGATCGACGCCGGCATCCTCGCGGCGCTGACGGCCGGTGCCGCACTCGGCTTCCTGCGCCATGGCTTTCCGCCGGCCTCGAGCTTCATGGGCGACACAGGGTCCAACCTGCTCGGTTACCTGATCGCCGTGGCCTCGATCCAGGGAGCCCTCAAGACCAATGCCGTGATCGCACTGGCCTTCCCGCTCGTGATCCTGGCCGTTCCGATCCTCGACACCGCCTTCGTCATCGCCAAGCGGATCAAGTACAAGCAGCCGATCTACCAGGCCGACAGGTGGCATTTCCATCACCGGATGGCGAACAAGGGCTTCTCCCAGAGGCGGACCCTGGCCTATCTGTATGGATGGACGGCCGCCCTTGCCGGGCTCGCCCTGGCCCTGAGGTTCGTGCCCTACTCCGACGACCGAGGCAATTTCGACCCACTCTGGACCGTGATCATGGCGATCGTCGTGATCGCTGCCCTGGCGGCCACTATCTACCTCGCGATCGTGCTCGAGATCCTGAAACTCCGGTCGAGCCGGGAGCCCTCCGAGCCGGATCGCGGCTGACCGCTTTTTCGGCATTGTCATTAGGTTCGTGACGACTGACACCAAGTCCGGCTGACGGCACCGAACGGCCTGCTTCGGTTATAGTCGCGGCTCCTTGCCAACGTTCGCCACAGAGACTTTCCGGACGGTCGATGATGGCGTCCGTCGATCGGGACCGTCGCGTCTGGAAAAGGGCGTGCGTTACCTCGATCTCGTCGTCCTCATCCTTGCCCTCCCGGTCTTCGTAATTGCCGACCTGCCGCTGCTCGGGTGGGCCGGTGCGGCGGTCGGTTGGGGCGGCCAGCGAGCGATTCAGGCCGTGCTCGAATCGCGAGCTGCGATGACCGACGATCCGAAGGGCTTCTTCCGGCTGATGGCCGGGTCCCTGATCGGTCGTTCCTGGTTCCTCGTGATCTCGATCTTCGCGGTCGGCCTGATCGACCGGCCCGCTGGCCTGGCTGCCGCAGTTCTCTCCCTGATCGTCTTCACCCTCTACCTGGCGATCTCGGTCGCACTCCGACCGACCAAGGGCGGGGAGCAGGAAGGTTGACCCCGCTCTTCGAACAGGCAAGGCAGGTCCCGCTCAGGCTCTGGGTGGCGATCATCACGGCCTTCGCCGTCCTGGCGCTTCCGTCGACGGCCCTCGCTGCAGAAGAGTTCGAACCGGCCGATGAATTCAGGCTCGACCCGTGGATTCCGATCGAGATATTCGGGATCGACATGTCGATCAACAAGGCCGTCTTCTACATCATTCTTGCCGCCGTTCTCACCGTTCTGGTCATGGTTCTCGTCGCCAGGACGATGAAGGTGAGACCCGAGAGCAAGATGCAGACGACGGTAGAGCTCGCCTACGGCCTGATGAAGGACAACATCACCGACTCCAACCTGAATCCGAAGATGGCCGCGAGGTGGTTTCCCTTCATCGCGACGCTCTTCCTCTTCATCTGGTTCTCGAACATGCTTGGCTACCTGCCGCTTCCGACCAACACGACCCACACGATGAACGTCCTCGGGCTGGAGCTCCCGACATTCGCCATCTACGCTGCGACTGCCAACATTTCGATGCCGCTGATCCTGGCTCTGGTGGTCTGGATCTCCTACAACGTCGAGGGGATCCGTGCGAAGGGTCCGATCGGCTACATCCGTGGTCTCGTGCCGGCCGGGGTCGAGGGCTTCATGGTCGGTCCGATCCTCGCGATCGAGCTGCTCTCCCACTTCGTCCGGCTGATCTCTCTTTCGCTCAGGCTCTACGCCAACATCCTGGCGGGACACCTGCTGATCCTGTTCATGGCAGGCGGTCTGGTCGTCCTGCTGGGCATGGGTATGGTCGGCTCGACCATCCTCGGCCTCGCGACAGGGGTCCTGGGCGTCGCATTCTTCCTCTTCGAGATTGGCCTGGTGGCCACTCTTCAGGCCTTCATCTTCAGCACGTTGACAGCGATATACCTCGACGGCGCAGTCGCCGAGGAACACTAAGGAGACCAAGACAAGTGGACCCATCAATCATCCTGGCAGCCGTCGATGTCGAGACTGCTGCTGCATACGCAGAGACCGCCGGCAGGGCCATGGGCCTGGGCCTCGGCACCGGCCTGGCCGCCCTCGGAACCGGTATCGGCCTCGGCTTCATCTTCGGAAAGACGATCGAGGCGGTGTCGCGTCAGCCCGAGCTCAAGTCCGAGATCCAGAGCATCCAGTGGCTCGGCTTCGCTCTGACCGAGGCGACCGTCTTCTACGGCTTCATCGCCGGCCTGATCGCCTTCTTCGTCTAGGCCGATGGTTGGCGAACTACTGAACGCTGCCCCGCTGCTCCTGGCGGCGACCGAAGGGGCCGAGGAGGAACTCAGCCCTCTGGTCAAGGTCGTTCCGGGGCTGATGATCTGGACCCTGCTCGCTTTCGGGGCCGCGATGATCGTCCTGAAGAAGTTCGCGTGGCCGAAGATCAGCGAGGTCCTCGACGAGAGGCAGCAGCTGATCAACGATTCGATCTCGTCTGCCGAGAAGACCAGGTCGGATGCCGACAAGATCCTGGCTGAGTACAGGCAGCGTCTGACCGAGGCCCGTGAACAGGCCGACGAGATCCTCGACCGGGCAAGGAAGGCCGCCGAGACCACCGAGGCCCAGGCGGTCGAGGCCGGTCGCGAGAAGCGTGAGGAACTGGTCGAGGCTGCACGCCGCGATATCGAGGCCGAGACCCGCAGGGCACTCGACGAGATTCGCAAGGAGGTGGCGGATCTCACGGTCCTGGCCACCGAGCGTGTGACGAGGAAGACCCTCGACGCCGAGTCCCAGAAGCAGCTGGTCGAAGACGCCCTCAGGGAGATCGATTTCTCGAGCCTCGCAGGAGGGCGTGACAACTGATGGAAGCCCTCGCCCGGGTATATGCCGAGTCGCTCTTCGGAGTGGCCAGCGAGCGGGGGACGCTGGACGTCGTCCACGATCAGCTCGGGCAGTTCGCCGACGCTCTCGGGGGCGATCGGGAACTGGAGATCTTCTTCTTCAGTCCCTATTTTTCGTCGAAGGAGAAGCTCGACGGTCTCAATCTGGCCGTGAGCGATGCCGATCCGGAGCTGTTCAACTTTCTCGAGCTCTTGATCGAGAAGCACCGGATGCCTGCGATCTTCAGGATCCGGAAGAGGTTCGACGAGCTCTACAAGAGCGAGAAGCAGAGGATCGAGGTGACCGTGACCAGCGCGGTCGAGCTGGATCCATCGGTGGCCGAGAAGGTCGGTGCCGAGGTCGAGCGTCAGACCGGGAAGGAAGTGGAGCTGACGAGTCGTGTCGATGAGTCGATCATCGGGGGACTCGTGCTCCAGGTCGGAAACATGGTTCTGGACGCAAGCATCAAGAACCGTTTGGAGAAACTTCGCCGGAGCGTTGCTCGGGCGGCATAAGGAGGATCGAGACCGAGATGCAGATCAAGCCAGACGAGATTGCCACAATCCTGCGCCAGCGCATCGAGGGCATAGACCCCGGTAGCGCTGACCTGTCGGAGGTCGGGACCGTGCTCTCGGTTGCCGACGGGATCGCGAGGATCCATGGCCTCGACAACTGCATGGCGCTCGAGATGCTCGAGCTGCCCCATGGCGTAACGGGCCTCGCCCTCAACCTCGAGCAGGACAACGTCGGAGCGGTGCTGTTCGGCGAGTGGGACAAGATCGTCGAGGGAGACACCGTGCGCAGGACCAGCCGCCTGCTGGAGATCCCGGTCGGTGACGAGTTCCTCGGCCGCATGGTCGACCCGCTCGGCCGACCCCTCGATGGCAAGGGCGACATTCACACTTCGGAGACCCGCCCGGCCGAGTTCAAGGCCCCTGGCGTCGTCAGCCGCCAGCCGGTCCGCGAGCCGATGCAGACCGGAATCAAGTCGATCGACGGCATGATCCCGATCGGGCGCGGACAGCGAGAGCTGATCATCGGCGACCGGCAGACCGGCAAGACGACGGTCGGTATCGACACGATCATCAACAACAAGGATTCAGGGGTGATCTCGGTCTACGTCGCGATCGGCCAGCGGATGTCGACGGTCGTTCAGGTGCGCGAGGTGCTCGAGGCCAATGGCGCAATGG
>CAJAIJ010000041.1 GCA_903939845.1 uncultured Solirubrobacterales bacterium
ACTCCCTGCTCGCGGAGCAGGTCGACGATCCTCGGGACCAGGGTCATGTGGGCACCGGACAGGATCGAGATCCCGATCGCGTCGGCGTCCTCCTGGATAACGGTCTCGGCGATCTGCTCGGGGGTCTGGTGGAGGCCGGTGTAGATGACCTCCATCCCGGAGTCACGAAGGGCCCGGGCGATGATCTTGGCACCCCGGTCGTGGCCGTCGAGGCCGGGCTTGGCGACCACGACCCTGATCTTGCGATCGGCCGGACGGGCCGGTGTTGTCGGGGTGGCCTCCATCGACCGCCTCAGAAGACCGGAGTCTCGGTGTAGGTGCCGAAGACGTCCTGAAGGGCGGTGATCATCTCGCCCTCCGTAGCCAGCGCCCTCGAGGCCTCGATGATCGGGTACATCAGGTTCCCCTCGGCCTCGGCCGCCTTCCTGAGGTCATCGAGTCGGGCCTCGACCTCGGAAGAGCTCCGCGCCGCCTTGGTCTTCTCGAGGCGCTCGAGCTGCTTGCCCTCCAGGGCCGGATCGATGTGGAGAATCTCCAACTCTTCTTCATCCTGCTGGTGACGGTTGACACCGACCACGACACGCTGTTCGTCCTCGAGTTCCATCTGGTATCTGAAGGCCGCATCGCCGATCTCACGCTGCGGGTAGTTCTGGCGGATCGCTTCGACCATCCCGCCGAGCTCGTCGATCTTCCGGAAGTACGCACGGGCATCGGCCTCGAGCTCATCGGTCAGGCTCTCGACGAACCAGGAGCCCCCGAGTGGGTCGACCGTGTTCGCAACACCGGTCTCGTGGCTGATGATCTGCTGGGTGCGAAGCGCCACCCTGACGGCCTCCTCTGTCGGCAGCGCCAGGGCCTCGTCGAACGAGTTGGTGTGAAGCGACTGGGTTCCGCCCAGGACACCGGCCAGGGCCTCGATTGCGGTGCGCACGATGTTGTTGAGCGGCTGCTGGGCGGTCAGCGAGACGCCGGCGGTCTGGGTGTGGAACCGGAGCCTCATTGCTTCGGGGCGAGTCGCCCCGTAGGTCTCCTTCATCTCGTGGGCCCAGATCCTCCGAGCCGCCCGGTACTTCGCGATCTCCTCGAAGAAGTCGATGTGGGCGTTGAAGAAGAACGAAAGCCTGGGAGCGAACTCGTCGACATCGAGGCCACGCTCGATCGCGTGTTCGACATAGGTGAAACCGTTCTTGAGGGTGAAGGCGAGCTCCTGGGCTGCGGTCGCTCCGGCCTCCCTGATGTGGTAGCCCGAGATCGAGATCGGATGCCATTTCGGCATCTCCCTGGTGCAGTACTCGACCATGTCGGTGACCAGCCGCATCGCGGGGTCGATCGGGAAACACCACTCCTTCTGGGCGATGTACTCCTTGAGGATGTCGGTCTGGATCGTTCCGGCGAGCTGGTCGGGACGAAAGCCCTGGCGTTCGGCGACCAGCACATAGAAGGCGAGCAGCATCGCGGCCGGGGCATTGATGGTCATCGAGGTCGAGACCTCGCCCAGCGGAATCCCCTCGAACAGCCGCTCCATGTCGTCGAGGGTGTCGACCGCGACGCCCTCCCTGCCGACTTCGCCGAGCGAACGGGGGTGATCGGAGTCATAGCCCATCAGGGTCGGCATATCGAAAGCCGTCGAGAGACCGGTCTGTCCGTGGTCGAGCAGGTACCGGAACCGTTCGTTGGTCTCCTCCACCGTTCCGAAACCGGCGAACTGGCGCATGGTCCAGGTCCGACCGCGATACATCGACTCGTAAGGGCCCCTCGTGAAGGGGAAAGAGCCAGGCTCCCCGATCCTCACGGCCTCGTCGCCCTCGAGTTGGTCCGGTCCGTATCGCTCACGGATCGGCCTGCCCGAGATGGTCGAAAACCGGACCGGATCGTCATCGGGAGCAGGGCCGTTGCCGGCCGCGTGGCCGGGGCTTCCGTCGGCACTGGCCCGGGACTCTTCCCGAGCCTCTCTTTCGGCGGTCTGGCGTTCCATCGGACCGGGCCGATACTAGGGCATGGCCCCGGGCCGCCGACCTACTGTCGCCGCGTCGTTACGTAGCTTCCGAGCCCTCCCAGCAGGGCGGCGGCGACCACGCTGCCGGCAATCGCGAGGTTCCTGCCGAGACGGTCGAAGCGCATCACCTGCCAGTCGCGCTCGCGGGCCAATGTGAGGAGCGGTGGGTCGGGATTGACGACGACCGGGTTGCCGACCGCCTCGAGCATCGGCAGATCGGACATCGAGTCCGAATAGGCCCACGAGGCTTCCAGGTCGAGGCCGCGGTCGGCCGCGAGCGCAGAGATCACCTCGACCTTCCCCTGTCCGTAGACGAAGGGCCCTTCGATCGAGCCGGTGAAGTGACCGTCGGGGCCGACCTCGTAGGTCGTCCCGACCCCGCCATCGAGTCCGAGGACGCTGGCCAGGGATTCGACCATCCCGGCACCGGCTGCGCTCACGATCCAGGCTTCGGCCCCCTCGTCCTGGTGCCTGTGCGCCTCGGCGAGGACCGCCGGGTAGACCCTCGGGAGTATTCCGGCCAGGACCTCTGGCCACATCCTGGCGATCTGGCGCTCGGGCACCCCGGCGACGGTCTCGGTGGCGACTCTCAGGACCTCGAGGGTCTGTTCATCGGTCGCACCGCGCAGCCGGTAGAGGGCGTGATCGATTCCCCAGTCGAGGATCTGGCGCCGGGTGATGATCCCCCTGCGTCTCGCCACCCTTGCGAACTCCATGCCCGAGGAGCCCGCCATCAGGGTCTTGTCGAGATCGAAGAATGCTGCCGCGCTGGCGGATTCGTTCACCGGCCGAGGGTAACGGGCATCGAGGTTCGACCCGAAAGGGCCGGACCCTTCGGACCCCGGGTTCGGCTCCTCAGACTTCGATGAAGATCGCGTCGCCCTGGCCGCCACCAGAGCAGATAGCGGCGCAGCCGAGACCGCCGCCTCGCCGCTGGAGTTCCCGCACCAGTGCTCCGATGACCCGGGCGCCGGAGGCACCGATCGGGTGGCCGAGGGCGATGGCGCCGCCATTCACGTTGATCTTCTCTTCGTCGATGTCGAGCATCTTCGCCGTGTTCAGGGCGACCGACGCGAAGGCTTCGTTGACCTCCCAGAGATCGACCTCGGAGGCATCGCGTCCCATTCGCTCGAGGCCGGCCTTGGCCGCGAGGGCAGGAGTCTTGGCCAGGCAGGCGAACTCATCGCCGATCTGGCCGTAGCCCACGATCGTGCCGACAACGGTCTTTCCGTTGGCCTCGGCCCATTCGTCCGATGCGAGGACCAGCGCCGCAGCCCCGTCATTGACGCCCGGGGCGTTACCGGCGGTGTGGGTGGCCGTCTCGCCCCCGATCGCCCGGAGCTTGCCGAGCGACTCGTGAGTCGTTTCGGGCCTGATCGCCTCGTCTTCCTCGACCACCGTGTCGCCCTTACGGCCCTTGACGGTGACCGGGACGATCTCCTCCGCCAGAACGCCGGCCTGACGGGCCTTCTCGGCCAGCTCGTGAGAGCGGGCGGCGAACCGGTCCATGTCCTCCCGTTCGATGCCGAGGCTGTTGGAGACTTCGCTCGCTTCGTTGATCATCTGGAGGTGGGTGAAGGGGTTGGTGAGTCCGTCATGGGTCATCGAGTCGATCGTCTCGACGTCTCCCATCCGGAATCCGAAACGGGCTCCCGGGAGAAGGTAGGGAGCGTTGCTCATCGACTCCATCCCTCCGGCCACCCCTACCTCGATGTCACCGGCGCGAACCGCCTGATCGATCAGGCCTGCGGCCCGGAGGCCGGATGCGCAGACCTTGTTCACGGTCTCGGAAGGGACGTTGTTCGGAATGCCGCCCTTGATCTGGGCCTGACGCGAAGGAATCTGCCCCTGGCCTGCCTGGATCACCTGGCCGAAGCTGACCTGGTCGACCTGGTCTGCAGAGACGCCGGCCCTCTCGAGGGCGCCTGCGATCGCAACTCCGCCGAGCTCGGTCGCGTCCACCGAGGCGAGTGAGCCTCCCATCTTTCCGAAGGGCGTTCTGGCTGTGGAGAGGATGACTGTGCGGGGCATGGCGCCTTTCTCGTAGATCTTGCCGAGGTCCGTAATCACGGCTCCATCGGGCCTGTAGGTCTTTCAGCGGGCCAAGATACCGGCCCGGAACGTTTTCGGGCACTCCATTCGGGCCGGCGGTCCCGACTAGACTGACCGTAGATGAGCGTAGATGCCGAAACTGTCGAGATCGATCCCGCCGAGTGTTCGGCCGATCTCGTTGCGGTCGGAATGTTCGAGGATGAGGCGATACCGACGCTGGCTACCGGCGCTCCCGGCTCCCGGGATGCCTCCGGCAAGAAGGGATCGGCCGTCGTGCTCTACCCCTCAGAGGACCGACGGGTCGTGGTGGTCGGTCTCGGCCGACGCGAGGATTTCGGAGTCGAGGAAGCCAGGGTCGCCGGTGCGACAAGCCAGGAGGCCCTCGTAGGGGTGAACGGCGGATCCCTTGCCTTCGTCCTGCCCGATGAGGGTCCGGCGCCCCGGGTCGCGGCCGCCCTGGTCGAGGGGGCGATCCTTTCCTCGTTCGATTTCGATCACTTCCGGGAGGGCGAGGGTCGGCTGGAGAAGATCGAGATCCTGGCCCCCGTGGACGACGAGACCGATTCGGCCATCCGCTTCAGCCGAGTCTGCTCCAACGCGGCCAACAGAGCCCGACATCTCCAGTCGCTGCCGGCCAACTTCGCCACACCGGAGTTCCTCGCCGATCGGGCGCGGGAGATAGCCGGGGCCCACCCGGCAGTCGAGGTCGAGGTGCTCGACCGCGAGCAGATCATCGCCGCCGGAATGGGTGGCCTTGCCGCCGTCTCCTCGGGCGGGCGAGAGGTCGAGCCGAGACTGATCACCCTGAAGTACACAGGTCGGGGTTCGGGCGAAGTGCTCGGGCTGATCGGGAAGTCGGTCACCTTCGACACCGGCGGGATCTCGATCAAGCCCTCGGCCGACATGCACGAGATGAAGATGGACATGTCCGGCGGCGCCGCCGTTCTCGAGGCGGTCGCGGCGATCGCCGAGCTGGAGCTCGAGCTCGACCTGATCGCAGTCCTGCCTGCGACCGAGAACGTCCCCTCCGGCACCGCCCTCAAGCCCGGCGACGTGATCACCCAGCTGAACGGCAAGACGGTCGAGGTGACCAACACCGATGCCGAGGGCCGGCTGATCCTGGCCGACGCCCTGGTCCACTGCGCACGGCAGGGTGCGGACCGACTGGTGGACATCGCGACCCTGACCGGGGCCGTCCTGGTCGGCCTCGGTTCGACCTATGCAGCATTGATCTCCGACGACGACGATCTGGCTGCCGAAGTGACGGCAGCGGCTGAGGAGACCGGGGAGCTGGTCTGGCGACTGCCGCTCCACGAGGAGTACTTCGAGTTGACCAAGGGCGAGATAACGGACCTCGTCAATGCTTCGCCCCAGCGCAAGGCCGGCACGATCTACGCCGGCTCGTTCCTCGAGCAGTTCACCGAAGGCAGGCCCTGGGCACACCTCGACATCGCCGGAACCGCCTGGGGAACTGGCCGTGCCTATTGGGGCAAGGGACCGACCGGCTTCGGCACCCGTCTGCTGGTCGAACTCGCACGGCGTCAGGCCTCCTGATCCCCCTAGGATCACGGCCATGGACTTCGACCTCTCGAACGAACAGCGCCTGATCCAGGAAACAGTCCGGGACTTCGCCCGGTCCGAGGTGGCCCCGGTGGCCGAGGAACTGGACCGGACCAAGTCCTTTCCTTACGAGATCGTCGCACGGATGTCCGAACTCGGTTTCATGGGTATCCCGTTCCCGGAGGAGTACGGAGGAGGCGGGGCCGACACCCTCTCCTATGCGATCGCCGTCGAGGAACTCGCCCGGATCGACTCGTCGGTTGCGATCACCGTTGCGGCCAACACCTCGCTCGGAACCTCGCCGATCTACTACTGGGGAACCGAGGAGCAGAAGCAGGAGTGGCTACCCGACCTCTGCGCCGGAAAGCGCCTCGGTGCCTTCGGACTGACCGAGCCCGAAGCCGGATCGGATGCGGGCAACACGAAGACCCGGGCAGAGCTCGTCGACGGCGAGTGGGTGATCAACGGGGCCAAGCAGTTCATCACGAACTCGGGCACCGACATCTCGGGCTGCGTCACGATCACCGCCGTCACCGGCCAGACCGACAGGGGCCCTGAGATCTCGAACCTGATCGTCCCGAACGGGACCCCCGGCTACGAAGTCGGTGAGCCCTACCGCAAGATGGGGTGGAACGCCTCCGACACCAGACCCCTGGCCTTCGACGACGCCCGGGTTCCCGAGGCCAACCTGCTGGGTCCCAGAGGCGAAGGCTTCCACCAGTTCCTCCAGATCCTCGACGGCGGACGGATCAGCGTTGCCGCGATGGGCGTAGGCCTGGCCCAGGGGGCCCTCGACGAGGCGATCAAGTACGCGAAGGAGCGACAGGCTTTCGGCAAGCCGATCTCCAAGTTTCAGGCGATCCAGGCGAAGATCGCCGACCTCTCGTCACAGATCGAGGCCGCAAGGCTCCTTACCTGGCGGGCCGCGGTCGAGAAGGACCGCGGCGAGAACTTCAGCCTCACGGCCGCACAGGCCAAGCTGATCACGGGGCGCCTTGCGGTCCGGGCCAGTGAGGAGGCCGTCCAGATCCACGGCGGCTACGGCTATATCGAGGAATACCCCGTCTGCCGCTTCTACCGCGACGCCAAGATCCTGACGATCGGTGAAGGCACCGACGAGGTCCAGCAGATGGTGATCGCCCGGGCCCTGGGCTGCTAGTCGCCCGACCAGGGCCGTGAGGTCTCGGTCTCGCCGGACCTGGCCGCAATCTCGGCTCCCCTGCCCATCTTTTCCGGGATTCCGTAGTAGTCGAGGACCTGCATCTCCTGATCGCGGGTCAGCGGAATCTCCGGGTCGATCGCCGGAGCGTCCTTGATCACCTCGCGCTCGTGCGGAACCCAGACCCTCCCGGCAGCGGCTGCGCATTCGCGCATCGAGATCGGGACGGTCTTGCCGAACCGCCCGAGCTTGACCAAGAGCCAGGCGGGCTTTCCCGACTCGGAATCGACGAACAGTCCCTGGACCTTGGCGACGCTGTGGCCGGAGATGTCGTCGACCCGGTAGCCGGCCCACTCGGCTACTTCGCTGGCCTCCGGAGCAGGGACCACGGCCGAGCCCCCTCCGGCAGATCCCTGATGGCTCTGTTCAGCTTCACTCATCACTTTCCCCTCTCTTCATTCGTAAGTTCGAGCAGCTCGATCGCTGCGGTTGCAGGATCGAGCTCCCGGTCGACCACCCTGGCGACCAGTCGGGCCGCTTCGGGATCTTCCTCGAGCACGGCCTCCAGCCTACGCCTGAGCCTGACCGCCGCCAGGCCGACCACCTCGTTCCTCAGATTTCTGGCGCGCCGCTCGGCCAGAGTTCCCTCGTTCTCGATCCAGGCCCGGTGCTCGGCCATCTTGGCCGCGAGCTCGGCCACGCCCTCGCCCCGGGCTGCCTCGGTCCGGAGGATCGGCACCCGCCACTCTCCGGCCTGGTGCGACAGCGAGAGGGCGGAGCGGACCTCCCGGACCATGGTGTCGGTCATCGGGTGGTCGGCCTTGTTGACGACGATGATGTCCGGGATCTCCATGACGCCGGCCTTCAGCGCCTGAATCGAGTCACCGGAGCCCGGCATCAAGGCCAGAACGATCGTGTCGGCGTGGTCGACGATGTCGATCTCACCCTGCCCGACCCCGACGGTCTCGATCAGGACATCGTCCTTGCCCGAGGCGTCCATCGCCAGAACGGCCTGAAGGGCCGCCTCGGAGAGGCCACCCAGCGCCCCGCGGGAGGCCATCGACCGGATGAAGACACCGCGGTCGAGGAAGTGCTCGGTCAGCCGGATCCGATCACCAAGGAGCGCGCCCTTGGTGAAGGGGCTGGAGGGATCGATCGAAAGGACGGCGACCTCACGATCCTCCTTCCGCAGCTCGGCCGTAAGGGCGCCGATCAGTGTGCTCTTTCCGACTCCGGGAGGCCCCGTGAAGCCCGTGATCCTGGCCTTCCCGGTCTTCGGGAACACCTCGCGCACCAAAGCCCAGCCGGCAGGGTCATCGGACTCGATCAGGGTGATGGCCCTAGCCAGGGACCGCTTGTCGCCGGCCATCAACGACTCGGCGAGCGGAGAGAGTTCGGTTGTCGTCCCGTCGGCCATCGATCCGAGTCTAGAACCTGGGCCGGAACGGTTCCTCACCTTCGTCTTCGGCCCGACGCTCGCACCCTCACGGTCTCCTGTCCGATCCGGCCCCGTCCGAATAGAGTCCTGCCCCCGGTAATGGCCAATCACCAGACGGCAAGATCGATCTCTTTCTTCCGGCGAAACGGGATGCTCACGCCCAAATACGCCCGGCTCCTGCTCCGCTACCTCTGGCGCAGGTTCCTGACGCCATCGGGCTGGCGTTGGAAGACCAACGGACCCGTCTTCTTCGGCCGGGACCTCCAGATCCAGACCGGGCGCGAGGCCTCCATCGATTTCGGACGCTTCGTCTGGGTGGGAGACGGGACCAAGATCCGGTGCCATGAAGGGAGGGTCGAGATCGGCCCCAAGACCGTGATCGGACAGGAGTGCACGGTCTCGGCCTATCGAAGGGTCCGCATCGGTGCCCAGTGCGTGATTGCCGACCGGGCAATGTTCATCGACTTCGATCACGGGGTCGTGGACGTCGACAGGCCGATCCGACAGCAGGGGATCTACATGCGGGACGTGGTGGTCGGTTCCAACGTCTGGATCGGATACGGCGCCTGCATCCTCAGAGGGGTGCGGGTCGGCGACAACTCGGTGATCGGTACCAACTCCGTCGTCACGAAGGACGTGCCCGCCAACGCGGTCGTAGGAGGGGTTCCGGCCAGGGTCATCCGGATGCGGGACCGACCGTCCTCGGTGACCTGGCCCGATCCGGTCGAGCCCGAACCGGGCGATCCGGGCGTCCTGGAGATCCCGGCAGACTGAGACCGAGGTCTCGACCGCCTAGCCCGGCCTCAGCTCGGATCGGCGACCGGAAGAAGGCCCCGGTAGAGCTCTTCGGTCTTCACGGCCACGTCGCTCCAGTCGAACCGCCTGATGTGAGCGAGACCCTCCTGGATCATCGTCTGCCGCAATTCCTCGCTCGAGAGCACCTCGATCGCGGCCTCGGCGAGGTGATCGGGGTCGCTTGCCCGGAACCTGAGTCCCGCCCCATCGACCGGAACGACCTCCCGCAGGCCTCCGGTGTCGGCCGCTATGCAGGGGCACTCCGACGCCATCGCCTCGAGTGCAACCAGACCGAAGGGCTCGTAGATGGACGGCACTACGGTCAGGTCGGCGATCCGGTAGAGCGAAGCCAGCACGTCATCGCCAATCCATCCGAGGAAGGTTCCGTGCTCCATCAGGCCGAGATCCTCGGCGAGGCGATGGAGTTCGGCTTCGTGGGTGCCGGACCCGGCGACCAGGAAGCGGGTGTCGGGCATGGCCTCGATCACCTTCGGCATCGCCTCCAGGGCGAGCTGGAAGCCCTTCTCGTAGACCAGCCGGCCGATCAGCAGGACGAGCTTCTCGTCGGGCGCCGCGAACTCGGAACGAAGCCTCGTCAGTTCGGACTCGTCGGCGTCGGGGAGATCGTCAGGGTCGATCCCGTTGTGGATCACCCGGACCTTCTCTTCGTCGGCGCCGAAGATGTCGACGATCTGGTCCCGCATGAACTCGGAGCAGGCGATGACCCGGTCGGACCGGTTGACGATCCACTTCTCGACCCCGTGGATGTGGGACTGGGGATGCTTGTCAACCCAGCCCTGGTGCCTTCCGTATTCGGTGGCATGAATCGTGGTGACCAGCGGACAGCGATACCTCCGGGCGAGATGGTCACAGGCCCCGGCCACGAGCCAGTCGTGCCCGTGGACCAGGTCGAATTCGAATCGGTCGCCGAGCTCGACTCCGGCGGCCAGCATGTCGGAGTTCATCCGCTCTACCCAGGTGACGAACTCGGCCAGATCCACCGGGCGCTCCGGTTCGACGATGCGGTGGATCTGGACCCCGCCGACCTCTTCCTCGACCGTGGCCTCCTCCCCGCCTCTGGTCAGAACGTGGACCTCTACCCCGAGTTCGACCAGGGCTTCGGAGAGTTTCCGGACGTGCCTGGCAAGGCCTCCCTCGATCAGCGGCGGGTACTCCCAGGAGACGATCAGTATTCGGCTCATCTTTTGACTTGCTGCGGTTTCAGGGAACCAGCATCGGTGTGATGTCGAGATCCGGCGCCAGCGAGCGGAGCCGAGGGTCCGGGAATCCGGGCCGATCGGATTCTATGGCCTCGAAGGCGGCGCTTGCGTGCGAGGTGGCTCGATCGAACGGATAGTCGCCAGCCTGGCCAGTGTGGTCGAGGAAGGCCCAGTCACTGGACTGGACCGCCAGGAGCTCCCTGACCGCCCGCTCGCACGCCGACCCTTCGAGTCCCCGTGCGACTGCCCGACAGACGGCGAGTTCGAGACGTCGGGCCCCGATGACGATGTCTGCCTGGGAAGGAGAGTCCCAGGTGCGGAAGTCCTTGCCCTTTCCCCAGGTCGAGGGCATCAGTTCGGCCTCCCGTGCCTCGGCCAGCTCTGACGCCCGGCCAAGGGTGACCAGCTCGATCCCTCGGTCGGCAGCCCCGTCCAGCACCGATGCGAGCCAGTCGGGACCTTCCGTCCACCAGTGGCCGAGCAGCTCCATGTCACAGGCGAACACCATCAGCCCGGCCGAACCCGTTCGGCTGGCCCGGGATGCCAGCCGCTCCGAAACCGAATCGAGGAAGGCCTCTGCCTGTTCGGCCGCCTTGAGACGCCCGGCCTCCGGATCCCTGGGAGACCCGTCGATCGCGAAGATCTTCATCCCGTTCATGGACTGGGCGTGGAAGTCCGCATATCCGGGCCAGGACGGATACCCGCTCAGGTCCCAGAGCCAGGACACCGCTTCCCAGTCGATCGTGAACGCGAGCTGGTCGGGACCGGTTCTCACCGGAGCAAGCGATTCGTCGCCTCCTTCCCACCGACTCTGGTCGACGCAGAAATGTCGAACACCGTGACGCTCGAGGCGAGCCTCGAGGCCGGGGGAATAGGCGCACTCCGGCAACCAGAACCCCCCTTCCCAACCGAACCTCCGGTCGTGGGACGCGATCCCGGTGGCGAGCTGTACGTCTATGCCGCGATCGGTCGCGAGCAGGGGCAGGACTGCGTGGGTGGCGCTCGACGCAAGCAGCTCGACCCCGCGATCGGCCTGGGCCCTGCGAAACGCGTCCAGCGGCCCGCCCTCGAGGGAGTCGAGTGAAGCCAGTGCCGATCCGTAACGGTTCAGCTCGGCCTCGGCCGCCTCTCGATAGGGGTCCTCGACCGAACGGAGGTCCTCCTCTGCCGCCTCGATGCGGTGACGGATGAGGAACTCCCGGAGCCTCCCGGTCACCTCGGAGTCCTCCAGCTGGTCGGCGAGGACGGGCGTGATCGAAACGGTCAGATCCCGGGCCTTCTCGAGGACCGGGAGGTGCGAACGGCTCACGGCATCGAACAGCCACTCCTCGCCGAAGGGATAAGTCCCGAAGCCCTCGACATAGGGCATGTGGGCATGCAGGACTATCGCGAGGCGCCCGACGGGAGCGCCCGCCTCAGGCATGGCAGACCGCGACGAAGTCGAGGGCTCGATCGAGGTCGCCTTTGCGAAGCCTGAAATCCGAGGTTCCGATCGCAGGGGTGAACCAGTCGTAGAAGGGCCTGGTCAGACCGAGGGTCGCGTGGACCCGATCCCAACCGACCGAGAGCGCCCTCTCGTGCCAGGCCAGCTTTCCGGCGTGGAAGAGGCCGAATATCTCGACCCGTTCGAAGTGAGGCTCCAGCAGGGCCCGGAACTCCTCCGGCCTGTATTCCTTCAGGTGCCAGGGGTTGTCCGACTTCTCGGCACCCTCGGGGGCGAGCGTCAGCAGGTTCGGGGTCGAGATGTAGGAGACGGTGGCCGCGCTCGCGAAGCCCTTCAGAAGGCGATCGGGATCCTCGATGTGCTCGATGGTCTGGAGGAACACGATCGCGTCCACCGGTCCCTCGAACGCCTCGACCAGCTCCCGTCGGAAGGAAACCCGCTTCGAGGAGTACTTCGCCGTCGCGTGGGCGAAGGCCTCCGGGTTTGCGTCCACCCCGACCACCGAGCGGGCGGTCCGCCCCAGGACCTCGGAGCCATAGCCCTCGCCGCAGGCGAGATCGGCCACGTCCAGACCGGAAACCCGACGAGCTATCCACTCGTAGACGACGAGGTGACGACGGAACCAGTAGTTCTCCTCGGGGACGTCCGGAAGCGTTCGCTCGCCGGTCAATTCGAGCGGCGGGACCCCGTCGGGTTGGTTGCTCTGGGTATAGGTATCCGCCAAGGTAGGCGATTCTTCCCTATCTTTCCCCGCCATGCCCGCTTCCCCCTCGGCAACGCCCGAACACATCAAGGACGTAAACACCCGCTACCACGATGCGGCCGCCCATTCCTATGACGCCAAGTGGGGAATCGATTTCGGCCCGATCGGTCAAGACCAGGTCGAAGGGAAGCTCCGCAAGGCTTTGGACGGGGACCTGCCCGACACCCTGGGCCGGGTTCTCGAGATCGGGGCCGGAACCGGTTACTTCTCCCTGAACCTGGCGCTGGCCGGCCGGATCGACTCCCTGACCGCGACAGACATTTCACCGGGAATGCTCGAGAGCCTCTCGAAGACGGCGGCGAATCTCGGGATCGAAGTCGAGACCGTGGTGACCGAGGCAGAGGTGCTTCCGTTCGATGACGATTCCTTCGACACGGTGATCGGACATGCCGTCCTCCACCACATCCCGGATCTCGACCGGGCATTCTCGGAGTTCTTCAGGGTGCTCGTTCCGGGCGGAAGGATCGTCTTCTGTGGCGAGCCATCACGCTACGGAGACAGGGTCGCAGCAGCCCCGAAGCGGATCGGGACCCTCGCCGGGCCAGTCTGGCGCCGACTGGTCGGTGCCTCGGTCCTCGAGCACACCGAGGAGGAGCTTTGCGACGAGGAGCACTCGCTCGAACCCGAGGTCGACGTCCATGCCTTCGCTCCGGCAGATCTGAGGAAGATCCCGCCCGGGGCAGGGTTCGAAGAAGTGCACGTGAGCGGCGAAGAGGCTGTCGCAAACCTCTGGGGCTGGAGCATGCGATCGATGGAGTCGACCGCCGTTCCCGATTCGATCCCGATCGGTTGGCGCAATTTCGCCTTCAGGAGCTACATCGCATTCCAGAAGGTGGACACTGCCCTGTTGGAACCTCGACTGCCGGCCGAATTCTTCTACAACCTCCTGCTCTCGGCCCGCAAGCCTTACTGAGGACCTGCTCCGAACCCCGCACGGCGGAACGCCCGCGACACCGAAAGGTCAAGGCCTCCATGGCGGGATCGGGGATGGCTACGGACCTCGGTTGCCGAACGACTCCCTGACCTCGTGCCCACAGATGGTCCCGTAGGTGCTGGTGAGGTCCTCGCGGCAGTCCAGAGACTCAGGGACTATCGGTTCACTCACTGATGGTCTCGGACCGGCGACGGACCCGGAACAGGCCCACCGCCGAATCGAGTCCCTTGAAGCGGTGCCTGCCGGCGCCCGAGTAGGAGAAGGCGTCTCCACCGGCCTCGACGGCCTCGGCCGAAGCGAGAACGCTGCCCGGTCGGGCCGCTTCAGTGATCCTGCTGGCGAGGTTCACGGGGTGGCCGAACCAGTCGCCGGCCTGGGGGATCGCGTTGCCGTGAGCCACACCGACCCGAAGAGCAGGGAGTTCATCGCCGGCCTCCTCGGCAACCTCGATGAACCTGAGCGCCGCATCGAACATGGCCGCTCCATCCTCGGAGACGAGCATCGCTGCGTCTCCGATCAGCTTGACCAGCTGCACCTCGGGGTTGCTCACCTCGATCGCGACCGACTCGAGCAACTTGGTGACTGAGCCGATCTTCTCGAGTTCACTTCGCTCTCCCATCCGGGTGAAGCCGACGAGGTCGGCGAAGCAGACCGAGACCTCGCGGGCCTTGGCGACACCGAGCCAGCCCGGCTCGGCTGCCGCGATGATGTCGCCTCTCATCTGCTCGATGAAATGGGCCCGGAGAGCGTAGGCAACGGCCTGCTCACTCATCGGCAGAAGCTCCCTCGCCGCGTCCCTCAGGGTGATCGCGGCCTCGAACTCATCGGCATCGGGATCCACGATCTCGCTCGCGGCAAGATCCCGGTGTGCCGCGGCTATCCTCGCCGCGCTGCTCCCGACCTGGCGAGTCAGCGCCAGTACGCTCTCGGTCGGGATCCCTGCCTCCTGGAACATCCTGAGCCTCCTTGCGGCGGCCAGATCGTCCCTTCCGAAAGACCTCTGATCCGGCTCCGGCTTCGGGAAGCCGAGGGCGACGATGAGCCTCTGGAAATCGTCGACGGAGAGGCCCGAGTCCTCGGCTATCTCGGTCGGAGTCATGCTCCGGCGCTTCCTGCCCAGGACGAGGTCGGCCGGGATCAAGGCAAGTCGGTCCGCTGCGGCCTCTGCCTTTATCGCCTTCAGGGGAATGCCCGAAACGATCAGGTACTCGAGCAGCTTGATCCGGGCCTCCCTGGCGTCGCCCTCGAGACCGTCGAGCAGACCCTCGGCCTCGAAGTCCGGCATCTCTCCGGCCACCTCAGGCATATGCCACCGCCCCGCCCCGGCGCGGGTCTCCGCCCCCTCCGAACTCCCCTGAATCGGGATCCCGCGTGACGATCTGGACGCCACCGAAGAAGAGGTTCCTCTCGGCCCACTGGAAGACCTCGAAGCCCGATCGCTCGAGCCTGGCGAGGGCATCAGGGTCGATCCCGGGTTCAGCCTGCAGCAGATCGTTCTCGACATGCACCCGCGGGGCATCGACCGCCTGCTGGGGCGGCATCGAATGCGCGAGCAGGTTCACTGTCGTCTGAATCACGGCCGACCGGATCCGGTTGGAACCGGCGCTGCCGAGACCTGCCACCACCCTGCTCCCGTCGGCAACGAGGGTGGGCGACATCATCGAGCCGATTCGGACTCCCGGCCGGTGACGATGGAACCCGAGAGGGTTGAGATCTTCTTCTCCGAGCATGTTGTTCAGGTGAATTCCGGTCCCCGGGACGACCATTCCCGAGCCGGTCCCGTTCGAACAGGTTACGGAGGCACAAAGTCCGTCACTGTCGATGGCGGCTAGATGAGTAGTCGAGCCGAGCCGATCCGGCGATGCCAGGGCCAAATCCAGCGAGGCATCGGAGAGGAACTCGTCGGCGAACGACGGGTCCTCGAGGCGCTCGGCGAACTCACCTGCTCTCGCCCGATTGGCCATGTCCATCACCTCGACCAGCTCCATCGTTCCGCTTCTCCCGATTCGGTCGAGCAGTGCCAGCGACCTCGCAATCAGGATTCCCCCGGCCGACGGAGGGGGATTCGTCAGGATTTCGCGACCCTGGAACCGGGCCGTGACCGGGTCTCTCTCGATTACCCGGTAGGCAGCGAGGTCCTCCCCGGAGAGGATTCCCCCTCGCTCGGTCACGTAGGTCTCGATTACGTCCGCTATCTCTCCTTCGTAGATTCCGGTCGCTCCTTCCTCACCGAGCCTCTCTAGCGCGACGGCGAGATCGGGAAACCGGAAGAGGTCACCCTCTCCGAGGTATCTGCCTTCCGGTGCGTAAATCGCCCTGGCCTCCGGCGTCGAGGTGTAGATCGGCTCGAGGATCCGAAGGACATAGGCCTGCTGCCGGTTGAGTGGAGCCCCGTCCCGTGCCAACTGGGCCGCCGGCTGGACCAACTCGGACATCGGTACCGATCCGAACCTGCTCAGGGCCGCCTCGAGGCCTGCCGCCATCCCGGGCACCCCGCACGAGGCCGCCCCGGCGTTGAAGACCTGCGTCGTGCTCGAATCGAAGTGAACGGGGACCGGCTCGAGCTCTCCGGTGCGGGTATGGCCCCCCATGCCCGGCGCTGCGACGAAGAAGTCGAAGACGACCGGTTCCCCGCCGGCACCCCCGACGATCATGAAGCCTCCGGCACCGAGGCCGGTCAAGGCGCTCTCGAGGGTGAAGGATGCCAGCACGGCCGCGACCGCTGCGTCGACTGCATTGCCGCCATCGGCGAGAACCCGGGCACCAATCTCTGCGGTGGTCGGATGTCCGGCCGCTACTGCGCCTCTGGCGGAGGCCACTCCTCAGGCCATGAACTCGGGGACGTCACCGCCGCCCGAAACCTCGCGGCCCCTCCGGGACCGACGCCCGCCTTCCGGGGAGGCACCGGACTGCTCGGCCCTCGGACGGGAGCCACCGGATCGCGAGTCGAATCGGGTTGCAACCACCGTGATCCAGAGCTCATCGCCGAGATCGTCGTCGATGTTGGCCCCGAAGATGATGTTGGCATCCGGGTGGGCGGCATCACCGACCGCCCTTGCCGCCTCTGACACTTCGATCAGCGAAAGATCGGTGCCACCGGTGATCGAGAGCAGGACCGACCGGGCGCCGTCCATCGGGGTCTCGAGGAGCGGTGAGGAAATCGCCCTCTCGACCGCGACCATGGCCCTCTCCGAACCCGTTCCCATTCCGATCCCGAGCAGTGCCCTGCCTGAGTCCGACATGATCGAACGCACGTCGGCGAAGTCGAGGTTGATGATCGAGGGGAGGGTCACCAGATCGGAGATCCCCTGAACCCCCTGCCTCAGGATGTCGTCCGCAACCTGGAATGCGTCGGTCATCGGGGTCGACTGGTCGAGGACCTCGAGAAGCCGGTCGTTCGGAATCACGATCAGAGTGTCGACCTCGCCGGCGAGGGCCTCGATTCCCTTCTCGGCCGCCTTGGCCCGCCTGGAGCCCTCGAAGCTGAACGGCCTCGTGACGATCCCGACGGTCAGGGCTCCGATGTCGCGCGCTAGCCGGGCGATCACCGGGGCCGCTCCGGTTCCGGTGCCACCGCCGGCTCCGGCGGCAATGAAGACCATGTCGGCGCCCTTGAGCAACCGCTTGATTCGATCCTGCTCCTCGAACGCGGCCCGGAAGCCGAGTGAGGGATCAGCTCCTGCACCGAGGCCCCGGGTCTCGTCGCCACCGATGTGGATCGTGTCCTCGGCAAGGCAGAGCTGGAGGGACTGGAGGTCAGTGTTGACGGCCATGAAGTCGACTCCCGGGACTCCGGCATCGATCATGCGGTTGATCGCGTTGACTCCGCCGCCGCCGACTCCGACCACCTTGATCACGGGAGTGTGGGGCAATGCTTCTCCCGAACCGGAACGGGCCGGCCGGGTGGCATCGTCGGAACCACGTCCCCCTGGGCGCTCGGAGAAGATCTTCTTCAGACGATCCTGGGGGTCGGTTTCCCCCCCATCCTCGCCGTTGCCAGCTTCCGCAGCCGGGGCACTCTCGACGGGGGCCGGAGTCGCCTCGACCATCGGGTCGAAACGACCGAAACGCCCCGAAGAGGAGGGATCCGAAGCCGGCTCCACCGGCTGTTCCCGGACCTGCTCGACTCCTTCCGGAGCCTCGCCGGATTCGTCAGAGGTCGAACGGAAGAGGTCCGCCAAGGGGCCCTCCCGCATGCTCGCTCGCTTACGACGAGCCATCTTTCAGGATCTCTTCCGCCAAGTTCCGATAATACGAAGCCGCCCGACTCTCGGGATCGTACTTCAGGACACTAGCGCCTCTTACCGGCGCCTCGGCGAACTTGACCGCCTTCCGGATCCTCGACTTGAAGACGAGGTCCCCGAAGTTCTCCTCGAGCATGGCCACGGCCTCTCGCGCGTGCAGCGTCCTCGAGTCGAACATCGTCGGCAGTATCCCGGCGATCCTGACGTCGGGATTGAGGTTGTCCTGAATCATCTTCAGGGTGTTCTGGAGCTGGACCAGGCCTCTCATCGAGAGGTACTCGCACTGGACCGGAACTACGACCTTGTTCGACGCCGTCAAGGCATTGATGGTCAAGAGGCCGAGGCTCGGAGGGGTGTCGATGCAGACGTAGTCGTAGTCGCCACGAACCTCTGACAGCGCCCGCTCGAGAGAGCGCTCACGGCCGATCTTGGTGCTCATCGCGATCTCGGCACCCGCCAGATCGAGTGAGGCCACCGCGATGTCGATCTCGCAGCTGTGGATCACCTCTGAGATGGGCAGGTCGTCGACCAGGACGTTGTACATGCTCTTGTCGAGAGTCTCGGGGTCGATCCCCTGGCTCATGGTGAGATTGCCCTGAGGGTCGAGGTCGATGCAGAGGACCCTGTTGCCCATCTCGGCGAGTGCGACGGCAAGGTTCAGGGTCGAAGTCGTCTTGGCAACTCCTCCCTTCTGGTTCGCGAGGCTGATCACTTCGGCGAGATCGGTCCCCGGCTCGTTCCCGGACTTCTCGTGGCGTTGCTCCGGCGGATCCTGACGAATGGGGCCGAGCAGTTCGCTGGCCTTGAGTCGGATCTCGGTCTCCTCCTCTTCGGCGCTCCGTTCTACCCGTGCAAGCTCTTCCTCGACCGGCTCGACCGGGAGGTCGGGGGCCGCATCCGGCTGGGACGGAACGGTCTCGACTGCCGGGATGTCGACCGATTCGGGCGCGACCCCTTCGGACTGGGCCGGGGCGTCGATCGCCTGATCGGCGGGATCGCTGCTGCTTCGGACTTCTTTCTTGCGGCTGAGGATTCCCATTTGGGGCGTTATTCGCAGGCTCTGGTCTTTCTCCTCCCCCGGTACGAGTCGTTTCACGACGGCCCACGGTGTCCTTTTCCGGTTGAATGGAGCGATGCCGAGTTTCCTCGACAAGAGATTGATCTTCGTGACGGGAAAGGGCGGGGTCGGTAAATCGACCGTGGCGACCGCTCTCGGGATCAGGGCCTCCCTCGAAGGCAAGCGGACGATTGTCTGTGAGGTCGCGGCCTCGGAGAACACGTCGAGGCTCTTCAGGCAGGAGGAGGTCGGCTATCGGGAGGTCGAGCTGACCAACGACCTCTGGGCGATCTCGATCGATCCCGACGACTCGATGCGGGAATACGTCCTGCTCCAGCTCAAGGTCAAGGCCATGCGAGACCTGCTGTTCAAGAGCAGGATGTTCACCTACCTCGCCGAGGCCACTCCGGGACTGAACGAGTTGGTGACCATCGGAAAGATCTGGGAGCTGACGCAGCTCGACAGGAAGGTCAGACACGGCCGGAAGTACGACCTCGTAATAGTCGACGCTCCGGCGACCGGTCACGGGATCGCTTTTCTCAAGACGCCCAGGATCTTCGCCAACATCGCCAGGGTCGGCCCGATGTACAGCCAGGCCGTCGAGCTGGACGAGATGATCACCGATCAGGAGCAGACCGGAGCCATCGTGGTTTCGCTGCCAGAGGAGATGCCGGTGAACGAAACCGCGACGCTCGAGAAGGAGCTGCGCGACTCGGTCGGCGTCTCGGTCGATCGCGTGATCATGAATGCCGTCTACCCCGAGCGATTCGGGAAAGGTGACCTTCCCGCGATCGAGGGCCTGACGGATTCCGACGAGCCAGAGCTCCACGCGGCCGGGAGGGCTGCGCTTTCGGAACTGAGACGAACCGAGGCCCAGCAGGAGCAGATCGAGCGTCTCGAGGCTCTGATCTCCACGCCGATGACGACCCTCCCCTTCGTCTTCGAACCCGAGATAACGCTCGCAGCTGCCCGGATGCTCGGGGAGGCGATCGACTGATGTCGTCGATCGAGGAACTCCTCGCGGGTCGCGACGTCTGCATCTGTGCCGGTTCGGGAGGCGTAGGCAAGACGACAACCTCTGCCGCGATCGCCCTCGGTATGGCAGCCCGCGGGAAGAAGGTCTGTGTCCTGACGATCGACCCCGCCAAACGGCTTGCCGACTCGCTCGGCCTCGAGGAGCTCGGCAACGAGGCCACCAGGGTCGACCCGGCCCTGCTGGAAGCCAACGGAGTTACCGGCGAGGGAGAGCTCTGGGCGATGATGCTCGACGCCAAACAGACCTTCGACTCCCTGATCGCCAGACACGCAGAAGATGAGGCAGCCAGGGAGCGGGTGCTCGACAACAGGATCTACCAGCAGATCTCCAGCGCTCTGGCCGGATCTCAGGAATACATGGCGATGGAGAAGCTGTTCGAGCTTCATTCCGAGGGCCGGTTCGACCTGCTCGTCCTCGACACGCCACCCAGCCGCAACGCCCTCGACTTCCTCGATGCCCCCGAACGACTCACCCAGTTCATCGAAGGACGCTCTCTGCAGCTCTTCCTGAAGCCGACCGGACTGGCCGCCAAGGTTGCCGGCCGGGGTGCCGGGGTGGTCCTCTCGATCCTGAGGCGGATAGTCGGCTTCGACCTGCTGACCGACCTGTCGGAGTTCTTCACCGCCTTCAGCGGGATGATCGACGGCTTCCAGGAGCGGGCGCGGCGGGTCAACACCCTGTTGAGGAATCCCGATACGACCTTCGTGATCGTCTGCGGCCCACAGGCAGAGCCGATAGATGAAGCCGTCTTCTTCCACGACAAGCTGGTCGAAAGCGGGATGGGCTTCGGTGGTGCCGTGGTCAACAGGGTCCGATACAGACTGCTGGCAGATGATGTCGACGAAGCGGGCGTGGTCAGGGATGTCGACTCCGCCATCGGAAACCCTGATCTGGCCGAACGGATCGGGAAGACCCTTTCGGAATACCAACACCTGGCCGAGAGGGATGAACAGAACATCTCCAAGCTCTCGACGAAGCTCGGAGGCGATCCCGTCATCCGGATCCCCTACCTCGACACCGATGTCCACGATCTCGCCGGCCTCAGCGAGATCAACAGGTTCCTGTTCGCCGACGAGGCGACCAGGATCGAGCTGGCCACCTGAGCGAGGGCCGGCTCAGGCCCCGCGACGACGCGGGTAGTCCAGCTCCGAGACCTTCCATTCGGTCTCGCCGACCGGGGGAAAGAAGCCCTCGGACCGCCCGGGCGCCTGGCTGGATGTCCCGGAGGAACGCTCGGCCCGACCCACGGCCGGCCACTCGATCGTGACCCCCTGACGGGTCTCGTCCAGCCAGTCTCGAGATCCCTGCTCTGGGTGCGTATGCGTGGGCGTGTGCGTCGGCCTCGAAATGCCACCGGGAGCCGAAACCTTGATCTCTCCGGGTTCAGGTTCAGGTTCGAGCAGAAGATCCGGCCGATCGCCCGTGAAGTGACCTTCGGCATCCCGCGTGATCCCGAGCGCAGCCTCGATCTCCGGCATCGGCGTCAGAGCCCTGTCGGCCGAATCCTCACCCTCGAGGTGCGAAGGAGTCTCGAACACGGGAATGTCGTTCGGGTCGAGCTCTCTCGAAGCGCCTCCGATCGGCGAGTCCTCTCGCGGCCGGAGCACATGGACCTCCGCGATCGGTCCCTCGTCGACCACTGGATCAGGGAAGTCTCCCCACTCCTGAGCGGATCCCATCTGGCCGATGCTGCCCTCGCCAGAACCCAGACCTTCAGTGATGAGGATCTCTTCCGCTGTGATGTTGAGATCGGACCCGAATTCGCCGAGCAGTGCCCGTCGGATCATTCCCCTGACTGAATCCTCGACCCAGGCGGCCAGATATGTGGCCGACTCACCTCTCACCGACGTGACCGAACCGCCCGCGATCAGGGCCTCCTCGAGTTCGAAGGCGGCCTCCATGCGGTTCCGGACATCCCCCTCCGAGCCATCGTCGAACTCGCCGATCAGGGCTGCCGCCCTGACCGCAGCAGGTGTGTCGATCACCGTCTCACCGGTCACCGCCGCCCTGACCGCGAGGAGGTGATCGCTGATCGCTTCGATCGGCCCGGACCGCTCGAGGCCGAAGCAGAATCGCTTGATCGCAAAACCCATTCCGGCCGAATTGACCGCTCCACGCCCGATCAGGCCGAGAAGCTCATCTGCGAGGTCCACGTCGGACTCGAGCAGCAGGAAGGTGCCGGAGCGAGACGGAGTGGCCCCGGTCTCGATCTTCCGCCAGGCTCCGTCCCCGACCGGGGCAAAGGCATGCGGGCCCATCCCGATGCAGCCGTCTTTGGCAAGCCTGAGAGCCATCACGAGGTCGGAGATCCTGCTCAGAGCCTCCCGGGGCGACTCCGGCCCGGAACCCAGGGGAATGGTCGCGAGGCAGGCAGGCTGCCAGGCATTCCTGTCCGTGCCTTCGCTCGAAATCGCCTCGACCGGAGCTTCGATCGTGCCCGCCCGAACGATCCTCGTGCCGTTGCCGAACTCGACATCGTCGAGGGTCATCTCGAACCCGGCCAGAGGCACCATCAGGACATCGGCCTCGCGGATGTCGCGGGACTCGACCTCGATCTCGTCGAGGATCGACTCGATCCTCGAAAGGTTCAGGGAGAACTCGGAGGCACCCTCCCAGAGCTCGGAAATGAAGACCCGGATCATCTCGTCGGCCCTGGCCGCGGGATCGGCCGGAACCGACAGACCCTTCGACTCGAGGAAGGTCGCCGATACGCCTGCGGCCACGACCGCCCCACTGGCCGGTCCGTAGGACGGCAGAGAACGAACCTCGTCGAAGCGCGACTCCACATAGCCAGCGGTCAGCGGTACATACCGGTAGAAGTGGGAGCTCTCGCCGTCGTTCTCGGCGACGTCGAACGGGATCTCATCTCCTGTCGCGACCAGAGCCGAGAAGCGGGTAGAGGTTTCGGCTGCCAGCCGCTTCAGGGACTCTTCGAGGATCTTGTCGCGCATACGGCCGGTTTCACCCGACCGGCGTGGCATCCTCCGACTGCACGTTTGCTTGCAGGATCGGCCTCAGGCGAGAGCCGGCTCGACCTCGAGCCACCGGTCGCCGTATGCCCTCATCGCTTCGATCAGGGGGACGAGGTCCCGGCCCTTGTCGGTGAGCGAATAGATGACCCTCGGTGGCACCTCGGGATAAGTCTGCCGTTCGATCACACCCTCCTCCTCGAGAGTCCTGAGCCGGAGCGAGAGAGTCCTCGGACTTATGCCTTCCAGCGATCGTTCGAGCTCGCAGAACCTCCGCTCCTCGACCGCCAGGTCCCTGATGACCAGAAGTGTCCACTTGCCCGCGATCACGTCAGCGGTCCTGCAGACCGGGCAGTCCTGACCAGAATCGGTCTTCATCGGATCACCGGACCGGCTCGCCAGTCGTGGCGGAATTCGGCAGCAGAACGACCATGGTCTTACTTTACTAAGTGCAGCGGTGAAACTTCACTTAGTGAAGCAAGGGCAATGCGGCCGCCAGGAACGGAATCATCCCTGCGGTCAGGAACGGGGCGAGGGGCAGTGCTACCGACCGCCCGGCCCTTCCCCGGCCGAGAGCGATGATAGTCCCGGCCAGAGTGGCAGCACCCAGGCCCCCGAGCAAGGGAAGCCAGACCTCCCACCCCAGGAAGAGGGCCATCACCCCGATCAGCTTCACGTCCCCCATACCGAAGCCTTCCGGCCTGAGTATTGCGAGCGCGGCCAGGGGAAAGACGAGGGTCAGGGCGACGATGACGGACTCGAGCGGTCCGACCGAGAACCCGAGGGCGGCGAGCAGCAACGCGACGACGGCGGCCGACCCGGTCAGGAGGTTGGGAATGCGCCTCCGCCCGATGTCGGTCACCGACGAAATGGCCAGCGTGATGGTCAGGGCTATGGCCGGAGCCGTGTCCACCCGGTCATGGTCGGGTGCCCTCGATCACAAAGGGTCGACATGGATCCAGAATCAGGCAAATCGGGCCGGATGGTCCACGGCCGGACCTTCCGGTGACTCAGGTGGATTCGCGGAGCTTCTGTGCCTCGTTGAGGCTCTGGAGCTTCTTGAGCGACTGATTCTCGATCTGGCGGATCCGCTCACGGGTGACGTTGAAGGTCCGCCCGACCTCATCGAGGGTCCTCGGATGCTCGCCGCCGAGGCCGTAACGAAGCTCCAGGACCCGTCGCTCGCGGTAGGAGAGGCTCTCGAGAGACTCCTTCAGAGCCTCTTTGGTCAGCAGGTCGACGGCGCGGTCGAATGGCGACTCGGCCTTCTCGTCGGCGATGAACTGGCCGAATTCGGACTCCTCTTCGTCACCGACGGGCTTCTCGAGGGACACCGGTGACTGCGCCGACCGCTTGATCGATTCGACCTCTTCGGGGTCGATCCCGGTCACTTCGGCGATCTCGTCCGGAGTGGGCTCACGACCGAGCTCGGTCACCAGCTTGCGCTCGGCACGGCCAATCTTGTTGAGCTTCTCCACCACATGGACCGGGATCCTGATCGTCCTGGCCTTGTCGGCCAGGGCACGGGCGATCGCCTGCCTGATCCACCAGGTCGCATAGGTCGAGAACTTGAAGCCCTTGCGGTAGTCGAACTTCTCGGCGGCGCGAACCAATCCGAGCGTCCCCTCCTGGATCAGGTCGAGGAAGGGCAGACCCTGGTTCCGGTAGTTCTTCGCGATCGAGACGACGAGCCGGAGGTTCGATTCGACCATCTTCTGCTTCGCATCGAGATCGCCGCGTTCGATCCTCTTGGCCAGATCGACCTCTTCCTGAGCGGTCAGCAGTCGGACCTTGCCGATGTCCTTCAGGAAGAGCTGAAGGGAGTCGGTGGTCATGTCCGGCTTGAGGTCGAGCGCCTCCTTCTTGCGCCGGCGACCGCGTCGACCGTCGGACCTCTCGGCGTCAGGGGAGACCTTGATCGCGGGATCGACGTCCTCGACGAGTTCTATCCCCTGCTTCTCGATGTGACCGTAGAGATCCTCGATGTCTGATTCGTCGAGGTCGATCTCGGAAACGGCCGTGGCGATGTCGCCGAAGGTGAGCACGCCCAGCTGCTGACCTCTGGTGACCAGACCCTTTACTTCTTCGAGTTCCTGTAGTTCGGCTACGAGCATCTTTCCTAATCCAAGTCGTTTGTGTCGTTTTTTTCTGACTTTTCCTGCCTGCGAACCGGGGATTGCGTCGCGAGAGCGGCCGATTGCCACAACAGGATCGGACACCCGCCGCTGTCCGGATTCCGCACCCCCTGCCGGTAGGCCGGGGAGGGATGATGATTTTTCGCTTTCCTGAGAGGGGAAGCGGGTCTCACAAGAATAACCGCTTCACTTAGTAAAGTCAAAATCATGTGCCCCTTCCATCACGCCGGGAAGGTCATCCTTGGCCTGCGCTGACTGCGACGAAGAAAGTGCCGGACGGACGGACGGCCAGGTCTCCGGCCCGGGCAGGCCGATCCACTGGCTGAAGGCCTTCTGGTATCGGGCCTACCGCGAAAACGTGACTGGCCTCTCGGCGATGGTCGCCTACAACCTGTTGCTTGCCGTTTTCCCGTTCTCGCTCCTCGTCCTCTTCATCTTCAGCCAGGTCCTGAAGGTGGAGGGCATAGAGGCCTCCGTCTATGCCGACCTCCAGAGACTCTTCCCCTCGGCCAGCGAGAGCACCCTCAGGGACATCCTCGACAGCATCCGGACCAACTCGGCCGCCATCGGCGTCGTCGCGATCGCGGCCTCGATCTGGATCGGAGCGTCGTTCTGGGGCGCCATGGACACCGCCTTCTGTCGCATCTACCACGTCAGGTGCCGGGGCTGGTGGGAGCAGAAGCGCTTCTCTCTCGTGATGCTCCTGGTCGTGGTCGCCTTCTTCCTGGGCACGGTCATCCTGCCCGCGATCGAGGGCGCCCTTCTGAGGTCCACAGATGGCCTGCCGTTCGGGCTCAACGAGGTCCAGAGCATCGATGACTTCGCCCTGTTCGTACTCACACTGAGCCTCAACTTCCTGGTCTGTTCCCTGATCTTCTGGCTGGTCCCCAAAGGTCACATGCCCTGGAGCGCGGTCTGGCCCGGTGCCGTCTTCACCACGGCCGTCTCGGGAATCGCAAACTGGCTGTTCCCGCTCTACCTGAACAACGTTTCGACCCTCAGCCTCTTCGGCACCACCGCCGCATTCATCCTGATCGCCTTGCTCTGGTTCTACGTGGTCGCCCTGACCCTGCTGGCCGGAGCGGTAATCAACTCACTTCGTCACGAATACAGGGACACCGGACTCATGCCCTACGGGCTGGGCGTCCCGAAGCCCCGACTCGAACCGACCCGGGCCGAACGGGACAGGGCCCTGCCCATGGCCGAGCCCTACCGATCGCTCACCGCCAACGGCAACGGCCATGGCGGCGGAAATGGCAACGGTTCACGCGACCCTGTCGCCTCTGGGGAGCAAGAGTCTTCGGAATCCGTGACGACGGGCCGCGACGCCGGGTGACGGTGTGATGAAGTCCCCTTCGTGACGATCGAGATCGAACTGATGCCGGACCCGGTCCGAAGGGGCATTGCGACCCACGGGCCGATCGAGTGCGCCCAGTCGGCCCGAGTCACCGTCGACCCGGAACTGTTCGAGCGGATCTGGGCCCCTTCGACTCTCGAGCTGATGGCGAGGTCCTACTGGCGTTTCCTTCGGAGACGATCGCTGGGGGCGATAAGGGTCGGATACGGCCCGGACTCGCGGGAGATTCACCTGTTCACCCGTCACCTCACTCTGCTCCGGTTCCACGCGCCCCGTTTCCGGACCGGCGAGGACTTCGGGGAGGTCGAGTGGCCGATCGACCGGGGGCTGCTGGTCGCCTCCGAAGGCGAGGGACAGGGCTTCCTCAAGATGCGGGTCACCCATGGAGCTGCCGATCACCACGAAGGGGAGGAGACCTTCACGGTGACCTCCGAGGTCTCGAACTTCTACCCGTGGATCAGGGGTTCGGGTTGGTTCGCCCGACTCGGCACCTGGCTCTATTCCCAGACCCAGTTCCGGGTACACGTCTGGATCACCAAGGGATTCCTGCGATCGCTCGCCGATCTTCCGGCCGAAGTGATCAGGAGAGGCGAAGACCCTGCCGACGCCCCGCGGCCGGACTGAATTCAGGCCTCAGGCGGCAGTTTCGAGCTCCCTGACTGCCGCCTCCATGGCCTCGTCCATCGGGATCGGCGTCACGTCGAAGAGCTCCATCCCGGAAGGATCCGTGACCACCGTCTCGGTCGTCAGGCCCTCGACCAGGGGTCGGGCAACGCCGGTGTCGACCGGTGTGACCAGGCCGATCCAGAGCGATGACAACCTCGGGGTCAATACCGGGACCCTGATCATCAAAGGGCGGCGCTTGCCCATCGCGTCGGCCATCTCCCCCATCATCCCGCCATAGGTCGTGATGTCGGTCCCGCCGATCTCGACCTCTCTGCCGGTCCAGGGCCCGACGTCGGCAGCGGCCTCGAGATAGGAGACCACGTCGGTTATCGCGATCGGCTGAGTCCTGATCGTGGTCCATTTCGGCGTGACCATCGCCGGCAGGCGGCGGACCAGGTAATAGACGGTCTGGAAGGACTCGCTCCCTCCCCCTAGCACCACGGCCGCCCGGAAGTAGGTAACCGGCACGCCGGTCGATCCCAAAACCTCGGCCGTCTCGTGACGCGAGCGCAGGTGCCTCGAGCCCCCTACTCCGAGTCCGCCCAGATAGACGATCTGCGACAGGCCGGCGGCAGCGGCCGCCTCGGCGAAGTTCGAAGCCCCCTCACGGTCGGCCGCTTCGAAATCCCCCGTGTTGCCCCGGCCCATCGAGTGGACGAGATAGTAGGCGGTCGAAATGCCCGCAAGCGCCGGACCGAGAGTTGCCGGATCGAGGACATCGCCCTTGAGGACCTCACAGCCCGCCTCTTTCAGATCGGAGGCCGCCTCGGGACGCCTGACCAGACACCGCACCGGCCGTCCGGACGCGGCAAGGCGCTTGGCCAGACGACGGCCGACATACCCGGTCGCCCCGGCGATCAGGACCGGGGTTTCCCGCTCAGCCGTACCGTCCACCGGTTACTTCCCGGAGCTTGGCCCGGTCGTGACGGGCCTCGATCTTCCTGACCGTTCCGGAGCGCGACCTCATGACCAGCGACTCGGTCGTCGAGTAGCCACTGTCGAGGCGCCGAACGCCGTGCAGCAGATCGCCATCGGTCACTCCCGTGGCGGCGAAGAAAACGTCCTGCCCCGACACCAGGTCGTTCGACCTGAGGGTCTTGTCGAGGTCGTATCCAGCTTCGATCGCTGCCTCCCGCTCGGTGTCGTTCCTGGGCCAGAGTCTCCCCGCTATCTCGCCACCGAGACACTTGATGGCTGCGGCGGCGAGGACGCCCTCGGGTGTGCCGCCGATCCCCCAGAGCAGGTCGACACCGGTGTCCTCGGATACCGCCAGCAGAGCGGCCTGAACGTCACCGTCGGTGATGAACCGGATGTTCGCCCCGACTTCACGGATTTCGGCAACGGTCTCTTCGTGGCGCGGCCGGTCGAGGATGGTCAGGGTGACGTCCTCGGGGCCACCTCCCTTGCGATCGCCGATTTCCCGGATCACTTCGCCGAGCGGCCGATCGAAGGTAAGGAGGTCGGCGAACTCAGGCCCGGTCGCCATCTTTTCCATGTAGACGCAGGGTCCGGGATCGAACATCGTGCCCCGTTCGGCCAGTGCGATCACGGCAAGGGCTCCACCGAACCCACGAGCGGTAAGAGTCGTCCCCTCGAGCGGGTCGACTGCGATATCGACGACCGGAGGACTCCCGTCGCCGATCTGCTCACCGTTGAAGAGCATCGGGGCCTCGTCCTTCTCCCCTTCGCCGATTACGACCAGACCGTCCATGGGAACCGTGTCGAGGAGCAGCCTCATCGCGTCGACGGCGGCGCCGTCAGCGGCCAGCTTGTCCCCCCTGCCGACCCAGCGGGAAGCCGCAAGCGCAGCCGACTCGGTGACCCTCACGAGTTCGAGCGCGAGATTGCGGTCCGGCTTGGTTCCGGAACGAACGTCTTGCGAGATGACCGACATCGCCCATGAGGCTATAACGGACGGGGCAGGACCGCACAGCGATCCCTGCAGGCGGAACGGGACGGCCGCGATGTAGGCTCCCGCGATGGTCGAGAGATGGGGTTTGACGCTTCCCCTGCCGGGTACATCCCTGGCAGACCACAGACCGTTCGTCCAGCAGGCGGAAGCCGAGGGCTATACGGATCTCTGGACCGGTGAGACCGGCGGTCCGGATGGGTTCACCCCGCTCGCCCTCAGTGCTGCCTGGACCGAGAAGATCCGGCTCGGAACCGGGATCGTCGGCGTCTTCCAGCGCGGGCCGGCACTCCTCGCCCAGCAGGCCGCCGCCCTCACCGATGCCTCGAAGGGAAGGTTCGTGCTCGGTATCGGGGCGTCCTCGGACCGAATGGTCGCGGGCTGGAACGAGATCCCGTTCGAGCGGCCGCTCTCACGAGTCGACAAGACCGTCGACTTCCTCAGGGTCGCGCTCGCAGGCGAGCGGACCGACACCGGTTTCAAGCTCGAGACCGCCCCCGCCTTTCCCACCCCGATCGTCCTGGCCGCCCTCAGGGGCAAGATGCTCGCCCTCGCCGTGGACAAGGCAGACGGCGCATTCACCAACTTCCTTCCCCTCGGGGGCCTGCCGCAGGTCACCGGTCAGATCCAGAATGCAAAGCCCGGTTTCGAACTCCTCTGTCGCTTCTTCTGCCTGCCCGGCCAGCGTGAGGAAGTCGAGCCTCTGGCCCGGTTCATGTTCTCGTCATACGTGACCGTACCGGTCTATGCCGAGTTCTTCCGGTGGCTCGGCTACGGCGAGGAGATAGCCCCGATGGTGGCAGCGTGGGAGGAGAAGGACCGCCAGAAAGCGGCCGAACTGGCGCCCTGGGAGCTGATCGAAGACACCTTCCTGATCGGTCCATGGGAAGCGATCCGCGAACGCCTCGAGCGTTATGTGGCGGGAGGGATCACCCTCCCGGTGGTCACCCCGATAGTCACCCCGGACCGGATGGCCGAGGCGATCTCGGCCCTCGCGCCTCGGAGCTGAACTTCGGTCAACCGGTTCCGGTCGCCTCGGGATCGGACCAGACTCGCTTCAGCCATGGCGGGGTGATCGGTTCGAAACGGGCCGGGCGGACCAACGGGTCGTGACGCACCGCCTCCAGCGGCACCAGCCTGGCCCTCCCCTTCGGCAGGGCGATCGGATGGCGAAGATCCGACGCCGGATCGCCGACGTTGCCGGCATGGCTGCCGCCCTCGACCAGCCACCGCCCGGTCCAGGGACCCCAGCCTCCCGGAGAGTCACGACCGAGCAGACGGTCCACGCCGGCCGGTAGGTCCAGCCCGGCATCGGATGGCCAGTTGCCGATCGACCTCGAGTGGTTGTAGCCGGCATGGGAAGAGGCCCTCTGGGAGACAGTGCCGTCCGGCCCGATCCTGACCTGGGTCGACTCCCAGTCGTGGGGGTGATGGCCCCGGCCCTCCAGCACCGGCACGCCCCGAAAGGTGGAACTCTCGGGAAAGTAGGCCCAGTAATGGATGTAGAGGTTTCCCTCGGCCGAACCCCCGCACTCGATTCCCTCGAGCCTTCCATCCCGGCAATCGATGACCCGGGTGAAGAGGGTCGCGCGGGCGCCGGCGGTCGAGCCGACCAGTCGTTCACCTTCGGGAGGCTCGGCGCAGCCAGGACTTCGGCAGGTCCTGAAATCGACCGGCATCCCGAGCAGCTCGGACCGGAACGCGATCTCGGGCTCGAACCTTCTGACCAGCGCCGCCACCTCGGCACCGTAATGGTCGATCGAGGCACCGTCGGGACAACTGCCGCCGTGTGCCACGGCGCAGAGGATTCCGCGATGGATCGAATGAACCACGGCCGCCGGTGACGGTGTCAGGCCACCCACCGAGAGGGCAACGAATACTCCCGAGACGAACAGGACAAGACCGACCCACTCGACCGACGACTGGCCGGACTCGCCCCTTCCGGAGACCGACCGACCGGTCTCTCCGGACCGCTCCTTCGCCACCATGGACGGACCCTTCTGGATAACCGATCACGAGATCCTCTGGAAGCGGAAAGGAATGTCGACGGAAACGACGCCGCCAACGCGGCTATCTTCTGGCCATGAGCGATCCAACCAAGGCATCCCGCGACAGTGGCAATTCCGGGGCCGGTTTCGACCTCAAGAAGTGGGGTATCGGAGCCCTCGTCGTCCTGTTCCTGATCGTCGTCTTCCAGAACGCCCAGGAGGCGAGGATCGATTTCCTCTTCTTCAGCGTGACGATGCCGTTGATCGTCGTCCTGCTGATCTCGGCGCTGATCGGCCTCGTGGTCGGTTACGCCCTGGCGGCATGGCGCCGTCGCGGCCCGAAGGGCTGAACCCTTCTCAGAGGTTGCCGAGTTCGGACACGATCTCGGAGACCGTGGCCTTGGCATCACCGAAGACCATCGCGGTCTTCGGGTGGTAGAAGAGATCGTTGTCGATCCCGGCGAAGCCGGGGCTCATCGAGCGCTTGAGGACGAGGACCTGCTGGGCCTCGTCGACCTCGATGATCGGCATTCCGTAGATCGGACTCTCCTCGTCAGTCTTGGCCGCCGGGTTGGTCACGTCGTTTGCCCCGATCACCACGCAGACGTCGGTCTGGGGTAGCTCGGGATTGATCTCGTCCATCTCGCGAAGCTGCTCGTAAGGCACGTCGGCCTCTGCGAGCAGGACGTTCATGTGACCGGGCATCCGGCCTGCAACGGGGTGGATCGCGTAGCTCACCTTGACCCCCTTGCTCTCGAGCTCGTCGGCCATCTCCCGGACGGCATGCTGAGCCTGGGCGACTGCCAGCCCGTAACCGGGCACGATCACCACTGAATCGGCATAGGCGAGCTGGATCGCGGCATCCTGGGCGTTCATCGACCGGTAAGGCCTCTCCTCGCCCGACGCAACAGGGCCTCCCCCTGCCGACCCGAAGCCCGCGAACAGGATGTTCGGAACCGACCGGTTCATCGCATTGGCCATCTCGAGGGTGAGGATCGTTCCCGAGGAGCCGACCAGCGTGCCGCCGACGATCAGGGCGGTGTTGTCCAGAGCGATGCCGGCCGCAGCGGCAGAGAGACCGGTGAAGGCGTTGAGGAGGGAGATCACCACCGGCATGTCGGCGCCTCCGATCGGCATCACGACCATCACCCCCAGAACCGCCGCGCCGACGAGACAGAGGATGAAGATCGGCTCGTTCAGCTCTCCGGGGCCATTGGAGATCCCGAGGTAGACGCAGGCCGCAATCAGCCCGACGAGGAGGAGAGCGTTGATCACCTGCTGGCCGGGGACCTTGAGTGGCTGACTCGGAATCAGCTCCTGGAGCTTGCCGAAGGCGACGTTCGAGCCCCAGAAGGAGATCGACCCGATCACCATGGCCAGCAGCGTGGGGATCAGCTCATCGGCCGGGACCCCGAAATCCTCGACGATCCAGTGGCGATACTCGGCCCAGGCGATCAGGGCGATAGCGCCGCCTCCGAGGCCGTTGTAGAGGGCGACCATCTGGGGCATCCCGGTCATCTGGACCCGCTTCGAGGCAACCGCCCCGATCGCGGTGCCGACCGCGATCCCGACGATGATCACCCACCAGTTGCCGATGCCCTGGAGTGCCAGAGTGGTCGCGACCGCGACCGCCATGCCGATCGCGGCGATGCCATTGCCGCGCCGTGCCGTCGTCGGGTGGGTGCCGAGACGGATCCCGTAGATGAACAGCGAGAAGCTGAGGATGTACAGGAGTCCGACCGGCGCGGACCCGGGATCGAGGGCGGCAGCAACCACTATTCGTGGTCCTCCCCGGAGTCGGAGCGATTCTTCTTCTTGCCGCCGAACATCTCGAGCATGCGGTCGGTGACCATGAAGCCTCCGACGATGTTGATCGTCCCGAAGATGATCGCCAGCAGGCCGATCACGTAATCGAGCGGAGCGTCGGCGTAGCCGATCACGATGAGTCCTCCCAGGACCACGATCCCGTGAATCGCGTTGGTCTGGGACATCAGCGGCGTATGGAGGGTGGCCGGGACCTTCGAGATCACTTCGAAACCGACGAAGGCGGCCAGCACCAGGATCGTAATCTCGGTCACCAGATCCATCAGCGGGCCGTCCTCTCTCCTCGTGTCTCGCCTTCGGCCGCTATGCAGGCCGCGTCGAGGATGTCGTCACCGAAATCGATGTTAAGACTGCCGTCGTCGTCGATCATCAGGTTCAGGAGGTTCTCGACGTTCTTCGAGTAGAGCTGGGATGCATGGCCGGGGAGATCCGACGGCAGGTCGGACGGACCGATCACTTTGACTCCGTTTTCGACGACCGTCTGACCCGGCTCGGTCAGCTCGCAGTTACCGCCGGTCTCTGCAGCGAGATCGACGATGACCGATCCCGGGGCCATGCCGGCCACGGCCTCGGCCGTGATCAGGGTCGGTGCCGGGCGTCCCGGAATCGCGGCGGTGGTAATCACCACGTCCTGCTTTGCAGCGTTCTCGCCGATCGCCTGACGGACCTGTTCGTTCTCCTCTTCGGTCAGGGGACGAGCGTAGCCGCCCTCTCCCTCGGCGTCCGGAATGAAGTCGAGCTCGAGCGGCCTGCCACCGAGCGAGGCGATCTGCTCCCAGGCAGCCCTTCGGATGTCGAAACCGGTGACGATCGCTCCGAGCTTCCGGGCCGTGGCGATCGCCTGAAGTCCGGCGACCCCGGCTCCCAGCACCAGAACCTTGGCGGGCCTGATCGTCCCTGCGGCCGTCGTCAGCATCCCCCAGAAGCGGCCGGACTCGGTCGCGGCGATCATCGTCGCCGAGTAGCCCGCAACCGATGCCTGGGACGAGAGGGCATCCATGGCCTGCGCGCGAGTCGTCCTCGGGATCGCCTCCATCGCAAATGCCGTCACGCCGGCTTCTGCAAGAGCCCGGTTCGATTCGGCCGCGGTCCAGGGCGACAGGTGAGAGATCAGGACCTGTCCCCGATTCATGGACTCGATCGACGAGATCTCGGGCGAGGAAACGCCTACCAACACATCTGCCGCGAGGACCTCGGACCGGTCGGAGACGGTGGCACCGGCCTCGGTGTAGGCACCGTCGCCATGGCCGGCTTCGAGTCCGGCCCCGGACTCCACCAGGACCTCGATTCCGTCCCGTCCGGCCAGCGCCCGGACGGAGTCGGGCACCAGGGCTACACGACGCTCTCCGTCCGCCGTCTCGAGCGGAACCCCGATCTTCACTCCGGAACCTCGATCTCTCGGGAACGGGACCCGCAGAGGCATGGACGGAGTGGACGGGACCCGACCGGCATCGCTCAGCCCGCTATGGCCGCAAGTCTCTCGATCGTGTGCTTCTGCTCGGCCGGATCGGTGTGGACCGGGGTCGCGATCAATCGCGATATTCCGCTTTCACGGAACTTGGCGAGCCTCTGGACAACTTCTTCTTCGGACCCGATCAGGGAAACCGCATCGACGACCTCGTCGGGGAGTGCCTGGAAGGCAGCTTCCTTCTCACCGGCCTGGAATAGCTCCTGGACCTCGTCGGCAACCTCGCCGAAGCCGAATCGATGGGCGAGGTCGACGTAGAAGTTCGTCTTGCGGGATCCCATCCCGCCGAAGTAGAGGACCAGGCCCATCCGAACCATGTTCCGGGCAGCCTCGGTGTCGCCATCGATCGCGACCTGGACCGACGGTGAGATCTCGAAGTCCTCCCGGGTCCTGCCGCCCTTCTCGAGTCCGATCTCGATGTGCTCGCCCCAGGCCTCCTCGAACTTGTCGACGCTGAAGAAGATCGGTATCCAGCCATCGGCGATCTCGGCGGCGATCTCGACCGACTTCCGGCCGATCGCTCCGAGGAAGATCGGGATGTAGTTGCGCTCGGGGTGGAAGTTGAGCTTCAACGACTTGCCCTGGCCGTCCGGAAGTGGCAACTGGTAATGCTCACCCTGGTGGTCGAGGTTCCCCTCACGAGCGATGATTTCCCGGACCACCTCGACGTACTCCCTGGTCCGACCCCACGCCTTCGGGTAGGGAACCCCGTACCAGCCCTCGGATACCTGGGGACCGGACGGACCAAAACCGAACAGGAACCGACCGTGAGAGAGCTTGTCGATCGTGGCCCCGGCCATGGCTGCCGCCGCCGGAGGCCTGGCCGGAACCTGCATGATCGCCGCCCCGAGGTTGATCTTCTCGGTCTGGCCGGCGAGCCACGCGAGGACACTGACTACGTCGGAACCGTAGGACTCGGCCGCCCAGACCGACTCGAAGCCCTTCTCTTCGGCGAACCGAACCGCTTCGAGTGCGTCGTCCCCTTGGGGACCGATCCCCCAGTAACCGAGGTAAAGACCTAGCTTGAGCGACATGGCCCGGGACTATACCCCCGAGGCGGCGGGGTCGGCGCCGCGCATCAGGTAAGAATCAGCCGAGTGAGCACGCTGACCGAAGAGACGGCCCCCAGGCCAGTCCCCCTGGGGCTCGACGATGCCGAGGCCGCGGCGCGTCTCCGGGAGCTCGGTCCCGAGCAGCTCCCCGCCTCGCGATCTACGGCCAGCATCGTTGCCGGCAACGTCTTCACCCTCTTCAACGCAATCATCGGGGTCTTCTTCATCCTGATCCTCTCGCTCGGCCTCTGGGCCGATGCGATCTTCGGATTCATCGCGATCCTGAACACCTGGATCGGCATCCGTCAGGAGTTGAAAGCCAAGGAGGTGCTCGATCGCCTGGCCCTGCTGGTGGCACCGCGAGCCCGGACCATCCGGGAAGGGCGCGAGATCGAACTGCTTGCGGGCGAGGTGGTCCCGGGTGATCTGGTCGCGATCGGTCCGGGCGACCAGCTGGTGGCCGACGGTGTGACCGTCGAGGCCAGGGGCCTCACCCTCGACGAGTCGCTGCTGACCGGTGAGTCAGACGGAGTCGGGAAGGGGGCCGGGGACGAGCTTCTCTCAGGCTCTTTCGTCACCGCGGGATCCGGGCTCTGCGAGGTGACCGCGGTCCGGGACGAGAGCTACGCAGGTCGCCTCGTCGGCGAGGCAAGGGCCTTCCGCCACCCACCGGCCCCACTCCAGCAGGAGGTCAACAGGGTCATCGTCGCCTGTACCTGGGCCCTGGTCCCGCTTGCGGCCCTCCTGATCGGCTCGCTCGCACTTCGAAATACGCCTCTGGTCGAAGCCGCCCAGACGGCCACCGCCGGCCTGATAACCCTGATCCCGGAGGGGCTCGTCCTGCTGATGAGCGTCACCTTCGCGGTCGCTGCGGTTCGGCTCGCCCGTCGCTCGCTGCTGGTCCAGCAGATGAGTGCGACCGAATCGCTCGCCTCGGTAGACACCATCTGTGTCGACAAGACCGGGACCCTCACCGACGGCCGCCTCGAGCTGATCGAGGTGCTTCCGGCAGAGGGTTTCGACGTCGAGTCGGCAAGTCGGTTGCTGGCCGCCTTCGCCGCCTCGGTCGATGCCCGGAACTCGACCCTCGAGGCAATCGCCACGGCCCTTCCGGGCGAGCCGGCACCGGTCCTCGGTGAGGTTCCGTTCTCCTCGGATTGGAAGTGGAGCGCCCAGACCCTGGACTTGCCGGAGGGCCCGGAGACGGTGGTGATCGGTGCCCCCGACGTCCTCGTCGAGAGCGGTGCCCTCGTGCTGGATCCGGCCCTCTCCCGGGATCTGGACCGCGAGAGTTCGGCCGGAAGGCGGGTAGTTGCGCTGGCCCGGACGGAGGAAGACCTGCCCGCGGACCCCGCCCTCGGTCCTCCGGCCGGGATCGAGGCGATGGCGCTGGTGGTTTTCGAAGAGAACCTGCGTGAGGGGGTGGTCGAGACCCTGGAGCTGATGAGGCGCGAAGAGGTCGACCTCAAGGTGATCTCGGGCGACGGTCAGAAGACGGTGACCGCCGTCGCGAGCCGGGTCGGGATCCCGGTGGAGGCAGGAGTCATCAATGGATCCGACCTCCCGGACGATCCCGAGGAGCTGGTGGAAGTGGCGCAGGCCAACACGGTCTTCTGCCGTATCAGGCCCGAGCAGAAGAAGGCCCTGATCGGAGCCCTCGGCGACGCCGGCCGCTACACGGCCATGATCGGTGATGGTGTCAACGACGTGCCGGCCCTGAAGAGGGCCCGGATGGCGGTCGGCATGGGGTCGGGGAGCCAGATCACACGAAGCGTTTCCGACGTGGTCCTGATGAAGGACGAGTTCGAGCGTTTGCCGGAAGCGATCGCCGAAGGCCGCCGGATCGCCCGAAACATCCACCGTCTCGGCCGGCTCTACCTGACGAAATCGGTCTATGCCGCTGCTCTGATCCTCCTGGTCTCGGTGCCGGGTTTCGACTTCCCCTTCCTGCCCCGCCAGCTCACCCTCGCGGCGCTCGTGACGATCGGAATCCCTTCCTTCGTGCTCGCTCTGGCACCGAGCGACGGGCCCCTCTACCGAGGGCACCTGTTGAGGGCCCTGGGCGCCTTTGCGATCCCGGCCGGGATCGCTACAGCGCTGGCCACGATCTTCTCCTTCGTGATCGTGGAGTCCAGTGGAACCCTCGAGGAGGGTCGGACCGCAGCAACGACGACTCTCGTCGTCCTCGGTCTCAGCTTCATCCTGCTCCTGGAGCGGGGGCCGGGTCGCGAACACATCTCGATCCAGGGTTACATGCTGGCCATGGTCGCTGGCCTGGGTGCACTCTTCGCCGGAATCCTCGCTCTCGACCCTCTGCGTCAGGTCTTCGAGATGAGCTTCCTCACCGCGGCTCAGTGGTTCTTCGCACTCCTGGCAGCGGCGATCGGACTGACGATCGCGAGCCTGATGTGGAGGATCCCCCTGTTTCAGGAATGGGAGTCCCCGACAGAGGATGAGGTCCCGCCCCTCGAGAAGTAGGAAGTAGGGGTTCCACGAGCCGGAGGCACCGGGTGTCGAAACGACCGAGGGCGGGGTCCGAAACCGTTCCGGACCCCGCCCTCGGGAAACTTCTCGACCCTCCACCGAATCCCGGAGGGCAGCCCCGCCTCGCGGGGCAAGTGGCTCAGTTCACCCGCTCGACGAGCATCGCCTCGCCCTGACCGCCTGCGACGCACATCGTCTCGATGCCGAACTGGTGGTCGTCGGTCTCCATGACGTTCAGGAGCGTGCCCATGATCCTCGCACCGGTCATCCCGAACGGGTGGCCGAGAGCGATCGCACCGCCGTGCGTGTTGAGCTTCTCCATCGGAATTCCGACCTCCTCGGAGATCGGGATCACCTGAGCTGCGAAGGCCTCGTTCAGCTCGACCGTATCGATGTCCTCGACCTTCATTCCGGCCCTGTCGAGGAGCTTCTGGACCGCCCTGATCGGGGCGACACCCATGTACTCGGGCTCGTTGCCGGCCGTGGCCGAGGTGATGATCTTTGCCCGCGGAGTGACCCCGAGCTCCTTCGCCTTGGTGTCGCTCATGATCAGGACCGCTGCGGCTCCGTCATTGAGCGGGCAGGAGTTGCCTGCGGTGACCCCGCCACCGCCGAACGCCTCGGGGAGCTCGCCGAGCTTCTCGACGGTCGAGCTGGCCCGCGGGCCGTCGTCCTTCTCGACCACGGTGCCGTCGGGCAGGGTGACCGCGACGATCTCGCGATCGAAGAAACCGCTTTCCTGGGAAGCGACTGCCAGCTCCTGGGAACGCTGTGCGTACTCGTCCATGGCCTCGCGACTAACCCCGTACTTGTTGGCTACGTTGACGGCCGTCAGACCCATGTCGATGTAGGCGTTCGGCTGACCGTCGTTTCCGATCAGCTCCTCGTGCTGATCCTCCTCACCGGCTGCACGGGCCCCCGCTATCTCGCTCCGGGCGTTGAACTGGCTGACGAACTCGACTCCGGAGGCGATGTAGACGTCGCCCTCACCGTTCTTGATCGCGTTGGAGGCATGACGGATGGCGTCGAGGCTCGAAGCGCAGTAGCGCGAGATGGTGACGCCGGTCGTGGCCTGAGTGAGGTGGTTCGAGAGAAGGACGAGGATCCTCGCCAGGTTGTAGGCCTGCTTGCCCTGCGGCATGCCGACCCCGCAGAAGACTTCTTCGACGGTCTCGGGGGACACCTCGGGGTTCCTCTCGAGGAGCTGGTCGATGACGAAGGCGCCGATGTCGTCGGGCCTCAGCTGAGAGAGGGAACCTTTGAAGGCGCGTCCGATCGGAGTCCTGAGTGTGTCGACGATCACTGCTTCGGGCATTCGGTGCTTCTCCTTGCTCGTTCGTTATGACGATTGGGGGCCCGGAAAGCTGGATGGGCCGTTACGTGTTTCAGGCAAGTTAGTGAACTCGGCCGAACGGGGACGGGTAGATTCCAGAGACGATGAACCAGCCGAGACCCACCCAGCCCGGCAGGCCGCCGACCGGCCCCGGTTCCGCCAGACCCCCTCAGGCCTCTTCCACCCCGTCACAGGGCGAAATCGTCAATCGACTCGACGGCCAGCGCGGATGGCTCAACGAACTCGACAGATCGCTGAAGAAGCGATCGATCATCGCCCTGATTCTCACCTGTCTGGCAATCGGTGCCGGAGCCGCCGCCATCTACATCTCCCTGACGAAGAACAGCGACGGCGAACGGATCGACGCACTCGAGACCCGGATCGAGAACCTCGAGGCGGCAGCAGGCGTCGCAGCCGAACCGAATGATGCGCTGCCCGAGGGTTCGGACCCCGCTACCGGGACCACCCTTCCGGACACCGGGGTCACCCTGCCCGAAACGGTCGTCCCCGGAACGGAGTCCATCCCCGAGGCCGCCGAGACGACCCCGACGGTCCCCTGACGAGCGACTCGGACGAGACGGAAGTGCCGGTCGAGGAAACACCCCCACCTCCGGAGCGGATCACCGCCGGCGAGACGGTCAGCTACGGCGAGACCGAACATCCCGGGGTCCGGCTTCTGACCATCGACCGCCCCGAGAAGATGAACGCGATCGGCGCCGGGGAGGCGGCCGGACTCGAGCGAGCCATCGATGAGTTCCGCCTCGACCCCGATGCCCGGGTTCTGGTGATCACCGGGGCCGGCAGCGATGCCTTCTGCGCCGGGGCAGACCTCCACGCCGTCGCTGCCACCTCCGGCAAGGGCGAGGCAGCGCCGCTGTTCATCCCTGAAGATCCCGCCAACCCGAAGTCGCCCGAGGCCGGGAACATCGGTCCGACCCGGATGCACGACCTCTACAAGCCCGTGATCGCCGCGATCAACGGCGTGGCATACGCCGGCGGCCTCGAGTGGGCCTGCTTCGCACACCTCCGGATTGCCGACCGCCATGCCTCCTTCGGGGTGACCTGTCGCCGCTGGAACGTCGGTCTCGGTGACGGAGGCACCCAGAGACTGCCCAGGATCATCGGCCTCGGCCGGGCCCTGGACCTGATCCTCACCGGAAGGGTGATCGGTGCCCAGGAGGCCGAGAGGATCGGACTCGTCAACGAGGTCACCCCGAGCGGGGCCTGTCTCGACCGGGCACTCGAACTCGCGTCGGCCTTGGCCGACCTCCCCCAGGGTGCGATGAGGACCGACCTCGAGGCGACACTGCGCGGCTCCGGACTGCCGTTCGAAAGCGGCCTGGAAGTCGAGCGGGAGTGCTTCGATCGCCTGCTGGCCGACCCCGAACTGATCGAGGGCACCAGCCGTTTCCTCGACCGTGACCATCCCGACAGGAGGTCCGGTGCTCCGCCCCTCCACCTCCCGGGGAGGGCGTGGTCCTTCGCCCGTCAGGCCCACTCCGGTCAGCGCGATCGTCTCGGAAGAGACTTCATCGAACATCCGTCCGGAGTGGCCGAACTCTGCTCCGAGATCGGAGATGAGGACGCCTTCGTCGCCGCCTACCTCCACGACACGGTCGAAAAGGGCGACGCCTCCTTCGACGAAGTCGAAGCGATCTTCGGGCCGCGCGTCAGACAGATGGTCGAAGTGCTGGGCCAGGACGGATCAATCATCGAGCGCAAGGCCCGTCGGGATGACCATCGATCCCGGGTGGCCGCGAGCGACCCGATCACGATCGCGGTCTACGTGAACGACCGACGGGAGGGCATTCGCGCCCTGACGGCCCTCGTCGAGGCCGGGTCCGATCCGGCCGGCTTCGGCGCAGACGAGCGGGTCGAACAGTGGCGCGGAGACCTCGCCGCCGTATCGGAGACGGGCACCGATCCCGCACTTCTCGAGTCCATGCGAGCCGAGCTCGACCGGCTCCAGGCCCTCCTCGGGTGAGGCGGAGGACATCCCCCTCGTCCGGTCGGGCCGAATGATCACGACTTCGTCACATGTCGGCTGGCCGGGACGTCGAAACAGACGCCATGGAGAGTGGCAGAGAGAGACCGGTTCGCACCGACGAGGTCGGCCGGGAGGTTCGCACCGGATCGCCCGGTCGTGCTTCGGGCCGTTCGGGAGGCCGGCTCGAGGTCGCAGGAGTGCTGGAGGCGGCCAGGTCGAAGTTCGGTGTGAAAGGCTTGAGACGTGACCGAACATTCGCATCGGGGCTGGATCGGGAGGCACAAACCGGTTCAGGGAGCCCACGCTCCGAAAGGCATCGTTGGACGTGAGTTCATCACGACGGTCACCTTTGGCCGCATGGAGGCGGTCAGCCTCGCCCACTCCGTCATCTATCTGGCCCTCCTGATCTCGGCCTTCGCTCTCGGGGGACCTCAGCCCTGGACTTTCATATTCGGGCTATCCCACGGCCTGATCTGGATCGGAATGTCACTGGCCAGCGTCACGGCAGTCTGGTTCGGAGTGATCAACCTCAGGCTCGCCGTGGCTATCGCCCTGCTGGGCTGCATCGCGCCCTTCTTCGGATCGGCGGAATTCATTCGGCAGAACCGGAGCCGCCGCGAAGCCGGGGGGACGGAGGCATGACCTCGCGCTCCCTGGCAGTCTCCGGGGCCCTGCTCGAGGGCAAGACCACCGACCTGCTCGCGATCGATGGCCTGATCGCCGAGATAGGACCGGGACTCGACCTGTCGCGGGCCGAAGAGGTGATCGATGGCACCGACCTGATCCTCGCGCCATCGCTGGTCAACGGCCACACCCATGCCGCGATGGCGATCCTCAGAGGCCGTGGCGGGGACCTCCCGCTAGACCGTTGGCTACAGGAGGTGATCTGGCCGATCGAGAAGGGCCTCTCGGGCGAGGACATCTACTGGGGCACCAGACTGGCCTGCATCGAGATGGCCCGGAACGGGGTCTCCGAGTTCTGGGACATGTACTGGCATTCGCCCGATGCGGCTCGGGCAGTCAGAGACGCCGGGCTCCGGGTGGTGGCTGGACCGGTCGTCCTCAGCCTCCCGGGTGCCGCAGACCCGGCCAAGGACGAGGCCGCCCTGATCGAGGATCTCGACAGGATCGGGGAGATGGGGCCGCTGGTCCGACCGGCCATCGCCCCTCACGCGATCTACACGGTCGGTCCGGACCGTCTCCAGCGTCTGGCCGACCTCGCCGCCGAGCGAAAGCTCCCGATCCACATCCACCTTTCGGAGACAGAAAAAGAAGTAGACGACTGCGTGTCCGAGCACGGCCTGCGTCCGGCTGCCTACATCGATCGGCTCGGCCTCCTCGGCCCCGAAACCCTGCTCGCTCACGGCGTCTGGCTCGACGATGATGAACTGGATCTGGTCGCCGAACGGGGTGCGACCGTCGTAACCAACCCGGTTGCGAACCAGAAGCTGGCGGTCGGTCGAACCTTTCCCCTCCCCCGCGCTCTGGAGGCCGGGGTATCGATCGGACTCGGTACCGATGGCCCGGCATCGAACGACTCGCTCGACCCGCTCTCCGACCTCAAGGTCCTTGCTCTCGCCCAGCGAAACGCGGCCAACGACGCGGCCGTCCTGGGATCGGGCGAGGCCTGGCGGATCGCCACCGGGCAGGCCTCGAACCTGCTTCGCCCCTACCGGCCGCTCGAACCCGGCTCGCCGGCCGACTTCATCCTCCTGAACGGGAAGGCACCTGAGCTCGCCACCGGGGAGCTCACCTCCAATCTGGTCTTCGCAGCTTCAGGTGCTGCCGTCGACACGCTGGTCGTGGATGGACGGCCGGTGAGCCGCCATCGCGAGGTGTCGGGGTCGGACGAGGTGCTCGAGAGGGTGTCGGTCATCGACTCCCGTCTCGTCGACGGTTCGGGTCGGGACTAGAGGTAGCCCATCGGGTCCTGGGCGGCCCCGTTTATCCGAACTTCGAAGTGGAGGTGGGGCCCTGTGCTGCT
>CAJAIJ010000042.1 GCA_903939845.1 uncultured Solirubrobacterales bacterium
GCTGAACTGGTGGACAAGTAAGTCCTGATGGGATGGAACCCCTGAAAGGTCCTTTGGGTAAGAGGTGTTCGTGTGTGGACGCTGAGAAGCGGCGAGAAGGCTGGCCGCCAAGAGTCCCTGACGCTCGTCGAGAACTGACGAGCGGTGCCCGATAATACACGAGGATGATGCTGATTCCCCGAAAGAATGCGAAACGAGCCCTCCCCGTCGTCGCGTTGGCGACCCTCCTGCTCATTTCGGCGGGGGTTGCCGGTTGTGGAAATACCGACTCCGAGGCGATCTCCGAGCCGCCCGACTACGAGCGGCTGCTGGCCGACTCCCCGGACGAGCTGGCGGGGCTGCACCTCCAGGGAGACGAGCTGCTCGACGGTGGAGAGGAGGCTTTCGCTGCCCGACTCGAGGCCCTGTCGGGCTATCCGGTGGTGGTGAATGTCTGGGCCTCCTGGTGCGGGCCCTGCCGGGAGGAGTTCCCGCTGTTTCAGGAGCAGTCGGCTGCCCTCGGAAGGGAGGTGGCCTTCCTCGGGGTCAACTTCCAGGACGACCCCGATGCGGCCGCGACCTTCCTCGAGAGCTATCCGGTCCCCTATCCGAGCTACCTCGATCCCGATGGGGCGGTCACCGAATCCCTCGGAGCAGGCAAGGGGCTGCCGGCGACGGTCTTCTTCGACCGTGGTGGCAAACAGACCTACACCAAGTACGGCCCCTATCGCTCTGCCCGGGAGTTCCGGGCCGACATTGCGCGTTTCGCAGAGCGGGGCGGGCCGCCCTCCGACTCGGTCCGGGCAGGTTAGGCTGGAACCTTGGAGATCAGCGACCCGACAATCGTCTTCCTGCTGATCGCGCTGGGGCTCGCCGGAATCGGGATCGAGATCCTCACCCCGGGCGGAATACTCCCGGCCTTCGTCGGGGTCATCGCGATGATCTTCGGGGTGATCGGGGTCCTCGATGTCGGATCACTCACGGCCGGGGTCGCCTTCCTGTTCCTGGCGGTCGGGTTCTTCATCGCGGCCACCGCTTTCTCGGAGTACAGGGTGCTCTCTGTCCTCGGGGTCGTTTCGCTGGTCGCGGCCGGGATCTTCATGTTCAACCGCTCCAGTGATCCGACCTCGATCCCGATCGTCGTTGCGGGCGGGATGGTCGTCGGGGGTTTCGTGATGTTCGTGATCGAGCGGGCCAACCTCGCCAAGTCGACGCCGATCAAATCCGGGCCGGAGGACCTGATCGGACGGACCGCGGATGTGAGGGAGACCCTGAATCCGAAGGGGCAGGTCTTCGTCGATGGCGGCCTCTGGCAGGCGGAGCTATCCGATCCGGCCGAGTCGGCTCGAGTCGGTGAGCAGGTGAGGGTCGAGGCCCTGACCGGCCTGACGCTCGTGGTGGGTAGAGTTGACGAAGGGTCCGAGTCCCTCACGGGAGACTCGACAGAAGGCACGGAAGTCGAACGAAAAGGAGCCGAGTCCTGATGCAAGTGGTAGGCGCTTTGGTCATCATCCTCGCGATCTTCGCCCTGGTCCTCCTGTTCTCGGCGATCAAGATCCTTCGCGAGTACGAGCGAGGCGTGATCTTCCGGCTCGGGCGGCTGATCGATCAGAAGGGTCCCGGTCTGATCCTCCTGATCCCCTTCATCGACCGGATGGTCAAGATCGACCTCAGGACCGTCACGCTGAACATCCCGCCACAGGAGGTGATCACCCGTGACAACGTGCCCACCTCGGTCAACGCCGTCTGTTACTTCCGGGTGGTCGACTCGAACAGGGCCGTCACCGAGGTCGAGAACTACCTGATCGCCACCTCCCAGATCTCCCAGACTTCGCTCAGGGCCGTTCTCGGAAAGGCGGAGCTGGACGAGATCCTGGCTGAGCGCGAGCGCCTGAACGAGTCCCTCCAGAAGATCATCGACGAGCAGACCGAGCCTTGGGGGGTCAAGGTCACCACGGTCGAGATCAAGGACGTCGAGATCCCGGGAGACATGCAGAAGGCAATGGCCAGGCAGGCTGAGGCCGAACGGGAGCGGCGTGCCAAGATCATCAACTCCGAAGGCGAGTTCCAGGCGGCAGCGAAGCTGTCCCAGGCCGCCGACATCATCGGCGAGAACCCGGCTTCGCTACAGCTCCGCTACCTCCAGACCCTGCTCGAGATCGGCAGCAACCAGAACACCACGGTCGTCTTCCCGCTGCCGATGGACCTGCTCGAGGCATTCCAGATCCGGGGAGACGGCGGTTCGTCCCGGGACGAATCCCCGGAGCCGCTTCCCTGAGTACAGCCCGGATGGACTCCCCCGAAATCCGGATCGACCAGCTGACCGGCTCGAGGGTGCTGGTCACCCCGGCCCGATCTGATCGACCGGACGATTTTGCGGGTCGGTCCTGGAAGCCTGGTGATGGTGACGGTGACGGTGACGGCGAGAACTGCCCGTTCTGCGAGGGGGCCGAGTCCGCGACCCCGCCCGAGGTCGATGCCGACCGTCCGGACGGCTCGGCTCCGAACGGGCCCGGATGGACGACCAGGTCGTTCCCGAACCTCTACCCGGCCCTCGTTCCCGAGGCAGGCATGAAGGCAGAGGCCGGAGCCCAGTCGGCCTTCGCCGCCTCGGGCGACCCCCTCCTCGCCTCCTCCCGGGGATCCGAACCGGACCTCTTCCTGGCCCGCCCGGCGACAGGCCATCACGAGGTCGTGGTCAACTCTCCCGACCACATGGCCTCGATTACCGAGCTCGACCCGGAGGGCCTGGCCGTCGCGGTCGAGGCATGGCGCCGCCGGATGCGGGCTCATCCCGACGCCGCCTACATACAGTTGATCCTCAACCAGGGCCCGGACTCCGGAGCTTCCCTGGAGCACTCCCATGCCCAGCTCGGCGCGGCGCCCTTCGTCCCGGCCGCGATAGCCCGGGAGCGGGAGCGGTTCACCTCCTACCGCGAGAGGACCGCGGGCGCGAGCTTGCTCGAAGACGTTCTCAGGGAGGAGATAAGACGGGGCGAGCGGCTCGTTGCGATCGATGACGAGGTCGCCCTGATCTGTCCCTGGGCTTCGCGCTGGCCTTACGAGATGAGGCTGATTCCTCGCAAGGCATCGGCCCGGTTCGAAGAGGACGAGGTCGGCTCCGCGATGCTCCACCGGGCCCTCGGTGCGCTGGTCGAGGTGTTCGGTGACAACCCACAGCTGAACCTCTGGGTGAAGACGGCCCCGCGTGGCGTCGAGCATTTCCATTGGCATCTGGACCTCGCCCCTCGCCTCGAGCCGGCCTCCTCCTTCGAGATGGCGACCGGAGTCGAGGTCAACGTGGTCCCGCCCGAGGTCGCTGCCTCGGAGTTGAGGGAAGCGATCGCCTAAGGTCACTGCCCCATGACTCCTCCCGACAACAGACCGATACCCCGCTTCGTCGCCGACTCATCCCGCTACGGGATCCCGACCGGACGGTTTGCCGCCAGGCTCTCCGAGACCTTTCGAGAGGCCTGCCTCGGGATCGGGGATCTCCCGGCAGGAACCGATGCGCCCGAGGAGGTCGTCTGGTTTCCGGAGAGGGCCTGGGCCGGGCGGACCTGGACTCCGGCCACGGCACTCGGGACGGCCATCCTCGAAGAGGGGGGTGAACCCGAGACGATCGAGTTCTTCGGGTATGTCTCATACGTCCAGCCGGAAGAGGGGGAGGGGGATCCCCACGACTTTCGGGCCACCGCCGACTTCACCGATGTGATCGCGGCCGACAACCCCGACTGGCAGATAGACATCAACGACGAGGTGATCGGGACCTGGAACGGCGAGAACGGTCGCCGGGGCGACATCACCCTCGTCTGGGGCCGGTCTCTGGTCCGGGACGCCTACGCAGCCACTGCCGAGGTGATGGAGGTCGTGGTCGATCAGGACCCGCTCTTCGAGGACCGGTTCACCCTGATTGCACCGGATGCCCTGAAGAACTACGGAGATCCCGAATTCCTCTCGGTCCGGCTCTGGACCCAGCGGGCGGTCGAGCTCGCAGCCGAGAGTCTTTACGAGGCCGCCGAGTCCGAGGACGAGGAATCCGAGGCGGACCGGCAGCCGAAACCGGAAAACTGATTACATCGGCCCATGAGCGAAGAACGGATGAGCCAGCTGAGGGAATTGATCGACGCCGAGACCGAGGGGCCGGTGCTTTCCGTGTTCTGTCGGACCGACCCGCGTGACCCGGCGAATACGGGCGAGACGCTCGGCTGGCAGATCGCGCTCAAGAATGGGCTCAAGGCTGCAGAGGCCGCGGCAGAGGAGAACGGCGAGCGGGCCGAGGCGATGCGCAAGCTCGGCAAGAAGGTCGAAGACAGGATCACCGGGGCTTCGGCCCATGATCGAGGCCGCAGCGTCGCGATGTTCCTGAGCGCCGACGGCAAGGTCGACTACTTCCACACCTTCCAGATTCCGGTTCGCCAGGACCTGGTCGAGGCCGACCATGGTCCCGTGGTCTGGCCGATGGTCGACGTGATCGACCGCGGCCGACGGACGGGCCTCGTCCTGATGAGCCACGACCGGATTCGTCTGCTCGAGTGGGCCGACGGTCACGCCGAGGACCTCGAGTACTCGGTCTACGACCTCGAGCTCGGAGATTGGCGCGACTATCGCGGACCGGCGCCGGCCAACCCGGCTCGGGCCCAGCAGAGCGCAAGCCACGCCGAGTCGTACAGCGACCGGGTCGAGGCCTGGCGTTCGAAGTTCTCGAAAGCAGCCGCCGCGAACATCGCCGACAGTGCCTCCGACCTCGGGATGGAGCGGCTCGTGATCGCCGCCGACGGCGACCTCGGCAAGGATTTCGTCGAGGCCCTTCCCCAAGGCACCCGTGACCTAGTGGTCGCCCAGGTCGCTACCAACCTGATCGATATGCCTGCCGCCGAGGCGGCCGAGCATCTCGACCCCCACCTCCGTGACGCCTGGAAGGAAAAGGTCAACGCGATCGCGGCCGACGCGATCGAGCGCGCGAAGGCCGGCGGCAAGGGAGCGGTCGGTCCGGACGAGGTGATGCTGGCCCTGGCCGAGGGCCGGGTCGAGCACCTGCTCCTGGACCCGTATCTCGAGCTCGACGAGCGGGATCTCTCCGAGGGTGCCCGTCAGGTGATCACCGACGCCGGCGAGGCCTCCTTCCGGGAGGCCGCGGTCGAGGCCGCGATCAGGACCGACGCAGCGGTCAGCTCGGCCTCGGTCGACGAGGTTCCGGCCCTGGCCGAGAACCAGGGCATCGTCGCGCTCCTGCGGTACTGAGAAAACCGCCCTCTCCGGGCGCCTGAGTACCCCGACCTGGATTCGAACCAGGGGCCTTCTCCTTAGGAGGGAGACGCTCTATCCAGCTGAGCTATCGGGGCAAGTTGTTCTGTGAAGCCAAGAAACCACCTTGGCTGGCAGACAACAAACCATTGATGTCCAAAAAGATGTCCAATTTGGCGCTATGGTCATGGCGATGGCCCGCAAGCCGACTCGCGACTTAGACAATATCCAGATCACCCGGACCTTCCTCCCGGCCCCGGTGGTCATCGCTGAAGAGATTACCGAGCGCCTGGCAGCAGCTAGCACTGCTGCCCAACAGCTAGTCGACTCCCTCGCGCCTACCGAGAAACAGTAGGCACTCGGTCAAGGCCGACATCGAGCGAAGTGCCTGTAAAGAGTGATTGCTTCTCCTTACCCGTCGACGATCGTGGAATAACCCGTGACCAGCGGCTTGCTGGTCAATCAAGCGCCTTTTTCCCTATACCGTTGCGTGATGCCGCAGAGTTTCGAGATACCCGGCTTCGAGTTTGGTGAGCTAATCGGTCACGGTGGTATGGGTTCGGTCTACCGGGCCCGCCAGGTGGATCTCGATCGAGATGTGGCCATCAAAGTCATCCATCCCCACCTTGCCGAAGATCTTGCTTTCCGCAGCAGGTTCGAATCTGAGATGAAGATGGCCTCAGCCATTGACCATCCCAACGTGGTCTCGGTCTTCGAGGCTGGCGAATCAGGGGGCGAGCTCTTTATCTCGATGGCCCTGGTGCCGGGCGAGAACCTCTCCGAGACGATCGGGCGCGGTGGTCGGCTCGACCCAGTGAGGGCCAGCTCGATCGTCTCCCAGATCGCTTCGGCTCTGGATGCCGCCCATGAGAAGGGCATCGTGCACCGCGATGTCAAACCGGCGAACGTCTTGCTCGACCGACGGGTTGATCACGCCTACCTCACGGATTTCGGGATCGCCAAGAGCCTCGAGGCCACCCAGGCCCACACCGCGACCGGTCAGGCCGTAGGGGCAGTCCGCTACATCTCCCCGGAACAGGCCAGAAACGAGAAGCTCGACAAGCGAGCCGATGTCTATTCGCTGGGTTGCGTTCTCTACGAAGCTCTGACAGGTGAGTTGATCTTCGGGGAGGGGTCCGACGCCTCGATCCTTCTGGCAAAGGTCAACGGTGAGATCGACCCGCCCACGCATGCCGTGGCCGGCCTGAACCCGTCCTTCGACGCTGTGATCGAGAAGGCTCTGGCCCTCGATCCCGATGATCGGTTTCAGTCGGCCGGTGAGCTGGCCGCTGCCGCCAGTGCGGCTTCCCGGGGCGAAGACCTCACTCACGTCCTTCCCCGGACGGCCGCCGGCGCTGGCAGAACCAGATACCTCGGAGGCTTCTCGGCGCCTGAGGATGCAACCAGGATTCAGCCCGCCTCCAAGGGATGGAGGAAGCCATGGATGGCCCCCGCCGCCGTCCTCGCCCTGGCGTTGATCGCCGCCGGCGTTGGCTATGGGTTGTCTCAAATGGGAGGCCAGGACGGAGAGCCGGTCGTGACCTCCAATGATTCGTCCCGGTCGACAATCACGGAACCGCCAGCAGCCGTTGCCGAACCGCCCAGCAGCACCGCAGATGTGCAAGCCAGCCCCGATGAGCCTGAACCTGCTTTCGGCGTCCTCCCTTTGACTCCGGTAGCGGCGGCCGGCTACATCGCTCGAGTTCCAGGCGAGTGGTACTGGAAGACGAGAAACGATCCGGTTAGCGAGATTCGGACGATGAACGTATGGGAGGACCCAGCGGACCCGTTGATTGACATCCAGGTCGATAATCAGGCCGCCGAAGGGGTGTCTCCTCTCGATAGTGCCTTTCTTGTCAGGGATGAGAACAGCTCAGGCATCGATGGCTACAGCGAAGTCTCCATCGGGCCGGCCTACCTTGCCGGTCGACCTGCGGCTCAATGGATCTTCGATGCCGTCGAGGATGGACAGACGATTCGAAAGATCGACATCTTCTTCACCTCCTGTGACTCAGACTTCGCCCTGATCGGAGCAGCGCCCAAGGCACAGTTCGCTGATTACCGCCAGACTTTCAAGGCTGTCGCGAGCTCGATCGACGCCTGTTAGATGCCCGGCCAATTGGCTGAGTCAAGTCCCCGAATTAGCACGATTAAGGGGCTTGACCTTGCCTCGTCTTGAAGCACCTAAGCTGGCTTAGTCGACAGATATCCGCCAATACACCTGGCGGCTACCTTGCTTACAGCGCACCGGATAGCTGATGTATGCGGGGCGTTTGGCACGGCAAAGAAACCCTCGAGCTCGACACTTGAAGCGCTCGCATTCGCCGCCAAGAACCTTTGCCCGCCACTTGATGCCGACCCGTCGCGCAACCTGGCAGCTGACTCTCTTGCCCTTCACCGAGTAGAGGGCAACGGCCCCCGCCACGACACCGCATCCCTGCCACGAGCGGACCTCCGGGCGTTCGCTCGCGTCGGCCGAGGCCGGGGACGCATGATTCGAAATCACCCATCCCAGGCTCAGCAGAGTGAGGAACAAGATGAGGAGAGTCCGGGCAAGCCACCCTCCGGCCATGGAAGGAAAAGCCAGATCACGGATCACTCCGGTCGAATCATTATCCGGGTGAGTCTCCATCAGTCAGATCGCTCCTAGAGAAGCCCGGTTCGCCTCAATTTCGCTGCGCTGATCCGTTTGTTGCCGGCAACCTTGGTCCACAAGCGGTAGCCCCTGACTGTTGAGTTGGGCCGGCCGGCTCCATCGTCTCCATTCCTCAGGTAGCCCGGGAGTTTGGAGGTGCCTACCGAAAATATTCCGTAGCCCCTCTGCCCACAGGCGCTGTCCCGGTAGGTAAAGCCCGGGAAGACAAGGGTCATCTTCTTTCCATTGAGTCTCGTCTTGGCCCTTCGTTGACCACGTAGAATGAAGTCTTTGCTCCCATTGCACTGCTGGTAGAAGTACATCGTTCGCAGACGCAGGGGCACCTTGCGCCAACGCTTGAGCAGCTGCCGAGAGTAGGTTTCCCTTGCTCCTACATATTCGAGACCCTCGGGCCTTTGGATAACCCGATTTCCGCGGAGTATCGGATTGACGTAGACGGTCAGGCCTTGAGTTAGGAGGCGGCTTCCTTCGGCAAAAGTCAGGACGGCCCGGTAGCGAGTGTTGATGGCTGGCTTCACCCTGATGTCAAACTTGCCGCTGGTCGCATTGATGCTGCGGATCGTCGAGAATTTGGTGTAAGGAAACGGGGCCGCCTGGACCGCGAGGGAGGCGCCGTCTAGTGCCCCACCCTCAGGCCCTCCGACGCGGACCGAGAGATTGGTGGCCCCGCCAAAGACCGCCGACGTTGGGTTGGAGGAGATCCCGACAAAGACGCCTGCATCATCGGCACTCACCGGCCTTGGGGCGACGAGACAGATGAGCGACAGAAATAGCGCTGCCGCAACGGCGGCCACTGATTGGAAACTCCTGAAAGAAACGGCAAACACGACTCTGATACCTCCCTGTTGTTTGTCGATAGGCCCTACGTCGTCAGCGATTACTCAATTCGGATAACACGCCGAGTGAAGTTGGACCTAACTCCTCAACCCACCCGGAACCAGACGTCACCTAGTCCAGCATAGTGTCGGCAAAGTCAATGAATTCCTCGGCGTAGAACCCAAAGTAGGGACTGCTGATCCAAGCCCGCCGCCCCCCGATCCGCCAGTAGCGGGTCGAGCTGAGGCCAGTAACTTCTAGTTCCTGTTGGCCGGTATCCGAGTCGTAGAACCAGCCCAACCATGGTCCACCGCTGCTCCCACCCTTGAGATCGCAGCGAGAGATCCGCATAGTCGGGCCTCGGCGGGGTCGCTCAAAGGAAGCGCTGCGCCAGGTTTCGGAGGTGCACATTCGCGGCCAGAGTCCCGGGCTCCCGGGGTAACCGACCAGGCGTGTCATCCCCGCGCCCGGGTAGAGGCGGTAGGGCAGAGGCTCTATCAGCTGGGCAAGCTGGCGTTGCAACACAACGGCGCCAAAGTCGAAGCGAACATTCGGCTGACGCCACGGGTAGCGCGTTGAGTTGAACCAGTTTATTTCGACCGTCTTGGTGGCTGCTGGGAATGATCCATGGGGCCTGTTCCAGCCTCTGAGCTCAGGGATGAAGCGAATCGCATTTGACCACCTGCCAGCCTCATACAAGCAATGGCCAGCGGTTAGGACCACTCGTTGACTCGGGGTATCGATAAGCGAACCGGAGCAGGAGCTCGGTGAACCTCGGTAGAGGAAGACGAGTTTCCCGACCGCCGGGTCGAGATAGGGCGACTGTGCGGACATGGAGCGAGGAGTTGGCTGTGTAGGGGCCAGTAGGTCAGGCGGCCCTGACCCTGCACCGTCACCAGTGGCCTGGAGACCTAGATCGTTACGTAGGGCTGCAGCAATGCGAGGTTCAGACCAATACTCCCGGCTCTCTTGCAGACTAGTGTCTGGCCTGCCAATGCCGCCTGACGGCTGGAACGGGTTAGCTAGAGCAGGAGGGACCGCCGCAGAATAGAGGAGTAGAGCCAGCCCTGAGCCAATGGTAATCGCTAGCAACGCCCGTCTTACGTGGATACTGAGGTAGCTGAACAACCTGATCGACATTCGTCCCTAATCTGTCTTCTCTCGCCCACTCGTTGGCCTACTGAACAGTGGATGACGCTACACAACCATCCACATTCGGTAACGCGGCAAGCCAGCAAAGTCCGCGAATCTGTTGGCTGGCTGCGTCTATCGTGACCGCGCAGTGCTACGGCCTACTTGGGTCTGGCCCCTACTACACCCCTACACACGGATATTTGGGCGCCATCGAGATCCTAGTGGAGGTGTAGATCGCGTCTTCGAATGCGTCGTATCGCGAGTAGACCCGGGACCGACCTCGCTGGCACCGATTTCCCTTGATGATTGTGATTCGACAGGACCATGTGATCCTGTCAATCTTGCCCCGCTGACAGTCGATATCTCCAAGAGAACGGTATCTCCAAAAAGAACTCTGTCGAAGAAGCTTTCGCGTCTCACTCTCCGCAAGTTGTGGGCCGACGGAGGGCAAGTAGACCGCTTGTGATTGAGAGGGCATCATTGCCACTAAGCCAACCACACTGACAGCAAGAAGGAACATCCTTAATTTCATGGGAACTAGATTACTAGAGGGTAGTTACTCAAGCAAGCCCCCTGAATAAAAGGTGATCAATATCGGTGCGGTTTGCTTCTGGCACTTCAACCCAGTAACCGGGCCACACCACTTCTCTTCCCCACTGTCCAAGTCTTCAACCAGCCACGAACATCCTTGTTCAACACGAAATACCCCCGGGATAGCTCCTCGCGACAGCCAAACTCGTTGAATAGGCAGCCTTCGACCTCGGCCATCTCCTCCGCGGTGAGTTTCATCGTTTCCAAGACTTACCCGACCCCGGTCGGCTGGCATTGCAGTCCCCTTACTGCGACCTAGCCCGGGGCCAGGCTGTGCCGATCGTTCATCCGGCCGGTTCGGCTAGATTGCCGCGCATGAAAAGACCAGCACTCGCCCTCACCCTCATCCTTCCCGCCCTTGCAGCCGCATCGATCGCCGCAGGGTGTGGTTCCTCTTCGGCCGAGCCCGCGACCGATGGCCAGAGTCCCAGGCAGCAGGGAACCGCTCTCCTGACCAACTTCTGGACCGCGGTCCAGAATGCCGATACCGACACCCTGGATGAGTCCCTGTCGCCGAGCTGGCAGCTGGCCCGCGCCGACGGCACCTACCTGAGCCGGAAGGCCTACATCAACGAGGTAGGCAGCGGAGAGATCGACATCACGAATTTCAGCTTCGATCAGGTCTCGGCGACCCGCTCGGGGCCTTCGCTGGTCATCCGTTACATCACCACTGCCGATTACACCCTCGAAGGCAAGAAGTACAAGGGCACCCCGGCGCCCTACCTCGGCACCTTCGTCTGGGAGGACGACCGGTGGCAGATGTCCTCACAGGCCAACTTCAACGTCCCGGTGGACTAAGGCCATCCCGGCCCGGTGCCGGGTAGTCTCGATCGCCGATGGAACGGGTCGAGACAGTCGAGTGCGTGGTCGGGGCCGGGATCGCCGGCCTGACGATCGCCCGTGACCTGATGGCCGGGGGCGACTCACCGTTGGTCCTCGACAAGGGCAGGACGCCGGGCGGCCGGATGGCTACCCGCAGGTTCGAGGGCGGACTGTTCGACCACGGCTTGCCGGCGATCGAGCCCGGAGCGAGGTCGGTCGAGCTGATCCAGGCCGGAACCGAAGCCGGAATCCTGAAGTCCCTCGAGATGGAGGGGCAGACCGTCTTTGCCTCGCCTACCGGCCTCTCGGCGCTCGGCAAACATCTCGGCTCCACCCTGGACCTGAAACTCCAGGCAAGGGCCGGTTCTGCCCGGAGGGAGGGCGACTCGGTCGTCCTGCCGGTGGAGAACGGCGACGGCGAGGACTTCGAGGTCGAGGTGACGGGAACCCTCTTCGTCACGGCCCCGCTGCC
>CAJAIJ010000043.1 GCA_903939845.1 uncultured Solirubrobacterales bacterium
CGAAGACGATCCGGCCGGAGCCCGAGTCCGTGATCGGGCCGATCGCGGCCCTGGTCACGTTGGCGGCGATGTCGAGGTTTCGATCGATGCCGGCCCGCCACTCGGAGTCCGATAGCTCGGAGAAGGGCTTCGAGTCATCGTCGACCCCAATCTGGGCCATGCCTGCGTTGTTTACGAGGACGTCGAGGCCGGACTTCCAGGCGGTGACCTTCTCGACCGTGTCGCCGGCCGGGTCCGACTCGATCAGGTCGGCGACCAGGGCCATGACCTCGATCCCCTCGGCTTCCAGCTCCTCGGCCCGGTCGAAGATCCGGTCGGTGGTCGAGGTGATCGCTACGGCCGCACCCTGCCTGCCGAGCAGTCGGGCGATGGCGAACCCGATCCCGTCCGGGCTGCCGCAGCCGGTGATCAGGGCGCTCTTGCCGGTCAGGTCGGCGAATGTCGGTCGATCTGCCACGGGATGAGGGTAGCCGGGCTACGGGTTCGTGCGGTTCTGGCGATGGTTCGTGGCCGAAATGAGACGAAGTGAACAGACAGGTCACTCCGATATAGTCAGATTGACTATGAAGATCGTAGGCGTGGCAGAAGCGAAAGCGAAATTGAGCGAATACCTGGCGATGGTCAAGGAGGGCGACGAGGTCCTGATCACGGAAAGGGGTAGGCCGGTGGCGAAGATCGTGAAGACCGAACCGATGGATGAAGAGCTCGAGAGGCTAGTCAGGGAGGGCATCGTTTCGCCTCCAAGAAGGCCCCTGCCTGCTGACTTCTTCGATCGACCTCGCCCGAAGGCGAAGGGTGAGCCAATCAGCCAGACGGTGATTCGGGAGCGGCGCGAGGGCTGGTAGGAAGTGCGTTACTGGGACACCTCGGCGCTCATCCCCCTGGTCGTGGAGGAGGAAGGCTCGCGGGAGATGGAGCAACTGTTCCACGCCGACGAGTCCGTGGCGACCTGGTGGGGAACGCGGGTCGAGTGCCTGTCTGCGATCAGGCGGAAGGAGCGAGAGGGTGGCCTGGGACCGGATGAGGCAAACCGGGCCTGTGCGGCGCTCGAGACTCTGGCCGACGACTGGGCCGAGGTCAGGCCGGTGTTCGAGTTGAGGATGACTGCATCGAGGCTCCTTGCGGTCCACCCCTTGACTGCAGGCGATGCATTCCAGCTCGCTGCAGCACTTCGGTGGGCCGGAGCGATCTCGGAGGGGGCGGAGATGATCTCGCTCGACTCGAAGCTCAGAGACGCGGCAGCACGGGAGGGCCTGATCTGCGCAAGCCCGTAGGTCGAGGGTGGGATCATTGGTTGTAGGTGACATGGAGGGCACCTTCGAAGACGGTCGGAGCGAGGTGAACCGGAATTGAGCACCACGAAAGAGAAGCTCGAGATAGAGATCCCGGACATGAGCTGCGCATCCTGCGTGGCGAAGGTCGAGAAGAAGCTGAACGCGGTCGAGGGTGCCGACGCGACGGTGAACTTCGCGACCAAGAAGGCCTCGGTCAGTTTCGACCCCGATCTGGCCGGAACCGATGAGCTGGCGGCGGCCGTCGATGCAGCCGGCTACACCCCGGTGATGGTTGGAGATGGCCGGGCCGGGCACGGGCGCCACCACGGGCACGACCATCACGAACACGGCGAGGGCGACGCCCACGACCATATGTCCCACTCGGTGGCCAGCACCTCATCGCTTCGGACCAGGTTCATCGTCAGCGGGATCCTGACCGTCCCGCTCGTCCTGATCACGATGGTGCCTGGGCTCCAGTTCGACTACTGGCAGTGGGTCGCCCTGGGGCTGACGATCCCGATCGTCTTCTGGGGAGGCCTCCCCTTCCACCGGTCGGCTCTCAAGTCGGCCCGCCACGGCACCTCGACCATGGACACCCTGATCTCACTCGGGACCCTGGCCGCCTTCTTCTGGAGCCTCTATGCGCTCGTATTCGGGACCGCGGGCGAGGTCGGGATGACGATGGAGTTCGAGTGGGTTCCCTCCCGGGACGGGGCTCTCGACAACCTCTACTTCGAGGTGGCGGGAGTGGTCACGACCTTCCTCCTCGCAGGCCGCTACTTCGAGGAGCGAGCCAAGGAGAGGGCCGGGGATGCGCTGAGGGCCCTGATGGACATGGGCGCCAAGGAGGTCGCGGTCCTGGGTGACGACGGCGAGGAGGTGATGGTTCCGGTCGGCGAGCTGACGGTCGGGACGAGGTTCGTGGTCCGGCCGGGCGAGAAGGTCGCGACCGATGGCCGGGTGGTCGAGGGGGCTTCCTCTGTCGACGAGTCGCTCCTTACCGGGGAG
>CAJAIJ010000044.1 GCA_903939845.1 uncultured Solirubrobacterales bacterium
CGGCTGGCCGCCGAGGGGAAGGACCCGGAAGAGATCTTCTTCGCGCTGGCCCTCGAGGATCTCGAGCGGGCGGCCGACCTGTTCGGCCCGACCCACGACCGGACCGACGGGGTGGACGGCTGGGTCTCGCTCGAGGTGTCTCCGCTGCTCGCCGACGACGCCGAGGCAACGATCGCCCAGGCGTCCGACCTGTTCGCCCGGGCGGGCCGCGACAACCTCCTGATCAAGATCCCGGGAACCGAGGCCGGTCTGGTCGCGATCGAGGAGGTCATCTACCGGGGTATCCCGGTCAACGTCACCCTGCTGTTCTCGCCCGGTCAGTATCTGGCCGCGGCAGACGCCTACATGAAGGGTGTGGAGCGGAGGATCGACGAAGGCCTGAACCCGGCGGTCGGCTCGGTCGCCTCGCTCTTCATCAGCAGGTGGGACGCAGCCGTGATCGACGACGTTCCGGCAGAGCTGAGGGCGAAGCTGGGACTCGCGGTCGGTCGCCAGGCCTATGCCTCCTACCGGGATCTGATCGCCGGTGACCGTGCCCAGCGGATCGCGAATGAAGGGGGCCGGGTCCAGCGGCTGCTGATGGCCAGCACCGGGACCAAGGATCCCGAAGCCTCGGACGTCCTCTACGTCGAAGGCCTCGCTGCGCCCAACACCGTCAACACCATGCCCGAAGGGACGCTGCTTGCCTTCGCCGAGCACGGTGAACTCGACGGGCCGCTGGCGGTCGACGGGGGCGATGCCGATGAAGTCATCGCCGCATACGAGCAGGCCGGCTTCGACGTCCAGGCCCTCGCCGATCGCCTCCAGCAAGAGGGCAAGGAGGCCTTCGCGGACTCCTGGGGCGGCCTGATCGGTTCGATCTCGGGCCGTCTCTCAGCCGCCTGAGCGTCGGCCTCTCCCGGCCCGACGAAAGGCCGTCGTGGGTGCCAAAGGCCCGCGACCCTGCCCGGGTATACTGCGCTCTCAGCAATTCACCGTCAGACCCGGGCGTCGAGCAGCGACTCCGACAACAGGGCCGACCGGGTTTTCGACTCCGGTGAAACACCGAAACCGAGACCCCTCACCGGTCCCCGACAGAAAGCCAGCAGGACCGACCGAAAATCCGCCGACCAGTAACCGATACTCAGCCGACAACCCGGGGTTTCCCGGGTAGGGGATAAGAACTTGTTCGAGAGATTCACAGAGCGCGCACGACAGGTAGTCGTCCTGGCCCAGGAAGAGGCCCGCACGCTGAAGCACAACTACATCGGCACCGAACACATCCTGCTTGGTCTGCTGCGCGAGGAAGAAGGTCTGGCTGCGCGGGTCCTCGAGTCCCTGGACATCACGGTCGAGCGCGTCCGCGCCCAGGTCGTCAGGATCGTCGGCTCGGGGGAGGAGGTCACCTCCGGCCAGATCCCGTTCACTCCCAGGGCCAAGAAGGTCCTCGAGCTGGCGCTTCGGGAGGCCCTCAGCCTCGGACACAACTACATCGGGACCGAACACATCCTGCTCGGACTGGTCCGTGAGAACGAAGGCGTCGCCGCCAGGATCCTGCTCGATTTCGACGCCGACTCCGACAAGATCCGCAACGAGGTGATCAGGATGCTCTCCGGCCCCGGAGGCAGGCGTCCCGGTGGCCAGAGTCAGGGTCAGGGCCAGGGACAGGGCGAGGGCAACAAGAAGTCTTCGAAGCTGCTCGACCAGTTCGGCCGCAACCTGACCAAGCTGGCCGAGGACGGCAAGCTCGACCCGGTGGTGGGACGCGAGATCGAGATCGAGCGGATCATGCAGATCCTTTCCAGGCGAACCAAGAACAACCCGGTGCTGCTCGGTGAGCCCGGGGTCGGCAAGACCGCGGTGGTCGAGGGCCTCGCCTCACGGATCATCAAGGGCGAGGTTCCCGAGATGCTTCGCAACAAGCAGATCTACACGCTCGACCTGGCCGCCCTCGTTGCCGGATCCAAGTACAGGGGCGAGTTCGAAGAGCGACTCAAGAAGGTGATGAAGGAGATCGCGCAGCGCGGCGACATCGTCCTGTTCATCGACGAGATCCACAACCTGGTTGGAGCCGGAGCGGCCGAGGGGGCGATCGATGCAGCCTCGATCCTCAAGCCGGCGCTCGCCCGTGGCGAGATCCAGACGATCGGCGCGACGACGCTCGACGAGTACCGCAAGTACCTGGAGCGGGACTCTGCGCTCGAGCGCCGCTTCCAGCAGATTCGGGTCGACCAGCCGACCCCGGAGCAGACCGTCAAGATCCTCGAAGGCCTCAGGGAGCGCTACGAGCAGCATCACCGGGTCCAGATCTCGGACGAGGCTCTCGAGGCGGCAGCCGAACTCGCCGACCGTTACATCTCCGACCGGTTCCTTCCCGACAAGGCGATCGATCTGATCGACGAGGCCGCATCCCGGATGCGGATCAAGTCGATGACGGCTCCGCCGGTCTACCGTGATCTCGAGGACGAGATCGAGACCGCCCGGCGCGAGAAGGAAGCCGCGATCGAGGCCCAGGAATTCGAGAAGGCCGCCAACCTCAGGGACACCGAGCGGCAGCTCACCACCCGCAAGCGGCAGCTCGAAGAGGAGTGGGCCGAAGGCGAAGAGGTCGAGCGACCCGTGCTCGGCGAGGAAGAGATCGCCGACATCGTCTCGATGTGGACCGGGATCCCGGTCTTCAAGCTGACCGAGGCCGAGACCCGCAAGCTGATCGACATGGAGAACGAACTCCACAAGAGGGTGATCGGTCAGGAGGTCGCGATCGAGGCCGTCTCCAAGGCGATCCGCCGCTCCCGTGCCGGGATCAAGGATCCGAAGCGACCGGCAGGTTCCTTCATCTTCCTCGGTCCGTCCGGTGTCGGAAAGACCGAGCTGGCGAGGACTCTGGCCGAATTCCTGTTCGGCGACGAGGACTCGATGATCCGGATCGACATGTCCGAGTACATGGAGAAGCACGCGGTCAGCCGTCTGGTCGGATCGCCTCCCGGCTACGTGGGATACGACGAGGGCGGTCAGCTGACCGAAGCGGTCCGTCGCAAGCCCTACTCGGTGCTGCTGCTCGATGAGATCGAGAAGGCCCACCCGGACGTCTTCAACATTCTGCTCCAGATCCTCGAGGACGGAAGGCTGACCGACTCGCAGGGTCGGACCGTCGATTTCCGCAACGCGATCATCATCATGACCTCGAACATCGGGGCCGGCGAGATCGCCCGCAACCAGGGCATCGGGTTCACCGTGTCCGACGAGACCGGGATCACCTACGAGGACATGAAGGGCAGGATCACCTCCGAGCTCAAGAAGGTGTTCAGGCCGGAATTCCTGAACCGGATCGACGAGATCATCGTCTTCCACAAGCTCGCGCGGGAAGAGGTCCGCGAGATCGTCGACCTGCTGCTGAACCGGGTCCGACAGCAGGTGGCCGAACACGAGATCGTGCTGGAGCTCGACGACGCCTCCAAGGACTACCTGGTCGAAAAGGGCTGGGATCCCTCGATGGGAGCCCGTCCCCTGCGCCGGGCGATCCAGCGCTACGTCGAGGATCCGCTCGCCGACGAGGTTCTGAGGGCAGGAGGCGGCGAGTCAGTCGCGGGTTCGGTGGTCACCGTCACCCGGGATCCGGATGGCGACGACGAAGATCGACCGCTGAAGATGACGGTCGTCCCGGGCGAGCCGAAGCCGCCCGAGCCCGAGAAGGTCGGCGTTGCGGCCAAGGCCGAGAGCGGGTCCGAGGAAGAGGGCGACGAGGTCGCCCCCGAAGCCGACGGCCCGGACGACTCCCCGGCCGAGTAGTCCCCGCTCAGTCCTGTGGACCGGGCAGCTCCCGGCGACTGACTGACTGACTGAATAACTCGCGGCCTAACGGCCGCGTTCGGCGATCACTGCCTCTGCCGCAGTGGTGGCCTGTTCCAGCTGCCCTGCGACCAGATCGAGACCGTGGTCCCAGAAACCGGGATCGGCGAGATCGACCCCGACCAGCCTGCCCAGCTCCTCCGGCGACTTCGAGCCGCCCGAGGCAAGCATTTCGAGGTAGCCAGGCACGATCTCGTCGCCCCTCTCCTCGTAGATCCGATAGACCGACAGAGCCAGCAGCTGGCCGTAGGCGTAGGCGTAGACGTATCCCGGCGAGCCGATGAAGTGGGGGACGTAGGACCACCAGGAGCGGTAACCATCGGTCAGCTCGACCGAGTCGCCCAGCAGCTCGGTCTGGGACTCGGCCCAGAGCTCTCCGAACCGTTCGACCGACAGCTCGCCCTCGGTTCGGCGGGCGTTGTGGACCCGGTCCTCGAACTGGTTCATCGCAACCTGTCGGAACACGGTCGCGATCTGCCCCTCGATCGCCTCCGACAGCAGTCCGAGCCGGGCGGCAGGGTCCTGCTCTGCCTCGAGCAGCCGGCCGAACACCAGCTCCTCGGCGAAGACGGATGCGGTTTCGGCCACGGTCAGCGGTGTGTCCTGGTGGAAGATCCCCTGGCGGGCGGCCAGGGCCTGGTGCAGACCGTGGCCCAGTTCATGGGCGAGGGTGAGCACGTCCCTTCTGCGGTCGGTGTAGTTGAGCATCACGTAGGGGTGGACCGAGGGCACTGTCGAGGCACTGAATGCGCCTCCGCGCTTGTCGGGAGCAGGGGGAGCGTCTATCCACTGCTCGTCGAAGAACCTCTCGACGACCGAACCGGCCTCGGGCGAGAGGGAGTCGAATGCGGACTGGACCATCTCGCGGCCCTCTTCCCAGGCGATCTCCCCGTCATCGCTTGCGACCGCCGCCATTCGGTCGTAGTCGGCGAGGCGATCGACTTCGAGCAGGCGGGCCTTGGTCCGGTACCAGGACCTGGCGAGGTCGTATCGGCCCTTGACGGCTTCGATCAGCGCCTGGACCGACTCGTCGCTGGCTTCGTTGGAGAGGTTCCTGGTAGCGAGCCAGTGCGGGTAATTCCTCAGCCGATCCTTGATCGCCTTGTCCTGGAGCAGCGTGTTGAAGACGTAGGCACGGGTCCTCAGGCCGGGCTGCAGGGCTTCGGTTATCGCCTCGGCCGTCTCGCGCCTGACCTCGCGATCGGGATCGTGGAGTTTCGAGAGCGCGATGTCGAGCGAGACGCCCTCGCCTCCGTCCTCGCCGAGGTCGACCCGGATCGAAGAGGTGAGCTCGTCGAACAGTCGGCTCCATGCTCCGGCACCGGTCACCGACAGTTCGGTCGCGATCTTCTCTTCGGGGGCCGTGAGGAGGTGATCACGGTATCGCCGCTCATTCCTCAGGAAGTGGTCGCAGAACTCGAGGCCGTCGCCCGCCAGCATCCGTTCGGCTTCGTCTTCTTCGAGTGCCGCCCATTCGAGCTCGAAGAAGAGAAGCTGGGTCTGGATGGCCGTGGCCCGTTCCGAGCCCATCTGGAGGAGGGCCCCATTTGCGGGGTCGGCCGTGTCGGCCGCGAAACGCAGGTGTGCGTAATTGAGGGCACGGCCGGCGAGGTCGGAGATGCGGGCGAGCTGCGTCATCGCATCTCTCAGGCCCTCGCTGTCGAGACCGGCGACCTTTCCTTCGTAGGTTTCGGCGAACTGCCCGGCCTCCCGTTCGGCCTCGTCGAGCATCTCTCCGACGGCGACCTGTGGGTCGAGGTCGGACCGCTCCCCGAGCAGGTCGTCGAGGTTCCACGTGACTTCGGCCAGCTCGCTCATCCCGTCGCCTTCAGCTTCCTTCTCACGATCCAGTCACCGACCAGAGAGCCGATCGGACCGAGGGTGAGCACGACGATCACCGGGAACCACCAGCCCCACCACTTTTGGATGCTGCCCCAGGCGACCATCGCGATCAGCCCGATGAAGAGGAAGCCGTGGATCGGGCCGAGCACCGAGACGACCTCGTGGTTGTCGGCGAGCCAGCGGGAGGACCAGATGAGGGGGATCAGGAGGACGACATCGATGACCGCCACGATCGCGATCCAGTTGAGGAAGCGAAGCTCGGTCCTCCTCTCGCCGGACTCGGTGACTCGGTCTTCGGTCGTCATCGAGTCGTCACGCTACCACTCGGCAGTGGGCGGCCCATTCAGGCCGGAAGCGCGATCCCGGTCCAGACCACGCCCAGCGTGAGCAGGAAGGTGATCGCCATCAGGACGTGCGATCCCGAGAACTTGATGTGCAGCCCGAGGGCGATCAGCACGGCCAGGAAAAGGCCCATCTTGGCGTGGAACTCGGGGGTGCTCCAGAGGTTGTAGTGCGATGCCATGACCATGCCGCTCACGATCAGGACGGCGATCGCGATGGCACTCCCGATGCCGAACCGCTGGGCAACCGCCTTCATCGCGGCGGGGTCGCTTCCGGTCCGGACGACCGGCACCACTACGGCCGCGAGCATCAGCTGTCCTCCGACGAAGAACGCCATCGCTACGAGGTGCAGGAAGAGCCAGAAATCCATCCCTTCGATCCTACCGGCCGGGGGGCGGATCTGTCCTCGCCGACGCCTAGCCTCTCTGGAGGAAATGATGGCCAGAGTCCGCTCAAGACACGTTTGCCAGCAGTGCGGCCACGTCGCGATGGCCTGGTCCGGACAGTGTCCGGGCTGCCAGGAGTGGAACACGCTGGTCGAGACCGCACCGGAGCCGAAGGCCGACGGCCGGGTCGGTGGCAGGAGGTCGTCTGCATCAGGGGCGAAGCCGATCCCGCTCTCCGAGGTCGCCACGATCGAACAGGGCCGGATCTCGACCGGGATCGGCGAGCTCGACCGCGTTCTCGGCGGTGGCATAGTTCCCGGCTCGGTCGTGCTGCTGGGTGGCGCACCGGGGATCGGCAAGAGCACCCTGACCGGAATGACCCTCGCAAACGTCCAGGCATCGGGTGCCGGAACCCTTTTCGTATCCGGTGAAGAGTCCCCGTCTCAGGTGCGGCTCCGGGCCGAGCGCCTCGGGCCGAGTGCTCTCGCCGTTCCGGTCCTGGCCGAGACCTCGCTGGAGACGATCCTCGCCACGATCGAGACCGAGCGGCCGGCCGTCTGTGTCGTCGACTCGATCCAGACCGTCCACAGCGCCGAGTTGACCGGTGCCCCCGGCTCGGTGGGTCAGGTCCGGGAATGTGCGAACGCACTCGCCGAGGTCGCCAAGCGCGTCGATACGGCCGTCGTGCTCGTGGGCCACGTGACCAAGGAGGGGAGCCTTGCCGGTCCGCGCGTCCTCGAGCACTTGGTCGACTGCGTGCTCCAGTTCGAAGGCGAGCGCGAGCGCACCTACCGGACCCTCAGGGCGGCCAAGAACAGATTCGGAGCGACCAGCGAGACCGGTGTGTTCGAAATGCGCTCGGGCGGGCTGAACGAGGTCCGGGATCCCTCTGCGATCTTTGCGGGCGAGGCCACTGGCGCGGTCGGTTCGGTCGTGCTGGCCTCGATGGAGGGAACCCGACCGCTACTGGTGGAGGTCCAGGCACTGGTCTCGCCGAGCGAGCTGGAAGTACCCAGGCGGGTGGTCAACGGGATCGACCGCAGCCGGCTCAGCATGATCCTCGCCGTGCTCGCTCGGCATGCCGGCCTCGGACTCGGGGCCTCGGACGTCTTCGTCAATGTGGTCGGCGGGGTGAGGGTCGATGAACCGGGCGCCGATCTGGCCGTCGCCGTCGCGATCGTCTCGGCGTTCCGGGGCCGACCGGCCGGCGAGGTCGAGGGAAGGCCGCTGGCCTGCTTCGGCGAACTCGGTCTGACCGGAGACCTCCGATTCGTAGGCCATGCAGATCGCAGGACGGCCGAGGCGGTCAAGTTCGGCCTCTCTCCGGTCCTCGGCCCGGACCCCGGCGAGCAGGTGGAGGGGCTGCTCCCGGTCGCCGACATAAGGGCCGCGCTCGGGCGGGCCTTCGACTCGCACCCGGCCCGTTCAGCGGCCTGAAAACGGCCTTCGAGCGGCAGACAGTCCGTTCACGAAGGCCCCCTCTTTGCGTGGGAGGCCGGATATCCCGCCCTGATGCCGAATCTGGCATAATAAGTCGGATGCTTAGAGCGGTCGATAGTGATTTGGCGCCATCCGATGAGCGTCAGGATCCTCGACTGCTGAGGGCCATAGACGCCGTTGCCCCCGGAACCCAGCTCAGGGAGGGGATAGACAACATCGTTCATGCCCGGACCGGTGGCCTGATCGTGGTCGGCGAACTCGAAGAGATCGGGTTCATGCTGTCGGGCGGGATCAAGCTGGATGTCGAGTACACGCCGGCCCTCCTCTACCAGGTCGCAAAGATGGACGGGGCGATCGTGGTCGACTCCGACGCATCGAGAATCACCTGGGCAAACGTGCAGATGATGCCCGACCCGACGATCCATTCGGCCGAGACCGGCACCCGCCACCGCACTGCCGAGCGGGTCTCCAAGCAGGTCGACGCGCTCGTGATCGCGATCTCCCAGCGTCGCGACGTCGTCTCGATCTACGTCGATGGAGTCAAGTACATCCTCGAAGACATCCCCTCGGTCCTGGCCAAGTCCAATCAGGCCCTGGCCACGCTGACGACCTACCGCACACGGCTCGATGACCTGAGCCAGCGCCTGACGAGTTCGGAGCTCAGGGGCAACGTGTTCCTCTACGACGCCCTCGCCGTCCTTCAGCGCTCGGAGCTGGTCTCGCGCATGGCGACCGAGGTCGAGCGCTACATCGTCGAGCTCGGGACCGAGGGTCGCCTGATCGAGATGCAGCTCGAGGAGGCGATGGTCGGCGTAGCTGCCCAGAGGATCGCCCTGATCCGCGACTACGCGGTCGAAGACACCGAGGAGTCGGTCGAACGGATAGCGATATCCCTGGCGAAGCTTCCCCATCAGGACCTGCTCGACTTCGGGACCCTGGCCGAGCAGCTCGGCTACGACCGCAAGGTCAATACCCAGGACTTCGCGGTCGAGCCTCGCGGATACCGGATCCTCGGCGAGGTGCCTAGGCTTCCCCGGCTCGCGATCCAGAAGCTCGTACACCGTTTCGGCAGCCTCGAAGAGCTGCTTGCGGCACCGGACTCCGCGATCGAGGCGGTCGAGGGGATCGGCGAGGCCCGCACCCGGGACATCCGGGAAGGCATTCGCCGGCTCCGTGAGACCGTCAGGGCCGACCAGACTTTCACCAGGTGACGGCGAGGCCGTCACGAAACACGAAGGAGAGAACGATTCCCGACACAGAAGAAGCAGTAGAAGAAGAACTCCTCGAAGACATCGAGATCGAAGCTCCGATCTGTGACTTCGAAGAGGGCGAGAAGGTCGTTTACCCGCACCACGGCGCCGGGGTCATCCTGAAGAAGGAGACCACCGAGCTCATGGGCGAGAAGCGCGAGTACCTGACGATCAAGATCCTCCACAACGACATGACCGTCAAGGTTCCGGTCGAAAACGCGATTTCGACCGGTCTTCGCCGGGTGATCGACGAGGACGAGATCAAGAAGGTCATCTCGGTCCTCTCCGATCAGGTCTCCGACATGCCGAAGAACTGGAATCGCCGGTTCAAGTACAACAAGGAGAAGATCAAGACCGGAGACGTCTTCGAACTGGCAGAGGTCGTTCGCAACCTCGCGCTGAGGGAGATGGAGAAGGGTCTTTCCACGGGCGAGAAGCAGATGTACACCCGGGCGAAGAAGATCCTCGCCTCGGAGTTCATGTACGCGCTGGAAAAGGACGAGGAGGGCGCTGAGGAATACCTCGACAACCTCCTCGAGGAGCGGTTCCAGGCCTCGGTCGCGGCCTCGGCCTGACCGAACCCGACCAGGTGAGCTCTTCCCGGCCTTCCGAGGAGGCTGTGGCGACGGCAATCATCGTCGCCGCAGGCTCCGGGGAGCGCCTCGGGGCAGGCGGTCCGAAGGCGCTGGTGGAGGTGGCCGGAAGGCCGATGTACGAATGGTCGGTCATCGCCTGCGAAGACTCGAGCAGGGTCGAACAGACCGTTCTTGCAGTACCTCCCGGTGAGGCCGAGTCGTTCACCGTGGCGGCCGCCGTGGTCGTCGAGGGTGGTGCCACCCGGTCGGAGTCGGTTGCGGCCGGTCTCGAGGTCGCAGAGAGCGACA
>CAJAIJ010000045.1 GCA_903939845.1 uncultured Solirubrobacterales bacterium
CACATGATCGAGCACCTGATCATCGGCGACATCGCGAGCCTCCTGATCGTGCTCGGGTTCACCCGATCGATCCTGCAGCCCGTCCTGGCACTTCCCTACATCGGCCGGCTCCAGGTCCTTGCCAACCCCTTCATCGCCTTCCCGCTCTGGATTCTCAACCTCTACATCTGGCACATCCCGGCCTTCTACGATGCCGCTTACGGAGGGGCGCTGATCCACGGTCTGGAGCACGCCATGTTCCTCGGGTTCGGTGTCCTGATGTGGATGCCAGTGTTCGGTCCTCTCCCGACCCCGTCCTGGTTCGGACCCGGCGCCAGGATCGTCTACACGATCGTGGTCAGGTTCGGGGCCGCCATCCTCGGGAACGTGCTGATGTGGAGTCAGGTGACGATCTACGAGAACTACGCGGCAGGGCAGGCCAAGTGGGGGCTCAGCGCCGTTGCCGACCAGAGCATTGCCGGCGTGATCATGATGGTGGAAGGGACCTTCCTGATCCTGGGAGTCCTGGCCTGGACCTTCTTCGAGTCGGCCAGAATGAGCATGAGGAAGCAGGAACTCCTGGACCTGGCGTTCGATAGCGGTGTGGACCTCGATCCGAAACGGGCCGACAGGGCCGTGAGGAGCGGACACGGCGACTTGCTGGAAAGCAGGATCCGTGCCGGTGGACCACTTCCTGGATCGGCAGGGTCCGGCGAGTGAGAGTGGACCGCGAAGTGAAGGGGGGCGGACCCCTGCGACGTTCTCCGCTGAGGGCGTGGCTGGTGACCGGTCCGGTCGGTCGCTTGATCGGGTTCTGGCTCGACTTCGGTTCGGCGCTCAGACAGGCACGCGTCCGCGGCCGCGGGGACTGAGCAGGCCGACAGGTCCCCCGGGTCGCTAGTGTCAGGCGGCCGTGAGCGAGAACTTCAAGACCGATGTAACCGAACTGGAAGGATCCCGGGCCCGGGTCGAGGTAGTTGTCCCGGCCGATGAGGTCGACCGCGCCGTCCAGCGGGCGGCCCGGAAAATGGCACGGGAGATGAGGATGCCCGGCTTCCGAAAGGGAAAGGCTCCGCCGTCGCTCGTGATCCAGCGACTCGGCTTCCCGTCGGTGTTCGAGGAAGCCGTCCGGGACGCTCTTCCGGAGTGGTATCAGCGAGCCGTCTTCGAGTCCGCAGTGGTCCCGATCGGTGACCCCGAGATCGAGGTGAAGGAAACCCCTGATTCCGAAGGCCAGACGCTCGAGTTCAGCTTCGAGACCGGGGTGCGCCCCTCGGCCGAGCTCGGTGAATATCTCGGCCTCGAGGTCGAGAAGCCCGCTACGGATGTTCCGTCCGATCTGGTCGACCGCGAGGTCGACAGGCTCCGTGAGGGCATGGCCCGTCTCGAGACGGTCGACCGGGCCTCCGAAGAGGGCGACCACCTCCTGGCCGACTTCGTCGGCCGCATCGACGGTGAGGAATTCGAGGGCGGGAGCGCCGACGACCAGGTGATCGAGATCGGTGCCGGTCGACTAATCGACGATTTCGAGGACCAGCTGAAGGGTGCCTCCGCAGGTGGATCGGTCGAGGTCGAGGTCACTTTCCCGGACGAGTACGGGGCCCCCGACCTGGCAGGGAAGGACGCGGTCTTCTCCGTTCAGGTCAAGGAGGTGCGAGAGAAGATCCTGCCCGAGGCCACCGATGAGTTCGCTGCGGAAGCATCCGAATTCGAGACGATCGGTGAGCTGCGGGCCGACATCGAGAGTCGGATCGCCGAGGCCTTTTCGGAGCGCGCCGAGCAGGACTTCCGTGTCGCTGCGATCGATGCGGCCGTCGCCGGAGCGACCGTCGAGGTTCCCGACGAGATCCTTCGGGCACGTGGCCAGGAGCGATGGGAGAGGGTCGAGCGTCAGATCGCCGGACAGGGCATGAATCCCGATTCCTACCTCCAGATGCAGGGCAAGACCAGGGAGGAGGTCATCGAGGAGTCGCTACCCGATGCCGAGCAGGAGATCAAGCGCGAAGCCGTGCTCGTCGCGGTGGCCGATGCCGAGGCGATCGAGGTCTCCGACGAAGAGATGGAGGCCGAACTCGAACACATGGCCGGCCACGAACGGACCACCCCGGCGAAACTCCTCGAGCGCCTGAAGCGGGATGGACGCGACACGATGATCGCAGCCGACATCAGGGTCAGGAAGGCGATCGATCTCATCGTCGAGTCGGCGAGGCCCGTCCCCGTCGCCGAGTCCGGGCCCGCCGAAGGAGATGAATCCGGGGAGGCCGGAGAGGCCGAGGGCAAGCTCTGGACCCCGGGCGACCCCCGGTAGGCAGCCCGACGCCCCTCCCCGATAGACTCGCCGCCATGGATCCCGTGAATCAAGTCATTCCGATGGTGATCGAGCAGACCTCGCGAGGCGAGCGTTCGTTCGACATCTACTCCCGTCTCCTCAACGAGAGGATCATCTTCCTCGGGACCGGCGTCAGCGAGGACATCGCCAACCTGATCGTGGCCCAGCTCCTGCACCTCGAGTCCGACGATCCCGAGAAGGACATCAGCCTCTACATCAACTCGCCGGGTGGCTCGGTCTACGCCGGATTGGCGATCTACGACACGATGCAGTTCATCAAGCCCGACGTCCAGACCATCTGCGTCGGAATTGCGATGAGCATGGGGGCCCTCCTGCTGGCAGGAGGTGCCGAGGGCAAGCGGATGAGCCTGCCCAACTCGAAGATCCTGATCCACCAGGTCTCCTCGGGCTTCCAGGGGCAGGCCACCGACATCGAGATCCACGCCAACGAGATCATCGATACCCGTGGCCGGCTCGACAGGATTCTCGCCAAGCACACAGGCCAGGACCTCGAGAAGATCACCCACGACACCGAGCGCGACTACTTCATGAGTGCCGAAGAGGCCCAGGAGTACGGCATCGTCGATCGGGTCATCGAGCACCACTGAACCGGTAGCTCCCCTGGCGGCGCGGCACCCCGGCCGACCGAAAACCACGCTATTTACGGAAATCCGGCCGCGAAGCGGCATCTCCTTTTCGTGCCGTTGGTTACTTTCTCCCATAACGGCATCCTTAAAGGATCTCGTCCGGGCGGTGCGAAGGAATCGGAAGCCCTTACGGGCCCAACCAAACAGGTAGGAGAGTGGAAAATTGAACAGCACAGTTACTCCTGACGGACATCTCGACATAGGCGGTGTCTTCAGCAGGACAGGGGACATCTACAAGCAGGCCTTCGGGACGGTCTGGGTCGTCGCCCTGATCCTCCTGGTGCCGATGGTGATCCTCAATGCGATCGCGGCCGACTCCGGCTGGTTCATCAACCTGATCGCGACCGTCTACCAGATCGTCGCCTCGGTCTGGTTGGCAGGAACCATCGTCAAGATCGTCGAGGACGTCGAAGCCGACGGGGTGGTGGATGCCTCGGTCGGTGAACTCTTCGGCCTGGTCACTCCGCGACTGTTTGCCCTGTTCCTGCTCTCTATCGTGGTCGGGGTTCTGGTTGCGATCGGGTTCGTCCTCTTCATCATCCCCGGCATCATCCTCACCCTGATGTGGATGGTCTCCACACCGGCGATGATGGTCGAGGGCAAGGGCGTCTTCGACTCGATGTCGAGGAGCTCCGAGCTGACCAAGGGCAACCGGTGGCGGATCCTGGGCGTCGGAGCACTGATCGTCGTGGCCTACCTGGTCCTGGCCGTGATCATCGGCCTGCTCGCCGCGATCTCCCCGATTCTCGGGATCATCGGCGGCATCGCGCTCCTGGTAGCGGTCTATCCCTACCTGTCGATCATCGTCTCGGTCCTCTACTTCAACCTGGTCGAGGTCAAGGGTGGACAGGTCGTCACCGGTGGTGGTCCGACCGCCGGAATCGAGGAGGCTCCGGTCGTCGAGGAGGTCGAAGTCGACCTTCCCGGAGATCAGCGGTAGGAATCAAATGACTGACTGGGGCGGCTTACGGCCTTCCCCGAGACGGGTCGTCACCTCCGGGTGGCGGCCCGTTTTTGCTTTCGGACCGTGCCCAGGGCCTCAGGTTCCGATTTCGTAAGTGATCCAGGTCGACTTCTCGGCGCCGGGCATCGAGTCGTAGAGCCTCTGGGCCGTGGCGTTGTCGGGGGCGGTCGACCATTCGAGGCAGACGGCACCGGACTCCCTGGTCACCTCGAGCGCCCTTTCGATCAGGGCCCGACCGACCCCTTTGCCGCGAGCGTCCGGCAGGACGAAGAGGTCGTACATCAGGACCGTATCGGCAGCCCTCAATGAGCTCTTGTGCCGATGCAGGCAGGTGAAGCCGAGGATCCGGTCCGCCTCGAAGGCCCCGAAGAGCCAGCCCTCATCATCAGTCCCGACGAACCTCTCGAGGAAGCGGCGATTCCGATCGCGGTCCGGGTCCTCCACCTCGTAGAACCGCTGGTAGGCCTCGAAAAGAGGCTCGACCTCGCTAAGGGATTCAGTTTCGATCCTTCTTACCTCCATGGCCATGGCCGCAGGCTACCCGTAACCGGACAGATGGGCCCGAGGCAATCTTTTTCCCGCCGGCAGGGACCGGAACCCCGACCCTGAAAAAAACCTCGCTGGCCGGGAGTCACCCATCGTTAGATTGGGAACCGGCCGACCAACCGAAACCGAAGGACACCGAAAGGCCGGACCCGTGGCACGAACCAGCGACTCCAACGAGCAACTCCTCTGCAGCTTCTGCGGCAAGTCTCAGCGGCAGGTCAAGAAACTGATCGCCGGTCCGGGCGTCTACATCTGCGACGAATGCATCGACCTCTGCAATGAGATCATCGACGAGGAGATGGTCGAGCCGGGGCCCGTCGGGCCCGAGATCGACCTCGAACGCCTGCCGAAGCCCGAGGAGATCAACGCCGTCCTCGACGACTACGTGATCGGCCAGCAGTCGGCCAAGCGAAACCTCTCGGTCGCCGTCTACAACCATTACAAGCGGGTCCGAATGGCCGAGTCGGACGACCCCGAGGTCGAGCTTCAGAAGTCGAACATCATGCTGCTCGGTCCCACCGGTTGCGGCAAGACGCTCCTCGCCCAGACCCTCGCCCGGATCCTGAACGTACCTTTCGCGATCGCCGATGCGACCGCCTTGACCGAAGCCGGCTACGTCGGCGAGGACGTCGAGAACATCCTCCTCAAGCTGATTCAGGCTGCCGATTACGACGTCGCCAGGGCCGAGACCGGAATCATCTATATCGACGAGATCGACAAGATCACCCGGAAGGCCGAGAACCCGTCCCTGACCCGCGATGTCTCGGGCGAGGGGGTCCAGCAGGCCCTCCTGAAGATCCTCGAGGGGACCACCGCCTCGGTCCCGCCCCAGGGAGGCAGGAAGCATCCCCATCAGGAGTTCCTGACGATCGACACGACGAACATCCTCTTCATCTGTGGAGGTTCGTTCGCCGAACTCGAGAACGTTATCGAGCGCAGGGTCGATCGCCGCGGAATCGGTTTCGGAGCTGCGATCGAGCAGGGCCGCGAGGATCCGGGTGAGCTGTTCGAGCAGGTCCTGCCCGAGGATCTGATCGAGTTCGGGATGATCCCCGAGTTCATCGGTCGCCTCCCGGTGGTCGCTGCTCTCCATCAGCTGGATCGAGGCGATCTGGTCAGAGTCCTGACCGAACCGCGCCACGCCCTGACGAGGCAGTTCCAGAGGTTCTTCGAGTTCGACGGGATCGAGTTGGTCTTCGCCGACGACTCGCTCGATGCGATTGCCGACCTTGCGATCCAGCGCGAGACCGGTGCGCGTGGCCTCCGGTCGATCATCGAGGAGGCTCTGCTCGACGTCCAGTTCGAACTTCCCTCGCGCAGCGACGTCTCGAAGTGCGTGGTGACCAGGGAGTCGATCGAAAAGGGTCAGCCGCCGATGCTCGTGACCGATGCCGGGGAGGACCCGATCGGTATCGACGACGAAGGCGATTTGAGCGAACGCTCGGCCTGATCGCCGGTCGGGGCGGCTGCGGCGGGTCGGTGTCCGACCAATAAGATCGCCCTCCTTGGACCAGGAAGCCAGAGATACGCTCGAGGCGACCACTCGCTGGGAGCCAGAGAACGCCGAGCCACGAATCTTCCGGGAGTGGCTGGAAGGCGGCTACTTCCATCCCGAAGCGACCGGGACGCCCGACGAGAACTACTCGGTCTCGATCCCCCCTCCGAACGTAACCGGAGTGCTCCACATGGGCCACGCGCTGAACGGCTCGATGCAGGATGCATTGGTCAGGAAAAACCGGATGTCCGGTCGCAACACCCTCTGGATCCTCGGAACGGACCACGCCGGCATCGCCACACAGGCGGTAGTCGAGAAGAAGCTGAAGGAAGAGGGCACGGACCGGCACGAGATCGGTCGCGAAGCCTTCACCGAGCGCGTCTGGGAGTGGAAGGAGGAGCACTCCGGCAGGATCCGCGATCAGTATCAGAGGCTCGGAGCCTCCTGCGACTACGAGCGTGAGCGCTTCACCCTCGACGAGGGTTACGCCAGGGCCGTCCGGAAGGTCTTCGTGGAGCTCTTCGAGAAGGGCTACATCTACCGGGACAACTACATGGTGAACTGGGATCCCGGATCGCGCTCCGCGATCTCGGACCTCGAAGTCGAAAACCGGGAAGAGATCGACACCCTCTTTTCGATTGCCTATCCGGTCGAGGGCTCCGACAGGACCCTCACCGTCGCAACGGTCAGGCCCGAGACGATGATGGCCGATACGGCCGTCGCGGTGAACCCATCCGACGAGCGCTACTCCGACCTCGTCGGAAGCCACTGCATCCTTCCTCTGGTCGGACGGCGGATCCCGATCATCGCGGACGAGCATGTCGACATCGAATTCGGGACCGGCGCACTCAAGATCACCCCGGGCCACGACGTCAACGACTTCGAGATCGGCCGCAAACACGGACTCGAAGAGATCACGATCATCGGCGAGGACGGTCGGATGACCGAGGCAGCGGGCGATCGCTTCGCCGGGCTGACCGTGGCCGAGGCTCAGGTGGCCGTGGCCGATGCCCTGCGGGAGGAAGGGGCCCTGGTCGAAGAGGAGCCGTACACCCACTCCGTTCCGTTCTCTCACAGGTCGGGCGAGCGGATAGAGCCCCTGATCTCGCTCCAGTGGTTCTGTCGCATGGAGGAACTCGCGGCCCCGGCGATCGAGGCAGTCGAGCAGGACAGGGTCCGGATCACGCCGGAGAGGTGGAAGCGGGTCTACCTCGACTGGATGCGTGAGATCAGGCCATGGTGCGTCTCGAGGCAGCTCTGGTGGGGGCACAGGATCCCGGTCTGGTATCGCGGCGACGAGACCTGGGTCGGAGAGCAGGCTCCCGAGGGCGAAGGCTGGGTCCAGGACGAGGACGTCCTCGATACCTGGTTCTCGTCGGCCATCTGGCCCTTCGCGACCCTGGGCTGGCCCGATGACACTCCCGAACTCAGGGCCTTCTACCCGACCGACTTCCTGACCACCGCCCGCGAGATCCTCTTCCTCTGGGTTGCCCGGATGGTGATGACCGGGATCGAGTTTGCGGGCGACATTCCGTTCCACGACGTCTATGTCCACTCGGTGATCCAGGCGCGGGACGGCCGACGCATGTCGAAGTCGCTCGGTACCGGGATCGATCCGCTGGAGGAGATCGACCGCCACGGGGCAGACGCCCTCAGGTTCGGCCTGTTGGCCATGTCTTCGACCCAGGACGTCAGGTTCTCCGATGCCAAGGTTCAGCAGGGTCGGGATCTGGCGAACAAGCTCTGGAACGCCTCCCGGCTGGTGCTCCTGAACGTAGACCACGATTCCTCCCGCCAGGTTCCGGAGGCCCCGAAGGCAGAGGAGGACCGCTGGATCCTCTCGAGGATGGAGTCGGCGATCGAGACGATCGGCTCGCTGCTCGACGAATACGACTTCTCCCACGCGGCCCTCGAGCTCTACTCCTTCGTTTTCTCAGATCTCTGCGACTGGTATCTCGAGATCGTCAAGCCGAGGCTCTACGAGGCCGAAGGCGATCCCGAGCTCTCGGCAGTGCTGCTATCGGTTCTCGAGCGCACCCTCGCCCTCGCCCACCCGATCATGCCTTTCGTCACCGAGGAGATCTGGCGGTTCCATCCCTGGCAGGACGGGCATCTGGTCGTCCATGATTTCCCGATCTTCGATCCGCTCAGGATCGACCCCGACCTGGAGTCCCGGTTCGGAGATGCGATCGAGATGACCCGGACCATCAGGGGCTGGCGCGATGTCGCCGGCATTTCGCCGGGGACGGTGCTCTCGGTGGTCGAGCCCGACGGGGCCGACCTTCCGGAGTTCGTGACGGCTCTGGCCAGACTCGAACCCGGGGGTGACGCCGAACCGATCGCGACCGTGGCCGGCTTCGGGGTGATCCCGAGCGAAGGAATCGATGAAGTGGCCCTCCGGGAGCGGCTCGACAGCCGACGCGCCAAACTCGAAAAGGACCTCGCGAAAGTAACCGGTCGGCTTTCGGCGCCGGGTTTCGTCGACAAGGCCCCGGAAGAGGTCGTCGTCGAGGAGAGGCGACGCGAGCAGGAGATCAGGGCGGAGATAGCCGGTCTGGGCTGACCATGGCCCCCGGTCCTGACGAAGCAGAGGCCTGGCTGGACTCGCTCGCCGGAGTCGGATGGCGTCCGGGTCTGGCCCGGATCGAGTCGCTCTGTGAGGTGCTGGGGAGGCCCCAGGATCGGTTTCGATCGATCCATGTGGTCGGCACCAATGGCAAGACCTCCACGACCAGGTCGGCCGCAGCGATCCTGACCGCACGGGGAGTCCGGAACGGGTGCATGACTTCGCCGCACTTCGAGCACTGGTCTGAACGGGTCCTGGTCGACGGCGGCGAGGTCGATGCCTCGGTCTGGTCGGATTCCGTCGCCCGGGTTCGCGATGCGATTCCGCAAGTCGAGTCTTCCCTGCCCGACTCGGGTCCCGTGACCCAGTTCGAGGCCTCGGTCGCGGCCGAGTTGCTGTCCCTCGCCGAGTCCGGGGTGGAGATCGCCGTCGTCGAGGCCGGGATGGGAGGGAGGCTCGACGCCACCAACGTGCTCTCCTCCGAGGTGGTCGTGCTCACCTCGGTCGGTCTCGATCACACCGAGTGGCTCGGTCCTACGAGGTCCGCGATCGCGATCGAGAAGCTGGCGGTCCTCAGCCCCGATGCGACCCTGATCACGGGACCCCTGGACCCCGAGATCGAGGAGCTCGCCGAGCGGACGGCCTCGGAGCTGGGGTGCGAGCGGGTCGAGGTGTCCGGGACGGAGCTCGGAGCCTGGCCGAGGGGAGAGTTCCGGCGGCTGGCCTTCTCGCTTGCCGAGGCGGCGGTCGAGGCTCTGGTCGGTCCATCCGACCGGACACTTCTCGATCGCGTCTCGAGGGAGTTCGCAGTGCCGGGCCGGCTCGAGTCCCTCGGGGGGGATCCGGAGATCATCTTCGACGTCGCCCACAACCCGGACGGGATCGAGGCTCTCGCTACGGCCCTGCCGGAGGTAGTCGGGGATCGGCCGGTGGTCGCCGTGTTCGGCGTGCTCTCCGACAAGGATCACGCGTCGATGATCGAGGCGCTTGGTTCGATCACATCCGAGGTCTTCCTCTGTCGACCCGTGGTCGAGGCGGGGGAGGCTTCGGGACGCCGAGCAGTCGAGCCCGTGGAGCTGGCCGAGGTCTCGGCCGCCGTCGGTCTGGAGGCCCGGATCGCCGAGGATCCGGCCGGGGCACTGGCGCTGGCCCGCTCCGAGGCCGCCTCCCGGGGGGCGGTCGTCCTGGTCTGTGGGTCCCACCTGCTCCGTGCGGCCCTGCAGGACTGAATCGCACCGGTCGCCCGCTTTCGCCTCTATCCGGGTCATATGGAAGGATTGTGCGGTGAATCGTCAGTCCGGCTCGCAGCTCTTGACCATGATGGCGCTTGTTGCGCTCGTGGTCGCGATGGTGATCCTCGTTTTCTTCGGAATCGGATACCTGTTCGGACGGCTGTTCCTGTGAACTTCGACCCCAAGGGATGAATACGGCCATTTTCGGACTCGGAAACACGATTCTCGACCTCTTCGTCACACTGGCGCTGATCTCCCTCGTCGCGATCTGGGGCGCCCTGATCGTCTTCACGTTCAACGACGCCAGGAAGCGGCTTTCGGACCCGTTCCTGATCGCGTGCGCGACTGCGGGCTCTTTCTTTCCGTTCGTCGGCACGCTGGTCTACACGATCCTGAGGCCTCAGGAGCTCCTGGACGACGTTCAGGAACGCGACTGGGATCTCAAGGCGACCCAGGCAGTCCTGCGCCAGCACCGGGCGACCTCGTGCCGAAAGTGCGGATACCCGGCAGAACCGGATTTCCTCAAGTGCCCCAGCTGCAGGTCACGACTCAGGGAGCCCTGTCCGTCGTGCGACAGGCCGGTCGGCATCGAGTGGAAGCTCTGCCCTTATTGCGAGAAGACATTGATCGAACCGAGCAGGAAGTCGAGCCGCCGGAAAGAGGGGGCCGGTTCTACCGGCTCCGGGGATTCCGGTCGCGGGACCAGGGCCAGGGCCGCCAGTACTCGCGCCGAGTCCGGAGGTTCGGCCAGCCCCAAGACGGAGAGGAAGCCCCGGTCGAGCAGGACCACGGGCGCTCGAAAGCCAGCTGGAGGCGAAGCCGGGTCCTCTTCGGGGAAGAGTCCGGGTGCAGGGAGCCGGAAGCCTTCGGGCGCGAGGGCTTCCGGATCCGAGTCACCCACGGCCGAGAACCCTTCGCCTCGGAAGACCGGGACGAGCGGCGGTTCGTCCAGCTCGAAGGATCGACCGATCAACTCGCCCGAACCGGGCGAAAAGGCCTGAACTCAATCGGCGAATAGTCGCCGCGAGGGTTCCGCATGCGGTCCCTCGACCCTGACAATCGAAAGACCACGAAACGGAGCAATACCGACATGTCCCAGACTCTCATCCTCGTCAAGCCAGACGCCTTCGAACGCTCCCTCACCGGCGAGGTCCTCGCCCGGTTCGAGAGGAAGGGCCTTCGGCTCGTGGCCCTCAAGATGCTGACCGCGACCGAGGAGATCGCCAACGAGCACTACGCCGAGCACACCGAGAAGCCTTTCTTCGGCGAGTTGGTTTCCTTCATCACCGGCGGCCCTCTGGTGGCCGCAGTGCTCGAAGGCCCGAATGCGGTCGAGGCTGCGCGCCAGATGATCGGCTCGACCAACCCGGTCGAGGCGGCGCCCGGTTCGATCAGGGCCGACTTCGCCCTCGAGGTCACTTTCAACATGGTTCACGGTTCGGATTCCGACGAGTCGGCCGAGCGGGAAATATCGATCTGGTTCCCCGAGGGGATCTGAACGGGGCGCCGACTTCGGCGTCACCCGAGCCAACCGCAGGTCCACGGGAATGGATGAGTCGACAGAGGTAGTTCTCGCGTCTGCTTCGCCGCAGCGAAGGGAGATGCTCGAGCGCCTCGGGATCGAGTTCTCGGTCGAGGTTTCAGGGGTCGAGGAGATCACCCATGGAGATCCGAAGGAGGTCGTCCTGGCCAACGCTCTTCTCAAGGCTCGCTCTGCGTCCAGGTCGGGAGTCCTGACCATCGGCTGTGACACCGACGTGGTCGTCGAGGGCCACCTGATCGGTAAGCCGGATGACGAGATGAGGGCCCACGAGTACCTTGCCCAGCTCTCGGGGAGGACCCATGAGGTCGTGAGTGGACTGGCCCTGCTCGGTCCCGAGGATGAC